>CAWJHY010000034.1:0-68124 GCA_963842495.1 uncultured Acidobacteriota bacterium
CCCTTCATGGCGAGATACAATCGCCGGGATAATTGGGACCAGGGGGGAACGATGTTCAACGACATGAAGAGGCGGGAATTCCTGAAGGGGTCAGCGATGGGTGTGTCGGCGTTGGCGGCGGGATTAGGCGGCGCGGCGGCGGCAGCCGCTACGGAAGGAGGAGAGCGAATCGACGCTCCGGAATCATCAGGGGAAAAGATCGGGCGCCCGGTTCGGGTGGTCAGTCTCGGCTTCCACGCGGGAGAGCACCCTCTGGAGTGGGTCGCCAGTCAGGTGGATGCGGAAGGAGCCTTGGGGGCGGATATCATCGCGCTTCCCGAGACGTTTCGCGGCAACACCAAAGAGAGACGCCGAACCGCTCGACGGTCCGACCGTCACGGCCATGTCGCGACTCGCCAAGAAACATCGAGCCTACATTGTTTGCCCGATCCATCGAGCCGACGGGAAGCAGGGCTTCAATTCCGCGGTTCTACTCGACCGGGAGGGCAGGGTCGCCTGTGTCTACAACAAACTCTACCCTGTGTGGGGAGAAGAATGCGTGGGTCTCTCCGTGCAACCTGGCTCGGTCGTGTGTACTCACCAGGCGGATTTCGGGCGAATAGGTTTGGCCATCTGCTTCGACGTCAACTGGTCCCCACTCTGGCAGCAACTCTCCAACCAGGGGGCGGAATTGGTGATCTGGGTGAGCGCCTACTCGGCCGGCCGATCGCTCCAGGCGCAGGCCATCAGCTATAACTATTACGTGGTGAGTTCCACGTGGATTCCGGATTGCCGGGTTTACGATCTGGATGGGGAACAGTTGGTCTACGATACCAACAACCAGGGCAATGGAAAGAACGTCACTCGTCTCACGCTTGACCTGGACCGCTGCATCTTCCATCAGGACCTGAACCGCCCCGAGAAGATCGGGCGGCTGCTCAAGGAGCGAGGAGAGGACGTAGCAGAAGATAAGTGGTTGTCGTCGGAAGGTTGGTTCGTGTTGAAAGCCAAGCGGCCGGGTGTGAGTGCCCGCGAATTGGCTCGAGAATACGGATTGGAAGAGCTAAGACATTACCTCAACCGAAGTCAATGCGAAATCGATAAGTGCCGGGGATGGGAGTTCGCTTGAAAGGTGTGGGAAAGGGTGAGGCCGGAGGGCGTGAGTGTACGAGGTTACAGAATCTCGACCTCATGGCTACTAATCCAAACATCGATTTGTTCGAATCGGGCTTTCAAGACCTCTTTATACTCACGGAAGAACTCGTCCGCAGGCCGCGATCCTTGGACATCAACGATGAGACGAAGGAGCCAATCCTCATAAAGCGTACCCTGGTATTTCCAGGAGCCCACTGCCGTGATCATATCCGTTGTGGTGGCGGAGAACCTTTCGAGAAGTTCTAAATTGGTTTGGTCGAATTTTGTTGCTTGGATTCGCCGGCCGTCGTTATATCGCAGTGGTAAGAGTATTTCGTAACGCGTCCACTTCATTTTGGTTTATTGGAGGGGCCACTCTGGAGTAGGAGACATGATTTGAGTCAAGGACCTCGAGGGCCTTCTCAGTGCATAAGTAAATTTCGCCACGCAGGGTTCGAACCGTACCCACTGCAGCCAGCAGCAGGAACCCCTCGGCTCGGTCTTCGGGATGGGGGAAACGAATCGCAACCATCAATACAAGCATATCATACGGCGTTGTCAAACACGAGTCCCGCCCGAAGTCGGCTGCGCTTTCCAGCCATCCGGGGATCCCCAACTCAACCAGTTCAGAAACTGATCCCTGAGCGTGTTGGCGACGCCTATCAAGGTCCGGGTCACAAGCAGCCGGTGAAGACGGCTCTTTTATACAGCCGTGCCGGGGTTGGGAGTTTTCTTAAAGGGTGAAGGGTAGAGGCTAAAGGTTGAACTCGCAAAGCCGATACGCCTTGCGGCCTCGCATTTAGACTTTGAATTTCAGCATTGGTTATGTCCCGGGAGAACGAAGGTGGGATTATGATGAGAAATGAAAGAAGTCCTTCGTTCTCTCGGGTTCTGGTTGAGACATGGCGAGTATGAAAAGTGCGAGCCGGATCGGACCTCGCCGCAGGAAAAATCAAGCTGTAACGCCACGGCTCTTGTAGATCGCTTTGTTCACTTCCACCATCAGGTCTTCGAGTGAGGCGCCGACTTTGCGCGCCGCCATCTCAATCGAGCAGTCATAGCATGAGGGGCGAAGGCCGAACTTCACGAATACCTCGTCGGTCTCGGGGAATTTCTGCTTTATGTCGCGGACCAGTTCGCCGCCGCGAACGAGATCGCTAAACTGAAACATGGGTCACTTCCTCCCGCCTGCCCGCCGCGGAGTCCTTCCGCCGGGGTTGGTAAACGCAGAATGGCTCTTCGTCCAGATAATCGCCGCTGGCCGCGTAGGCCCGTGCGCGGCACCCCATACAAACATTACGAAACTCACAATAGCCGCACTTGCCTTTCAGATTATCCGTGCTCCGCAGTTGCTGAAAAACCGGGGCGCTCTCCCAAATCTCACCGAACGATTGCTTGTTGAGGTCGCCCGCCAGGACCGGCAGATATCCGCAGGGATAAACCTCGCCTCGGTGCGAAATGAAGCAGACGCCCGTGCCGGCCAGACAGCCCTTGGTCATAGCGTTCATGCCCTGGGGATGCGCAGAGCCGGATGGGGCAGCGTGTGGATGGAGGGCGATGCCCGTCGCCCCGGGCATGGTCATTTCAGTTGGGCCGATGGCGTCTTTCGATCCGCCGGCGTCTGCGGGGCGCGTCTCGTTGTGTGCGCTCGTGGCCGCCCGGCGCTCGGCGGCGCGGCGTTGCCGCATCACGCGGAAATAATGAGGGGCGCAGGTGGCTTTCAGCTCGATCCCGCCTTCCAGGGAACGATCGTAGAACCAGTGCAAAATCTCTTCGTATTCTTCGGCGGGCACCATTTGCTCCGCAGCGATGTCCACGCCGCAACCCACCGGAACCAGAAGGAACGTGTGCAGGGCATCCGCCCCGATCTCTTTGGCCAACTCCAGCACTGCGGGAAGTTGGTGCGCATTATGACGAGCAATCGTCATGTTAATCTGCAACGACATCCCCAGCTCGCGAAGGTTCCGGAAGCCGCGCAGTGCGGCGTCGAAGGCGCCGGCAATGCCGCGAAACGCGTCATGGGTCGCAGCGTCGGCGCCGTCCAGACTGATGGAAACACGCCGCACTCCTGATTCAAGAATCCGGCGCGCCACCTGTTTGTCAACCAGCGTTCCATTGGTGGCCAGCGCCACTCGCATCCCCAGGGATGCGGCGTAGCTGGCAAGCTGGAAGATGTCGTGACGAAAGAGAGGTTCGCCACCGCTCAGAACTAGGATTGGTAGGAATGACTGAGAGACTTGCTTTATTAAGTTCAGGGCTTTGGTTGTAGGTAGGTCGAATGGTGAGGAGAGTTCTGATGCGGTGGCGCGACAATGGATACAACGTAGATTGCACCCCTTGGTAACCTCCCAAAAAACGAGCCGCGGTTTGTAGTCTAGATTGTTAAGCCACATCGCACGACTCATTTCTCCGTAGCGGCTGTTTGACGCAGCCACTATTTCCGTGAGCACGTTTTTGTCCATCTTTTCGGGAATTGCGGCCCTCGGCCGTGCTCCAAGCCAGCGTGCTTCCCTCGAACCTGCGTAAATCCACTGCGTTGCATCCGAAATGCATCGTGCACTGGAACGATGCCTGCTTGTGTGCGAAGTAGCTGGCAGGTTCGAAAGGGTTGCAACTCCAATCAAAACCGCATCCAGGTTGCCCCATTGAGCAGATCGGCCGATATAGGTTTGCGATACTCACTGTCCTATGCCTCTGTTGGGTTGCCCTGGAGTCGCGAAGGAAACTGTCGTGGCGCGCGTTTGAGCTTGAGATTCTATAGGGGGTTAGAAACTCTGGTTCGTCCAATTTCCGGAATCCCCAACCCCCAACCCGTCTAACGACGGGTCCCTAAGACCCGAAGTCCCTCGCACCCTGTAGGAGGGCACGCTAAATGCCAAACTCGAGGCGACCAAAGGACTCCAAGAGATTGGACTCAAACCGAAGGAATGCAACAGCTTAGCAATGTGTAGAGGGTAACGAGGGCAAAAAGTGGGCACAGATTTTGAGATTAGGAGGTGCGCAAAATGACTGTTGCCAAACTGGCAGGAGGGGTGAAAAGGCGCAAAGACATGCGGAGGCACTGTGGGAGTTGGCTTCCCATCGCTTTCGGCGACTTTGTCAACTTGGTGGGACGTACGAAACTGGCTGACAACCGTCTTTTCGTAGCACCACCCTCCCGGACGGGCTCTCCCACGGCCGGCAGGATGCCGGGGCGGCACCGGACTTCTCACGATGTTCCGGAATCCGAAGCGGGTGGAATCTCTTTATTCCGGCCCTTGCTGAACGTAGGTGGCATACACCTCATCCCGAATGCGGTAGGACGGCACGAATAGCACTTTCTCCGCCTGCCTCGTATGTTGGCTCTTGTTTCGCACGTGATTCGGCTCCTACGCCGTGAGTGTGACCGGGCGTCCATGTCGGGGCGGTTCGCGAACCGCCCCCACAGTAGCACTAGCGCCTGACCAAACGCAGCGTCTTAATCTCCCAGGGCTTCATACGGAAGTGGATGGCCTGGCCCTCGCCGACTGTCCCCAGGACCACATCCTCCAGTAGATTAGTTTCCAGCACGCGTACCGAACGTGGGAGTTGAATCGAGACATCTCCTTCGCGGCCTTCGCATTCAAAAAACCGCAGGATGGCGTCAGAGTCGTAGAACCCTTCCATCTGCTTCATGGCATACAGAATTACGTGATCGCTATCCGTCTTTATGAACGAGTACGAATCCGGCAAACCGCCTGCCTTGCCCGCCCACTATTCCTGGGGGCTCGCGTGGGCTGGCTCTTGCAGCGCCATCAAGGGCGAGTTGAAAGCTAGGGCCTCTGGAACTCCACTTTGCCCTCTCGCCATCTCATTCCCTGTCTGGCCGCGTTCGATGGCGCCATAGGGGATCTCCGCCGCCACCTTTGAGGACCAAACGTTGACCGGGAAGCCTGCCTTCAGGAACGTAGCGCGTTCGTACCAGTCGGTTGAGAATTCCACATCCACGCGAGGTAAACCCGCAATCAGACTGATATCCTGTGAGAATTCCGAGTGGGCCGTCTAGTCTTTCGGCTGCGCGGGGGATTGAGAGTGGGCGGAGGAAACTATGCTGGCAACGATGAAAACCAGCCCCAAGAGCTTACGCATAAGACCTCCAGCGGACCAGAACTTCTGACTTGTTCCGGTCGCCCTGGCTTCCAGGCCCCAACATTTCAAACAGATTTTGGACAAAAATGCAAGCTGAGTGACGCACTTCCGGGTTGCGGACGCGGTTGGCGTCTGCTAATGTAATGCCGTTGTAACTTGTCTGTCACGATTGTCGGTCATGATTCCGCCATGTCCCAAATGCGGCGCGACAAAAACCGATCCTGTCCCGCACGACTTCAAGTACAACCTTGCGCGGGCCTTCGGGTATCGACTGCAAAAGTGCTCCAAGTGTCGGGCGGCGCGCTATCTGCCGAGGCACACTAGAAAACCTGATGGCTCATCCCAGGCAGGGAAACAGGTGACGAGCGCCCCACGGTTGGGGGGCGACCCAGCGGGGTTGGTCAGGGCGGAGGCCGGCTCCATGGTGGAAGGACGTCAAGAGGCAGCAGCCGATCACCCGAGCAGCCACGTGTTCCACTGTCCGGCTTGCGGCAGCAAGGGATACCACCGGACGGAGCGAACCACCGGGGAACGGATCTTGGGCCGGGCACCAATGGCTCGTTGCGAGGTCTGTGGCCTGCGCTTTCCGCACCCAGGACATCCCAGCTTGACGAAGTTGGCGGAGGCGCCGGCAGCCGGATCTCAGCCTGCAGAGGAGAAACAAGTTCCAAAAATGACCAAAGAGAACACTCAAGGCGAAGTCCCCCAAGCGGCGGCCCAAGCCAGATCCTCAAGTGATGATGTGCCCAAGTGTCCGGCTTGCGGCAGCGCGAAATACCATCGTACCGAGCGCACTGCCCTGGAAAAAGCTTTGCAGCGCCCGCCGATGGCACGTTGCGAGAGGTGCGGCAAGCGGTTTCCCTATGTCACACACCCTGATGAGCTAAGCGCTTCAATAACCGCCGACAAGAAAGCTCAGCCGAACGCCGGGGAGCAAGCGGACGGTGCTGGCTCCCCGAACCAGGAACCCGGGCGTTGCCCGTTTTGTGGCAGCAACAACTACCGCCGATCTCGGCGTAGCACCGCGGAACGCCTCCTGTTCCGCCCCAAGATGGCACGTTGCAGCCATTGCCGGAAGCGCTTCCCCTTCCCTGAGAGATAGCGTCTTCAAATGGCCTCTTCGAGTGTCACGAGCCGCATCGCCAAAGCCTCCGGGATCGTGATGGCGGGGGTGTTGCTGAGCCGCGTGTTGGGTTACTTTCGCGAGTGGACGGTAGCCCACCAGAGTGGTGCCAACGCCATCACCGACACTTACTACGCCGCCTTCACGCTGCCCGATTTCTTGAATTACCTGGTCGCCGCCGGCGCTCTTAGCGTGACCTTTATTCCCGTCTTCTCCCGCTACCTGGCAGAAAACCGGGAAGACGAGGGATGGCGCGCATTCTCGACGGTGGTCTCGGTGATGGGGTTGGTAGTCCTGGCTTTGGTGGGGATTGGGGAGATCTTCGCCCCTCAACTGGTTGCAGCCATCGCCCCGGGTTTTGCTCCCCCAGCCAAGGCGCAAACTGTGTTTCTGACCCGCCTGATGTTGCCCGCGCAGGTTTTCTTCTACCTGGGGAGCATTCTGACGGCCGTCCAGTACGCCAAGGGGAGGTTCGTCATCCCATCCCTTGGAGGGGTGATCTATAACCTCGGGGTCGTTCTCGGTGGACTGTTGCTTTCTTCGCGAATCGGCATGACAGGTTTCGCGCTGGGAGTGGTGGCAGGGGCGTTCTTTGGGAATTTCCTTCTCCAGATTTACGGCGCACGCCGGGCTGGAGGCCGGTTCGCTCCCAGCCTCGACATCCGGCATCCCGGCTTCCGGTCGTTCATTAAACTCTCGATTCCAATTATGCTGGCCCTCTCTCTCCCTGCTACGGATGATTGGATCATCCGCTGGTTCGGCTCTTTCCTCGGCCGCGCGTCCATCACCTGGCTGACGTACGCGAAGGCGCTGATGCGCGTTCCGCTGGGCGTGGTCGGTATGTCGGTGGGGGTGGCATCGTTTCCTTTTATGGCACAGCTTTATTCGGAGGGGAAACTCGACGAACTCAACCGCGCGGTGAACGCCACGCTGAAAGGGCTGCTCATCCCGCTTCTCCCGATTTCCGCCTTGATCATCGCCCAGAGCACGCCGCTTGTCCATTTCCTGTTCTCGCACACCCGACTGCGCGGAGGCGATTTCGAAGCCACCTCTGCCGCCCTGCGAGTGTTTTCCCTCGGCATGTTTGCCTGGGCGATGCAGAATATTCTGGCGCGTGCTTTCTACGCCGCTCGCGACACCATTACACCTGCCGTCGTGGGTACAGGGATTACTTTCCTTAGCCTCCCCGCGTACTGGTGGCTGGCCCACCACTTTCAGTACCTTGGTCTCGCCTGGGCGAGTTCCCTTGGGATCACTGCTTGCACAGTGATTCTCCTTTTTCTCTTGAATCGCCGCACCCGCAATCGCGAGGCCCGCGCGTTTCTGGTGTTTTTCCTTAAGCTTGGCGCGATTTCAGCGCTGGCGGGAGTCGCGTGCTTCAAGCTGAGCAATTGGTTGGGAGCGCGTCTCGGCTGGCAAACCACCCATCAGGCTCTCCTGGTTTTGTTGATCGTCACTTCGGTAGGTTTGGCGCTGACCGTACTTCTCGCTAAGTTGCTTGGGTTGAGAGAGCTTGAGGACTACCTCAAGAGACTGGCAAAGAGGTGAAATCCGATGGACGAAGTGCTGGCCCCCAACTCCGCGCCTGAAATCCAACAACGCGTGCAATCCGGCCGCATCGGCTGGTGGGGACCTCTAGCGCTGACGCCGGCCCGGGCCTGCCTGATGCTCTTGGTCCAAGGCGGAGTGGCCGCAGGCTTCTGGCTCCGCGGAAGTCCCTCCCCTTGGCGTGCTCAAGCACCTTGGTGGACTGTCTCTGCCACGCTCGTTGACATCGGGTGCCTCCTGCTGCTTTGGCGACAGGCGCGTTCGGAAGGTATCCGGCTGGTTGACCTTTTCGGGATTGATCGATCGCGGCTTGGTTGGGAGGCGCTTTGGGGCCTTGCGCTCTTCCTTATCATCTTCCCAATCATCGTGGGGGGCGGCGGAACGATTGCCTCCTGGCTGGTTTATGGAACGACCCATGTCAACCCTAAGGGCCTGGCGCCGGGCCTCCTCTCCGCGCGCCGTCTTCCGCCTTGGGCCGTCTACTATAGTCTGTCCGTTTTCTGGCTGGTCTGGTCACCCACCGAAGAAGCCATTTACCAGGCTTATTGTGCCGCCCGGCTCAAAGCCCTGACCGGCAAGACCTGGGTTACGGTGACGGTGGTGGGGTTCTGGTGGGCCTTCCAACACAGTCTGTTCCCCCTGGTCCTCGACTGGCGGCTCATGCTGTTCCGCTTCCTCCAGTTTATCCCTTTGATCGTGGTCATCCAACTCATCTATCTGCGCACGCGCGCCCTCCCCCGCTTGATCTTCATGCACTGGCCTATGGATCTGCTCGCCGCCTGGATGACACTCAGGCCGTGAGATGCGGGGAGTGTCAACATTCCTGCTCTGCGCGGCCTGTGGTGGTGTATGATGCATCTGTGATTAAGCGCTTTTACGTCCACAATTTCCGGTGTCTGGAGAACTTTGAGCTGCCAGTTTCGGGCCTCTCGTCCGCCCTACTCATTGGGGATAACGGCTCGGGCAAGACAACGATTGGGCTTGCGCTAAGGGTTCTACAGAAGATCGCGCGAGGAAGGAACCGCGTCGACGACCTGGTGAAACCGAAAGATCTCTTTCGCGGCCGCACAGACGTGCCTATGCGGTTTGAGATCGAGGTCGAGTTGGGAGCCAAGATTTACGGCTACAGTATCGCTTTTCAGTTTCCGGCGATCGCTAGAGAACTTCGCGTGCGCGAAGAGAAACTCACGGTTGCCGGCGATATGGTCTACACCCGAGAGAGGGCGCAAGTCCACATAGCAAGTAGAGGCATCGAGAAGGCGGCTTATTTCTCCATCGACCCGCTCCTGACGGCTCTGTCGATCATTCAAGAACAGTCGGAGAAGGATCCGTTATCTGTTTTCAAGCAGTGGCTGGCACGCATTCTCATCCTTCGTCCCGTGCCCAGCGCTATTCGAGGAGAGTCCAAGCGAGAAACGCTGCGGCCGGTTCCTTATGTCACCAACTTTGCCGCGTGGTTTTCGGGCCTCCTCGCTCATGCGCCATCTGCTTATGCCAAGATCGACGAGTATCTCAAGCAAGTGATGCCCGACCTGAAGGACATCAAGAATCCCCTGGTCGGTAGAGACGCTCGGAGCTTGGCTGTCCAGTATTCCAACGAGCTGGGAAACGTGACGATTCCATTTGAGGACCTGTCCGACGGCGAAAAGTGCTTCATGATATGCGCCGTGGTGCTTGCTGCTAACGAAGCTTATGGCCCGCTGCTTTGTTTCTGGGATGAACCTGACAGCCATCTTGCCCTGTCCGAAGTTGGACACTTTGTTTTGGCCCTTAGAAAGGCTTTCCAATCTGGCGGTCAATTCATCGCCACCTCCCACAACCCCGAAGCGATTCGTAGTTTCTCCGACGAAAACACATTGGTCCTCTACCGTAGAAGCCATCTCGAGCCTACGATTGTTCGTCCTCTCACCGAAGTCCGTGCTAGCGGCGACTTCGGCGGAGACCTTGTTGACGCCCTGATTCGTGGCGACGTGGAACCATGAGCGTCAACAGGCGCCTCCCGCACATCTACGTGCTTCCCGAAGACGACGCCAACCGCCAGTTGGCCAAGAGCTTTCACCTACAAGTTGCCGGCTCTCGACAGCGCCAGATGCAGGTGCTTCCAGAGGCAGGGGGCTGGCTTCGGGTTCTGGAGCGCTTCAAATCAAACCACGTCGTCGGAATGAATCGTTACCCTGACCGACTCATGGTTCTGTTGATCGACTTCGACGATCACACGGAGAGACTCGCAGAAGTCAAGGCTGAGATTCCTGATTACTTGGCCGGGAGAGTGTTTGTGCTCGGCGCCCTAACTGAGCCGGAAGCCCTCAAGCAAGCGGGTCTTGGCTCTCTTGAACAAATCGGTCTTGGCTTGGCCAAGGACTGCCGCGAAGGAACCGACACACTTTGGCGGCATCCGCTCCTACAACACAACGCCCCTGAACTTGAACGATTGCTTCAGCACGTTCGTCCAATTTTGTTCCCTTCCAACTAACGGCTGGATGTCGCCGAGAGGGTGTAATACTCGTAGTGCGTATTCCAGGTAAATTCCCGGCCCGGGTCGATCGTCATGGCGATGAAGGGCTCCATGGCGAGGACGTTACGCATTGACCAGAAGTTTACAAACGACAGCGGGCGGTCTCCTTGAATCCTCATTCCCGCGCCCACTTTGGGGTTCTCGATGCGAATGTCGTAGTCTTTGGTAGTGTCGCCGAAACCCCGAAACGGGATCTCTACTACTTCCTCATCCTCCAGCGCCTTCGCAAAAACGATGCGGTTCTCCTGAACCTTGGCCAGGCGCTCGTCAGAGGGCTGAGCGGGTTGAATCTGGAAGGGGAGCGAGATAGAAAAATCCGGGCCGGGCGGTTGCTTGTCGAGCACCAGAAAATTGTGATTGTAAACGGTGCTATGGATAGTGCGGCGGCCGGTGTTCTTCAAACTGTGCTCGAGCAGCATCTCCGGCTTGCCTTCTTTAAGCCGCACGATCTTGCGGTACACGTAGCCATAGCCTGAAGACGGGTCAGTCAACTCCTGCGTGAACTCGACGGAATCGGAATGCAGTTTGACCGTCCGTTTCCCCGGATCGACGATCTCATACAGCGTGTACGCGTCATAGCTCGCGCCGACCTTTCGAAGCACCCCGACGCCGATTTTGATAAAGGTTCCGCCCGCCTTGGCTTCCTTCCAACCGAGGGCTGCGTCGCCGGTCTGGAACTCTTCGACGGGCCCTGAAATGCCGCTGCAGGCGCCCGCCACCACTTCCGTTCCCTTGAAAATATAATCGTGGACGGGCGGGTCGATCTTGTCAAACCACGGCCCGTAATAGTTGTGACCTTCATATTCGAGGCTGGCGATGACTCCTGACCAGTCAAACCGAGTGCCACGATAATAACCATTCTTAAGATCGGGAAGATATAACTTCACGCGAAGCTTGCCGTTTGAAATCTCGGTCTGCGGAAATTCTGTGGCCATAAGCTTGCCACCGGCCGCCAGGGCGAACACTGCGACTGCTGCCAGCATAGTGGCGAGCACCGTTCCAAAATGTGAATGCATCATGTCAGCTCCCGGATAGGGGTATTAAATATCGAAGTGCGAAAAGGCTTCACTCACTTCCCCCCAGGGATTCGCTCTTACGCGGGGATGACGTGCCCTGGCGCGATTCGCTGCCTGACCCGCGTCGCCCCCGCGGAAGCGGGGGCCCATTGCTTCACGGCCCCTAGTTAACGGCCGGGGCGAGGGGCGGAATCAGCAAGCGCCGGGGGCGAGTTAAATACTCGTGCTGGTAACGCCGGTACTCGTCGCCGGAAGACGCGTGGTCAGTCGCGCCGGGCGGGTAGTTCGCCATTCCGTGGAAGGGCAACGGCTGGACGGTTGCGGAAAAAGCGGTGTTGGGCTCGCCGTCCTTCGCCCAGCCGTTCGTATAAAGAAAGAAGTCGCGCGCCCAACCGGGCTGGAGGGCGGGGAGCCTACCGGCATCGAAGCTCACCGTAATTTCGTCGCCCGGCGCCATCACCACCAACTGATCGTCAGCGCGAGCGAGCAGTTTCTCCACCGGGCCGTAGCGCGTGTACTTACCAAGCATGGGATTCCAGGGAGCGATGGCAAGCACGTTTTCATAATCGAAAGAGTCGGGGCGATGGTGTTCCGGATCGCTGACGGGGGTTGAGAATCCGCGGTAATGCAGGTCGGCGGAGAGGAGCGGAAGCTCGACAGGAGCGGGCGCCAAAGCATCATCGAGGGAGAAAAAGATCTGGTCCCAGTAGACGCACAAGTTGGTAACGATGCGCACATGGTGGTCGGCGGTGAGGAACTTGCCGGTTAAGTTGACTCGCATGGTGCGGCGCGTGCCACTGGGCAGACCCATATCCGGAATCACGGTTTCCCATTCACCCCGCGCGTTGCGAACTTGCAGGTAAGGAGAAATCAGCTCGGTCTGCTTATTGGACATCAAGGCGCGCGAACCGTTCGAGTCCGTCCAGAACACCCAACCGTTCAACCACAGTGAAGCACGCGCGGAAGCCGGCAAGTCTCCCAAATCCAGCGTAAGCGAGTGAGACTCGGCGAGGCCAAGGATGCGATGGCGAGCGAAATCGGTGGGATACTCACCATCCTGCTCGAGGAGCAAGGGCAGGACGTTGCGGCCCCGATCGTCAACCGCCGAAATCGGGAAGCGCTTTTCGCGCACGGAATAGAGCGCCGGAGGCTGAGGCGAAGAGGCATAAATCTCGTTCGAGTAGATTTCCTGGCCGGCAGGGTGGTCTACTGCCAAGAGTCGAAGCTGATCAAAGAAATCAGCTTCCCTCAATTCGTCGGTGAGTTGGAAAACGTACCGGCCGTTCTGGGCATGGAGGTCATGCGGCAGGCGCACAAACTCCTCAGGGAAGGGTTTGATTCGAGTGCCGTCCGGGTTAAGCTCGCCGAGCGGGCCCGTGCCCAGAACATCCGTAACAAAGACATAACGCTCTCCATTCCAGGCGTAAAGCAGGGGCAGGAGGTGGCCAGACGTTCGGACTCCCGGACGTCAATCGGCTTGTCGGTGGGCACGTCAATCCAGTTTTGTATGACCGCGTTGGGCCAAGTGACGCGCACCACATCAACCTCGGAGAGGTTTCCGGCAAAAACCCGGATGGGATTTCCTGTGACCACAATCTTGTTGTAATAGTTGCCTGCTTTGACCTCGACCAGACTGCCGATTCCTTCCGCGTTGCTTTTGTAACCGATCATCTTCATTTCCAACCAGTGCGGCGTGGGCCCTTCTTCTTCATAGGCGAGCAATTGACCGTTGGTGGCGAGCCCCACCAAGTCCAATTTGCCGGGATTGCTCAACCACGTGGGGCTGAGCGCGGCAACGCTACTTGCCGTGCCGGGTGGGATGCTGATGTTTCCCTCCCGGAACTTACCGAAATGGTTGACGAGCAGACGCCACTTGCCTCCCGCATCGCGTGTGAGCAGATCCGCAAAGCTGTCCCCGTTCACATCCACCACCGTGCCGCGAAATCCAAAGACGCCCGCCGGGGCGGAAATGGGCGGAAGGGAAGCAAGCGGCGCGAATTTCCAATCGCCCCGGTTCATCAGCACCTGATAGCCTTTGGGCCCCCAAAGGGCCAAATCGAATCGGCCATCATGGTTGAAATCCGCCGCTTGCACGGCGTAGGCCACCCAATGGGCAAAC
Organism: uncultured Acidobacteriota bacterium; assembly: GCA_963842495.1. Classification (GTDB taxonomy): domain Bacteria; phylum Acidobacteriota; class Terriglobia; order UBA7540; family UBA7540; genus CAVROP01. The sequence goes on from CAWJHY010000034.1 coordinate 13,542, forward strand.
GCAGGTCCTGCCTCGGGGGTTCGGTTCACAAACTTGTCCTCGCCCAAGTTTGCGTAAAGCAAAGGCGCGCCGTCGTCACGGTAGAAACACAGATCGGTGTAGCCGTCATTATCGAAGTCCGCGAAGACTGCGCCGCGCATGCGTCCCTTGGCCGAGGCCAGCCCGGAAGAGGGAGTGGCCTCTGTGAAAGTGCCGTCGCCATTGTTGCGATAAAAGCGCGTCGTGCCGCCGGCGAAATCACCGGGGAAAACGAAGGAGTCTTTCTTGGGCGGATCGTTCAGGTTCGTGTAAGCCGTGACCACCAGGTCGAGAAAGCCGTTGACGTTGGCGTCGAAAAGCACCGCTTGGGTGTCAAGCTCGCCGGGTGTCGGATTCAGGCCCGCTTTCTCTGTCTCATCCTGGAAAACCCCATCGCCCATATTCCGATAGAGCCGCACGCCATCCAGGCCGGCCACGAAAAGGCTGGGCTTACCGCTGTTGTTATAGTCGGCAAAGGTGGCGGACAGGGTAGCGCCAGGCCCGGCCACGCCCGCCTTGTCCGTGACTTCAGTGAATGTCCCGTCGCCATTGTTGTGCAGGAGATGGTTGGAGCCGGCGGGTTGACCACGTAGACGTCCAAGTGGCCGTCGCCATCATAATCGCCAAACGTCAGGGAAGGCCCGAAGAGAGGAACGAGATTTCGCCGCGCGTAATCGAGAGAATAATCTGCCGCTTTAATCTGAACCTGAGCGCTCGCCGGAACGCTTTGCTGGGTCGGCAACGTCAGGCCCAGGCGCCCGGCGATGTCAGCAAAGGTCACTCGTTCGAGGCGCCTGCTTGGCCCGGGCTCCGAAGGCGGCAGTGCAGGCAGAAGCACGGCTCCGTATTTGCCTCCTTCCAAAGCGGGGTTCTGAAGCGAAATACTAGGGACTTTGTCTCGCATCCTTTCGTGAATCTTCAGGGCTTTCGCCGCGTCCGCGTCACGTTTCAGGCGGACATAGGTGGTGAAGGTGTGGAATAAGGCCGCGACATAGAAGTTCTGCCCTTTGCCGAAACCCATGTTAACAACGTGCTCCCACGCCTCCCGCGCATCCTCCAAGCGCTTCTCGGCGAAGTAGACTTCTCCAAGATTGAACCAAGCGGCAGGGTCTTCCGGGTCGGCGGCAATAACCCGCTTGAGAGCCGCCTCAGCATCGGGATAGCGAAGCTCGCGCTTGTACAGGATGCCCAGATTGTAATCGACGGCAACGAGCTTGGGGTCCATCTGTCTGGCGGTAGTCAACTCGCCAAAAGCCTCGTCCAGCGTGTTGGCCTGCAACAGAGAAAGACCGAGGTCAAAGTGATCGGTGGCCAAGGCTTTCCCCGAAGCCACGATCTTCTGAAACTGCTCGATCGCCTCGATGTATTTGCCCTGCTCGTAATAGGCCTTGCCGATATTACGTTGGGTTTGAACGGGCGCTCCTGCCACGGAACTCTTGCCGGCAGGTTTCGAACCAGCCGGCTTTCCCGCTTGCGGGCTTTCCAAACCAGGCCGGGCGGCGGTGAGACAGGAAGCGAGAATCAAAGCAACCATCAGGCAGAAGCGCAGCACGCTGGACAGATTTTGGTTCATGAGTTTTCCGATTCAGAATCAGGGTTCAGGGATTCCCTCACCATCTCGCATTCCCCTCTTCGCTGGAAAGGGGTTTACGGGGTGGTAGTCCGCAATTCCGTTGCTCACAGTGCGAACCGTTATTATACAACGCGGCCCTGCTGCGCGAGACTCAGATTAAGCTCTCTCTTCACCACCTTGCAGGCCGATCGACGACCAAATCCGGATGGTCGCGGCGGAAGGTCTCCGCGATGTGGCAGGACCAGCAAACGGGCGAGTGAGTATGGAATACCTCGGGTAGTTTCTCCGGGGCGATCTTATCCCAATAAAGGGTCTTTTTGTCCGTATTCAGAAGGGCCGGCACGTGCCCCACCCATTGCTCGGCCGTGTCCACCGGCTTGCCGCAGATGACACAGGTCTTGCCGGCATACCAATCGGCGACGATGCGTCGAACCAGGCAGCCTTGCGGCGCTGCTTCGATCTGTTTCAAGCATTCCTGGCCGCATCCCTGCCGTTCCGGCCAGCGGGAACACTCGCTCAGGCGAAGCTGCGGTGTGCCGAATACCGCATCCTTCGCCAGATGCAGGGCGTCTAAATCCACTGCTGCAGGGTGCTCGGTCTCTGGGCAGGTGACCAGCCTCTTCCCGCGGAGCTTGAAATAGGCCCGCAGGCTTCGAAATGCTACGTACCCGACAGCGAATGCGAAACACCCTATGACGACCGCAATAAGTGCAGAATTCATAAATGCCTCCCTCGAATTCCGGTTGACGCAGCGAATATCCGGTCTTTGGCGGCTGACATGTCGTCGCGCTGACCTTCAGGTCAGCACGCCGAATGCCGATCGGAAGGCCAGCGGCCAGCCTGGATCCCCGAATTCCAACCACCGCCCCCTTTTCTAACGCGCCTCCTTTGTTTTCATAGACATTCCCGGATCGGTCGTTGAATTCCAGAGTTGAGAAGTCGAGGAGTCGAGGGTTGACGGCCGACCTGCGACTTTCAACCTGACGGTTGGATCTGGCTGTTGCTTTCCACGGTTCGACTTTTGACTCCTCGACTCCTCGACATTTTGACCTTGTGCTTTGTTTTCATAGACATTCCCGGATCGCTCGTTCAATTTCATGTGCGCTCGAGGCGAAGCTAAAGGCAATGGCAGTTCGCTCCGATGGGAGGAGAGGCACCGGGATTGTCGAGCCAGGTCCATGGGTCACCGCCAAGAAACCTTACCCCAAGGCTAGGCTATCACATTAAGCGTAGTTTGTCAAGGACTTTTTTTGAGGGTGTCAAAGCTCTTTAGAAATGTCCCCTCCCTTACCTCGTTAGAAATGTCCCCTTTTTGTTCTTTGCTGTGCTTTCTCTTTTTTTGCTCGCCGATGGGCTTGCCCGGAGCGAAGCCCTGCGGAGCCCGAAGGGCGGAGCGCTTAGGGCGCAGCGGAGGGCAAGCCCATCGGCGAGCGCGGCGCCTTGGGCCCTGCCGTCCGGCGCCACTGTGCCCCTCCCGAGCAGACCGGCCGACGCCAGGGATGGTCGGCGGCCGGCACCCACTTCTCCGGGGGCGCGGGCGGGACTAGTCCACCTTTCTGCTGGCCTAGTTCTCGAAGCTCCTGACTCGAACTTCGGCTCCTCGCCGGGATCTCCTCCCACCCCACCCTTCGGCCCCCGTACTCAATCGTCAGCTCACCCTTCCGACTTTCATAAACCTTCACTCGACACTTCGCGGGGGCATGCTGATGCTTCCTCGGCAGAAGCTGCAAAAAACGGTTGTCGTAGCGCACCACCCAATCCGAACTGATCGTCCGTACCGTCTCCAACCGGAAGGCCTGGTCCAACTCCCGCCCGCTCGGTTTACCACCATGATAATCCTCCGGGCGGGAGGGAGCTCGCGCAAAGCGCCGGTTGTGTTCCGGCAGATACTCCCGCTCCAGATACGCGTTGGCCTCGGCCTGGGTGGCGATCTCGAGGCGGCGGAGTTTCTTTACCAAACGGTCTTGATGCGTTCCGTGCATTCGCTCCACGCGCCCTTTCGCCTGCGGTGAACTGGCCCCTATCAACTGGATCCCTAACCGCTCGCACATGCGCCCAAACTGCGTGATCGGCTCCTCCCCTCGCAACTGCTCCCTGGGCGTGGCGCGGCGCTGGTAGAGATTCTTCCAGTCCACATACAGAGCCCTCGGCACCCCATAGTGCTCGATCCAAGCCCGCAACGCGTCGGCCGCCGCCCACAGCGTCTCTTCCTTCCCCAACTGCGCCCAGGTAACGTTCGTGGCGTCGTCCACCAGATCCATCAGGCAGCCTCTCGGACCACGCTCTTCCAACCAGGCGTGGAAGCTTCCGTCCATCTGCACCAACTCCCCAAAGTGCTCCTTGCGCTCCCTCCGCCGCCGATGCCGCCACCCCCGCCGCTCCCGCGTCCACAATCCTGCCGCCAGCATCCAGCGCCGCAACGTCTCCGCATCGACTTGCAGCCCGTCTTCCGAGACCAGATGCTCAGCCGCCAAGGTGGGACCAAAACGCTCGCCCACTTCGCCACTATACTTGTTCCGGACCCGCTCCAACACCTCCCGTCGAAGACTCGCAGCGTAGGCTCGATTAGAATGCCGCCCGGCACTCCCATGCTTCATCCCCGCCGCCCCCTCTTGCCGGTACCGCTTCCACAGACGCTTGGCTTGGCGATAGCTCAGCCCTAACAACGCTGCCGCATCCTTCACTCTCAACGCGCCACTCTTCACGCGCGCCAAGACCTCAACCTTCCTCAACTCCTCCTTGCTCATCTCGATTCGCCCCACTCTGACCTCCTTTCCGGAGGTCACATTAGGGGACATTTCTAAAGAGGACAAAAGGGGACATTATCATGGAGGTACAACAGGACTTTTTTTGAGGGTATGCGGGGCCGGTTGGGGTAGAATAGGACTTCTGGGCAGATTGGTTCAGGATCCAGGGATGCTGACGCAACTCTCTCGAGAGGTTCAGCACCTCAATTCAGCCGAGATGCCCATAAAGACACGCAACCAGCTACGGAGTCCACTACTCAGGAGGATGACACAGTGAAAAAACTGGTGATGGCTGTTTTGATGGCGGTGTTCTGCCTGCCTGCCGAGTTTCTTCAGGCCAAAGAGGCTACCAAGATCGATGACCGGCTGGAAAGCGCTGCCGTGACGCTGTACGAAATCATGAAGACGCCCGAGAACTCGATCCCGAGGGATCTGCTCGACAGATCGGTCTGCATGGGTATAGTTCCTGGGGAAAAGAAAGGGGCCTTCATTGTCGGCGCCAGCTACGGGCGCGGAGTGCTGGTATGCAGAAGGCACGGCGACGGCCCTTGGGGCGCGCCTTCGATGATTGCCGTGCATGGAGGCAGTTTTGGTTTTCAGTGGGGAGGAACGGAGACCGACGTGGTTCTTGTAGTAATGAACCCGAGCGGGATCCGCCGGCTGCTCAAAAGTAAGGGGGAGCTTGGCGCGGATGTCTCAGCCGCGGCCGGACCCGTGGGACGGACGGCTTCCGCTTCCACGGATTTGCTGATGACCGCGGAGATTCTCACTTATTCGCGGTCGCGGGGCCTGTTCGCCGGAATTGCTTTAAAGGGAGCTGCCGTTACGACGGATAGCGAGGCCAACTCGCGACTGTATGGCCATCCGGTGGACCCCTGGGAACTTCTGATCCGAGGCACGGGCGAGATCCCTGCCCCTGCTAAATCCCTCGTCAGCGAGCTCGAGAAGTATTCACCTCATGGCGGAATATCGTTTGTCAACACTCAACCGCCGCAACCCACAAAGTAACCGTCGCCTAACGACGGGCCGCAGGGGCGGTTTGTGAATCGTCCCTGCGCGCCCAGGATCTTCGTGCTGCCATCCGAAGTGCGCCTCACACTGTCAAGCCTTGCGCCCCTCCGCCAGCGTTGGAGTGTCACATCGAGTTGTGCTAGGATGGGGAATTGCTTCGCGACCGGCAAGGCGCGCCTAATGCCGGTCCCAAACTCTCAAGGAGTTCCCGGTGAGAATTTACGACGGACAAGATATTCGCAACGTTGCACTCATAGGTCACGGCGACACAGGCAAAACCCAGCTTGTTTCTGCGCTGCTCTATGCGGCGGGCATGGTGAATCGGCTCGGCAAGGTGGACGACGGAACCTCGACCACAGACTATGATGAAGAGGAGATTCAGCGTAAGTTCTCCATTGCCGCCGGGCTCGCCTATGCGGAATGGGGCAAGGCCAAGATCAATTTCATCGACACGCCCGGATACAACATCTTCATCCACGAAACTGAAGGAGCGCTGCTGGCGGCCGACGCCGCGCTGCTTCTCATCCATGCGGTGGCGGGAATCGAGGTGCAGACGGAGAAATCCTGGGGCTTCTGCGAGAAATACGGCTTGGCGCGCGCCCTGGTGATCAATCAGATGGACCGCGACCGGGCCAGCTTCGAGCGGACCCTGGAGGCCGTGCACAAGGAATTTGGGCGCAACGCGGTTCCTGTCCAGCTTCCCATTGGTGAAGAAAAAAATTTCCGCGGCCTCCTTGACCTGATTCGCATGAAGGCCTACCTCTACGACTCCGGCGGATCGGGCAAAGCGCAGGAGGGTGAAATCCCCGCCGAGCTGAAGGAACCTGCGACCAAGGCTCACGAAGCGCTGGTGGAAATGGTGGCCGAGGGCAACGACAAGTTGATGGAGGAGTTTTTCGAACAAGGAACTCTGCCTGAGGAGCATTTGGTTCCGGGCCTGAGGGCTGCGGTGTGCGAAAGGCGCATTTACCCGGTGGTCGTTGCCGCCGGGCTTCCCAACCTGGGCAGCGAGAATCTGCTGAAGCTGATCGTCCACTACCTTCCTTCGCCGCTGGAACGGAAGGAGGTGGAAGGCCTGGAACATGAGGGCGGGGAACCCGTTAAACGCAAGATTGCCGATGACCAGCCGACTGCCGCGTTTGTGTTCAAAACCGTGGCGGACCCCTTTGCAGGGCGAGTGAGCTACTTCAAAGTAATGTCGGGAGTGGTCAAGAACGAAGCCAACCTCACCAACTTCAATCGAGGCAGCAGCGAGCGTCTGTCGCACATCGGAATAGTGCAGGGCAAGACCCAGACCCCGGTGGCCGAGCTCCATGCCGGTGACCTCGGCGCCGTGGCCAAACTCAAGGACACCCTGACGGGCGACACCTTGGGCGACAAGGCCGCGCCGATCGTATTCCCGAAGCTGAAGCTGGCGGAACCCGCGATCTCGTTTGCCATTGAACCGAAGTCGCGCGGCGATGAAGACAAGCTCTCCACCGCCATCCATCGCATGCTCGAGGAAGACCTGCTTCTGCGCTTCTCGCGCGACCCGCAAACCAAGGAATTCCTGCTCTCCGGCGCGGGCCAGCAGCATGTGGAAGTGGCGGTTTCGAAGCTCAAGCGGCGATTCAATATTGAAGTCACTCTGAAGGCGCCCAAGATCCCTTATCGCGAAACCATCCGCGCCAGGGCGGAAGCGCAGGGCAAGCACAAGAAACAGACCGGCGGTCACGGGCAGTACGGCGACTGCTGGATCAAGGTGGAACCACTCCAGCGTGGCGCGGGTTTCGAGTTCGTCAACGATATCTTCGGCGGCTCGATCCCGAAGAACTACATCCCTGCCGTCGAGAAGGGCATCATCGAGGCAGCCGCCAAAGGGTATCTGGCCGGTTTTCCTGTTGTGGATTTCCGGGTCATCCTCTTCGATGGTTCTTACCACGAAGTGGATTCTTCGGAAATTGCTTTTAAGCTCGCCGGCTCGAAGGGGTTCAAGAAGTGTATGGAACAGGCTAAGCCCTGCCTGCTCGAGCCTATTATGAATGTCGAAATTACGGTTCCTGAGAATAATGCCGGCGACATTATGGGAAACCTGAACGGCCGGCGCGGCCGCGTGCAGGGCATGGATCCCAAGGGAGGGTCCACGATCATCAAAGCCCAGGTGCCCCTCGCCGAAATGCTCACCTACGCCTCTGACCTCACCTCGATGACCCAGGGGCGAGGGACCTACGCGATGGAGTACTCACACTACGAAATCGTCCCGCAGCCGATCGCGGATAAGATCGTCGCCGCACACAAGCCCTCGGCGGAGGAAGAGGAAGAATAGGCAGTGGGCAGGTGGGCAGATGGGCAGGTGGGCAGGTGGGTAGATAGCAGAATGCCACTGCTCGTAACTGAGAAGCGCACAATGGGCAGTCGCTAGCCCCGCGCAGGGTAACCGGGAGACGCTTAGATTTGTCAGGTTTGGAATTTGGAATCTGGGATTTGAGTTTGGACCGAAGAATTTAGGTTCTTACAAGGGTTAACTTACCTCTTACCGCCCACCTGCCTACCTGCCCACTGTCTGCCGCGGTCGGAGTAGAATCAGCACCGCGGCCGTGGCCAGCAATGGCATAGTGGCGGCGGCGAAGAACGCGGGATAATAAGAGAACCGGTCCACGAGCTTTCCCACCACCAAGGTAAACAGAGCGCCTACAAGGCCGGCACCCAGCCCACTCACTCCGGTCACCGAAGCCACAACATCCTGCGGGAACAAGTCAGAAGGAAAAGTGAGGCCCATCGTGGACCAACTCGCGTACCCCCAGACCGCGAAGGCGATCAGCGCCAGCGCTATGTAAGCGTTGTGCGTCCTGGCTGCCGGAATTCCGGCAATGACCGGCAGACAGCTCACGACGCACACCCACTTCCGTGCTCGCAGGGTTGGTATCCCTCGCTTGATCAGGAATCCGGAAATCAGCCCGCCCGTGAAGTTGCCGATATCGGCCGCGACAAAGGGAATCCAGGCGAAAGCGGCGATCTGTTTCAGGCTGAACCCTCGCGCGTCACTCAGGTATTGCGGCAGCCAAAAGACGTAGAACCACCAGATGGGATCGGTAAGGGACCGTCCCAGGACGATTCCCCAGGTGTTGCTGTCTCTAAGAAGTGTCAACCAACGGCCGGCGCCCGCGCGCTCGGAGACCTTGGCCGTGTCGCTGCCCGCTTCGATCAGTTCCCTTTCCTCGCTCGTGAGCCTGGGATGCCGGTTCAAGGGATAATAAACGCGCAACCACAAAGCCAGCCAGACAAACCCGAGAACTCCCGAAACCACGAACGCGTATCGCCAGCCCAGCGCAATGGCTATCCAGGGCACAACGATCGCGGCCACCGCGCCGCCCACGCTCGAGCCGCTGTCAAAAATGGCTACTGCAACCCCACGCTCCTTGGCGGGAAACCATTCGGCCACCGCTTTGCTGGCGCCGGGCCAGTTGCAGCCTTCGCCGATTCCCAGGAGGAAACGGAAAACTGCGAACTGAGCAAGTGAATTCGCGAGGCCGGTCAGCATGCTGATGATGGACCACCAGATGACCGCGATGGCAAGTCCGATCCGCGTGCCGATGATGTCGAGCAGCACGCCGCCGATCAGCCACATCCCCGCATAAGATAATTGAAAGAAGGAAAAGACCCACGACAGTTGGCTGTGGTTGAGATGGAATTGCTGGGTGATGACCGGCGCCAGAACGGACAACGTCTGACGATTAATGTAGTTGATGACCGTCGAGAAAAACAGGGTCCACGCAATCCACCATCGCAGGCGCTTCTTTGGCTTCACGGTTCCTTCCGATTCCTTCTTCCCTCCCACCCTGGGCAAGCGTGGGTCGTTCGATCTCCAGGTCCCCCTCCCCCTTGGGGGAGACGGTGGCCCGCAGCCGGCGTTTTCTTCAGCCGGGGCGGGCCGGGTGAGGGGGTTCGCGCCATCCAACCGATTGTCAGCAACGGCGCATACAGTGCGAGGCGATCAAATGCCCACGATCGTCACTTCCGCCGCCGAATCTCGGTCCAGGAACAACGTCGCATTGGGATGCCGGCGCAAGATCGTTGCCGGGCAAGCAGTCGAAATGGGATCGTACAGAGTCCGTTTTACGATCGGGGCCTTGCGTGGGCCCGGAATCGAAAGGATTAACTCAGGCACGCGAAATAGCGCCGGCACCGTCATTGTGATCGCCCGTTCCGGCACTCCGGCAACGTCGAAAAACCAGCCCTCATTAACCTGCTGCTGGCGGCAAACAAGGTCGAGCGTAACCAGCTTAACGTCGACCGGGTCGTCGAAGAGCGCTTCGGCGGGATCGTTGAACGCCAGGTGGCCGTTCTCGCCAACGCCCAGCAGGCAGAGCAAGGGTGCGTGCGCCCGGATCAACTCTGCGTATTCCCGACAAGCCTTCTGGACGTTGGGCTCAGCGCCGTCAATCTCGTACATGCGCCGCAACTGAACACGGCTGGTCAGATTCTCCCGCATGTAACGCGAGAACGAAGCAGGGTGGTCCTCCGGAAGCCCCACGTATTCATCCATGCGAAATCCGATGACTTGATTCCAGGGCACGTCCGGCATGGCCGCGAGCGCATGCAGGGTAGCCCGTTGCGAATCGCCGGTGGCAAAAATCACCGGAATAATCTCGCGCTGCTTCGCCAATTGACGAAGCCGGCTTGCTGCCGCGGTTGCCGCCGCCTGCCCCAAAGCGTTGCGGTCTTCGTAAACCTCGACCGCCAGCATACCGACTTTGAACGAAGATATAGGGCTTGGTGCCATCACTTCCCCCACGTGAGGCGCAGCAGAATCAGCGCAGCGTCGGAACATCTTAGCATGAAACCTCGAAGGCAGGCCCTGCGTGTGGTGCGGGCGTCTCGCCCGCTGTCTCGGGAGCGTCGAGCTCCCGCGTGAAGGCCGCTCAAAGGGAGTTTCGAAAAACAGGAGGGCGCGGGCAGAGCCTGTCCTGAGCGCAGCGATGGAATGCCCGCGTGACAGCGGGCGAGACGCCCGCACCACAATGCAGGCTAGAGCGGCGGGCGCTGGCAGCCCTCCAAAGATTTCTCAATTCTCGCGGCCACGGCCAGTGCGACATCCTCGCGCCACGGCCGCGCCACGATCTGCACGCCAATCGGCAAGCCGCCGCGAGTGCTTCCAGCCCTGACCACCGCCGCCGGCCAGCCCGTCAGGTTATACGTCATGGTGTAGCTGAAGGCCCGCAGGCGGTCGTAGGTCAACCCGTGGAGCATGCCCGTGAACGAGCAGACCGGGCACACGAGAACGTCATACTGCTCCATGAAGGCAAGGAGAGAGCGGCGGAATGCGTCCCATTGTCCGGTCAACTCGACGAAAGCCGCCATCGACTTGGCGTGCGAGCGTTGCAACTCCAGGACGCGCTGCATGAGCGGATGAACTTGGCTGGTTCCGGCCGCCTCGAGCAGTTCTTCGAGCCCCATACCCCCGTCGGCTGTGAAGAGACCGAAATAGATATCGTAGGTTTGCTCAATCCCCGGCGGTCGGACCTCCTGAACGCCGGAGACGCTCGTTTCGAGGGCTTTCGCTGCGCTCAACACAGCGTCGATGGTTTCTTGACTGGGTGTCTCGATTCCATTATCAGTGTGAAACGCCACGCGCAGGGCCTCGAGGTTGACTTTTTCCGCATCTCCCAACGGCATGGGGACGACGGCGTGATCGCGCCAATCCACGCCGGAAATGACGGGCAGGATCGTATTAAGGTCTTCCACGCTGCGCGCCAGCGGGCCGATTTGCCAGAGCGCATCGAGCGTCCCGCCGGGGCCGGGGAAGTGGCCGGTGCGCGGAACACGGCCGGAAGTCGGCTTGATCGCTGCGATTCCCGTGCAATGGGCGGGGAAGCGCACGCTCCCACCCGCGTCGCTGCCCAAGCCGAACGGCGATCCGCCGGCTGCGATGATGGCAGATTCGCCGCCGCTGCTTCCACCCGGCGAGAGCGACAGGTCGTAAGGGTTATTCGTCCGGCCATAGATAAGGTTGTCGCTCTCCCATGCCCAGCCGAACTCGGGGCAGTTCGTCTTGCCGAGCAGAATGCCTCCGGCGGCGCGCAGGCGCTTCACCACCGTGGCGTCTTCCTTCGGTACGTAGTTGGCGCGGCCCAGGGTTCCCCCCGTCGAGATCACTCCCTCTGTCTCGAGGGCGTCTTTCAACGTAAACGGAACGCCGTGCAACGGCCCTCTGCTTTCGCCGCGAGCCAGAGCCCTGTCAGCCGCGCGGGCTTCGGCCAACGCCCTTGCCGCGGGAAGTTGCACGACGGCGTTCAGCTTGGGATTGACCTCGGCGATTCGCTCGAGACACGCTTGCGTAAGCTCTTCCGACGAAATCTGCTTTTCGCGGATGGCTTTGGCTTGCTCAGTCGCGGAAGCGAAGATCATTTCCATTGTCGAATCCTGGCCAGCCGTGAGAGTACGCCTCACGCGAGGCAACGTGGCAGGGACGACCCTTGTGGTCGCCCAGGGCGGGCACACGGCCTGCCCCTACTTAGACACCGAAAGGTAGAATACATCACAAAATGAGGGGATGCGCCACCGGCGGTGGTGAAGGAGAGAAGGCACTGCATGGTATGATAAGGAGCGAAACCTCATCGTGAGAGTTCCACGACTTCTTCCTTTGCAAGGTATGCCGCGTACGCCAGCGCCTGGTCAACGTCCTCCGGCTCAAGGTAGGAATACGCTCTGAGGATAGTTTCCTTGGTCTCACCTGAGGCCAACAGTCCCAGCAAGCGCGAGACGGGAAAGCGAAGTCCCCGGATGCAGGGTTTTCCAGTGCAGACAGCGGGATCGATGGTGATGCGGTCCAGCTTCATGTGTTCTTCCCCCTGGTGGGATCATATCACAAGCGGCATACTATCCGCCTCCCCTTGCACTCTACGAGATTGGGATCATCGAGTATCGTGCTGACACGAAAGAATTTGATTAATTTCGATCATGTTTGTCATATAATCAATCAGAAATGAACATACGCCCGGTCGAGGCAAACTGCAGCGATGCATCGCTCAGCATGACAGGACCCGCATTCGAGGTGAACGATTGAAATCGGGGAAGCCAAGGGAACTCGCACCGAAACGCCTCGAGCGTCTGCGGGAAATCCTGCGCATCGATCACGTCGTGAGTGTCGAGGAGTTGTCCCGCCGGCTTGAGGTTTCAGCGGCCACGGTTCGCCGGGACTTGGCGCAACTCGAGAGCCTGGGCGAAGTGCGGCGCGTTCACGGCGGTGGGGTGGGCACGGAAAGCCGGCTGGAGGAGCCGCTGTTCGACGACAAGACCTCGATCGCCGCCAGAGAGAAGCAACGCATCGCTCAGGCGGCGCTCAAATTCATCCAGCCCAACGACACGATTTTTCTGGATGGGGGAAGCACGGTCCTGGAATTGGCGCGATTGATCCGCGACCGCTCAAACCTTACCGTGGTTACCAATTCCTTACGCGCCGCCATTGAGCTGGCAGCGCAAGGACCGCGGGTGATCCTGATCGGTGGTGAGTTCCGTCGCCTCAGCCAGACCCTGGTTGGCCCGCTCACGCGTCTTACCTTGGACGAGGTACATGTGGATAAAGCGTTCATGGGGACGATCGGACTCACGCTGGAGGAAGGGCTGACCACCACTGATCCGAGCGAAGCCTATACCAAGGAACTCGTCATGCAACACGCGCGCCAGGTTTTTCTTCTGGCGGACCACAGCAAGGTGGGCAAGGTTTCGTTTGCGTGCGCGGGACAGTTAGGTCGAGTTCAAGTGCTGATAACGGACAAACAGGTTGATCGAAAGTTCTTGAGCCAACTCCGCAAGGACGGCGTAGAGGTGGTGCGGACGTAAGAGCAGTCGAAAGTCGAGAGTCAAAAGTCGAAGGGAGAAGGCCGCTCGCCTTTCGACTCTCAACTCTTGACTCTCGACTTCCTACAAGGAGGACGCATTGGGAAGCACAAAAACCAGCGTAAGTTACCTCAGCGATTTAAGGCCCGACTTCCGGCCCTTCGAAATCGAGTGTGGGAAGATTCCGGGCTACCGGTTCAAGGGTGACCTGCGAAGCGAGCTCGAGGCAGGCCGCATCGAAGCGAATACAGCCGTCGCTCTTCTCGAGGACATGCTGATGATCCGCGAGATGGAAGAGATGATCGTGAAGCTGCGCTCCGGCGCCTACGAGCCGATCAAGGATTTCAATTACCGCGGGCCGACGCATGTCTCGATCGGCCAGGAAGGCGCTTCCGTGGGCGCGTGCAGCGCCTTGAACCTGAAGGACTACATCACCAGCACGCACCGCGGCCACGGCGACAGCCTGGCTCGGGGCTGCCAGGCTATCCGCGCCATGGATGACGAGCGGCTGCGCCGGCGCGTCCCCGAGTCGAAAGCCGCAACGCACGCGGAACTCCTCGAGCAGGCTCTCGAGGAACACGTGTATCGCACTCTAGCCGAGTTGTTCGGAAAAGAAGACGGTTACTGTAAAGGCCGCGGCGGCAGCATGCACATTGCCGACTTCACGGTCGGCCACTTGGGAGCGAACGCCATCGTGGGCGGCAGCGTTCCCATCGCCACCGGGGCGGCGGTGGGAAGCCGCTATCTGCGCAACGGCGCGGTGGTTTGCTGCTTTGCGGGTGACGGCGCGTATGCGAACGGCGTGGTGCTCGAATCACTGAATTTCGCCTCACAGGTTCAGTTTACGAACGAACTGGCCGGCGATCACCCCTTCGGCGCGCCCATCGTCTTTTTCGTGCTCAACAACCACTACGGCATGACGGGCCGCGCCGACAATGAAGTGATGGGCGTGGCGCACCTGGCGCGACGCGCGGCGGGTTTCTCAGACTGCAACATGCACGCTGAGGTAGTGAATGGCATGGACGTGCTCGCCGTTCGCGAGGCGATGTTGCGCGCCGCGGAAATGTGCCGCAACGGCCAGGGCCCCGTTTTCCTGGATGTAAACACCTACCGCTATTACGGCCACTCCTTGAGTGATCCGCGCAACGAGTACCGCACGCGCGAGGAAGAAGCGGCCTGGAAAGCGGTGGATCCCATCACCAATCTCGCGGCACAGCTTCGAGAGTGCGCGGTCCTGGACGAAGCGGGGGTTGCCGAGGTCGAGTCGCGCGTCCGCGAGCGCAATGCGCGCGCTGCGCGGCGTGCCGCAGACGCCGCCGATCCCCGCCCCGAGGACGTGATCAAGTACATGTACACGGACACTCAGGTCGAGACCGTCCCGCCCCAATATCGAAAAGTCGGGATCATCGACCCGCCCCCCGCGATCAAAAGGAGCAACGGCGAGATCACGTATCGTGACGCCATCAAGGAAGCTTTAATCGAGGAGATGAAACGCGATTCGCGGGTCATCTTCTATGGTGAAGACGTGGCCGAATACGGGGGAGCCTTCAAGCTGAGCAAAGGCTTGCTCGAGACTTTTGGGCGCGAGCGGGTTTTCAACACGCCGATTTCAGAAGCCGCAATTTGCGGGACGGCGGTGGGCGCCGCCATGATCGGCTTGCGGCCCGTGGCTGAGCTCATGTATATGGACTTCCTCTTGATGGCCGGCGATCAGGTGTGCAACCAGGCCGCCAAATGGCATTACATGTCCGGCGCGCAGATTGAAGTTCCACTCGTGATACGCGCCTCGATTGGAGGCGGCAAGGGCTACGGCGGGCAGCATTCGCAAACCCTCGAATCGAGCGTGGCGAACATTCCGGGCATGTATGTGGCGTATCCGGCCACACCCTACGATGCCAAGGGCATGATGAAATCGGCCATTCGCGATAACAACCCGGTGTTGTTCCTTGAATCTCAACTGCTCTACGGCGTCAAAGGCGTCGTGCCGGAAGAAGAGTACCTGGTGCCGCTGGGCGTCGCGGACGTCAAGCGGGCGGGCACGGACATCACGCTGGCGGGCTGGGGGCCGGCAATTCTCGATGCGCTCAAAGCCGCCGACAGACTGAAGGCGGAATTGGGCGTGAGCGCCGAGGTGGTAGACATTCGCAGCCTGATTCCGCTTGACAAGGAAACCATCATCGCTTCGGTGCAAAAAACGGGGCGTTGCGTGGTGGTGAGCCAGTCGGTGACCATCGGCAGCTTTATGGGCGAAATCGTTTCCACGATTCAGGAACAGGTCTTCGATTATCTCGATGCGCCCATCATGCGCGTGGGGGCCAAGGATGGCATTGCGCCGCAATCGCACGTTCTCGAGGCCGTCTTCTTGCCCAACGCGAATGACATTTTCCAGGCGGCGAAAGCCATACTGTAAATTGTTAAGGAACCGACGAGGCTTGTCATTCCGAGCGAAGCGAGGAATCTCGCTCTGCTGTTTTTGCGCACAGGCCGCAATTCAGAGCAAGATTCCTCGCTTCGCTCGGAATGACAGCTAGCCGCAGCGGTAGCGGCATTCTGGTAGAAGGGATCACGACCATGGTTCGACCGATCACGATGCCCAAGTTGGGGCAATCTGAGGAAGTGGGCACGCTGGTTCGCTGGCGGAAGAAGGTGGGAGATCCCGTCGCCAAAGGCGACATCCTCTTCGAGATTGAGACGGACAAGGCCCTCCTCGAGGTCGAAAGCTTTTTCGAGGGCACCTTGCTGAAGACGGTAGTCCAGGAAGGGAGCACTGTCCCCATCAACACCACGGTCGGTTTTGTGGGTGATCCTGGCGAAGCGATTCCGGAAGCGGCAGCTCTGTCGCCCGAGTTTCGAAAGCCGAATCCGGTAGCCGCCCTAACAGAAGTCTCGAGTCCAGCCGCACTGTCACCCTCGAAAGGAATGGCCGAAGCGCGCTTGGAACGGCCGGCCGCGCATGGTAGGGCGGTTCGCGAACCGCCCCTACATCCCACGCCCAGCGTGATGGCGGCCCCGGAAGTATTCCGCATCAGCCCACGCGCCGCCAAGCTAGCCCGGGAGTCCGCCATCGATCCCGCGTCGATCGTGGGGACGGGTCCTTTGGGCAGGATTGTGGAGCGGGACGTAAGGAAATATCTCGAGTCGAAAGGGTACGACCGGCTTCGCATCACCCCGGCGGCGAAGCGTCTCGCGGCCAAGGAGAACATCAACGTCCTGACCTTGGACGGCCAGAACGGGCAGGGCCGTATTACCGTGGCGGTGGTCGAAAGAGCCATCGCTGAAAAGCCGCAGCCCATGAGCCGAATGCGCCAGACGATTGCCTCGCGGCTGACCGAGAGTTTTACGACCACGCCGCACTTCTTCGTCACCGTGGCCGTGGATATGACGGAACTGGTCAATTTCCGTTCCGAGCTGAAGGCACAGGGCGCGCCTTACACCGTGACCGATTTCATTCAGAAAGCTGTGGCGCTCAGCCTTGTCGAGTTCCCGGTGGTGAACAGCACGACGGACGGCAAGAACGTTCGCTGGCACAGCAGGGTTCATCTGGGCTTGGCGGTGAACCTCGAGCAGGGGTTGGTGGTGCCGGTGATCCGAGACGCGGCGGAGTTGAGTCTGGCGGAACTGCACGACGCCGCCACCGAGCTGATTGCCAAGGCACGCGCGGGCAGACTCACGCCCGATGAAATGGGCGGCAGCACCTTTACTATTTCTAACATGGGGATGCTGGATATCGAGAATTTCACGGCCATCATCAATCCCGGTGAGAGCGCCATCCTTGCGGTGTCGAGCACGCTCAAGCAAGCGGTGGTCAAAGACGGCCAGATTGTTGTCCGGGACATCATGAAAATGACGCTGTCTTCCGATCATCGCATCATCGACGGCGCCACCGCCGCCCGATTTGCGAATGCCATAAAACAAAAACTCGAGGAGATATCACTGTGGAAACGTTTGGCGTAGTGGTGATCGGCGCAGGGCCGGGGGGGTACCCGGCAGCGATTCGAGCCGCGCAATTGGGTGCTTCCGTCGCTCTGGTCGAGCGGGAGTATCTGGGCGGGACGTGTCTGAATTACGGCTGCATTCCTTCCAAGGCGTTGATCCACACTTCCGACCTTTATGCGCAGATGAGGTCGTCGGCAAGCCTGGGTCTCAAGACCGAATCGGCTTCTTTCGATTACTCCGCCATGGCCGAGCGGAAAGATCAGGTGGTCCGTAACCTGCGCAACGGCGTGAAGCAGTTGCTGGCAGCGAACGGCGTGAAGGCCTTTGAGGGGACGGCGTCGTTCGAGAGCCGCAAGCGCATTGTTGTGAATTCAAAATCCGGAAACGCGGTAATCGGGGCCGAGAAGACCATTATCGCTACCGGCGCGACTTCCTCGATGCCGGGCTTTCTGCCGCGCCACGGGCGGGTGGTCGAGAGCCGCGCGTTCCTCGACCTGAGATCGGCCCCAAGTCGTGCCTTAGTTCTGGGTGGCGGAGTCATCGGCTGCGAGTTTGCCTGCATGTTGGCGCAATTGGGGGTTCAGGTCACGGTCGTCGAGATACTCGAGGATATCGTCGCCTTCTTGGACGCGGACGTGCGCCGCGAGTTGCGTCGCCAGATGGAGAAGACGTTGGGCATTCGCATACTAACGGGCATGAGTCTCGAGAACATCACTGCAGATGAACATGCCGTGCGGGGAACCGCGGGCGGAGAAGCGCTCGAGGCGGATCTGCTTTTGGCCGCTTTAGGGCGTAAACCGGTGACCCAGGAACTCCAGCTCGAGAACGCAGGACTCAGCACCAATCAACACGGTTTCATCGAGGTCGATGAATACGGCGTAACTCAGGTGTCAACGATCTATGCGATTGGCGACGTCACGGGAGGTCCTCAGTTGGCGCATGCCGCCACGTCGCAAGGGCTGGTGGCCGCCGAGAACGCCTGCACTCGGCAGCGCCGCAAGAATGAAAAACTCATTCCCTATTGCATCTTCACCTCGCCGGAAGTTGGCGCGGTCGGCCTGACGGAACAGGAAGCCCAACAGAAGGGCATCGAAGTTAAGACCGGCAAATTCAATTTTGGGGCGCTAGGAAAAGCCCAGGCTATCGGCCACGCGAGCGGCTTCGTTAAGTGGATTGCGGATGCCAAAACGGAGCAGTTGCTCGGTGCGCAAGTGATCGGTTTCCAGGCAACTGACCTTATCGCTGAGGCTACCGCCGCCATCCGCGCCGAGCTCACCGCCACCGAACTCGCTCAGACCATCCACTGCCATCCCACCCTCTCCGAAGCATGGATGGAAGCCGCCGATGTGCTGCTCGGCGAACCCATCCACACCATCGCCAGGAAAAGGGGCTAGGCGCTGGGGGCTAGGGATTGCCAATCGACGGCGACGCTTTCAATTTGCAGGCCCTTCCATTCGAAGCGTTGCATCGACAATCCCAATTTCAACGCGCCGGTTCGTGGCGTGCGCCGCGGTGTTGTCGCCGGGAACCCTCGGGTCGGACTTGCCATATCCCTTGGTGGTGATAATTTTCGGGTCGAGCCCTGACTGGACGAGGTAATCGTGCACAGCCTGTGCGCGCCTTTCCGAAAGCTTTAGGTTGTATTCCGCAGTGCCGACGTCGTCGGTGTAGCCGTAGACGCTAATCGCGTATCCTTGCACGCTCATCAACACGCCGGCGATCCGACTCAGGATTTCACGGTATGGGGGCTTGATCTCGGACTTGTCAAAATCAAACCGAATCGAGTTGCTGCCCAGCGTCACAACCAAGCCATTAACGGTTCGGCGCGTTTCCGCGATGTGGCTCAGGACGTCCTTCAGGTGGGCGAGTTCCTGTTCGCGCTGTTGCCGGTACTGTTCCGCTTTCTGCTCGGCCTGGCTTGCCTCCTGCCTGGCTACGGCCGCCTGCTGCTGGGCCTTCTGGGCCTGGTTTTGCGATTCGGTTCGAGCCGCGTCAGACTGGTCTCTTTGCTGAGCGGCCGCCTGCGCGCTCTGGGCTGCCTGCGCCGCCTGCTGCGCTTCGGCATGCGATCGCTGTTCGACCTCGCTCAGGCGCCGGTTCATTTCCTCGGTTTGCCGGCTCAGTTGCGCGACCTCGATCCGCACCTGCCTTAGAGCGCGCACGAAGAAAAAGACCAGCACGGCCAGCAACACTAGAAGCAACCAGCCCCAAACCCGGGACCTGCCTTCTGGCCGCCTCGGTTCCGCACCGGACGGCGGTTCGCGGGTAATGTCGGGATCTAGATTGAACAAAGCCATACACTTCAATTTTACATGTCTATTGGGCTGAGTGCGAGACCAGTCGTGTCAAACACGAAACTCAAACAATGCACAGAAAGGGAATCAGTTGTTTTCCCTGGCAAGCGAACCTATCCTTGGGTCTTCTCCGGGGCAGCCGCCCGGCTGGGCGGGGAAGGCAAGTTCGCCTGGCCTGCCAGAACCTTGGTCAATGTGGCGGCGAGGCCATCAATCGAGATGACGCGCGGGGCCTTGGTATCCGGCACGTGGATCAACACCTGGAGGTCGAGGGTGAAGAAGAAGCCCTCGCGGCTTTTGGCAACAATGGGTTAGAGCCGGGCGTCTAAGCCGTGCGCGGCCAGCCGAACCGTGCGCATCGTACTCCAAGCACCCCCCGCGCACCAGCGCAGGACCAGCGCAGGTCCGTCGTTGTGGGTCCAGGACGCGCCCTTTTGGTGTCCGCAAAGGGCGGTTTATCATTCCAAATCCGAATTAAGTGGTGGGTTGGCGGCCAGTTCATGCGGCGCGACAAATCCTGAATGTGTGGGTCGGCGGGACTATTTCAGCTTTGCGTACTCCGCCTTGGCTTGCTGGAGGATGGGGATGTCGGGGTCGGCGTCCTTCCAAAGAGTGAAGAAGTCCTGGTATGCAGCGCGGGCCTTGGCGCGGGCGTCCTGCTGTGGCACGGGCGTCTCGCCCGTGTTGCTCCCGTGGTTTTTCACGGCCGCGACAGCCGTGCCATCTGCGCCGGCTTCGAGAGCATAGGCTCGGGCGAGACCGACACGAGCCAGCGCGCCGACGGGGCAGTTTCCTACCAAACCCGGGTGATCGAGGACCTGTTGAAACTGCTCTGCTGCCTTATCGCCTTGACCTCTGCGAAGGTAAGCCTCGCCGCGCACGTAGGCAGGATACATGGGCACCAAGGCCCAGAACCCCGTATCGAAAGGCCTGACAGGCTCCAGGGACTCCAGTGCCCGGGCGGCATCTCCACGACGGATGGCAAGCCCCGCACGCAACGTGGGCAAACAAACGGAATTCAGCAGGGTGTCAAGCGGGAAGCGCCTTGCCAGGTCAGTAGCAAACCTCTGGGCTCGGGTTACCTCGCCTGATGAGGCGAAGGCGAATGCTGCCAGCGTTTCCACATCTCTGCCTGCGGCGCGGTTCAGCGCCTCCGCTGCGTCCTCCTGCGCGGCAGCAGTTTCCCCCGCCAACGCCTCCTCAAACGCGCGTCTGGCCAGGCATGTTGCGGCGGTTTCGTTAAAACCGCCCCCCGCGATGGACTTGACCGCCCGTTGCGTGAGTTCACGGGCCTTGCGAGAACGACCGTAATATGCTTCGCTGCTGGCGCGGGCGCAAGGAATCTCATTGCCCAAGCCGGGGGTGCTATCCAAGAAAGCAGCTTCGCGCTCCATGGCCGGAGCATCGTGCTGAACGAAGGCCAAGATATACAGCGAAAGATGGAAATCCGGTACGCTCAGCCCGAGCGCCTTCGCCTGTTCATAGACACTGCGCGCCTGGTCCAGGCGATCCAGAGCAATGTACATATCCATCAAAACCTCATAGGCGATCGGGCCATGCGGGGAAAGCGCAATCGCTTGCTGGACAGAAGAAATTGCGCTCTCGTACTGGCCGAGCCGAGCGTAGCCTGCTCCTAAACCGCCATGGAAAACTCCGGCGCGAGGATATGTAGCGATACCGAGCTTCTCATTCTCCATAGCCTTCTGGAGATCCCCGAGCACAAAAGCGTAATACTCCAAATTGATGTGCAGCTTCTCGGGCTCGCTAACGCGGTCGCGCAGTTCGAAGGCCTTTTTAATACTCTCCGTGCCTCGTACTGTCTCCCCCAGCCAAACATAGCAAACCCCCAGTTGCTCGTGGGCCATGGCAAAGTTCGGATCCAGGCCGATGGCGCGTTGGAAAAACGGAATGGCTTCCGCGTCGTCTGCTTCGTCCCGGGCCTTCTCGCCGAGGGTATAGGCACGGAGGGCTTCGAGGGAAGAAGTAGTGTCGACTGTAAGCGGCGTATCGAATTTCTGCACCGAGGCCAGCGATTCACCCAGTTTCTCGCGCAGCTTGGCCGCCTCATGGTCCAGAGCGTCCATCACATTCTCTTTGCCCGCGGCCGTCGCCTGTTCCTCCGCCAACGTTTCTCCGCCGACGCAACCCACCGCTTTCAAACCCAGCACATACTGGTTCCCCAGCGCCGCAATCGATCCGGCGATATAAGCCCGGCTGCCGGCGCGCTGGCAGACCTCGCGCGCCACCTCCCCGGCCATTGGCGAGCCTGGAGGGCGCTCCATCAGCCGCAACGTCGCGGCCACCTGGTCATCGGGAAGGATATTAAGAAAGGGCGACTGGCGCAGCGCCACCGCCAGCCCCTGTTTCAGGGTGTAGTCCCAAATTGAGTCGCCCGTCTGATTGGTGAAATCGGCGAAGACCACGGTGTCCCGCTCGGTGAGGTGTCGAGGCTGCCGTCGGCCAAGATAGAGATATGTTCCAGCCGCAGCCGCAATGACGACGAGCCCGGCCGCCATCAGCCAGCGCCGCAGGGCCGTCCCTGGTGGGCCCGCTTCTGGGGCGGGCACAAGGCCTGCCCCTGCGCTCACCGAATCCGTGTCGCGCTTCAGACGCTTCAGGTCGGCGCGAATTTCCGAGGCGTGCTGGTAGCGCAGCTCGCGGTCCTTTTCCAGTGCCTTGTGGATGATCTCTTCGAGCTTGGGTGGCAAATCGGGTTTCACGCTTAGGGGAGGCGTTGGAGCTTCGCGCAGGAGGGCCTCAAATATGGCCCCCGAGGTGTTTCCGCTGAACGCCTGCCGGCCCGTCGCCATCTCGTAAAGCACGCTGCCAAAACTGAAGAGGTCCGTGCGCGCGTCCAGCTTCTCGCCACGTATTTGCTCCGGCGACATGTAGGCGGCTGTCCCCATGGTTGCGCCGGAGCGGGTTAAGTGCTCCTCCGCGGTTCTGGCAGTCGCGGTCGGCATCTCTTGTAGGGCTTCTTTCCCCAGCCCCGAGTCCCTAGGCCCCAGCCCCCGTTTTTCCGGCGTCAGTTGGGCCAACCCAAAATCCAGAATCTTGGCCTGGCCGCGCGTCGTGATGAAGATGTTGGCGGGCTTGATATCACGGTGGGTGATGCCCTTCTGGTGGGCGGCCTCCAATCCGTCCGCAATCTGGATGGCAAGATCGAGCATCTCGTCGAGACCGAGCGGTGAGCACCGCGCAACCTCACCTCGCCCGTCGGACGCCCCTCGCCCGTTCGGAGTGAGGATGGGGGTGAGGCGCTCGCGCAGCGTCTGCCCCTCCAGCAACTCCATCACGATGAAAGGCTTCCCCTCGTGCTCTTCCACTTCATAAATGGTGCAGATGTTGGGATGGTTCAGCGTCGAGGCGGCGCGCGCCTCGCGCTCGAAGCGCTCGAGCGCCTGCGGGTTGTCAATGAGCTCGTCCGGTAGGAATTTCAGCGCCACCCGGCGACCCAGCCTGATATCTTCGGCTTGGTACACCACCCCCATGCCGCCCTCTCCCACCACCCCCAGCACGAGGTAGTGCGAAACCGTCCGGCCGGTCAAGTCGGTGGAGCCTGGCGCGGCAGCAGTCACCAGGGCGGGTGCGGCTGCCCCGGCAGGGTGTGCTTCGGGCGTGATCGACGGCACTTGTAGGGGTACCGCATGTGGGTGCCCCGGCTGGGCGGGCACAAGCCCCGGCCCCACAGTATCAACCGGGTAGATGAACCGGTAGCCGCGTCGAGGCAACGTTTCAACATAGCGTGGCGTCTCCGCCTCGTCCCCCAGAGCCCGCCTCAGCCGTTTGACCGCGGCGTTGATGCTGTGGTCGAACTCCACGATGGTGTCGTTGGGCCAGAGCTTCTTCTGGATTTCCTCGCGCAGCACCACTTGGCCGGGCCGCTCCAGCAGCATGGCCAGAACCTGGATCGACTGCTCCGGCAGCCTGATCTTCAGCCCATGCTTGCGCAGTTCGCGCGCCCGCAGATCAAGCTCAAAGGCCCCAAAGCAAACCAAGTTTCCCACGGGAAGTTCCTTCTGTAGCCCTGTGGGGAACAGCGTACCACCTTGACCCGTGACCTGCAACACCGCAGCGAATACGGCCTGAGTAGTGGTGCAGTTTGATTCTTGTAGCGGCGGTCTCTGACCGCCGCTCTTTGAGCCTGAATGAGTTCCGGCACTCGGAGGCCGCCGCTACAGCAAACTGCACCACTACCCCAGCCTGAACAAGACAACTGCTGCGCGCCCAACAAGTTAGCCTGTCACCTCCATACCATGGCAATGCCTACCCCGTTGCATTGAGGTAGCTGGCCCCAAAGCTCACAGTCGGCCTCACCACGCAGCGCGTGGGGGAGGACGACACGCAGGCAACAAGCAGCAGGCAACGAAAAGCAGGCCGCCGTGCCGGGGTGGGTCTCAGTTTTTGCCTGGCTCTGGCAATGCTCTCGACCACTCCCGTCTTTGCCGGAGCGCAGTCTGATGCAAAAATCACGGTGAGAGTGTACAACTACGCGCGCGTCTCAGGTGGAGCGCTGGCCCGCGCCGAAGTCGAAGCCGGGCGCATCCTCGCCGCTGCGGGCGTCGACTCGGTTTGGCTGGATTGCTTCGAACCCCGCGGTCAATTCCAGTCAGGGGTCAACCAGGGTTGTGCCGGGCCACTGGGTGGGGCGACCGTTGCCGTACGGATTCTACCCGGCTCTACTAAGGGCGAGGTTTTCTCCCGCGACTCGGATTTGGGCTTTGCCGCGGGAGACGGCCTGGCCAGTGTCTTCTATGGGCGCATCACCAACTTCGCTAAGGGAGGAGATGGGAAAGACTCGGATATTCCCGTGATCCTTGGAGACGCCATCACGCACGAATTGGGCCATCTGCTGCTCGGACCAGGCGCCCATTCGCCCACCGGCATCATGTGCGGCCACTGGGACAGGGATTACCTTCGACTGGCCTTAAGGGGGCGTCAGCTCTTCACTCCGCAGCAGTCCGCGCTGCTGCAAGCCAATGTGCTTCGCAGGCAATAGGAGGCCATTCGTGGCACAGCGCCGTGGGTGCCGCCGGCGTCCCGCCTTGCAGGACCGTTAAGAAGCCGAGACAGGTCGCACATAGGACCGGGTGACACAGGTGTTGCTCGTGTCCGTGGGGCGCATACATAAGACGCAATGTATCCGCCTCCCTCGAAACAGTTGCGAACCCACTTGTGGATCTGGACTGAAAAGTCGGCTTCCTGGATAGTGACATTTGGTCTTCGGGCGCGTTATAGCTGGAGAGCACAGCCCTTTCCACAACCAATCGCCGAATAGGTGCTCCCGGATGCCGTAGGGTTTGCCGATCACATTTCACCTGACGGTAAGGCGAACGTTAGATGTGACCTCGGGGAAAGCAACTGGCGTTCAGGGAAAGAGCCAGGTTGTAATTTTGCGGCCGCGGGCGTGGTGCCGTAAGACATTTCGTCACAATCAATCTTCCTGGCGACGTCTGGCCGGGCAGGGCGTCGGGACTTGGGAGCGTCCGCCGGCTTTTTCGCATTTTTCACTTGACAAACCCAGCGAGCTATGCTAGCCTATATTTGTGGTCATTTTGTTGACACATTGTCGCAGGCGAACGCCTTGGCGCGCCGGGGCGCAAAGGAAAGCGGAACGGTCCCGGCTATGGGGGAATGTAGGGAACTACAAAAAATGAAAAATAGTGGGAACGAAGCTAAGAAGTACTTGAAAACAAAGGATATCACTTTTTTGAAGGCTGCAAATTATGTGCGTTTTGCGTGCAAATTAGCGCAAATTACACGCTGAAAGGAGCAAAAACAGCACATTTTGCGGAAACGAAGTCAAGGCTTCCGAGCGGCAAGACGAGGCCGGGCAAATGACAAGAAGTCGGCTACCAAGGGCCGCGGTCGAAAACTTGTGTACGAGGGCGAAGGGCCTGTATGGGGAGTGCGGCGGCGGAGTTGCCGCTTTCTTTTGCAGACTCGAACACTCTGTGCCATGGCTCGGTTGTGTCTCCGTTTGACGCACAGGCGGCTTTGCGCCGCCAGGTGGCGACCCTGCGGACGCGGCATCGCCGCGGCAAGTTCAAACTGAGACACGACCAGCGTTTGCTTTCGCGGAATTGACTTTGTGGACTATGCTATACTAAGCGCAAGTTGATTTTTGCGCGCTTTGGTTTCGGGCGCTTGCGTTTGGTTACGGGTTAGAGGTTCCGGGAGTCATAGCTTCACTGCTGCGTTTGCAACGATCACTGCGGAGTGTTCCTGCTGCGAGGTTCGAACCAGCGGTGTCAAACAGGGAGGTGTTCGAGATGGGCGCTAGGAATTGGTATCCTCGACGTTTGGCGTTACTCGCGGTTCTTGTAAGCTTCTTCATGCCAATCACCACCACGGTCTACGGTCAGGTTGATACTGGGGCGATACTGGGTTCCGTCAAGGACCAAAGTGGAGGCGTCATCCCCGGCGCCACGGTGACGCTGACCAATACGGGGACGGGAATTTCCCGAACGGCAAAAACGGGCGCCGACGGAACGTACGTCTTCAGGCCGGTGAGAATCGGAACCTATTCGGTGGCTGCCGAATTTCAAGGTTTCCGCAAAACCGAACAACAGGACGTGCGAGTTGATGTCCAGCAACAGGTGGTTGTCAACCTCACTTTGCTACCCGGTCAGCTCACTCAATCCGTGGAAGTGACCGGCGCGCCTCCCGCCCTTCAGACGCAGGACGCTTCGGTCGGACAAGTCGTGGGAACGCGGGAAGTAAATGATTTGCCTCTCAACGGAAGGAATTTCACCTTCCTTGCGCAACTCTCCGCGGGCGTGACCCAGGGCCAGGAGGACACGCGCGGCTTGGGTGCGACTGGAAGCTTTTCGGCGAATGGCGAGCGGCCGGCCCAAAACAACTATATCCTCGATGGAATCGACAACAACGCCGGTCTGGTCGACTTCCTCAACGGTACCGCCTATGTGGTTCTTCCACCCATCGATGCCGTCCAGGAATTCAAGATCCAGACCAACGACTACAGCGCCGATGTAGGGCGGTCGGCGGGCGCGGTGATGAACGCGACGATCAAGTCAGGCACAAACCAATTCCACGGCGACGTCTACGAATTCCTTCGCAACGACAAGTTCGATGCTGCCAACTTTTTCGAAAACTCGCCGACTCCCACCAAAAAGGGTGAGTATCGGCTGAACCAGTTTGGCGGATCGCTTGGAGGCCCCCTTCGTAAGAATAAGACATTCTTCTTTGGCGATTATGAAGGGACTCGAATTCGCCAGGCTTTCCCGTGGCTTACTACTGTTCCGACCAATTTGGAGCGCTCCAGCAGGTACACGGACCTTGCTGACTTGATCGTGGGTCAAGCTCCAGCGACCACAGGGCCAGATGATCTGGGGCGCACGTTCCCTCTGGGAACGGTCTTTGATCCGGCGACTACCCGTAGCGTTACCGCGGGTACTTCCGACCCGGTCACCGGGCTCACCGCGACAACAACCGGCTTCGTCCGCGATCCCTTTATCGCTATGGGGGGACCTCCGATCATGGGCACGACGGACTTCACGGGCGCCTGCCCCAGCGTCAACAGTTGCTTGCTCAATCAGCTTCCCGCCGGCCGCCTCGATCCCAATTCGATCAAGCTCTTAAACCTCTATCCGCTTCAAAACGCGCCGACCCTTTTCAGCAACTACGCCAACAATCCCGTTATTCGGAACAGGGTCGATCAGTTTGATGTCCGAGGGGACGAATACATCAGCGGCCGCGACACAATGTTTGCTCGCGCCAGCTATTCGGACAACCCCCAGTACCTTCCCGGTCCCTTCACGGGAATTGCTGACGGCGGGGCCTTTGCCCAGGGCTATCAGACGGCCGTCTCGGTCAACTTCGCCCTGAGCGAGACTCATACTTTCTCTCCCAACACGATCAATGAAGCTCGATTGGGTTTCACCCGCATCGGCACGTCGCGAAATCAGCCCTTTGCCAGCGACACCTCGAACCTCCCAGGACAATTCGGCATTCAGGGAATCCCCCAAGTGCCTTTGAACGGTGGCTTGCCGACCATCGATATCGAAGGATTGGGCCAACTGGGAAGCAACGGCTTCCTCCCCTCGGTGGAGGTGAATTCGACCAGCCAGCTCACTGAAAATCTGACCCACATCCACGGAAAACACACCTTCAAAGCCGGATTCGAAGCCCAACACATCCGCTTCTCGATCCTGCAACCTGCTTATGGTCGCGGAAACTGGGGCTTCGACGGGGCCTTCACGGACTTGACGACTTCCGAAGCCGGAGAGACCGGGCGCGCCCAACTACTCCTTGCACCCATTCCCAGCACGGTCCCGACGGCTCCGGGCGCGGGAGATTACATTGGCGGCGCCGACTACATCATCGCGTCCAATTTCGCGAACACCGACATGCAACGCCATTACTACGGTAGCTACTTTCAGGATGATTGGAAAGTCACGCCCAAGTTGACCGTAAACTTGGGGCTGCGCTGGGAATATTTCGGGCAGATTGTGGAGAGATATGGCGCCCAGTCGAACTGGCTGCCCGCCAGCGCCAGCGCGCCTTCGCAATTTCTGGTACCCAAGTCCCGCTGCGACTCCACTTCTCCCTCGTCTCCATTCCAGACTACACTTTCTATGGATGGCGTCAACTACGCGTGTTCCAGCGTTCCAGGACTCGGCCACTCGCAGAACACGAACTTTGCCCCGCGGCTGGGATTTGCCTACCGGTTCACTCCCAAATTGGTTGCGCGCGGGGGCTACGGGATTTTCTACGGCGGGTTTGAGAATTCCGTCGTGGAGACTTACGTTGATTTCCCGTTCCAATATTATCTTTCCTTCTCCGAAGTGGTCACTAACGCGCCCATCACGGTCAATACCTCACCCACCTCACCTTCGAATATTGGCACCTTGGACAATGGATTTACGGCGATTCCGCTCACGCCCAACCACGTCAGCCCGGGAGGGGTCTCATTTACCGGCGAAGACTTCCACATGAAGACGCCATACACGCAGGGCTACAACCTGACGCTCCAGTACGAGCTGACGCCGAATCAAACGGTCTCGCTCGGCTATGTCGGTAACACGGTGCGACACTTGGGCAGTTACATCAACATGAATCAGCCCAGCGTGATCCTGCCTCCCGGTTTCGCTAACCCGCTCCCTTATTATCCCTACCCTGATTTTTCTCTTAGTACCACGTATACGAGCATGGCGAGCGACAGCTACTACAACTCCATGCAGTTGAACTACGAGCGGCGGTTCAGCCAGGGCCTCCAGTTGCTGGCGAACTTTACTTGGTCGCAGTGCCGCACCGACGCGGTGGACGTGCTGAACGGCACGGCCCATGGCGGTTACCGCGCCCCGCTCTTGCCCGGTTTCGGCATCCAAGCGGATTACGGCCTGTGCGACTTCCAAATTCCCCATGTCGTCCACGCCAGCGGGATTTACGAGCTACCGGTGGGAAATGGCAAACGGTTCCTGCACAGCGCCCACGGGATAACTAATGCGATCCTGGGCGGCTGGCGCACCAACTGGATATTGACCCTGCAAGACGGCCAGCCCATGACAGTCGGCTGCGTGCAGTCAACTTCGAATTTCGGATGCAACGCGCTGCTGGTCCCGGGCCAGAATGTTTACGCCGGCCCGCACAACGTGAACCAATGGATAAACCCCGCCGCTTTCGCCACTCCTCCGGCGGCGACAACGGTGGGCCAGACCGATTATGCGCCGCTGGGCGGCCCTCCATCGCAATTCCTAGGACCAGGTTTTCACCGCATGGACACTTCGTTCTTCAAGGAGTTTCCGACTTCAGAAAGCACGCGTTTGGAGTTCCGGGCGGAAATCTTCAATATCACCAACCATCCCAACTTTTCCCCGCCCGGCTTCAGCGGGAACGGCGTGGTTGCGGCACCCGGCTCGCTGGATTACACTTCGCCCAACACATTTGGGAAAATTAGCTCGACTCGCGACTTGCAAAACGACCAGCGGGAGATTCAGTTCGCACTCAAGTTCTATTTCTGACCGGCCACTCCACGTGCAGAGCCAGCTTTAAGGGCGCCCTCCGGGCGCCCTATTTGTTATATTTGTCTCGATGGGTGAAACGGGCCATGCCGTGTGAGTCCGAGCCATTTTTCAACCCGAGAGCGTGGCGGCGTATGCGCCGTGTCGGCCGGTTGCTCACTGCCGGTTTGTTATGTGGGGTCTTTCTAGCTTCTCAGGGACATCGCCTGTGGCCCCGGGCAAGGGCTCAGGACGCCCCCAGTGAGGATGCATCCAGGGGAGCTGGACTTCGGTTTCAAGAGGCCGAGCAGTTGCTTCGTCAAGGCGACGCGGACAAAGCTCTTGCTACGGTCCAGGAAGGGCTGAAGATTGCACCCAAGAGCGTTGAAGGCTGGAACCTGCTAGGACTCGCCTACAACCTGCGGAAGGATTACACGCACGCCGTGGCGGCTCTCCAGCGAGCGCTCCAGCTCGATCCCCATTCCGCTAAGACTCATGTTAATCTCAGCAGCAGTTATTTTGCACTTGGCAAGCTCGATCTTTCCGAGCAAGAGCTTCGCGCTGCCCTGCGTGAAAGCCCCCAGGACCGCAACGCAGCGTACAACCTGGGGATGGTGTTAATCGCGCGGGGCGATGCGGAACACGCCATCCCCATCCTGAAACAGATCCGTCCCCGGGACGTTAGCACGCAGGTCGCTCTCATCCAGGCTATGTTCGAAGCCCATAAACGTGTGGCTGCGCTCGAACTGGCTCGGACGGTCTCAGGGCAGGCGAAAAACGACGTCAGGCCGCATTTCTCGCTCGGAATACTCTTGGCTCGTGAAAAGGAATATGACCCAGCCATCCATGAACTGGAGTTGGCCGACGCGCTGAGCCCCGGGACGCCGGAAATCCTCCACAATCTCGGACAGGCGTACTTTCGAAAAAAGAACTACGAGAAAGCCGAGGAGGCGTTGAGACGCGCCCTCGCCCTCAGCCCTGATTCACCCGATACCCTTTACTTCCTTGCCGAGGTGTACGCCGCGGAGCAAAAGGATGTGCAGGCACTCGAACTTCTGATGCGGGCACATAAGCTAGCTCCTGCGAACGTCGATATCATTTTCCAAATCGGGCGGCTCAGCATGATACAGGCCTATTACGAGGACGCGATCCAGATCCTCGAGGACGGCGTGAAGCTCGACCCACGCCGCCCTGACCTTCGGGCTCTCCTCGGGGAAAGCTATTTCAATGCGAGGAAGGTTGACAAGGCAACTCAAGAATTCGAGAAGCTAATCGAAATCGATCCTTCCGGTGCGTCCTACGCCCTTATGGGTTTGTGTTACCGCTATCTCAACCGGTTCGACGATGCTCGAAAGTATTTTGACGAAGGGCTGAAGAAGGATCCGCGGAATGCCGTCTGCCTCTTTAACCTGGGTTTTATAGAAAGCATGCAGGGGAGCTACCCGCAAGCAGAAAAGTTGCTGGAGGAATCGCTAAGAGCCAGCCCCGACTACGCCGATGCGCTCTACGAGCTCGGAAAGGTGAAGATGGCCGAGAAAAAGTATAACGAGGCCATTCCCCTGCTCCGAAGGTGCGTTTCCCTCGAGACAAAGAAGGCGCAGGTTTACTTCAATCTTGCCAACGCCGAGCGCCAGGCTCATGAGGATGAGGCAGCCGCGCGAGATCTGAAAGTCTTCCAAACCCTCTCCAAGGACGCGGAAAACGAGCCTTATCCATTTCAGCATTTCCTGGAAGCCATGAATCAACGCGCCTCCTTGCCGCCCCGGCAAAAAGCAGAAAACGATCTCCAGGAACTCCTGAGCTTGGACGCACGAAACCCTAACGACCCGAGGACTCTCTATCTGTTGGCCGAATCCTACTTGAAACTCGGGCGCGTTGCAGAGGCCCGTAAGAGAGTCTCCCAGCTTGACGAGGTGAGCGGGAGAGATGTTCGAACGGAGTTGGGGGTTGGGACCCTCCTGGCTCATTATGGATTGTTTTCCGATGCCGTTCAGCACTTTCAGGCCGCGGTGCGGGCCGATCCCGCCTCGGATGACGCGAAATACAACCTGGCCAATTCGGATTTCCAATTGCAGGATTATGGCCACGCGTTGGACGCTATCCTGCTATGCTCGCGCAAGGGTCAGCAGGATGGCGCTACTCTATCCTTGTTGGGCGATATCTATGCGCACCTGGGGCGAACCTCGGAGTCGGAGGGCGCTTTCGAAAAAGCCATCGCCAAGAACCCGGACAACGATCAGGGGTATCTCTTCCTCGCCTTGGCCGAACTACGTGCGGGGAATGCCGCGGCCGCAGGTCAGGCGCTTCAACGCGGGTTGCAGCACACCCCGGATTCCGGGGCAATCCTTTGGGGCCTGGGGGTTCTGTCCGTCCTCGAGGGCGCGGACGATCGCGCTGAATCTTACCTGCGAAGGGCCCTGGATTTAATGCCGGAATGGCGCGGCAGCTATCAGACGCTTGAAATGCTCTATATTCAAACTGGACAAGTCGAAAAGGCCCAAGAAACACTCGACCTCGAGGCGCGAGTCTCGCGGCAGAAAGGACGTTTACCCGTCGCCCCGCCGGAGTCTCAGAAATCGCACGTCCTTTCGGCGGAGGCGCGCCGTGAATTCCTTCAAAAGGCGCTCACGCTCGCCGACGAGATGGAGTAATCGTGTGCCCCCATGATCGAGGTTTTTCCATTGCCGGACCCTGCTACTTGGTTTTTCGCCGTGGGCCGGTTCGCTGTGAAACCAGCGGGCCAGATCAGGCCGCTGCATGTGGATTCTTATGCGACGCGTACCGTCAGAAGAAACTGCTCGACGCCCGCTGTTTTTCCTGCTAAAAACATTCTGCCTTGAAACGTGAGTTCGGCGACCGGAGGTCTAAGTCCGACCATGGAATCGAGCCTCACCAGTAAGTTGCCGCAGACCGCTACAAACCAGAGAGCCGGGGCGTCTCTGCTCGCCGAGGGCAGGCTGACCTCACTCGATTTCTATCGCGGACTGACGATGTTCCTTCTGGTGGGCGAGGCCACCGGCCTCTATGAACTTCTCAGGGTGCCGGCTTTTAATGGCACACTAGTGAGCACCATCGGCTGGCAGTTGGAGCATCATCCCTGGAATGGGCTGCACTTCTGGGACCTGATCCAGCCGTTCTTCATGTTCATCGTTGGCGTCGCGATGCCCTTCTCATTCGGCAAGCGCTGGCAGCGAGGCGACAGTTGGAGCAAAACCCTTCATCATGCCCTGGTCCGATCGGGCCTGCTGCTGCTGTTCGGGTGGGCTCTCTATTGCATCGTGCCTGGAAGACTGACCTTTGAGCTTTGGAATGTGCTGGCCCAGCTCTCCTTCACGTACCTCGTGGCTTTTCTCTTCATGCGCAAGCCGGCGCGTGTTCAGATTGGTGTCACCTTCCTGTTTCTGATTGCTACCGAGCTCCTCTATCGGCTGTGGCCGGTGGCTGGGTTTAACCAGCCGTTCGTGGCGGACCACAATTTCGGATCCTGGATGGATCTGGTGCTTATGCACAAGCTTGACTCCGACCATTGGGTGGCGTTTAACGCCGTGCCGACCGCCGCGCACACGATGTGGGGAGTGCTTGCCGGACAAGTCCTGATGAGCAGCCGCGCCTCCGTGCAGAAGATTCGCCTGCTCGTCATTCCCGGCCTGATCGGAGTTGTGGTCGGCTACGCCCTCAACCCCTGGACTCCGATCATTAAACGCATCGCCAGCACCTCATTCGTGATGGTGAGCGGCGGGTGGTGCTTGCTGGCCTTGGCGCTCTGTTACTGGCTGATCGACGTCAAGAAACTGAAGAAGTGGACCCTGTTCTTCAACATCGTGGGCATGAATCCACTCTTTATTTACCTCTTTACAATGACCGGCGGCGCGTGGTGGTTCAATAGGATTGCCAAACCCTTCACCATGGGCCTGTTTGCCTGGGCCGGTCCCCTCCATGCAGCGATTGTCACCAGCCTCGTGGTCTGGGGCATGCTCTGGCTGCTTTGCTTCTGGCTGTACAAGAAGCGCATCTTCATCAGGCTCTGAAACCGCAAGTGCGACGTAGGGGCCGCTCTTGTGGCCGCCCTCGGGCCCGCGACCCGAGAGGGTCGCGTTCGGATTGGCGCGCTACTACTTAGCGACATTTTGTACTTGTCCTTTGCTTTCATATACATTCTGGCTTTGTTCCCCCGATTTTGCAGTCGAACAGGGGTAGCGCGGACCGCCGTGTTTGCGGTCTGCGGCCGTACCCAGCAACCGTGGGGAAGCCGCAGACCGCAGAACCGGCGGTCTGCGCTACCAGACTCGGCGACTTTTTGTACTTGTCCTTTGTTTTCATAGACATTCTCGCTTTGTTCCCTCGATTTTAGCTGACGGCTCAACCGAAAATCGGCGTCGTCCCCGCGAAAGCGGGGACCCATTGTTGGTCTGGACAGAGATGGATTCCCGCTTTCGCGGGAATGACTAATCCTGGCGTGATCTTCTGCAGAGCTGGCCGCCGCCTTCCGGCCTGCGGCCAGAGAAATGCGGTCGGCGTTTGGCCTCCCACTCCTGGACACTTTGACTCCTGGACTTCTTGACTGCAAAAAAAGAAGGAACCACAGGCAGGGACCACAGATGAAAACAGAAGAGCACTTCCCGGCATAACCTATCCGGCAGGGCCGAACCCCCTGCCCAACCCCACATAACAACTCTAGCCTATGCCGTCCCGTTTGTCAAGAAAAAAATGTGCAAGGACATGAAGTCCGGGTAGGATGGCGGCCGAACTAAACCGCGCTGACAATGGAGGTATAATTTTCGCAGCCCGGCGGAGAGCGAGCCTCGACGGTCTGGAGAGTCGCGATGCTCAGCGACCGCAGAGCTTCGCTCTGCGCCAGCCCCGGACCACCGCTTTAGTGGTCCGCGTCTTTTCCTGAGCCCCAAAGGGGCGAACTAACAAAGCCCAGGCCAACGGCCTGGGACGAGATAGCATCCCAAATTTCAGCCCTCAGCCCTGAAAGGGCGATACAGGTGTTTCGCCATGCCGCAATCCCAGCAGTATGCGCGGGATTGAAGGGGGTTGTGCCGCCCCTTCAGGGCTTGCGAAGAAGATTGGTGGGGATTCGCCGACCCAGGGCGTTGCCCTGGGCTTTGCTGGTGCGCCCCTTTGGGGCTGCGACTGCTGTCACCGCCTGGGCCTGCGCACAGCGACAGAGAAACATCGATCATAATGAAAAGGACGCCGGAGTTTCGACACCGCGATAGAATACAGCACGGTGGCAATGATGGCCGCGGAAAAGACTCCGATGGCAAAACCGGCGGTCCGCGCTTGTATCTACTTGCTTGCTGGTGGCGCACACACCGATCCTTAGGTTTGTATTTGGTTTTCCTGAGGGTGCGAATTGTCAACGCCGAGTATCGTTCGAAATTCGTCTTTCAGGGCTTCCCTGAGAGCCGGAATGCGTTTCTCAAATGCTTCAGCGGCTCCCTTAAGGGCTTGTATTTTTTCTTGGCGGAAATTGGCCGACCCGTCCGTGTACTTCTCGTAAGCCTGGACAGCGGCGACCGATTTAATTACGGTTTCCCTAAATTCCTCAAGCCAGGTGCAAACATGGTCGGGCAGATAAATCTGTTGCTCTTCAATGAAGAGGAAACCCTCACGTACTTTTGCGATGGTCTTAGAGAACTCGTCGTCTCGTTTGGGCTCATACGCCCCGACAAGGACATACCTCTGGCCAGCGTACTGAAGCTCTACGAGCAGAGCGTACAATTTGGCGACCATCTCTGCTCGCGTCTCGTGAAGTTTTGAAAAACGGACCTGATGTTCGAGCGCTGCCATTTGATGGAAATGCTTTGTCTGCTCGGTCACAAGGTCGAGCTTGTGCGTAAGCTCAACATTGAGTTTTGCATATTCCTGTCGTTGCTTTTCAAGCGCACGGTCAAACCAAACCTTACCACCACCAAGGCTGAGAATGATCGAGACTCCGATGTCTACAATCTCCTTGAAAGTCATGTTGCCCCCCTATGTTGAGGCGGTACGAGCCATGATTGCATCAACCTGTAAGCGCCCCGTAAACGGTAGTCCGGTCCACGTTCAAAAGCGCGGCCACGTCCTCGCGGGTGGCGGTAGAGTAGGAGAGGAAGCGAGAGATGCCGCACCTCTCCCCCTCGTCGAACCGGACGTGCGGATTTCCCGCATCCGCTGGGTGGCGCATACATTGGGGTTCATGTATGCGACCAGAGCGTCGAATTGCGACCCGCAAAAATGACGCAGACATAACAACCAATGTTCGTGCTGCCAGGAAGGTAAAGGGCGGTAAGCCATTCTATCCGCTGCCGCTGGCAACTGTGAAAGTCCAATAAGCACAGAAGCGATGATCAAAGCCCTATTCCAGCACTCGCAGACGCGCCAGCAGGCCGCCAGAGCGCAGCGTGGGGCATTGCAGGAGCCATTCCCCCATCGGCGCCGGGGTTGCCATTCGAGCGGACCGCGATGCCCAGGGCTGCGCTCGCTAGCGCCTAACTTCCTACCATGCCGTGACAAGTGCAACGCACGCCGCCGCTTTTTCAGGTGAGAACGTTGTCGTCCGCGAGGAAAGTGTCTCGTTCGGGATCATCCCCGCGAGATTCAACAGATAATCTGACTTAATCGCCCAGTTCACGTTCTGAGGGATTGCATTCGTCAACTGAAATGCCTTTGCAGCGTCAAGGCTTGCGACAACGATGCCCACAACGTTTCCGCTGCCATCAAACAAAGGGCTACCGCTCGAACCGGGCTGTATGGCAGCGGAAATCTGGAACCAGCGTGGATCGTCCTGTAAGCCGCTCTTGCTGGAGATTACTCCCTCTGAGAATTTTGGATTTGATCCGAGTAACGGACTGAGCGGATAACCGATTGTCGAAACCGTTTGCCCTAGCGCAACGTCTTTGGCTGTCACCAGTTCGAACGGCAGCTCGCGGCACACGTCGGCCAATTTTGCGCTGTCACTCACCCGGATTATTGCAAGATCGTTTGCAACGTCCCTCACAACGAGGTCAGCACTCGCACTGTCTTTCCAGCCGGGGAATTTCACAGTAATTCGCTTTGCGTCAGACACGACATGCCAGTTGGTGGCTACTAGACCACTGTGGGTTAGAAGAAACCCCGTGCCAGACTTGCTGGCGTGTTCCGACGCCGACGTTAGCGCCTGGTCAGTGACCTTCGGCCACACCCGAAGGAGTACTAACTCATACGGACCATTTGCAGTTGAGATAGATCCACGGAGCACCACATCATGCTCAAGTGAAAGTGTTGTGCCGGCTGGCTTTTTGTTGGCCATGAACCACGTGCAAGTGAACACATCGGGAGACGCGGTACTACGAATCTCGCCTCTAATCTCATTCGGTTGCCAAAGCGGAGAGCCCGATTGAAGGATCACGGCAACATAATCGGCGGTGCTTCCGTGCGGCGCCTTAACAATGCCAAGTCTGTACGTGTTTTGAGGATCGCTCCAAATGCCTTCCGGTGGACCTTGAGGCTCACTGCTTGTAATCTGCGCTTCAGAGATCGCCAACTTCGGCCTTGGCGGATACAACCGCTGCATACGGGCCTGGAAAACCGCTTCGCTGTAACCGGTATATCCCAATTGGTGGTAGAGTTTCTCCCCGCCCTTACGAAGCATACGCCGGACGCCCCACCAGTTGGTTCCGGCAACTGTCGCCTCTCCGATCAGGTCGTTATCTAAAGCGCCCCTAACTTGCACGGTGACGCCCCCGCCCGACACCCAGGTCTGCGCCCAGCTACCAGCCATTACACATGTCTTGGGCCTCTCAGACGGCACTACATCATCCGGAGTCGAAATGACGGTGAATCCCTGAGAGCGTGCTTGCACTCGTAACTCTTTCGCAATTCCCAATGGATCGCTGGTGAAATCAACCACAACGAGATACTTACAGGAGTTGATTTCGCTCGCGGTTTGTCCGGGCTTTAAGTTTTCCTGCGGATGGTTTGATTGGGCAAATCCCACAGCGCAGAAGAGGACGACACAAGCAACAGATTTGAAAACGGAGGACATGGCCGGAACCTCCGGGCTGACGTTTGGAAGCCGACTACACCGGCCATGCTACCTCTCTGCGAGATGCCACGTCAATCCCGGCCTCGATCCCGGCCGCGATCAACCCTGAGGCGCCATGCCCAAAATGGGAGCAGCTGCGCGGACCACCGACTCTGTGGTCCGCGGCTTTTTCGAAGGAAGAACCGCGGACCGCAAAAACGGCGGTCCGCGCTACCCGGCTCACTGGCGGGATTCGCTGTTTAGAACTTTGGAAACAGAAATCCGGTGTGCCGACAGTGCTCCTTGAACTCTTCCCCGAATTGCGCGGCCAGAACCGATTCCTCCTTCTTTCCCTTAATCAAGTAAGCAAGGACGATGGCAGCGACTCCGGCAACGCATCGCCATTTGTCTATCGTCAAGGCTCCTCCGATCGCGGCGAGAATGATCCCGGAATAGATCGGATGGCGGAAATGGGCGTAGGGGCCGGTGCGGATGAGCTTGTGATCCTCCTTGAGGGTGATTCTGCCGCTCCAATACTGCCCGAGGTGCCAGCGCGCCCACATGGCGAGAGCGATTCCAATCCAAGTGAAAGCGACGCCCGTTGCCGCGGTCGCGTAGGTACGATGGAAAACGCGCTCACCAAGCGCACCGATATCCATGAAGCCGCCGAACAGCAGGACGAAGCCGATGATTTCCAGAAAAAGGTGGCGGGCACGCGCGATAAAGGACTCTGTGGTCACAGTCCTGCGGGTCTTCAGCGCGCCCGCAGCCCAGTACACGCAAAAGACGATCCAAGGGCCTTCGATGAGATAATGCCAAACCAATTCGACTCAGCCCCTCTCCGGAGACCTTCCTTCAGCTATATTGAGAACATCGCCTCGAGGTTCTGAAAGCCCGAAGCCCGCCACTGCCGGAGCCGATTGCGGCCTTCTTCAATCAGCCTGAGGACGCTCTCTTTTTCAAGTTTATCTGGAGATGCCGATTGCCACAACCGGTCCAGCCAGTTTGCGACGGGGACATCCGTTTCAAGTGTGTTCTGGTCCAATGCGGCCAGGCCAGCCGCTGCCCCGAAGGCGAAACGCCACGGCTTGATGCCTTGCTCCAGCGCCAGGCGGAGGGTGCCCACCAAGCGGTCGTCCCACCCCAGTTTGCGCTGCGGATCGCGGCCGACTCTCTCGACGGTATCGTTAAGGAAAGGATTAGCCATACGAGCGAGAAGGTCATCCGCGTATTCGCGATAACCTTCGTGAGTGAAGAGCCGGTCCCGGCCCGCGTGCTTGCGCACCAATGCTGCTCCGGATTCTTGAATAAAGGCGGCGCGGAGGAACCCGAGGATATCGGGGTATTGGTTGAGATCGGCGATACGCTGCACGCCGCGCATAACGCCGACGTAGGCGGCGAGCGCATGGGTCGAGTTGTGCCCGTACAACTTGGCTTCTTCGAAAGGCAGCAAGTCGTCCTTCTCTTCAAAGACCTTTATGCCACGCTTAAAAGGAGGCGTATGGCCGCTTCGTGGGAATCGAATTCGGGAAACCAGGATGCGGTTAAAGGTTTCGACTAGAAAAGCACGCTGGCTGCCGGGAGTGACGGTGGCCAGACCTTGCCGCCTGATTGCGTCCGGGTCGGAGACCACGCCGCTCATTTTTCCGATCACCGTGTTCAGGAAGCGGATGCGGCTCGCGACAGGATCTCGCTCGTCCTCCGGGATCTCCTCCAGGACTCTCGCTTCCAAGATTTCCGCCGCGTGGTTGTGGTTCTCAGCAGTGTAAACGATTGCTGGCCGGCCCTTCGTAGCTGCCTTGCGTCGCAGGCCTTGGGCCAGGAGCCGATGAATGCTGCCGGGGTTTGGCGAAGCGTAGAATTCGACACTGGGAACCGCAGTGGCAATCTCTTCCGCCTCAGTGATTGCTTCCACCAAATTGCACCGGCCGGATTCAGAGCCGGGGTCTTCAATTTCAACTCGTCCAACTTCCTCGCGCTCGATGCGATCGGGGTGGGCGATATTCACCGAGCAACGGCCTCCGGCCCTCCGCACAGCGTCCACAATATCCGGCGCAACTTCGCCAACTACCAGGCGGCGGAAACTTCCGGACCGGAAAGCTTCGTAGAGAAACAGCCCGGCCTGGATGGGGCCGAAGCCGAAGCCCACGAAGGTGCGTTGACGGTTCAAGTCGGTTGTCCGTGGTCCGTCGTCAGTTGTTGAAAGATGCCCCTGCTACTCGTCACTGCCTTATATAGTCTGCCTCGTCCTCGGCGCTCCATGAGGCCACGGCCCTGATTTCGGCGCTGCGTCGGTGAGGATAAACCACGGCCTTGCCATCGATCTCTTGGGCCTTGATCATTGCCAGGAATTCAATGGCGTGTTCCAAGTCGCCGATGCGAGTAATGTGGCGTCCGGCGTTGATTTCACCCTTTGCCATCAATTCCAAAGTCCGAGCGATGTCCCAGGGGGAGCCTCCACTGGAACCCGTGACGTTGATTTCCTTGTAGTGGATGATCCCTGTGTCGAAGCCAATAACGTCTTCGCCTTTTTTCAGGCCGCCGAACAGGTCCAGGACGGCGCCGCGCCCGAGCAGGCGCTGAGCGACTTCAATGGCCTGCTTTGAACCCACGGCGACGATGACATCGTCGGCACCACGGTAGTTTG
Organism: uncultured Acidobacteriota bacterium; assembly: GCA_963842495.1. Taxonomy (GTDB): domain Bacteria; phylum Acidobacteriota; class Terriglobia; order UBA7540; family UBA7540; genus CAVROP01. The sequence continues at coordinate 53,541 of CAWJHY010000034.1, forward strand.
TAAGTTCGTTTACGACCTCCTGCAAATCAGTGGTCGCTGGGTTGACGACACGTAGGTCAATTCCAAGCTCTCCGGCGCGCGGACCGAACAACGTTTTCACCAACTCCAAGCGCCCCTCAACGAGGTCGGCCACCGCGAGGGCGCGCGGTTGCTGGCTGAGCGCAACGTCCACATGCATCCGGCCCATCGCCCCAGCGCCGATCACTACGGTTACACCGCCCGGCTTGAGCCCTTTAGCGATCTGCCGCGGCCCCGTCGGCGTCTGTTGCACCAAATGCACGTGATGGTCTTGAGCCGAGACGCAGCAGGACACCGGTTCGCTGAGTGCCGCATGTGCGGAAGGAAAGGAGTGGCCCGGCACAGGAAGGAGGCAGCCCGCGGCCACCGCCTCTTCCATGATGAGGATATACTCCGCGAGGTGTCCCGGCAGTGTGTAGCCGACGGCGACCTTGGCGACGCCTCGACCCCCGTCAGGATATCGCTCCCGGTGATTGATGGGTGGGTGATCGACGGCGGGCTGAACGACATATCGCTCGCCCGGGTGATATCGATCCGTTAGCTCCGGGCCCACCTCGACGAGCGTTACGCAGCCTTCGTCCCCAAGAATCAGCGGAAAGCGTTCGAGATCCCAGCCATACACCTGCGCGTGCTCCGGGCCCTGCTCAACCAGCTTGATGAGGGAGGTGCAAACCCCCGCTGCATCCACCCGCGCCAACATTTGACGCGGCCCGGGACGAGGAACCGGCACGCGCCGCACTTGCAGGTGAGCGAACCCCGTCCCATCGAGAACCAAGGCGCGCATTTCCATGGGAATGGATGGGATCATGTGGCCTCAGGCAAAGGGCAGTAGGCAGATGGGCAGGTAGGCAGTGGGCAACGACACAGGCAGCGATCGTTCCTGCGCCAGAAGCGCAAGCGAAACTCAGCTCGCAGATTTCAGATTCCAGATCTGAAAACCTCGCAAACAGTGCTGCGGCCTGGCACGCAGCCGAAAGTAGACCACTGCCCTTCAGCATATTCACCAAGCCGCCAACAGGTCAGCACCGGCTACTGCAGCGCCAACCCGCCCACCCGCCGATCTGCCTAACTGCCCACTGCCTCGCTAGTCGTAATACTCCAATCCCAGGTGAGTGATCAATTCTTCGCCACGCAGGTGCCGGAGGGTATTTTTAAGTTTCATAAGTTGAATAAAGATATCATGCTCGGGGTAAACACTGGCATGGCACATCGGACTCTTGAAGTAGAAGGACAGCCATTCCTGGATTCCCATCTTCGCCAGGCTCGGGCAGCGCTGCGCGAGGTCCGTGAAAAGGACGAGGTCGAGCGCCATCGGTGCGGCGAGGATCGAATCCCGGAAGAGGCAGTTCACCTTGATCTGCATGGGATAGCCGAGCCAGCCGAAGATATCGAGGTTATCCCAGCTCTCCTTGTTGTCGCCCCGGGGCGGGTAGTACTCGATCCGCACTTTGTGGAAGTAGTTCTTGTACAGCTCGGGATAAAGATCCGGTTGGATGATGTACTCGAGCACCGAAAGCTTGCTTTCTTCCTTGCTACGGAAAGCTTCGGGATCGTCCAGCACTTCGCCGTCGCGGTTGCCCAGAATGTTGGTTGAAAACCAACCCTTCAGGCCCAGCAGTTTTGCCTTGATGCCGGGAGCCAGGAGGGTCTTCATGAACGTCTGGCCTGATTTGAAGTCTTTGCCGCAGACGGGCACTTTCTTTTGCAGTGCCAAGGCCGTGAGGGCAGGAATATCCGTGGTGATGTGGGGCGCGCCGTTGGCGTGCGGGACGCCCAGCTTCAATGCCGCGTAGGCGTAAATCATGCTGGGAGAGATGTCTGGGCTGTTCGACTTCAGGCCTTCCTCAAAAGTCTCAAGGGTGTCGTGAACGGGCTGGGGCTTCGAGAAAACTTCCGTCGAGCCGCACCAGATCATCACCAGCCGGTCAGCGCCGGTTTGTTTCCTGAACCCCTCGATATCCTTCATCACTTGCTCGGCAAGGTCCATTTTTGTCTTGCCGGTCTTCACGTTATTGGGATGAAGCCTCTTTACCCACTTCTGCTCGAACGCGGCGGGCATAGGCCGCAATCCCTGGAGAAAATCCTTCAATTGTTCGACCTGACCTTTGTCCAGAACCCCGGCTTTGCTGGCAGCTTCATAGGCGCTGTCCGTAAACAGGTCCCAGCCGCCAAAGACCAGATCATCGAGATTGGCCAATGGCACGAATTCTTTGATCAAGGGAATCCGCTTATCCGTGCGCTTCCCCAGGCGTATCGTGCCCATCTGGGTGAGTGACCCGATCGGCAGCGCAATCTTCCTGCGCACCGCTTCCACGCCCGCGATCATGGTCGTCGCCACTGCGCCCATCCCAACCGTAAGAACGCCCAGCTTCCCCTTTGGCTTTGCTATCGCAATCTCTTTTTTTGCCACTTTGCTCGTCCTCCGCCTCTCAAGAAGATAATGAATTCCTAAGACTAAATCGCCTATATTCCGCCAATAAGAGCGAAAATGCAAGAAGATTGGAGACTGAGAGCGGGGATCCGCGAAGAGATGGATTCCCGCCTTCGCGGGAATGACGTGGTTTCTGCGCGGTTCCGAGTCGCTTTGGCGGGTTCTTCATTTTGAGTTCTGACATCCGACTCCTGACTCCTCGCTGAGGTGCTCGAAGCGGGTACGGGCGTCAGCAATCGTCGGCTGGCCTTCCAGATCGACGAAACCTAGCCGTCCTTGTGCGACCCGCCGTTGGTGGCCGAGCAAGAGAGCGGTGCTTTGCCGGAACCAGGGCTCAAACTCCGGGTCAAGCGCGTAAGGGTCGAGGATGGGCTTAGCCTCGGGAGTGTTGTGTTCCGTACCATTGAATACGGGCCACCAGCGGCGCCGCGCCGTCGAGACGATCTCCGCCAGCCGCTCGCGCGTATTGCGGTGCGGGATAACCTCGACGGCGTAAAAACCCGCCGCCTCTAATCGGTCAAGGAGCGCCTCGACGTCCCGTTCTCCGGAAGTAACGGGATTCCCAAGGATTGGATAAGTGGGGATGGATCCGAAAGCCAAGAAGATCCTGCGCAGGTCGGCCACGGAGACAAAGGCCTCTTCGTACTCGCGCACGAAGCAAGGGGCGCCCGCCTTAAGGAGTTTTGCCCGCAGGAAGATCTGAAGAGCGGCATCGTCAGCGCCGGGCGGTGGCGCCGCGCCACAACATTTCATGATGGCCTCCGCGAGCGGCACTCCCTGTGTGGCGGCCCACTGGCGCAGGCTCACCAGGGTCGCCCAGGCCACGTGCCGCTCCGTGGCATTGCCGCGCGGCGTCAAGCCCTGCACAGACTTCCAGGTGGGGCCTTCGGCATGCATTCGCTCCTCGAAGAGCGCGGCAACTTTGGCGGTAATCTCGCGGTTCCGGCGCTCCAGGGCCGCCCGCATGCGCGCCAGGTTTTGCATTTCCGTGGAAGAATCGGACGGGGTCCTGGTTACGCCCTTGCCGCAGAGGTACACACGGCCGGGATTGTCGGGGTCATTGAGCAGCAGGCCTGCCGTCTCGGCTTCACGGTCCATTGCCACGGCCTCGAAAGAAAACGTCGCCGCAATGCCCGCAATCTCACAGGCGCGGCGGAACTCCTCGTGTCCTGCAATCGTGTAGTGGTCGTTGATACCGAGAACCGCCAGGCCCTCTCGCGCCGCCTGCCACACGGCTTCCGTGGGGGAGCGAAAGACGCTGAATGATTCACTCGTGTGAATGTGGCAGTTGGTGCCGCGCTTCGTTCTAGGTCCGAGTTGGGCACAGAGTTGGCCGAGCGCACCCAGGCGCCGGTCGAGGCCGCCTTCGTAGAGAGCCGTTTCGAGCTGGGCCGTGTTTTGCATTGGTGGACTACTGATCAGTGCTCCGATTTGAAGTCTCCTTGCTCATCGAACCATCACCTGCCCACTGTCCACCACGAGTGTCTGGCCGGTGATGCAGCGAGCGGCGTCGGAACAAAGGAAGACGATGGCGGAGTTAACGTCCTCGTGCTTAATGTCGCGTTTCAGCGCGGTCAGCGAAACGTAGTAGGGGATGACTTCTTCGGGTTTGATCCCTTTCTTGCGGGCGGCGGTTTTGATGTATTCGGGGTTCCAGATTTTGGACCCTTCGAAGACATTGCCCGGGGCGACGCCGTTGACGCGGATGCCGTCGGGCCCCAGTTCGAGCGCCCAGCCGCGCATCAGGTGGAGTTCGCCGGCTTTTGTCGCGTTGTAGGCGGAATTGGCCTTAGAAGCGTCCAGACCGCTTTTCGAGGAAAGCATGATCATGGCGCCGCCGTCACCCTGCGGGCGCATAATTCGAGCCGCCTCCCGCGCCACCAAGAAATAGCCGGTGAGATTGATCTCCAGCGCCTGCCGCCACTTGTCCACGGGCATGTCAACCAACTCGTAGGCTGGGGCGACGCCCGCCGCGCAAACCACGATGTCCAAGCCGCCCCAGTGGCGCAAAAGCTTGTCAAAGGCGCAAGCCACGGAGCGTTCGTCAGTGACATCCATGCGCACGGGCAAGGCGCGCGAGGGGTCCGGCGAGGCCGCTGCCGCTTCCTCCGCGCCCCGGTCGTCAACATCGCAGAAGGCCACCGACGCGCCCGCTTTCACTAAGCCCTGGGCAATGCCACGGCCCAAGCCGGATGCCGCGCCCGTCACTAAGCCGACCTTACCGGCGAGGGGAGCCACAGCGGCGTTAAACAAAGCCGCGCGGTAGTGCTCTACTTCCCAATTAATGATGAAATCGGCGAAAGCCGGGGCCAGGTTATGCGCGCCGCCGCGTCCCATCGCCAAGCGTGTAATCTTGGCGGCGGCTACGCCCAAAGCCTCGGCCGCATCGAGCTTCGCGGGGTTGTCAGCAAGCAGGAAAGTCCCGAGGTTTCGAAGGATGGCCACGCGGGGCGGAGCCAGTTCGTTCAACGCGGGTTGTAGCCTCGACGCCACTTCGTCGATTGAATCGCCCACAATTGCGCGCGCCCCGGTGTAAACAATATGGTCGGGCGTCAGCGAACCGGCAGCCAAGGTCTCCGCCCTTTCATCGCACGCTACGCCGGCCAGCTCCGCATCATCGGTTATGCGGATGAAAGGCGCGCTGCCTCGCGCCTCTTTCCACGCTCGGCGCAGGGAGACCATTGCCGTGCGCATCGCTGAAGAATCCAGGCCCGCGGGCGCACCGAGTGGCGGCGCTTGCGGCGCGAAGTAGCGCGCGCATCGCGCCACCCAGTCATTATGGAGCGCCAGGCAGGCTTGCGCCTCCGGAGCCGAGACGAGAAGGCCATGGTTCTCCATGAAGATCACATCTGGGCGGCGGTGGTGCTCCTTCTCGTAGCTCTCTGCCGCCGACTTGATGGCGTTGGCGAGGCGCCAGCCGGGATCGGTGTAGGGCACCCAGAGCGGCGGGAGTTCGCCGGCGGCTGTAATTTCCTTTAAGGCCATCAACCCAGGCCCGCAATTCAAAGCGTTGGCCGCCACGGGGTGAGTGTGGATGACTGCCTTGCCGAGCATGGCGTGGAGCGCCGACTCGACCGAGGGCCGCCCGGCCCCGCCCATGACCGCGGAAGACAAATGCTGGAGCACGCGCGCTTCGCGGATACTCGACTCGAGGGTGGCGAGGTCGCTGCGATCGAAGATGCTCAACACCCCCGAAGTGTCCAATTCGACCCAGCCGGCGGTCTCACCCATCTCCGTCAGTGCCGTGCCGCTGGCCTTGATGGCCATCGTCCGCCCGTCCGGGGATTTCACCGAAGTATTGCCGCCGCCCGCCTGAACGTAGTCAAGATTCGCGCCGACGGCGCGCGAGATTGCAATGAGTTGCGCCAGAGATTCCTTGTCCATGGTGGTGGTTATTCGCAGTCGATGACCGCCTTGATTCCTTGTCCTGCTTCGACCACGGCGTAGGCCTTGACCATGTCTTGCAACTTAAAGCGGTGTGTGAGGAAGCGGTCCCAGGGCAAGTCGTCGCGAGAAACCATCTCCAGCGCCTGGTGGTAATGCTGGAGGTTGGAAGCAAAGCAGCCAAAGACGGAGATTTCATTGTAATGAATCAGATTGGCGTCGAGGTCAAGAACCGGGTTGTCCTTGGGCACACCGGCAAAGAAGGAAACGCGCGCCTTCTTGCGAACCAGCTTGAGGGCGTCAGCCTGGGCCGCCTTCACGGAACAGGCGACGATGGCCACGTCGAATTTCTCTCCGCCGCCCGCCGCCATGATCTTATCCAGCGCGTTCCCGCCGGACGTGTTCACGGGTTGGCCCACACCGAACTCGCTGACATAGTCCAAACGCTCCTGCGACACGTCGGACACGATTACGGGGTCGCAACGGCGCGCTTTCAGGATGCTGGCGTGCATTAAACCGATCGGTCCTGCCCCGAAAACCACGGCTCGATCGCCCGGCTGGGGCATCAGGTACTCCTGACCGTTCAGGACACAGGAAAGCGGCTCAATAAGCGCCGCGCGCTCCACGGACATGCTGCCCGGGATTGGGATCACATTGCCCTGAGCCACCGCCGCGGCGGGAATCTTGACGTACTCCGCGAACCCCCCGGCATAATCGTAGCCCACCGCGGTGAACGAGTCGCACAGGTTGTATTGCTTGCGGCGGCAGTAGATGCACTTTCCGCAGCCCACCACGGTGGCGACCACGGCCCGCTGGCCGATGCTCAGCCCGCCGTCCACTCCCGGACCGATCTCCTGAACCGTTCCGACAATCTCGTGCCCCGTGATCGCCGGTGGCACCACGTTTTTTTGCCCGTGCGTGTAGATGCGCTTGTCCGTCCCGCAAACGGAACAGCGCTGGACGCGCAAGACAACCTCACCGGGTCCCGCAGTGGGCTTCGGAACCTCCTCGATCCGGACGTCCCGAGGTCCGTAAAAGACTGCTGCTCTCATGTCGTTTATTGCCTTTCTTCAGCCCGTCAGATGACGGGCTGATAGCCCGGCGGCCTTGTAGGGGCGGTTTGCCCTGCGGCCCGGAGCTTTCGGGCGACTGCTCGTGCACTGACATTGACTGAAAGCCCAAGCAAACAAGCCGACAGTATACACGCAAGCTCCTCTAAGATTCAACGAACGGTAATGGCAGGGAGTGACTCAATTTCCGGTGGCAAGCGCATCCTGCCCGTGCGCCACGGCCAAGGACTCTTTGGCCACACTCCGCTACTTCTGTGAGCCGATCCAGGCATTAATTCTCGATTCCAGCACGTCGAGGGGGAGGGGACCGTCGGCGAGCACGGCGTCGTGGAAGGCGCGCACGTCGAACTTGTCGCCGAGTGCGTCGTGGGCGCGTTGGCGGAGCTCCAAGATTTTCATCTGGCCAAGCTTATAGGCCAGCGCCTGTCCGGGCCAGGCGATATAACGGTCCACTTCGGTCTGGATGTTGGGTTCGTCCATGGCGGTGTGCTGCCGGAAGAAGTCCACCATCTGCTGGCGCGACCAGTGCTTGTAGTGCACGCCGGTATCCACTACGAGCCGCACGGAACGCCACATTTCGTTCTCCAAGCGCCCATATTCGCTGTAAGGATCCCGGTAGAAACCGGCTTCTTTGCCTAAGCGCTCGGCATAGAACGCCCAGCCCTCGGAATAGGCATTGTATGAGGCAAATCGGCGGAAGGGTGGGAGGGTGGGCAATTGCTGCGCGATGGAGAACTGAAGATGATGGCCCGGGATGCCTTCATGGTAGGCAATCGCCTCGACGTTGAGCAGCAGCCGATGGGTGGGATCATATTCGTTGACGTTGATGCGGCCGGGTCGCGATCCGTCGCCGGCGCCGGGCGAGTAGTCGGCAGGGACGGAATCGGGAGCGCGAAAGGCCTCCATGGGGATCACTTCCAGTTTGGTCTTCGGCAGGTGGCCGAAAAGCTGCGGGAGCTTGGCGTACATCTGGTCCGTGTAGTGCTGGTAGAGGTTCAGAAGCTGCTCACCGGAAGTCGCGTAGAGCTTGCGATCGTTGCGGATGTGCTCGTTGAAGCTCGCCAGGTCGGAGAAACCCTGGCGGCGAGCGAGATCGAGCATTTGGGCCTCGATTTCCGCCACCTGTTTCAGACCCATCTGGTGAATTTCTTCCGGGCCTAGATCGGTCGTGGTCATTTGTCGGACGTCGAACCGGTACCGGGCGTCGCCCTGCGGCAGAGCCCAGACGCCGTAATCGACGCGGCCGTGAGGGGCATATTGGGTGCGTACAAAGGCTGCAAAGCTTGCGTAGGCGGCCGCCACTTCATTCTTCACGGCGGCAAGCGTAGCATCATGCAGCCGCTGCTTTTCAGAGTCCGAAATGCCGGCGGGAAACTTTAACACGGGCTGCGTAAAGGGGCTGTCGTGCGGGGACTTGTCCGCAATATCCTGGGCTTGGATGGCGGCCTTCTCAAGCAAATATCGCGGCGGAACCAGGCCATCGCGCAGACCGAGCTGCAGATTCGCGATTATCTGCTCAAAGACGCGCGGGATCTGATGCAGGCGCGAAAGATAATCCTCATAGTCCTTCACGGAGCGAAAGGGGGTCGCTGAGGGCAGGGCGGCGTAGCTCAAATGGATGCCGCCAAACTGATCAACCGGCATTTCCCAATCTTTGAATCCGTAGGCTTCGATGTCCTCGTGCAGGCGGCGAACCATGAGGATCTTATTCAACCGCTCCTGGGCCGGGAAGCCGTCAGTTGAGATCGCTTCGATGCTCCGCAGTGTTTGCTTGGCTCGCTCGAGTTCCCGGGCGTAGGACGCAGCGGAATGATCCCTCAGGCGATCGTTGTACCGGTTGTCTCCGATATAGGTCGCCATCTCGGGGTGAGTTCGCAGCTCGTATTCCCACTGTTGCTGGAGCGCCGCAGTCAGTTGCGCGCGTCGAGCTTCGAGCGTGGTTTCATCCGGTCTACTCGCTATGACCATGGTTGGAATTGCGAGAAGGAAGACAGGAACCCACCTCATAGAAGGAACGCTCCTCTCAAGGCAGATGAGCAGCCCTGTGATGCGCGTCCGACCACCGATTCATATTGTTGTTGTGTAATCATTTCCTCATAATTTAACCCCATTTCGCGAGGCGGGGCAAGGGTCCGATGGGTGGGCGTTCATTCGCCTGCGAGGGCGGCGTCAAGGTCGGCGATCAGGTCCCCAACATCCTCGAGACCCACCGAAACACGGATGAGGTCCGGCGTGATCCCCATCTTTGCTTGGACTTCAGGAGGTACAGAGGCATGGCTCATCGTGCAAGGATGCTCGACCAGAGACTCGACCCCTCCCAGCGACTCGGCGAGGGTGAAAACTCGAAGGCGCGACAAAGTCCGCTTAGCGGCATCTTCACCTCCTCGCGCGCGGAAGGAGAACGTGCCCCCAAACCCCCGCGCTTGCCGCAATGCCAGCGAGTGCTGCGGGTGGCTTTCCAAACCGGGATGCAGCACGGCGGAGACCTGGGGATGCATCTCGAGCCAGCGGGCAATTTCCAAGGCGCTGCGGTTGTGCTCTTCCATGCGCACGGCGAGGGTTTTAATGCCCCGCAGCACGAGAAAACAATCCTGCGGCCCGGCGCAAGTTCCCATGGCGTTCTGCAAGAAATAGATCCGTTCCGCGAGACCCGAGTCTTTCACCACCAGGCCGCCGCCCACCACGTCCGAATGGCCGTTAATGTATTTCGTGGTGGAGTGCACAACGATGTCCGCGCCCAACTCGAGGGGCTGCTGAAAATAGGGCGAAAGGAATGTGTTGTCGCAGATGACCAGCGCGCCGTGCTGATGCGCCAAGTCGGAGACCGCCTGGATATCCACCAGATTCATAAGGGGATTGGTGGGTGACTCCACCCAGACCGCCTTGGGCGCGGCAGCGAGCGCCTCGGAGAACTTGGCGAGATTTCGCAGATCAACGTAGTGGGCGTGGATCTGCTTACTCGCCAGAACCGATTCGAACAGGCGGTAGGTGCCGCCGTAAAGGTCGTCGTGCACGACGATGGTGTCGCCCGCTTCAAACATCATGAGCAGGGTTATTTCGGCCGCCATGCCGGTCGCGAAAGCGAAACCGGCTGTCCCACCCTCTAAGGCGGCGAGGCAGGACTCCAGCGCCTTGCGGGTTGGATTCCCGCTTCTCGAGTAGTCGAAGGGACCATGCTGGCCCGGCCCGTGAAAGGCAAATGTGGAGGTTTGATAAACAGGGGTCATGACCGCGCCGAAGTGTTCTTTGGGGTCGTATCCCGCGTGGATAGCAAGCGTTTTGAATTTCATAAGCCCTCGTGAGATTTGGGTGGAAGAGAACAATAGCACATCTTGAACCGCAAAGACACCAACGTACAAGGGGAGCACGAGCAGCCGGAGTGAAGACCTGACTAGCCCGTCATTCCGAGGCGCCGACGGCGACGAGGAATCTCGCACTGCCCTGAAAACATTCAGAGCGAGATTCCTCGCTTCGCTCGGAATGACAGAGTTGGGTCGTTATTACGCAGACTTAGTGCAGAGAAGTACAAGGTTCATGAGGCTCTAACACTTGGTGACTTGGTGTCTTGGTGGTCTGTATAATGGCTGCCCGGAGGTTTCACCGTCATGTCTCGAATCCTTACGGTAATTTTGGTGCTTTGTGCAAGCCTGGCTTCGTTGCCCGCTCAAACGCCCCCTAAGATCAAGGTGCTGATCTTGACAGGCGTTAATGGCCACGACTGGCGCGCCACCACGCCGCTGCTGCGCGAGATTCTGGAGCGCACGGGGAAGTTCGACGTTCACGTCAATGAAGAGGTCCGCGGAAACACGCTCATAACGTTCTCGCCCTATGACGTCCTGCTGCTGAATTACAGTGACTGGAGAAACGCCGGCCCCTGGTGGGACAACGGTGCGCGCCAGGCACTGCTCGATTTTGTAAGGAATGGTAAGGGCCTTGTCTCCTACCACTTTTCAATGAGCGCTTTCGCGGGGTGGCCGGACTTCGACAAACTGGTGGGAGGAACCTGGCGCGAGACCGCCGGGCACGGCCCGTACCACCCCTACACCGTGACCATCGTTGACCGCGAGCATCCCATCACCAAGGGAATGCCTGCTACCTTTGCAGAGAACGACGAACTCTATCACCAGCTTACCCTGCAGCCCAACATCCACGTCCTAGCTTCGGCGTTCGACGACCCTACCAATTGCCGCAAGCCCGGCGAGGGGTGTGGCACGGGAAAAGACGAACCGCTGATCTGGACGCTTTCCTATGGCGCAGGCCGTGTGTTCCAAACCGCGCTGGGGCATGACGTGAAGGCCATGAATAGCCCCGGCTTCATCTTGACCCTGCAACGCGGCACGGAATGGGCTGCCACAGGGCAAGTGACAATCCCCGTGCCTGACGATATGAAGTAGCCTGCCCCCCCCTTTACGCCACCCGGGAGCTAAGGCGCAAAGCAGGCCAAGGCCGCAAAGGTAAGAACTGGCGTCGCTCGGTAGGGTAAAATCACCGTATGAGGCCATCCGCAATCCACGCCCTCTCCCTTTCTATTTTGATGAGCCTGCTATGCCTTTCTGTTAATGTGGGCCGCGGGCAGGACGAAACGCCGCCGTTCGAAATCCGCCTTCCTTCAGAAGTCCGCTCGGAGCAGGTCCAGGTCCGTTATTATCTGATCGGGCCTTTTGGGAGCTATGGTAATTTTCTGAAACCCGAGCCGGAGAGGAACTCCTACCTGATCGAGACCTCCGTAGATCATCAAGCCGCGGACTCGCTCAGAGTGGTACTGTATGCGCCTGGATGCCAAATCGTGACCCTTTCAATTGCCTCAATATCGGAGGCCGAGAAGGGCGCGGACGTCAACTGCGAAGACCTCCCCCCGATGACTTTCAGCGGAAGAGTCGACTTGCCGGAAGCGCTTCGCGCCCGGCCGTACGAGGTCGAAATCACTTACAAGGCCTACTGGGCGCACCGTTTCTTTCGCATCCCAGAGGGGGCGGCAACGAGCTTTGTTGTGGGACGAGTGGCGCCGGACGAAAGCGGGGCATTCCACGTCGAGCTTCCGAATTTCAACAAGGATTCCGTGACGGTGTCTTATCGTCGTGATGCAGGGCTTCAGTTCATCGCCCGGGAACTCGATACCGGCAATATTGTGGCTTTGCTCGCGCCGGTCAATGTGCACGATAATGACTCGCGCGACCTTGCAATCAAGCCTAAGTACCCGGCCGAGGTGATATTTAAGCCGGCTGCGCTGTCGCCTCAGGACCGGAATGCGGGGCCGGCGGGGAAGGATGCGCACTAACTGGGCGCAGGAACGCGCCCCCGCATGGCAACCAAGCTATGAATTGTAATCTATGTCCCCGAACTTCGCAGAATACTACGACGCAGTGATTAATTGGGAGAAGCGCTTGGCGCGCGAACTCCCGCTGCTGGCAGAACTTGCCCGCACCGCCGGGCGGCGGGTTTTGATTCCAGCTTGCGGCACAGGAGCGCACGTCGTGGCGCTGGCCCGACAGGGTTTCAGTGTGTTGGGCTTCGACGCGGATGAAGAGATGGTGGCATTGACGCGGCAACGAATCGACCGTGAGGCGACTGCAATATCCGCTGCCGGCGGTGAAGCCATGGTATGCCTCCTCAAGATGGAGGACGCAGGACAACTCGGCCCCACCCACGACGTTGCCTATTGCTTGGGAAACGCCCTGCCCGGAATCGCCGGCGAGGGGCAGTTGCCGGCGGCGCTTAAGGGAGTCGCCGGCGCCTTGCGCACCGGAGGCCTATTCTTCACACAAAACCTCAACTACGATCTGCGCTGGAAAGAAAAGGCCCATTGGTTCCCGTTGCTTTCCGGAGAGACCGCCAAAGAAGAGGTGCTGCTGGTGAAGTTCGCCGACTATGAAGCGCACGCGATCAACTTTCATGCCATGTTCCTGACGCGCCAAAAAGCGGGAGGGAAGTGGCAATCCGAAGTCAGAAGCTCGCGGCAGATCCCTCTTTTCCGAGAAGGGCTTGCCGAGCTTCTGACGGACGCCGGCTTTGGGAAGTTGCAGTTTTGGGGCGATTACGCTAAGGCTCCATTTGATCCGGCCAAATCGAACGACCTGTTGGTTGTGGGAGAAAGGCTTGTGGTGCGGGCGTCTCGCCCGCTGTAGCGCGGGCATTCCTTCGCTCCGCTCAGGACAGGCTCTGCCCGCACCGGTGGCGTGAGCGAGACGCTCCCGCGACAGCGGGCGAGACGCCCGCGCCACGCCAACGACGAGAGGAGTGAAACGAAATGACAAATTCGATCCCGAGAAGAAAATTCCTGCAAAACGCTGGAGTGGGGCTGGCGACTTTTGCCTTGAGCCGGAACGCGCAAATTCTGGCGAATCCCTACGGCATGCCTATTGGCTTGCAGCTTTACACCGTCCGCGACCACTTAAAAAAGGACCTGGAAGGAACCATCAAGCAGGTGGCCGAAATTGGGTACAAGGAGGTGGAGGTGGACAGCTCCACCTATTATGGGAAGAAACCCGCAGAGCTGGGGCGAATCCTTTCTGACAACGGTCTTAAAGCCGTCAGCACACACTTTGAGGAATACCAGCTTAAGCATAACCTCGAGAAGAACATTGCGGGCGCCAAGGAATGCGGCGCCACTTACGCCGGACTTGCCAGCCTCGAAGATCGTGACCGGAAAACGCTCGAGGCCATCAAGCGGGATGCGGAGTGGTTCAATCAAGTCGGCAAGACCATCAGCGAGGCCGGCTGCCACTTCTTCTATCACGGCCACAACTTCGATTACGCCAACGTGGATGGCGCCGTCATCTACGACGAACTGATCCGCAGGACGGACCCCAAGTTCGTCAATTTCGAGCTGGACTGCTACTGGTGCGTGCGTGCGGGGAAGGATCCGGTCGATTACTTCCACCGCTTCCCGGGGCGCTTCCCGCAGCTTCACATTAAGGACTTGAAACCCGGCTTCCCGCCCACCACCGGCGAAGGCCCCGCAGCCTTTACCGAAGTCGGCCAGGGAATTATCGACTGGAAGAAGATTTTCCAAGCTGCAAAGGAAGGCGGGCTGAAGCACTTCTACGTCGAGCAGGATGAGTGTGACCGCGACTCGCTCGAAAGCGCCAAGATGAGTTACGAGTACCTGCACAACCTGACCGTTTGATCTGCTTACCCGGGTTCTTGTCAGTGAGGTAGAGTGGGCCTGTGTCACAAGGTCTGAGGCCCTTCTGACCAGTTGCACGCTTGGCCCGCTCTCCGCCTCAACGGGATACTCTATCGTCTTAGCGACACGCTGCCGTGGTTGTTGCGTGTGGGTTTGACTGTGATCTCCACGTCCTGACCGAGGGCCGTGAGAAAATCCATGAGCCGTTCGACGGAGAAGGCGCCCGCACGATTGCGCATCAAGGCTGAGACGCGGGGTTGGTGGATACCCAGGATTTCTCCCGCTTGCGCTTGGGTTAGGCCACGCTGCTTGATAAGGCGGTAAATTTGAAGTGTGAGGCGCGCCTTCAACAATTCCTGTTCGGGGTTAGGAAGCCCTTGATCGGCGAAAACGTTCCCGCCGCTCCTTTCGAACCTGACCGTTTTTTTGCTTCGCGCGGCCATTTCATGCCCCGACATTATACTAATATATGTCTAATGATATGTTCTACCAGGAAAATCTACCCTCCGAGCTCTTCTCACTCGCGTGCAGAGTGGTTCCGCGCAGGCCTGGCGG
>CAWJHY010000035.1:0-17561 GCA_963842495.1 uncultured Acidobacteriota bacterium
GATCCCTTTTCACTCTGCGGTGGCGAAATAGCCCGGCTTCCAGCGGCAGGTGACGCCTTTGCGCGTCAGCAGGACGCGAATGCTTCGGTAGGTGCCGTCGAGGAGGCCATTCGTGGGTGTATACCCCAGATCGTATTGCGCTCCCAGTTCGTGGTAGATGGCCTCCATCGCGTCGGCAATGTGCACCAGGCGTTGCGCGGAAAAGGTTCCGGTCTCCGCGCCCAGTCCTTTGTTCTGAGACGTTTCTCCGATCTGCCCGTGGGATAAATAGCCGGTTGCCAGGTCGGTGCCGGGGGCGTCACGGAGGGGGAAGAACGCTCCACCGCCCGTGCCGTCCGCAAACCCTGCCAGGAACGTCGTCCCCGGCATTTGTGAAGCCATAACTCGCATTGCCGATGGTATAAATCATGGTTTCGGCTTTGTGCGCCATGGAAATAGCTTCATCCAGGGAATGCTGGCTCTGGACGTCGAGGCCATCGCTGATCAGCACCAGGACCCGCCGGGTGCGCTCGGGGTCTCCTGCGTGCATCATCTTATCCTTGCAGGAGTTATAGATGGCGTCATTGAGTGCCTTTCCGCCTCCCGCCTTCATATCCTGAATCTTCTCGCTGAGAGTTTCAGGGTCGGTGGTGAAATCCTGAATAAGCGAACTGGAAGTATCAAAGGTTTCCAGAAAAATCTGGTTCTTGACGTTCCTTCCCTGCAACATCTGAAAGACGAAATCCGTCGCCGCAGTCTTTTCGAACTCGAGTTGCCGCCGCGCACTATTGCTGGTATCGAGGATCAGGCCAATCCGCAGGGGCAGGTGGGACTCCTGACTGAAGTAGCGGATCGACTGGGGCCTGCCATCTTCATAAATCTGAAAATCACTTTGCGTCAAATCAATGATCGGGAGCCCATGCTTGCCGACAACGGTCACCGGGACGTCCACCACCTGTACCCGGACCTTAATCTGGTCTTTGCTGGTCGGCGGTGTGGTCTCGCCTGGCCGAACGGCAGGTTGTTGGGTTGGCTTGTTGGCGCCGAACGTCAACGAACCCGGCGACGTAGTCTGCCCGCGAACGAAGCAGACCGGCACGGCGCACACGCCAACCACCAACGCCAGCGCCGCAATTCTGCCCAGGTGGCCTTTGAGGTTAACTCGGCGCGCTGGGCTTTCGCTCGTTCGTCCTGAATCGAGGAGGCACATACATCCCGTCCTTACAGCACATCTGGACCGGCCGTTGTCGGCCCGCCAACAGATATATTACCTCAATCCTGGGGTGTAGTGTATGAAGGCGACTTGGGCGTCACTGGAAAAGAAATCGGATTGTAGGGGCCCTCTGTGGCCGACCTAGGGGAGCCACAAGGGTTACCGACGCGACGCCGCTCCGGGGCTTTTCGCCGGAGTGACGCGCCGGGAGAGGCTTTCGAAACGGAATTGCACCCCAGGAATCTAATAAACTGTAATTAACGGCTGCAAAAGCAGGAGGGCGAATGGAAGCAATTCTAGAGAATGTACTGGATATTACTCCCGCCACGCCCGAGGGAGTTGTATCCACGGTCGCACCGGTGCCTGACGACGAACTTCTGGACGCTTATTCGCGTGCCGTAATCGGCGCCGCAGAAAAGGTCAGTAGCTCCGTCCTCAACCTGGAAGTTCATCAGTCGCCCGAGAGGGAGCAAGCCACGGAGCCACGCGTCCCACGCCAGGCTCTCGGGCATGGATCGGGGTTCATCTTTACGCCCGACGGATTCATCCTCACCAACAGTCACGTAGTGCATAGCGCGAGCAGGATAGAAGCGACACTCACCGACGGCCGGCGATTTCAGGCCGACCTGGTGGGGGACGACCCGGAGACAGATTTGGCAGTAGTAAGAATCGAGGCCTCAAACCTCGTGCCCGCCTCCTTGGGGGACTCCCAGGCGCTGCGCGTGGGGCAATTGGTCATCGCCATCGGAAACCCCTACGGTTTCCAATGCACGGTAACAGCAGGAGTGGTTAGCGCGCTGGGTCGCTCGCTCCGTTCCCGCCCGGGCCGCCTGATCAGCAATGTGATTCAAACCGACGCCGCACTGAATCCCGGAAACTCCGGCGGCCCGCTGGTGACCTCGCAGGGACAGGTGGTAGGCGTCAACACGGCAATTATCCTCCCGGCGCAGGGGATCTGTTTCGCCATTGCAGCCAACACGGCGAAATTCGTTGCGGCCCGCCTGATCCGGGACGGCAAGATACGCCGCAGCTTTATCGGCGTAGCCGGGCAGGATGTTCCCCTCCCGCGCCGGGTGGTGCGGTTGAACGGCCTGGAAGTCGCAAGCGGCGTGCTGGTGGCGTCGGTGGAAGCTCAGAGCCCCGCAGAGATCGGGGGCCTGCGCGAAGGAGACGTGATTGTCGGCTATGACGATCATCCTGTCCCCGGAATTGACGCTCTGCACCAGTTGCTGACGGACGAGAGAGTGAATGTCGTAGCCCAGGTGACAGTGCTCCGCCACGGCGAGAAGCGGCTCATCTCCGTCGTTCCACAGGAAAGCAGAAAACAGTAGACAGCGGCAGGGTGAAAGCTTGCCCGAATCACGCTCGAGCCGGCCGGTTGCGTGTGTGGCTTTGCCCCCTGCTGCGAAAGAGGAGAGAGTATGAAGGTCGGGTTTATTGGATTAGGGAACATGGGGTTTGGGATCGCGCAGAATCTGCTTCGGGCGGGCCACCCATTGACCGTTTACAACAGAACGCGGAGTAAGGCTGAGGCCCTTGCGTCTGCGGGCGCGCAGGTGGCGCACACGCTCACCGAAGCGTGCCAAGCTGAAGTGGTCATGACCATGTTGGCGGATGACGCCGCCCTCGAGGAGGTGGCGCTGGGAGACGGGCGTATCGTCAACACTCTTGCCGCGGGAGGAATTCACGTCTCCCTCAGCACCATCAGCACCGCGCTCTCGAGGAGACTCACGAAAGAGCACGCCGGTCGCGGCCAGGTTTTCATCGCCGCGCCGGTTTTCGGACGGCCCGACGCCGCCCAGGCGGCGCGGCTGGTGGTAGTGGTCGCGGGTCCGCTTGAGGCGATAGAACGTGTGCGCCCGCTTCTGGCAGCCATCTCGAGGAAGGTCTTCGTGATAGGGAGTGAGCAGTACGCGGCCAATGCCTTCAAACTGGCGGGAAATTTCCTGATTGCCGCCATGCTCGAGTCCCTTTCGGAAGCCTTCGCACTAGCCCGAAAGTCCGGCGTCGAGCCCGGGCAATTCCTCGAGGTCCTCAACGGCTCGCTTTTCCAGTCCCCAGTTTACGAGAATTACGGCAAAATCATCATCGGGGAGAAGTTCTCGCCCCCAGGCTTTGCGCTGCGCCTGGGTCTAAAGGATCTCCGATTGGTGCTTTCTGCGGCCGAAGAAGCCGCGGTGCCAATGCCGGTCGCCAGTGCAATTCGTGACCACTTCGTGAGCGGGGTGGCCCGAGGGTGGGGAGACTTGGACTGGGCGGCCCTGGCGAAAGTGGTGGCGGAGGATGCGGGCCTGCAAGTGTTGTAGTGGCGGCTGGGCAGTAGCGTCGACCTTTAGGTCGGCTGCGGGCGTGCTGACCTGAAGGTCAGCGCTACGAGGAGGAAAGAGATATGAAAGCCATTCGCGTTCATGAATTTGGCGGGCCCGAAGTGATGAAACTCGAGGAAGTGCCGGACCTCACGGCCGGCCCCGGCCAAGTGGTGGTGAGTTTGAAAGCGGTGGGTGTGAATCCCGTGGATAGTTACATCCGCACGGGCGGTTATGCGCTGAAGCCTTCGCTGCCCTATACGCCCGGCATGGACGCAGCGGGGACGGTGTTGGCAGTCGGTGAAGGCGTGGACAACGTCCAGTTGGGTGAGCGTGTCTACGTGGGCGGAACGCTGCGCGGCGCCTATGCCGAGCAGACACTTTGCGAGGCTGCGCAGGTTCATCCCTTACCGGCACGGGTCAGCTTTGCGCAAGGGGCCGGCGTCAACGTTCCGTACGCAACGGCCTACCGAGCCCTTTACCAGCGCGCGCAGGGAAGACCTGGGGAGACCGTGCTGGTCCACGGCGCCAGTGGAGGCGTGGGCATTGCCGCGGTGCAGATGGCGCGCGCGGGCGGGCTCAACGTGATCGGGACAGCCGGCACGGAGAAAGGACAAAGGCTCGTGCTTGCGCAGGGCGCTCACCACGTACTCGATCATCGCCGGTCGGGCTATGAGGAGGAGATCATGACGTTGACGAAGGGCCGCGGCGTCGACGTCATCCTCGAGATGCTCGCTAACGTCAACCTGGCGAAAGACCTCACCTTGCTCGCTCTGCGCGGGCGTGTAGTGGTGATCGGAAATCGCGGCAGCATCGAAATCAATCCTCGGGCCACCATGCAACGCGACCTGAGCATCCTGGGATTAATGTTGCTGAATGCCACAAAGGATGATTTGGCCAGCATTCACGCGGCGCTCGTTGCGGGCCTGGAGAATGGAACACTTAACCCCATCGTGGGCCGCGAGATGCCGCTCGCCGAAGCGCCCCTCGCCCATCAGGCGGTCATGGAACCCGGCGCTTACGGGAAGATCGTTCTGGTTCCCTAGAGAACGAATCCACATTCGATCACGCGTGTTATACTGGTTTTTTAGGACGGCATTCCACGCAATCTATCTAAATTCTTCTAAAGGAGTTCACCACTATGGCCGTTCGAACGTCCGAAGCTGAATGGAAAGGCAATTTGAGGGAAGGACACGGCACGATGAAGCTGGGCAGCGGCGCTTATGAAGGCAGCTACTCCTTCGCCTCCAGATTTGAAAGCGGGAAAGGCACGAACCCCGAGGAGTTGATCGCGGCTGCGCACGCCGGGTGCTACTCGATGGCTCTCTCAGCCGGATTGTCGAAGGCCGGCTTCACCCCTACTCGCGTCCACACCAGCGCCAAGGTGCACCTCGAACCGGTGGAGGGCGGATTTGGCATCACCAAGATTGAATTGCTCACTGAAGCCCAAATTCCGGGCATTAACAACGATGCTTTCCAGCAGCAGGCCGAGGCCGCCAAGAAAGGCTGTCCGGTTTCCAAAGCCCTCGCCGGAACCCAGATCACTCTGGATGCGAGATTAGTCTGACGGCGTGGGAGTCAGAAGTTATCATGAAGTGTGAAGGGTAAAGGGTAAAGGTTAAAGCGTAAAGGGTAGACGCAACCTTAACAGTCTGACCCTTTTCGAGCGCATTCACGTTTATGCCGTGCGCCCTCCTTTATCCTTCAGCCTTTACCCTTTAGCCTTCGTACTGACTCTTGCTCGTCACTCGTCACTTGTCACTCGTCACTCGTCACTCGTCACTGTTCTTGCGCGCGGATTCCCCGATGGAATAGAATCACGGCGGGGGTTCATGTGCACAGCCACGGTCATGGCCACAGCCACAGGCCTGGGCACAATCACAGCCACTTTGAGCGGCGGGATTGGGTCGTCAAGGGCGCTCTGCTGATTACGCTGATCCTGGTGGTGATTGAGTTTGTCACCGGCCATCTCGCGCACAGTCTGGCGCTCGTCAGTGACGGCTGGCACAACTTGACCGACCTTCCTTCCCTCGTACTGGCCTGGATCGCCCTCTACTTTGAGCGCAAGCCTCCCGATCATCAGAGAACCTATGGCTACCAACGCGCCGGTGTGCTGGCAGCCTTCGTGAATTCCCTGCTGCTGGTGGCTGTGGCTATCTTCATCTGCTACGAAGGCTACGAGCGGATCATGAGGCCGGAGCCGATCGGCACCCAAGCCATGTTGATTGTCGGAATCGTGGCCTTCGTTATAAACGGAAGCATCTCACTCGCACTGGCATCGGGCCGCCGTGATTTGAACCTGCGCGCCGTCTTCATTCACAATCTGGGCGACGCACTTTCCAACCTTGCCCTTATCGCAGGAGCCTGGCTGATTTATAGAACCGGCCAGACGTTGATCGACCCGCTCATCGCATTCCTGATCTCGGGAATGATCGTGTGGACGGCGCTGGGAGTGATTACGGAATCGACCAACATCCTGCTGGAGAGCCTCCCCAAGGGCATGGAGCTGGAACGGGTTGCGAATGCCATGCTGGAAGTGCAGGGCGTTCGTGAAGTCCACGATATTCATATCTGGAGCTTGGGGACTGAGTCTCACGCTCTTTCCTGCCACATCCAAATCCTTGACATGCCGACCTCCGAAACTGAAAGAATCTGCCAGCGATTGCGAGAGGTCTTGGCCAGCACCTTCGGCATCACTCATTCCACCATCCAATTCGAACACACCCACGCGCCCGGTGATTTTCACCGCTACATGCCGGAACCCGCGCCGGGAAGCGAACAGAAATGAGGCAGGTGGGCAGGTCGGCAGATGGGCAGATGGACAGATCGGCAGGTAGGCAGGTAGGCAGAAAGGCGGATGGGAAGCTGACAGTGGAGAGCCCGCGCTGAGTACCGCGTCTCCACGCAGCTACGGATCGGCGCCCAACAGCGTTAGACCGTTTCCAAGCTGCAAGTACCGCAACAACTCACACACAATTCTCAAGAAGATTGATGGTGCAAGAGCGTCGCCGTTCGGCCTTTGTGCGTAGCGTTTTAAGCCGCTCTTCACTCCCTCTGGAATGACCGCTGCCACCTGCCGATCTGCCCATCCGCCCATCTGCCGACCTGCCTACTGCCTGGTAATTCTCTCCTGTCCGTCAAAGTAGGGCCGCAACGCCTCAGGAATGATGACGGAGCCATCCGCCTGCTGGTAGTTTTCGATGATCGCCACCCAGGTTCTTCCGACGGCAAGGCCGCTGCCGTTCAAGGTGTGAAGTAACTCCGTCTTACCCGACTTGCCGCGCCGGAAGCGCAGGTTGGCCCGCCGAGCCTGAAAGGCCTCAAAGTTCGAGCAAGACGAAATCTCTTTATACTCGCGGGCGGCAGGAAGCCAGACTTCCAGGTCATAGGTCTTCGCCGAGCTGAAGCCCAGGTCGGCCGTGCAAAGCGCCACCACCCGATACGGAAGCTCCAGGCGCTGCAAGATGGCTTCGGCATTGCGCGTGAGGGACTCGAGTTCGTCGTAAGAGCTTTCCGGAAGGGTGAATTTCACCATCTCGACTTTCTGGAACTGATGCTGGCGGATGATGCCGCGGGTGTCCTTGCCGTAGGACCCCGCTTCACTCCGGAAACAGGCTGTCCATGCGCAGTGTTTCACCGGCAGTTTTTCAGCTTCCAGCACTTCACCGTCATAGAGATTCGTGACCGGAACTTCCGCGGTAGGGATCAGCCAGTAATCGGTTCCTTCGAGCTTGAAGAGGTCTTCCTTGAATTTGGGCAAGTTGGCCGGTGCCGAAAAGGCTCGAAGAGTTTACGATGAAGGGAGGAAGGATCTCGGTATAACCGTGCTCTTTCGTGTGCATATCGAGCATGAAATTGGCCAGCGCGCGTTCCAGCCTTGCTCCCGCACCACTGTACACGGCGAAGCGCGTCCCGGTGATCTTTCTTGCCCGCTCGAAATCCAGGATGCCCAGGGCCGGGCCAAGGTCCCAATGCGCCTTCGGTTCGAAGTCGAACTCGCGGGGCGTGCCCCAACGACGAACCTCCTGGTTCTCCTCTGAGCCGCGGCCAACGGGAACGCTCGCGTGAGGCAGGTTGGGAATGGTGCGCAGGAGTTCTTGCAATTGCTCGTCGTATTGCTTGGCCTTCTCGTCCAACTCCTGAATTTCCGTGCCCACCTCGCTTCATCTCGGCGATCAGGGCAGAGGCGTCCTGTTTCGCCTTCTTCAACGCCGCGATTTCGTCGGATACCTTGTTGCGGCGCGCCTTGCGCGTTTCCGCCTCCAAAAGAAATTTGCGCCTCTCGCGGTCAATGGACTCAAACCCGCCGAGCGCCTCTCCCAGGCCGCGCTCGCGCATTTTCTGCTTCACCAATTCCAGATTGTCACGGACGAAATTCAGATCGAGCATGGTGGCTCCTTGTTATTCTTAGAATCGTCAATTTAAACCAGGCGCGCGAGCGTGTCAAACCTACGGCTTCGTTTTGACAATCCTGCAGCACAAGGCTAGGCTTGATCGAGACGGGGGAGGTCCCAATGCGCACGGTGGTGATCAGTCTTGTGTTGCTGGGTGTGGCTGCTTCGGCAGGCTGCCATAAGCTCAGCGGAATTGATTCGAAAGCGGCAGTTCAGCAGGCCATCGAGGAGCACCTGAAACAGCAGCCAAACGTTTTCTTCCAGAACATGACGGTGGAGCTGGGCGACGTGACCTTCAACGGAGACACGGCTCTGGCGCAAGTGAAATTCCGAAGCAAACAAGCTCCCAATATGGCCGTGGGCATAGTTTACCGATTGCGCAAAACCGGCGATAAATGGCGGGTTGAATCCACTGCCACCGCGAGCATGCCCGGCACAACTCCGCACGGCAGCACCACCGCTCCCATGCCGCCTCCATCCACTCACCCGGGCGTTGGTCCAGAGCCGAGCCACTGAACAGCAGGGGCTAGGGATTAGGGGCTGGGGGCTAGGGACCAGAGTCCAAGACTAGCTATGGTCGCCATCGAAATAGTCGGAGGCAGCAGCGTTCCAGTCCCTAGCCCCTAATCCCCAGTCCCTAGCCCCTGATTTCTCGGCACGACGGAACACCGCCCAGGCCTTTTGCGGTTTCCACTGCTCTCACGATAGCTTCTGCGGTCACCTCGGCTGCGGCTGTCCCGACAGTGTTCAGATCAGCCGGCTTTCGACCCACCGAAAGCGCGAAGACCAGATCGCCGTCCCATTGGGTGTGAACGGGGCGAATAGCGCGCGCCAGTCCATCCTGCGCCATCTGGGCTACCTTCGTCATCCGGATTTTATCGAACGCGGCGTTGGTCACGACGACCACCAGCGTCGTGTGGGTTGCTCCAAAACCCTGGCCCGCGCGGCCTTCAAACATGCTCTCCACAGTTCCCACGAACTCGGCTGAATCGCGCGACCGGCGGGCTCCGGCAAGCACTCTGCCGCTTCTGGAATCCACGACATCGCCAAAGGCATTCACCACGGCGAGGGCCTGCACGCGGACTCCGCCCTGCAATTCCCGGCTCCAGAATCCCACGCCACCCTTGGTGGCGCGGTCAATACCGAAGAGCTTTCCGACCGTCGCTCCGGTACCTGCCCCAACCGACCCTTCGACTACCTCTCGGCTCGCTTTCCGGCAGGCTCGAAGCGCCATCCGCCGGTCCGGACGGGCGCTTGAAGAGGCCAAGTGGAGGTCGAAGATGACGGCGCCAGGCACGATGGGCACGCGGACTTTCCCGGCCGGAAATCCGACGCCGCGCCCTTCCAAGTACTCCATGACACCCGCGGCAGCGTCCAGGCCGAAAGCACTCCCTCCACTCAGGAAGATTGCGTGCACGCGCTCCACCACATGGCCGGGAAGGCAGGGAGCCAAATCACGCGTGCCCGCAGCGGAACCGCGAATATCGACTCCGCACACCGCGCCCGCTGCGCAGAGGACCACACTGCATCCTGTCAGACCTTTGAAGTCGCTTGCGTGTCCGATGCGGACGCCTGGAATTGTGTACAAATCTAAAACCTCACCGTCGAGTTGCGGAGACGCAGAGACAAGGCCCTTCGTATTCAATACCCGCGATTCTGCGCCTCCGCGGTGCGAGCGTCTTGAAGCGTCCTCTTAAATGTGCTTGAGGGTGGTTTTGATTTGGTCGTCGAGCTTCTTAACCTGTTTGTCTTTATCCGCGTTAGGCGTCTCCTTCAACAAGCCTTCCGCCGCCTTAACCGCCTCGGACGCCTCGTTGCAGACCGCCCGGAGTTTCACAGGATCGTTGCCGTGCTTGCGGTCGAACAAGCCAGCCCCGTCGACAAGTTGATTGCCGATGAAAATAGTGAAATCCAGACCATCGATCGTAGTTGAGCCGGAGGCCAGGGCGCTTCGGGCCTTCGAACGATCCCCGCCGACGGCGCCCGCCAAGGCATCGTCAATCGCTCTGTTTAGCGAATCGACTGCGGCGGCATCCTGGTGGTCCGGTTCGATCCAACCACCCTCCTTGACATGTGCGAGATCAGCTACTTCAAAAGGACCCTCGACTGAGGGATAGGGCGTTTCCAGGGTCAATTGCTTCGACACCTTGCCGCCTTCCAATAACTGGTGCGCGGTTTCGGCGAGGAGGAGCGCGGCCTTCATCCCGTCGAGCGTATTGTCGTGGCGCAATCGCTCATATTCGGCTTTGAAATGCGCATTCTTCGTCGCGTCGGCGCCTTTTGAATAGGCTTCAGCCAGCTCCTTGCAACTCTGGAGCTGGCCGGTGAAAATCACCACACGGAGCACTTGCGCCCGTTCGGTGTATCTTGTAGCCGGGGTGGCGGTGGCCAGCCCGTCGGAAAAGTCCAGAGCTCGGTCAAAACGGCTACGCTTGAACATATCTTTGGCGTCCTGGTAATCGGCCGCGGGACCGGTAGGCTTCGGCACAGGCGCTGAACAACTCAAAACGAGTGCCAGGCTTGTGAGCAACAACACCAGCACCCGATGAGAACTTAGGAGCGAATGATTGGCTTTGGGCATATGCTTATCTCCTGAGAGAGTGAAGGCGCGGTTCATTTCGCCTGAGGAACATCCGGCGCCGCTTCGCTCGACACCCCCTTGAGTCACTTGGTCTCCCTTGCCACGTCTTCTCTGCCGGGCTAGCTCACCAAGCAAGGCAGCAAGGCAATACAATTCGGCGCGGGAACTATATGACAAGCTTGGAACTAATTCAATAGGGTGCTACCCCGCGGGGGACGGCAAGCTGTCTCCCTGCAACTCGTATATAATCACTCAGACGCCTATGGGACTCCCCAAAGCAAAGTGGCTGCTCTTGATAGGGATAACCCTATTGGTCGTCCTGGGCTTCGCAGGATTAGCCATCTTCAAAGCTTCCAGAGCGCTTCGGCGGGCCACCTCGGAAGTGGCGGCAGAAGGAAACCTGAAATTCGCGGCGTCGCGTTTAAACCGTGCGGCTCCGCCGGGCGTCGATTGGATCAGTTCGCCGGCGGCATTCAACGATGCGGCCTTTTTTGGCGATCGCCTTTACGTTTGCGGCCCCTCGGGCCTCATCGAGTATTCCATGGACGGGAAGCCCGCGGCGCGCTACCGAGTGGGCCTCGAGTTGCCCGCAGCGCCTCTGGTAGGGATGTCGGTCGGCCGCGCGGCAGATGCCGCCGAGCCGGAACTCTATCTCGCCACGGCGGGCGGCGGCTTACTGGCGTTCGGGGAAAGGAGTGTGCGGCAAATCCTTCCCGAGGCTGGGCCGCTTCGCCAGATTACCGCCGTACTAGCCCTGCCGACCGGTCGAGTTTTGCTGGGCACCGAGAACAGCGGCGTCCTGGTTTACGACGGCACACACCTCTCATCTTTTCATTCCCAACTTGCGAGGCTGCACATCACGGCGCTGGCGGGTGACGACTCCAGCCTCTGGGTGGGTACGCTCACGAACGGCGTCGTTCATTGGCACGCGGGCCAGGCCGACCGCTTCGCGGAGTCCGAAGGGCTGCCCGATCAGCGCGTTCTTTCCCTGGCGGTCGAGGGAGACCGGGCGTTTGTGGGCACCCCAATGGGCGTGGCGGAATTCCGGGGCGGTAAGTTCACGCGCGTGCTGGCCTCGAGTTTCTTCGCCAGTTCGCTGCTCGTCGATGGCGAAACGCTCATCGTGGGCACGCTCGACGAAGGGATTCTCGAGGTCCCACTCGCGGCAAGCGTGAAGGCCGGCCCGCGCCCGCACGGCCAGGAAATCTCGGGCCGCATCATGCGCCTGCTATCGGGGCAGGGCAACCTGTTCGCATTGACGGACAGGGGATTCTACAACTTCAATCCGCGCGGCGGCGCGTGGCGCCCCGCTTTCGAGCGCGAAGCTTCGTTGCTGGCGGACCGCAACGTCTCCGCGCTTGAATTCGATTCCTCCGGCCGGCTCTGGGTGGGTTACTTCGATCGCGGCCTGGACGTGCTCTCACCCGGTGGCGAGCGTGCTACGCACCTGGAGGATGAACATATCTTCTGCATCAACCGCATCGTTCATGACTCACAGCGCGACGCCACCATCGTGGCCACGGCCAACGGCCTCGTGGTGTTCGACGCAGCCCTGCGGCAACGCGAAGTCCTGGGCCATAACGACGGGTTAATCGCCGATCACGTGACCGATGTGGCCTTGACGGCAGGCGGCATGACCTTGGCGACGCCCGCCGGCATTACCTTTCTCACCTCCGGCGGAGCAAGCAGCATCTACGCCTTTCAGGGCCTCGTTAACAACCACGTCTATACCCTGGCGGCGGAGGGCACGAGGCTGCTGGCGGGAACACTCGGCGGCCTGTCGGTTCTCGATGACGGCAAGGTACGCATGAACTACACCACCGCCAACTCCGGGTTGAAAGCCAACTGGATTACGGCCCTCGCGCGCGTTGGCGACGAGTGGTTCGTGGGAAGCTACGGGGGCGGGATCTTTCGCCTCGATCCCTCCGGCCGCTGCGAAAGGTTTCCCGACGCCTCGCAGGCGTTCGTGGTGAATCCCAATGCCATGCTTGTTACCGGCCAGCGCGTTTACGCCGGAACCTTGGGAAGGGGATTGTACGTTTATGAGCGTGCGCAAGGGCGGTGGAACAACGTTACGGCTGGCTTGCCTTCAGCTAACGTCACCGCCCTCGCGGTCCACGATGGATACCTTTACATTGGCACGGACAATGGTTTGATTCGGATTCTCGAGCAGGACCTCAGAACGATCGGGTGATCGGGAGAACCGCCGTGAACAAATCGCGAGTTCCGGAAGATTGGGTGATCGAAAGGTCTACGCGAGTCTACCCGCACACTCCAACATCCCATCACCAAATCACCCGATCTTCCGATCACCCGATCATCCGGTTTGCAATTCTCTTCGTTCTTCTCTCCGCCGCCTCCTGGTGTTACGGTGATGCCGGCGTCATTATCCCGCTCGGGGAGGAACGGCCGAACCCTGCCATCTTATCGCTCGACGAAATGCACATCACCGTCTACATCGACAACGGCGATGCCCGCGTCTCCATCCAGCAGATTTACGGCAGCCATCGCGGAAACGTCCTCGAGGGCAATTACATTTTTGCTTTGCCCAGCCGCGCAGCCGTCTCTGACTTCGCCGTGTGGGACGGCGTCACTCGCATTCCCGGTGTCATCCTGGAAAGAAAGCGCGCCGAGGAGATTTACAACGCGCTGAAGTGGCAGTCGATCGACCCCGGCCTGCTCCAGATGGGCGAACGCGGCGCGGAAGAGGCGCGACGCAGCCAGGTGTTCAGTGCACACATCGTTCCCATTCCGGGTTTCGGCACCAAAAGGGTCGAGATTGAGTACCACGAGACCCTCCCGGTTGAGAATCTCGAGTCGCTCTTCGCAGTGCCGCTGCATCCCGATGCCTACCAGGGGCAGTCGGCCGCTCATCTCCGGATCGACTTCGAATTGCACAGCCAACACTCCATCCGGGAGTTTCAGGTGGTCGGGCAAACGTTTCCGCTCAAAATCACGGAGCGCGGACCTACAGTGGTGAAGGCCTCGCTCGAAACCAACGACATCCTGTTCAAGGAAGATTTCGCCGTACGATACACCCTGGACGAAGCCAAGGCCGACTCGCTCGAGGTCCTGACCTATCGCAACCCGCACCCTCCCCAACCCGATGCCGCGGCGACGGAGGCTCCGCCCGCGCATGCGAGCGAGCCGGGCTTCTTCGAGGCCTCGGCATTGTTCGCCGCTCACCCCCACGTGTCCTCTGCCGGCGGCGCAGCCTTAGCCGGATCGCCAAGAACTTTTCTGGTGTTGTTCGATACCTCCCTTTCCATGCAGTGGGAGAAGCTGGAACACAGTTATCAGGCTATGGAAGCGCTGCTTCGCTCGCTGCGCCCCACCGACCGCTTCAACGTTCTCCTTTTCAACACGGAGCTGAACTGGTTCGAAAAGCAGCCCGTGAGCGCTGACAAACCCGCGGTGCAGCGCGCCCTCGAATTCGTGCGAGCCGGCAGACTGCGCGGTGGAACCGATCTTCAGCAGGCGCTCGCCGCCGCCCTCGAGCAGGCGAAAGGTTCGAGCGGCGAGAGCTACCTCATCCTTTTGAGTGACGGAGACGCGACGCGCGGCCTCATTGGCACGGGACGCCTGGCGGCGTGGTATTCGCAGCAGTGGAAGGCCTTGCCCGAGGTCTCGCGTCCCCGCACCTATGCCTTCGGGGTCGGTGACGACGCCAATCAGGCGCTCCTGCGCCTGCTCGGCCGCAATCGCGGTCTGATGGAATGGGTCCGCTCGACGGAGCCGATGGATTTCAAGCTGAACGCCTTCCTCAGCAAGGTCGGACGAGATTCTCTCGCGCAACTCAAACTCACCACCACGCCGGCGGCGAACTTCGATCTTGTTTATGCGCTCGAGGATACAGTCTTCCCCGGCTCTGTCGCCGCCTGGGTTGGCCAATACAAGAAGCCATTGCCCGCCGCACAGTTCGATATCCAGGCCATTCGGGAAGGCGCTCCCGTCAGGATACGCGCCAGCGCGCCACTGCCGCAGGAGAACCTTGAGCACCCGGATCTGCCTCGCACCTGGGCTAAGGCGCGCGTTGATGCGCTGCTGGCCAAAATCGAGCGCGACGGCGAGGACCGCGCTTCCGTGGACGAAATCATTCGCCTGGCTCGCAAGTACAAATTCGTTACGCCCTACACCTCGTTCCTGGCGGCTCCCCGGGCTCTGCTGCGCCCGCGCGTGATCCGGCCTGGCGATCCCGTGATACGCGTGAAGACAGATCCCTCCATAAGTTCCGTGCTGGCGCTATTCCCCTTCGGGTTGATCAAAGCCCTGCGCTACCTGCCGGGCGAGGACATCTGGCAGACCCGCTTCCTGGCGCCCGAGGAAATGACCGATGGGACCTACATGGTTCGCCTCATCCTGCGCGACCGCGATGGCCACGTCTATCGTGAGTCGAAGAGCTTCGTTATTGTCACGCAGCCTCCGGTCGTAAGGGTTCGCCTCGACAAGAATCAATTCCGGCGCGGCGAGTCGATTCCCCTGCGCGTCAGCGCATCGGCGCGGACGCGCACCGTGGTGGCTCGCCTGTACGGCGCCGAACCCGCCTATCTCACCTGGAACCAGGACGCAGGGGCCAACACCGGTAGCCTGCCCCTACCCGCGGACCTTCCTGCGGGCACTTACACCCTGACGGTCACGGCGGAAGATATTGCCCACAACATCGGCAGCCAGGAGGTGGCCATTGAAATCCTCCCCTAGCTCGCGCTCCCGAATTCTTCTGGTCGTGCCGTTCACTCTTTTGCTCTTTGCCGGGCTTACGGCGCGTGGCGATCTTGTCGAATGGTTACAAAATCTGGAAAGCAACGGCCGCTTCGAAGCGGTCTTCTTTCGCAGCCTGACGCTTTTAGGCGGCCCGGTGAGCGTTCGCCGCCCGCCTGGCGAGGCTCGCAACGCCTTAAACGGCCTTGTCTCGAAATCTCCCCATGATCCCGAGTTGTATCGCATGCGCGCCCGCGCCGACGAGGCGCAATTGGATTTCGCAGCCGAGGAGGCAGACTGGCAGAAGTATGCCCAACTCGCCCCCGATAAGGCCGAGGCCCAATTGCAGCTTGCTGACTTTTACCATCGGCGCGTACGCCCGTTAGACGAGGTCAAGGCGCTCGCCGCGGCCGCCCACACCCCTGCCTTGCCTGCGGAAAAACTGCGGCCCGCGAACGAACAGCGAGCCTGGCAGGCTTTCGAACGCAGCTTCGAGGTCATCCGCCTGCAAGCTTTACCCGAGGCGCTCTCGCTCCAGCAATATGACTCGTGGCTCGAGCGCTACCCTCATGAGCCGGCAGTTTATTCCCGTTTCTTTGATTTTCTTACCGGCGGGAGAAGCGTAGCCCAGAAAGCGGGGTCCGGGGGAGTCGAGGCTCATGCAAGTTTCGACTCCTTAACTCCTCGACCCACGACTCCTCAACTTTCTGCCGAGGCTGAGCGGCTCATTCGACGTTACGAGAAAGCGTTTCCAAGCGACCAGGTTTTTCCCATCGAAGCGCGCGCTACGCTGGCCTATAAACGCGGCTCAACGGACGAGGCGCTGGCCATCTATGAGCACAATTTTCAGCCCCTCTGGCCGCCCGAGCTCATCCAGGACTATTTTTCTCTGCTGAAGGATACACATCGCTTGCGGGAATTCCTCAGCCGCGCCCGCGCCGCCGTTTCCGCCGATCCCAGCGACGTGGCGGCTGCCGCTCGCCTCTTTTATTACTTCCAGCAGCAAGGCAATGCGGCGGAAGCGCAGCGCGCGCTCGTCGAGTATCGGCTGCGCATGGAGAGAACCCATGCCGCCTGGAAACCCGAGCAACTATGGACGCTGGCGCGCCTCCTGGATGGCATCCACGCCTATAACGAAGCCGCGCGGTGTTATTACGCACTCTACAGCTTGCCCGGCGCGGAGCCCGCGCTTCAGGAGAAGGCTCTTGCCGGAATCGCCAATCTTCTTCTCTCTGCCCCCGAGCAGCCTATCGAATTCGGCAACAACTCGATTTCTTTCCTTCGTGATATCGGCTCGATGGA
The DNA here is from genome assembly GCA_963842495.1 of uncultured Acidobacteriota bacterium. Taxonomy (GTDB): domain Bacteria; phylum Acidobacteriota; class Terriglobia; order UBA7540; family UBA7540; genus CAVROP01. The sequence continues at coordinate 16,474 of CAWJHY010000035.1, forward strand.
TCCCTATCCCGGCTTTTTGAACGGCGTCCTCTCGTTATTGCTGAACTCCCAGTCGCCCGCCTTTCAATACTCGCAAGCCGAGGGGACTGCCGTGGCGTATTTCCATCGCGCGCGCGCCGCCGAACTCGTCACGCTTTTTGACAAGCGTTTTCCGCAGTCGGCCGAGCACAGTGGACTCCACGCCAGCCTGCTGGATGCCTATGCCGTCTACGGGATGGACGAGCCTCTTGCGGGATCGCCGCCAGTTCCTGAGCGCTTTCCCCAGGGCGCCCCAGCGCGTGCATGTCGCCCTGCTGATGGCTGATTCCTACGCCAAGGACATGGAGAAGGAAGAACTCGCTCTCTACGACCAGCTATTGACCGAACTGGCCGCGCGTGCCGATCACGTCCCGCTCGGCGAAGGCGCCCGCGCGAACCCTTCGATGGCGCAACAGCCGGGGCAAACCGACGAGCCAGAGAACGAGGAGGCTGCGCCCGAACAAACCTCCGAAGCCACGGGTCCATCCTTTGCTCCCGGGGGCGGCCCAGCTACGGCAGTCCCGCAAGTGGTCCGGCCACGCCGCCGTCTGCCCTTCCAATCCCGCCTTCGGGCCACGCGCACGCCGCCTGCCCATGCAGGAGAAGCTCGATCGCCGGAATACTCGCAAGTCCTGGAACTTTACGTTTCGCGCCTGGTCGCCCTTGGCAGGCCGCTTGCCGTGCTGGACCTTTTCCGGCGCGAGATGGATCACAATCCCAACGACCCCGGTCTCTACGAACGGCTGGCCACTTTCCTCGAGCAGAACCGCATGGACGAACGCATCGAGGCCGTTTACAAAAAGGCCCTCCAGCAGTTTCCCGATCGCTCCTGGTATCAGAAGCTGGCCCGCTGGTATTTGCGCCGGCACGAGCGGCAGCAATTCGAAGAGCTCTCCCGGCAGGTGATCCAGACTTTTTCCGGCACGGACCTTGAGGAATATTTCCGCTCGGTGGTTTGGAGCGGCCCGGTCGTACCCCAGATGTACATGCAGTTGAACCTCTATGCCCACCAGCGGTATCCGCACAATCTCACCTTCGTGCGGAATCTGCTGGAGGCCTTCCGCTCCAAG
>CAWJHY010000036.1:0-96369 GCA_963842495.1 uncultured Acidobacteriota bacterium
ACTGAACTTCATGCTTCCCTTCAAGTGCAAATTGTGGGACTATTTAATTTTGCAACCTGATTCTGCTGTCCCCTGAAAAAACCTGCGTCGGCAGTTTAGAACTGAAGGGACGATGGGGAACTAATACTTGGCCTCCGTCAATAGCCTGACCACCAAAGAAGTCTTCGACTTGGTGCGTGCTGACCTCCAAAAGGTGGAAGAGGAGTTTTGCCAGCAGAGCGTCTCCAACGTTCAGCCCATCACCGAGATCGGTCAATACCTGCAAGGAAGCGGCGGCAAACGGCTGCGTCCCGCCCTGGTGCTGCTCTCCTCGAAACTGTGCGGCTTCGAGGGCCAGGCGGCGATTCGGTTGGGAACGGTGGTCGAGCTCATCCACACTGCCACTCTCGTTCACGACGACGTGATTGACGAAGCGGATATGCGCCGCGGGCGCCCCTCCACCAATTCCCGCTGGGGCAATCACTTGAGTGTGCTGGCCGGCGATTGGCTGTACATGCAGGCCTTTAACATTGCCCTCGGCGAGCGCAATTTCAAGATCTTGGACCTCTTTATTGCCCTGACCCAAGCCATGGTCGAGGGCGAATTGCTGCAATTGACCTGGCAAAGAAGGATCGACGTCCCGGAGGACGTTTATTTCGAGTTGACCTATCGCAAGACTGCCTACCTGTTTTCCGTCTGTCTCCGTCTGGGCGCGGTGCTGGCGGGAAAGAGTGAAGAGGAGGAAAGCCTGTTGGGCTCCTACGGCCTCAACCTGGGCCTCTCCTTCCAACTGATCGACGATGTTCTCGACTTCACTTCCTCTGAAGAGGTCCTGGGGAAGCCGACCGGGAATGATCTCCGCGAAGGCAGGGTCACACTGCCGCTTATCTACCTCCTGCAGCGCTGTACTCAGGAGGAAGCGCAGAAAGTAAAGCCGGTGCTCGCCGAGGGCGGTTTCAACTCTCTGCGATTCAGTGAGATTCTGGACCTGATCGACCGCTATGATACGTTGCGGGCGGCGAGAGAAAAGGCCCAGGAATTTGCTCAGAAAGCCAAGCGCTCTCTGGAGACATTCCCCGATAACCCCTACAAAGATGCCTTGCGGTCTTTGCCCGACTTCATGCTGGATCGCGAGTTCTGAGGACAACTTCTTACCGTGCAACTGGATGCCGGGGCTGTCCCTTCCAGCGACAGTGTCATTCCGGGCGCAGCGAGGAATCTCGCCGTGATTTTGGGAAAACGGAAGCCTCTTCTCGAAACTGAAATCAAGCTGCCGGTTCGCGACCGCAGGCAGGTGGCAAAGCAGTTGGCACAACTGGGTTTCAAGGTTATCAAGCCGCGGCATTTCGAATGCAATTACCTCTTCGACTTCCCGGATCTTCGGCTGAGCAAGTCCCGCAGGCTGCTGCGTTTGCGTTTCGCGGCGGGCGAGAGCCTGTTGGCATTCAAGGGCCCCCCGCTCCGCGCGCGACGCTATGCGAGTAGACGCGAAGTCGAAACCCGGGTCGGGAACGGCGCGCTGCTGCGCGAGGTCCTGAAGAGCCTAGAATTGAGGGAAGTGTTCGTCTACGAGAAATTCCGGACCGTCTTTGTCGCCGCTGCGCAAGCGTCACTCCCTGCAGCGCCACAGGCAGCCTTCGACGAAACACCCATCGGCAATTACCTCGAACTTGAGGGACCGGCCAAGTGGATCGACAGGGTCGCAAGCCGGCTTGGCTATTCGCCCCGGGACTACATCACGGCCACCTATCGTTCGCTTTATTTGCAGAACTGCCGCACGCAAGGCAGGAAACCACGTAATATGGTCTTCAAGGGTCGTCAGCAGCGGTGACACTGCTTTGCGAGCTTTGCGTACTCTGCGCCTTGGCGTGAAACCGGCTTGTCCGCCCTGGGTCGGAGGGGGCCGCTTGGGAAACCCGGCCGGTGGCCCGCATCAAATCGTAATTGGGTTTCGTTGCCACCTGAGTTATAATGGTTGGGATTGTCGCGCCGCTGACCCTTGGTGGGCGGGCGAGGAGGATATGTTATGGAGGGTTTGTTTCAACCAACCCATTTGATTTTCATTTTGCTCATTGTCTTGATCCTGTTTGGCCCAGGCAAACTGCCGGAACTCGGCAAGGGCTTGGGAAAAGGAATACGCGAATTCAAGGACGCCCTCAAGGGTGGCCTCGACGGCAGCGCGGAAAAGAAAGACGAAAAGAAGGACGAAGAGAAGAAAGCCTGATCCTCTCCCCGCGGTTCCACTCCTTCTAAGCTCTTTCTTCGCCCTGGCCCTTCATCGGCCGACGGCGAGTTTAGTAACCGCGAGAAACACAAAGAGTGGCACAAACTGCATAATCCTCGGTAGCTCAATGGTAGAGCGTTCGGCTGTTAACCGAAGGGTTCCAGGTTCGAGTCCTGGCCGAGGAGCCAATCCTTCCATCTGGTTTGAATGACCGTTTGTTCCCCCGCATCCAAGTAGGCTGTCAGTCCGGGCGGAGGACCCCGTTTGCCAATTCGCGAATCGGAGTACAATGCTCTTCATGGAACCGGTCGCAAGTGCCGTAGCCGCGTGGACGATCGCGCAGACCGCGGCGGTGGCTTCGAGGCCGGGCAAGGTCTGGTGACACACACCCGCACGTTACGGAGGACATATGAGGCGTCTCCTGTTTGCTCTGCTTTTCCTGGTCGTCTGCGCAACGTCCCTTCTGGCAAAAGATCGGGCCTGGATCACGGGAACGCTGGTGAATGCTGACACGGAGAGAGACACGAGAACCGTCGGAATACCACCCACACCCATAACCGGGCCAAAGATCGAGACGCTGCGCAATGACGTGACCTTCTACACCATTGACGACGGGAAATATATCTGGGTGGTCAGCAGGCATATGACTAAAAAAGATGATAAACCGCTCAACCTGACGATCGATGCTCCCGTAAAATTCGCCATTGAAAAAAAGACGTGCTATCTGCTCGACGAGAAAGGCGAAGAGCACAAGCTGACGGTCGAGAGGAAGAGACCGAAAATCGATTGAGCGCCGCGCTTCTTTGCCTGGGACCACTCCAAAAACCGCAGACCTGAACTTCAGGTCTGCGCTACCTTGCTCCCTCTTTTTCTTATCCCTGGGGATCAATTTCAATTTGCGGCATGGGCTCGAACTTGGATTCGTCAAACGGCGCGAGGTCGGTGGGCACGGGCGCGCCGAGCGCGGCGAGGTGCTTCTTGGCGGCTTCGAGGCCCCAGTGGTAGGCGTAAGGCGGGCCGTCGCACCAGGCAAGGCGATAGGCCTTGGTGGCGGCCGCGATGGCCGCTTCGCGGTTTCCCGCGTCGCGCTCGATTTGCGCCAGGACGTTGAGGGCGTCGGCGTGAAGCAGCGGGTAGGGGCCGCGCTCGACGGGTTCCCAAACGTCATCGAGCAGTTCGCGGGCGGTCTTGAGGTCGCCCTGCCGGCGGAGCAACTCGGCCAGCCCCGTCAGCGCGGGAAGCTCTTCCTCGACATAGTTCACGGCGCGCGCGCGGGTCAAGGCGTGGTGCAGCCGCTCGTCGGCGGTGGCAAGATCGTTCAAGCCCAACGCCGCTTCGCCTTGCAGCCGGGCAGCACGGATGAAGTCGCGCTCGGCCCGTCGCTCGTAAGCGCACTGCCAAGCGCGGTCTGCCAACGGGCGAGCGGTTGCCACCTCACCCAACCATAGGGCTCGCTGGGCCAGAGAGGCATTGAGCTCTCCCTCGCCCTGAGTGTGGGTCTGAGTCCTGAATATCCTCAGAGACCTGTGTACGGCAGCCTCCGCCTCCCTGGCCGCGCCTGATGCGGCGAGCGTTAACCCGAGGCAATAGAGGCTGATCGCCTCATGGAAGACGTCCTCCGGCTCCCGGGCGACGGACAAGGCCCGGCGCACGGACACTTGTGATTGCCGCAAGCTGCCGGAATTCCGGAGGGCCTCCGAAAGGTTGCAGAGGCCGACGGCGAGATCCGTTTGGTCCCTCCCTCTGTCCCGAATGGCGTTGTGCACACGATAGAGTGGCACGGCACGCCCCGGCTACCCAGCATAGTCATAGGCCAACGCCAAGGCGTTGAGCGTGAAGGCTTCGCGATCCGGCTTGCTCAAGCGCGGCAACCGGTCGAGCCCGTCCGGGAAGAGCATCTCCAGCAATTCGGCGCGCTGTCGGCTGGCGCTTAAGCGGTAAAGCGTAGCGTTCTCTAGCCGCGAATAAAACAAATCGCACGCATCGTCGTAACGCCCGAGCCCAACGAGCGTATTGTACAGTTCAATGGCACCCGTGAGATCTTCCAAGCAGTTGACCCTGTTCTGGTGGACAGTGGGCAAGGATTTGAAATGCGTCTCCAGCGCGCCGTAAGTGATGCGCCGCGTGCTCTCGTCCAGACCGCTCCAAACAACCCCGCGCAGAATGGGATGTAAGTCATACCGGTTGGCCCGCCGGTCCCAGCCCAGCAGGCCGCGATCCTCCAACGCCGTCAGCGTTCTGTCCATCGCGGCTTCGTCCTGGAACCTGACGAATCGCGATCGGCCAACCGCACCCTTAAGTCCTTCAAGCGCTCCTTGATCGTCACTGGGTTTCTTATCACTCCCGACCATAAGCGCCGCCAGCGTATCGTGAGAAACGGGCATACGGAACGCGGCGATGGTTTGCAGCACCTTGCGCCCCGGCGGGTCCAGCCCGCGCAAGGCACATTCCAGTACGTGCGACTTCACCTGCACCAGAGGCAGCCGGAAGGGATCGAAATTGCGATGAGTTTGGCGCCACCGGTCGAAATCGCCTGGCGCCCTGCGAAAACTCGCCACCTCGCTCGCCAATGCCTGGATGAGCAGCGGATGGCAACCGAACTTTCGAAACAATGACAGCAACTGGTCGCGCGATCCCGTGACCTTGAAGGCGCGCCACAGGTCCAGGGCATCATTCTCGGTGAGGCCTCTCAAAAACAGGGCAGTGCTTCCGGGAATCGGCTCTCCGTTCCCCGCCTGCAAGTCTGCCGGGTAGAGGCGCGTGCTGACTAAGATCCTCGACGCGCGCACACCCGCAAGCTTACGCAGGAACGCACCGTCACGCAGGTCGGCCGTCTTGCGCAAGCGATGCTGGCCGACGAACGATTCCGCGGCGCTCGCGGGCAGGCCGATGGCTCCCACCACCCGATTGGCGGTTTCCTGGTCGAGGTTATCGTCGGAGAGGTGCGCAGCGTCCATGCGGGCGTAGGCGATCAGGACGCGCTCGAGGCCGTCGAGCACCACCAGAAACGGCTCGCGATCGAGGGCGATCAAAAGCTGCGCTTCGCGCTCGGGCGGAGAAATCTTCTGCACCTCTTCGCGGTGCCGGCTCGTGACGTAGGCGAGAGCGCGGGTGACGAAATTCTCGAAGCTGGCGTCGCTTTCGTAGAAGCTCCACCACATCCGCCCCGCGATTGGGTTCATCTCCTGTGGTGCAATTTCGTTGAACCACTTCCATGCGAGCGCGCTCTTCCCCATGCCACCTATGGCCACCAAGTTCAAGATGCGCTCCCGGTAGACCCCGGCCGCCGGTTTCGCCACCCAGTCCGTGAGCAGGTTCAGCTCCTCCTGCCGACCGGCCAGCCTGTGGGTTTGCAGCAGCACGTAGGGATGGGCGATGTAGGCGTCGGGCGGCGTGGGAATGTCGCTGACGTAGTGGAAGGCCGTCACATCCGGCTTGTGATAGTGCGACAGGCTGTTGATGACAAGGGCGCGCAAGTCGTCCGGAGACTTGAAGAAGTTCACCACGCGCTCGGCGCCGGCGCGCTTTTTGAGTGCCTCCACCTTGGCCGCTCCCACACCGGTATCAACATCGGCGGCCTTGAGGGGATGATCCCGATGCATGATAAAAATGAGGCGGGGAATCCCCCGTTCCACCGCCCGGTTGTATTCCATCTCCGTAATGGAGACGTCGTAGCCCTTGGACACGTACCCGTAGCGGTAGGCAAAAATGCCGAGGTAGATGTCAGCCTTGTCCACCATGTCGAGCGACGCACTGATGGCGTCGGCATCGAGGGCCGGCAGGTGCTCCATCATCAGCGGAAACATCCCCTGGCGAGCGCAGGCGTCCAGCACCCCTGGCCTATGGTCGGGCAAGTCGAGGGTTGTACTGCTGATCATGACGCTCGGGCGCTCGGGCACGCGGCGGACTCCCTTCGACGCTGGATGAGGGTCATTATAACCTTGAGTTCACCGGATGTTAACGCGGATGTATCGTAAGGTAGTGGCACAGTTTGATGTTGTAGCGGCGATTTTAGCTCGCCAAATAGCGGGCGCCGGTTCCGTGGCCGGATCGGACTTTCTGTTCTCTCGCATTTTTCTCTTGACAAACAGAATGCAATAGGCTAGAATAGTCCTGTGGGGTTAGGCAGGCGGCCAGGGCCTGCCGGATTCGTTATGCTGGGAAGCCTTCCTCGGGTTTCGTCTGTGGTCCCTGCCTGTGGTTCAAGCCTTCAATCGCAGTCAAGAAGTCAAAGTGTCGAAAAGTCGCGTAGCGGCGAGTTTACCTCGCCAAATGGCGGCGTAAAGCCGCCTCTACTTCAAACTGAGGCACTACCAAAAGTCAAGGAGTCACGGAGTCGAGAAGTCAAGGAGTGTAGGACCAAGAGCTGACTGCGACCCTGGACCTCGGGCCGCAGCCCGGAAGGTGGCGGCTGGCTTCTCGACTCCTCAACTTTTCGACTCCAAAATTCAACGACCGATCCAGGAATGTCCATGAAAACAAAGGATCTCGTTCGAAATAGGTCGGCGAGAGGCTGGATTCCCGCTTTCGCGGGAATGACAGTAACTGGATGGGGACCAGCGGATTGGCCCGCCGCAGAGGAACGCGGCATCGTCCGGCAACTGGGGAGGCAGGATTGAGAAGAAAACGCTAAATCGGGAGAACAAAGCCAAGAAGTTATTGAAAACAAAGCATCTCACATTTTGCAAAGTGCAAGAACGAACCGAAAACACACCCAAAGTCGAGTGCCAGATACGCGGATTGAACCCTAAGAGCGGCTTGCTAGGAACCTCGCCCGATCCTGTCATTCCGAGCGAAGCGACCCGTCGCCCGAAGGCTTTGGGCCGCAGGACGAGGAATCTCGCTCTGGCCCTTTGCTCTGCGAAACACCCAGGCCGAGCCGGATTCCTCGCTCGGCTCGGAGTAACGGAGCCGAAAGAAACGCAAAATCGGGAGAACAAAGCCAAGAAGTCATTGAAAACAAAGGATGTCACGTTCTGTAGAGTGCAAAAACGGACCCGAAATGAGCCCGGATTTGCGTGTCAAATCCGGGATTGGACCCCAAAAGTGAGCTTGACGGGCGGAGGGAGACGGGCGGCAGCGATGGGGTATTCCTTGGTGAAAGCGACACCGAAGCGAAGCAGGCTTACGAGAGTGTCCTCTTCGCCGCGGCCGAGCCGCGCCCGGACCTCCGCATCCTCCTTCGGCACCCCGTTGGCCCACCGATGGGCGGTGAGCGGACTTGGGCCGTTCAGTTCCGCAGGAAGATTGGCGGCCGCGGCGCGGAGCCGGGGCTGGGCTTCCACGAAAGGCAAGCATTGTAGGCTATCCTAAGACTCCGCTGCGGCGCCGGCCGTGCCGAACTCCTGGCATAGCGCGAACCAAGCTTGCGCGGTGATCAATTCCAGGCGCAGGTGGCATCCCTTGCGTTGATCGCGTTGCGGAAGAATGCCCTGGGGCGCCTAATGGCCCAGGTACTAGTACCCGCCCGAGACGGTCGGATTACCTTCGTGTTATTGCGTGCTGAGGTGTGCCCTGAATACAATCGGGGTCAGTTAGTGCGAGGGCTCGCGCAATCGAGCCGTTAGCATTAAATGCAGTGAAAACCCTCGGGATGAGGGGGGCACGCCCGGGCCGGAGACCCGACCCGGGTGCGCCCCGAGGCAGAGTAGGTCAGAGGTTCACGAGGTAGTCGGCCTGCAAATTCCCAAAGCCTTCCGTGTTCACGCGTTGCCCAACCACGTTGGCGAAATAATGAACAACTGAAGCCAGCCTGAGCATTGCCTTCTTCTCGCCCACTTTCAGGAGCCGTCGCGCTGCCAGCGAAATCAACTGCCAGCGGAAATACACCATCAGGAGGCGTTCTTCCCGGGAATAGCGCTGGCGCGCCCCTGCCGTATTCTTCAGTAGATAGGTCAGCGCGAGAAAGTCGCATTTGAGCATCCGGGGTAACCGCGAATAGTCGAGCGTGGCGCCGGGATCCGCCAGCGCCTTTTGCAGCGCGGGAAACTCCAAACGGATCACGTTGGCGATGGATTGGAAATACTCCTGCTCAAACTGTCGGCGCAGAATCTTCTGGCAGGTGGCCTGAAAGTAGAAGAAGAACATGGCCATCGAGAGCGCCAAAATGAGCCACGAGAGAATCATTCGCCTGGTTTCCTCCTCTGCACTCTTTCGCGTAAGTTATGACATGGGCAGGCAGAGAGAGCAATGGTACTGAAGTACGCGGTTGCTAGTGCAGCGGCTCATGCCCCGGCGGGGAAGTGCACCGTTTATTGGATGCAGCGGGCGCAAAGGGCTGTCGATAACCCTGCACTCGACGGGCGCGATCCTAACGGCTAGGCGGGAAACGCCTGGGCGATCGGCGGCAAACCGGACCTCGCCTGGGGGCTCGAACGGCCTGTCTACGGCAAAGTCGGCTACATGTCGCAGCCAAGCATCTCGCGCAAGTTCGACAGCAGGCTCTACCTCCCGCATGTGGAAGAGTTGGTCCGCAAGGGCAAGAAAGAGGTAAGACACTTCAGGCCTCCCTCGAATGTTACAAATATATTACAATACTATTACAGTTGTGTTACACTAGCCCCAGTAGGAGGCCGAATGGAGTTCCTCATTTGGGCTCTTCACTCCGAAAGTTGCCCGAGAGGCCCCATCCGCAATGCGGCAGGTCAGGGGTCTGTTTTCCTAGCGGATAAGAAGCCTCGAGAACTTGATAGATGGAGCTGAGCATTATGTTTCGAGATGCTCTTACGCTCGTCACTCTCGGAGCCGCTCTGTGCGCAGGTTTGCATAGCCCATCCCTTCGCGCCGAGCCCCTCAGCAAGCAACCCAGTGTCATCAACAATAGCGGCTCGAGCGTGCAAGTCGAAGATCTACATCCTTTCACCCGCTTCGCCTACATTCCGGCGGGCAGTGATCCGAGCACGATCCGATTTGAAAAGGCAAGAACGCTCCAGGTCCCGACCAAAATCAGGTATACAACGGACACTCAATATTGTGCAGAACTTATGCTGTTCCGTGATCCAGGCGGGTCCATGGAGTGTCCGTACAGAAAGGCTGAGTCACCCACTGCGGCATACGAAGTCACATATTCTTACTTTGGCCAGGAACTCGCGTCCGATGAGTCTGGGCTGGGACACTTCCTTTTTCAGGTATACTTTTACCCCAATGAGTTGGGCTCCGCCGTCCGAAGTGCGCTCTCTAACCGGAAACTGAGCCCTGCGGAGAGAGCGAGCTACTTCACGGTGAAAACTTCTCGCGAGCAGCTACAACAAATCGTAATCGATGAAGGGCGGTCAGTTTTCTGCGAGTACACGCTTGTGGACGGCGTTTGGACCCTCGCCGCGCCGAGCTGCCAAGAGAGGATCAAGTACAAAACCATCACCACCCCGTCAGACTACATAACCGTCAGAGTTGATCCCATTCCGGCGCATTAAGGCGGCGCAGGCCTTGGCTCTGCACAAACTCTGTGATGGCGGGAGCAGCGGAGAGAAGGGAATACCCTCCATGCTTGGTTGTTAACCAGCCTGCAGCAGCCCCTGGCGAAGAGGGGCGAACTGGGGGGAGGAGGGAAGTGTATCGAGGGAGCCTACGCCAAAATACACCCCAAGTTGCCAGGCGCTCGAGATGCATTGCGTGTGCCTGTCCGTAACATCAGGCAAGACGAAACGTACAACTTCCGGCCCCCTTCAAGCCGCATGCTTGAGGCTGGCCCCGGGGATCTGCCAACCCGCGTCGAGTTCAAAACCCCTTACTGTGTAATATACGGCCTTATCGAAGAATCGTCCCACGAGGCGCTGCAATTCCCGGTCTCCGTGCAGCTCGACGGCTGAATCAGCCATGCCGGAAAAGTGAATGTGCTCGAGGAGATGGTGCTTGGTCAGGCTCAATGAGTAAACAATTTCGTTGAGAGGAATCCCCTCAGCAAACCGCTTCTTTCCCAACTGAGTGTAACTGGCCTCAATCGCCGACTCGGTTTCATCGTTGAGCCATCTTCCGAGGTTGCGATAGACATCATAAGTCCGAAGATGCAATTCTTCGCGGGTAAGGTGGTGATAGTGCGGAGTGCGATTGTTACTCCGCATATCGTCGATGAGATCGCGGGTCAACTGTTCTGCGTGGTCCTCAATGATCTGTACCAGGCGGCGGGAGAGCATAGCGCACCTCCTTCGTGCCGGCGTCCCCCCTTAATCTGGAACTCCAACTTGCTTGAGTGTACACCCGGTGCCCTCGGTTTGAAATGCTCCTTTTCTGCCCGTGCGGACTTGACCCGATTTGTGGATCAGTTACCCGCCCTCCGATAGAACCAGATGGCTCCGCTGCGCGCCGGAAGGCTGAAGCTGAAGCCGTTGGCCATCAGGTCTTTTCCAGAGATCTGTCTGGTTTCGCCGCTTTCGCCATTTTCGAAAACGTAGGTCGAGCTCGGATCGAGTGCCTTCGGATGGATCATGAGCGTCTCTTCCTGCGATGCCGGTAAGCGGATTGCCTGGACAAATCCTTGGCCTTTTTCGGGGCTGTCGAACTGCCAGGCGACCCATTGGTCTGGACTTCGGCGGAAAGGCGTATGAGGATAGTAATCACCATACAGAATCAGGCCGGCAGCGCGGCGCCAGACGGCGATCATTTTTCGAGACTCCGCAAAATCGTAATCGTCGCGCTTGATGTCCAGCCCTAAAGCCAACATAGGAGCCATGGCGCAGTGATAGGCGTAGCTGTCGACCTGCTTGTCGAACCGGCCCGGCTTGTCAATGTCCCAGGAGAGGGTGACATCCTTGAAATAAGGCAGCCACTCGAAGAGAGTCTGGTGGAAGGAGAGTTTGATGGCGTGATACCCGTAGCCGTAGTCGGAATAGTGCAGCGGCACAGCACGGCGCATGGTTTCAAGATCGTTGCGGCGGCCTCCGCTGGCGCAGGAATCGATCCACAGGCCGGGATTCCTCGCCAGCAAGTCATCCCAGTACTTGAGGTAGCCCTGCACATGCAGGTTCTCGTTGATTCCCTGCCGGTCCTCAGCCTCGTTTTGGCGCCAATATTCGAGCGGCTCGAAATTGAAATCCTGCCGGTAGACCTTGATGCCATTCTCTTTGATGAGCCGGCACACGTGCTCGGTCAGCCATTCACCACAATTGGGGTTGCCGAGATTCAAAAGACTATTCTCATTCCCCTTTAGCGTGAGCAGCCATTCCGGGTGTTCGCGACTAAGTTCGGTGCCCTGCCGGACTCTTTCCGGCTCGAACCAAACCAACAGGCCGGCGCCGTTCCGGGTTGCCAAATCGGATATTGGCTTGAAGCCGTGGGGGAACCTCTCAGGATCGGGTTCCCAGGTGCCGGTGTTCGGCCAGTGCCCGCCACACGGATACCACCCCGCATCGATCCACCAAATGTCGAAGTTAAACCCGAGCCGCTTGAACTTATCCATATACCGGAGCTGGTTCTCTTCCGTCGCGCGCGTGAATTCCTCGCCCTCATCCGTGGCAGCAACAGCCAGCAATGGCTTCAGAGGTTGACCGCTGGGCTGGGGCAAAGCATGAGCAATGTACCATCGGCGCCACAGGTTCACCGCTCGGGATGCGTCGCCTGACCACGTCAAGACGGTCATGCGTGGTGTGCGGATGCGTTCGCCGGGTCTTAATCGCAGGTTTGTTTTCTGCTGACCCGCTCGTACATGAACGCCGCCCGGCGCTCCCTCGAATCGGATGGCCCACTGTGCCGGCCAGCCGATGGCGAGCGACAGTCCCCACTTGTCGAACATGATGCGATAGTAAGGGAACGCGCCGTCGCTGGGCCGGCCCCCGTTGGGCGCGAAACTGACCGATGCTCCGTTATCCAGTCCCTTCACGGTTGGCGTATACCCTGTGTCGCTGTAGAAATCGCCATTGTTCGAGTAGAGCACCGGCTTGGTACCTTGGAATTTTCCATCCAGGGCCAGAACGTCGCGAATGATCGGCGTGGGTTCGCGTCCTTCGTTGCTGAACCACGCCACCCATTCCGTCACCGGAAAGTCCTTGTACTCCGTGCACTCCACTCGAACGTGCAGGCCCGTCCTGGGATCGGTGCCCTCGAAATCCGTTTCGACGCGAGTGTTGTCGATCGCTTGTCGGGACACTTCCGGGTGCCACGCGGGCGGTATGCCGTGTAGGAGTTTGCCGTCCAGCACAAATGAGATGGGAAGATCGGCGGAACGGGAGAAGAACTGTTTCGCCCAGGCCCGGCTCCGCGTCATGTCGGCGGGATTGGGCGCTGCCGGTATGCCGTGCGGCGTTCTGCTTGCAACATTGGCCTTGGTCGCCGCCTGGATAGTTCCCGCGTATGCCGGCCGGCCGAGGAAATCGCTCATCAGCGCGCTCATCGCCAACAAAACTGCTAGTGGCGCACTCGTAGTCACTAATGCACACCAACGTTGGTTTTTGGTAGTCATGGCGCGTATCACACTACCGCGAGAGTCTGCCGTTGTCTATGGGGAACTTGCGCCGGCTCAGGAGATGGTAAACGTCGAGTGCAATGCAGAAGAGATCGGCGGGAACAAAACCAAGCTGACTAGTTCTCTTGCCAATGATCCTTAATTCGTCTTGCAAGCTCGGCCCCCCACAACCATCATCCGACTAGAAGGCCCGTGAGGACCAGAGGGTTTCGCTCAGGGGTCCGCCTTCACCGTCATTCCGGTCTGCTGGGCCACGAACGCCCAGATGTCCGCAAGCTCAGCGATGCGGCGGTCGAGCGGCCGATACCCGTGGCTGCCCTGAGCTTCGATTCGAATAAGAACGGGTTTGTCGCAACCCGCCACGGCGCTTTGCACGCGTTGCAAGGTCGCGGCAAATTTAAAGGAATGGCTCGGCACGACGCGATCGTCATGGTCGGCCGTGGTAATCAGGGTGGCGGGGTAGCAGACGACGGGCTTGATGTTTTGTAGCGGCGAGTAGGCGCGCAGATAGACGAAGGCCGTGGGATCACTGGACTTTCCATACTCGGGCGCCCAGGCTGCCCCGCCGGTGAACTTGTCGTAGCGCAGCATGTCCATCACGCCCACTTGAGGCACTGCCGCAGCGAACAAATCCGGACGCTGAGTCATCGCCGCGCCAACCAGTAGTCCGCCGTTCGAACCACCGTTGATGGCCAGCTTCGCCTGCGAAGTGTACTTCTCGCGGATGAGATATTGTGCGGCTGCGATGAAGTCATCGAACACGTTCTGTTTCTTCTCGAATTGCCCTGCGTGGTGCCAGGCCTCGCCGTATTCGCCGCCGCCCCGAATGTTCGCGAGCGCGTAGACACCACCTTGCTCGACCCAGGCGATGAGGTCGGGGCGGAAGGTCGGCCTCTCGGAAATTGAAAACCCTCCATACGCGTAGAGCATCGTAGGATTCTGTCCGTTCTTCACCAAGTCCTTGCGGTGAGTGAGGAACATCGGCACGCGCGTGCCGTCCTTGCTGTGATAGAACACGCGCTCGGTGACGAAGCGGGCGGGATCAAAGGTGAGCTTGGGCGGATCGAACGGCTGGCTCGAGTTCGTTTTGGAGTCGTAGAAATAGGCCGTCGTCGGCTGAAGCGGTGAAGTAAACGCATAGAAAATCTCCGGCCGGTCGAAGCGTCCGATCAATCCGGTGGCACTGCCCAGTCCGGGCATCCGCACGTCGCGCACGAGCTTTCCATCGAGGGTATAAAGCCGCACTACTGAAGCAACGTCCTGCAAGGTGAGCAGGCCGAGGTGTCCCGCCACCAGCGACGCGTTCTGAATGGGCATAGTCCCTTCGGGGATCACCGTTGTCCAGTGCTCTGCTTCCGGCGTCGCCACCGGCGCTGCGACGATTTTGCGGTTCGGCGCATTCTTGTTGACAGTCATGAAGAGCTTGCTGTTCGCAACGCCCAGCGGTGAGTAATTCGCGTCCTGCCCCGTGACCACAGGTCGAATCCGTGCTTGGACATCCGGATGCTTGGGGTCGCCAAGGTCGGCGAGGTACAATTCGTTCTTGTCCGTGCCTTTAGTTGTAATCACGAATAGATAGCGCCCCGTCTCGTCGGTGTCCCCAAAAACGAACCACGACGGCTGGTCGGGCCGCTCGTAGATTTTAACGTCCGCGGCCTGCTCAGTTCCGAGCTTGTGATAGTAGAGCGTCATGTGCTCGAGCCGGGCCTCGAGTTGCTTGCCTTGGGGCGGCTCGGGAAATCGCGAGTAGAAGAAACCCTGCCCGTCTTTCGTCCACTCCGCGCTGCTGAACTTGACCCACTTGATCGTGTCCGAGGTGTCTTTTCCCGTCGTGAGATCGCGTACGTGGAGCGTGACCCAATCCGAGCCTCCTTCGCTCAGGCCGTAGGTGAAATGCTTGCCGTCCGGGGAGGGCGTGAATTCGGAGAGCGCCGTCGAGCCGTCGGGCGATAACTGATTCGGATCGATGATCATCTCTTCGGCGCCGGTCAGCGTGACCCGTGAATACCACACGTTCTGCTTCTGCAAGCCCGAATTCTTCGTGTACCACCAGCGCCCGCCTTCCCAGAAGGGCACGCTGGTGCGAGCATAGTTGTAAAGCGCCGTGATGCGCGCCCGAAATGCGTCGCGACCCGGCAGCGCGGCAAGATAGGGCATAGTGACGGCATTTTCGGCTTTCACCCAATCCGCGACTTCCTTGCTGTCGAGGTCCTCGAGCCAGCGGTAGGGATCCGGAACTTTGACGCTCCCGTAGGTATCCACGGTGTCCACGGTGCGCGTGGGCGGATATTCGAGGCGCGACTGCTGCGCTAGAGTCGCGATCGCCATCAGACCCGCAGATGCGAGAAGCAGGGAGAACCGAAAACGGCGCATAAATTCCTCCATACAGTGAACGACCGGTCTTTAGTCCAGGGCACTCCGGATTCCTACTGGCAGGCCCGCAAGGCCGTGCGCCCCTGCGGAAGTCTGCTCCTTGAGGGTCTGCCCGCCAGTAGTTCTGTGGTCGCTTGCCGCCATCATAGGCCGCGATGTATGCCAAGTCAACGTTCGGAATTGAGGAGCAGCGGCGTCATTCGCAAGACATCGGCGCTCGACGCAGTCGTCCTTCCCGCGAAGGCAGGAATCGCAAACCCTATCCACGCTCTTCGCACTCGTACATGAGTCTTCGACGTCGGTCCTCGTCAGGGGAGTGGATCAATCTTGTTCAATGGGTTTGATTGCCGCGCTCTAAGCCACAGATCGGCAAGATCGGCCTGGTGAATGAGGGCCCACTCCTCCACCAAACCAAAGGCTCTGGCTGGCAAACTTCCGGCGATCACTCTCAAATCCTCGATGCCGATCACGGCTTCGTGCTCGCCATACTCGGCATGGAAATGAGGTGGCCAGTGATCGGCAAAATACATTCGGATGACAATGCCGTAAAAGCGGCTAATTTCCGGCATGGCTGGGCTCGCGCCGGAGGTTGGGGAAGAGGTCTTCAGGGGTCTTCCCCGTCAACTTCAGATAGATAGCATCGGGACACAGCTCGATCTCTTCATTCCATCGGATTTGCCTGCCGGGGCCGACGTGGACCTGCGCAAAGAACTTCTCATCCTCCCACGCCTTGAAGACGCCCTGCCCCGCCAACTCAGACAGGTCCACGGAGCCTTGCGTGCCATCCGAGAATACGACCTTGATTCGCAAGTTCGGCAACGCGCTCACCGAAATCGGTTTCACCATATTTGGCGCCTTCCCCTCACCTCGTATTATTGTATCAAACAAAGGAGGAAAGGTGGGTAACCGGACACGTCGACACCGAACAGGCTCACGACCAGCTTTTCAACTCACGGGTGGCCTATGTCTCCGTCTCACGCGGGCGCTACGGCGCGCAGATTTACACCGACATCCCATGCGTGACGTCGCCGCCGAAGTGTGGTAAAAACAAGGGATAGTGAAAGGATGGTAAGAACATGGCAACCCTCGATGGGTCGCAATGCTCCGCCGTGGAAAGCATCTCCGGGAAGCGCAGCGGCGCATGGGTGTTTAAGGGCACTCGGATGCCGGTAGCTACCGTGTTCGAGAATCTTCAGGGTATGAGCGTTGACGAGTTGGTGGAAGAATTCGGCGTGACACGGGAGCAGGTTCAGGCGGTTCTGAAATTTGCGGCGCAGAGCGCCGAAGCGCCCGCGACCCGGGTGTGATACGATCTTCGTGGAGGCTGAATTTGAAGACCGAGCTGCATCCCTTGCGCCGCCGAAATCGCAAGCTCGCCGTTCCCGCCGACCATAAGGCCGGCATAATCGCGGGCAAGACGATTCAAGAACTAGCCCGGGAACGTGGTGCCAAGCCATTCGACCCGCGTGCGTTCGCCGGCATCGTGCCACCAGACGAGGACATTGGCGCATTCGTCGAAGCAATCTATCGCGCCCGGACGTAACAGTCTTTGACCAGCGACCCGCTAGATATCATCCTGCTCGACACGGACGTTTTCTCTTACCTGCTTCCGCTTGACCACGAGTCTTCCCTCGCGTACGGGCGCCTGAAAAGTGGACTGCGCAAGCGGGGTCGAGTTCTCACGGATAATGACCTATGGATTGCGGCGCTCGCCGTGCGCCACTCCGTGCCACTGATTTCGAACAACCTCGCGCATTTCGAGCGCGTGCCCGGACTTGTTCTGATATCCGAGGCTCCGAAGTGATGGGAAACGGCAAAGGGTGGCCGCGGGAATTCTGCAAGCGAAGGTTGAATTCGCTACAATTGCTGTGCGGAGTTCGGGTGAAACGCCGACGAAACCGGGCCGCGTACGCGAGGGGAAATGAAATTCGAGCTTGTTGGCCCCATAGCAAACGTGGAAGTCATCGCCGCGGGTCCGGGTGTCCGGGTCCGCTCGTACCTCCGAAAGGCCTAGGGTCAAGGCCGGTGGCGAAAGATGAAAGGGACAGCTACTCTCCGGCTGAGGAATGGCGCCCTACGCGCCGTCGAGTTGCACTGGTATGAGGCGCATGGGATTGGCCAAAGGGACATCAAAATCAAGCGCTACTTGGACGAATCATGAAAATACCAACGAAACCGTTCGCTCTTTGCGTAGACAATACCGACTATCAGGCGTCGCTCATTCCCGGCAAGGTTTATCGGATTCTTCCCGATCCGAGGGCGGCCAAGGATGACCTCGTGCGGATTGTCAACGAGAGTGGCGAGGATTACCTCTATCACAAAAGCCATTTTTTGTTTGTGGACTTTCCACCCAGTGTGAAGAAAAGGATTCTCGCCTTGCAGGGCGTCGCCTAAGAACCCGATGGCTGGCCGCACGATTATGAGGACTACCCTTGAAAGGAAACGAAAACCATGATGCGTATGGCACGCCCCGCCCATCCGGGACAATTCATCAAGATGGAGGTCATCGAGCCGCTCGGCCTCTCGGTTACGAAAGCGGCCAAGGTCCTTGGCGTGACCAGGCCCGCGCTCTCTGCCCTTCTCAACGGCCGCGCCGCGCCCTCCCCCGACATGGCGCTGCGGGTGGAGAAGGCTTTCGGGCCCAAGATGGACACCCTGCTTCGGATGCAGACCGCCTTCGAGATTGCGGAGGCTCGCGAGAGGGAGTCGAAGATCATGGTTAAGCGCTATGTGGGAAAGGCCCTTACCTCCCACGCCCGTGTCGACCAAGCCACGCTTTGAACCGCGCCCGCGTGAGGAGGCGGTAGCGTGGACCTGTTTTGAGGGCGAGTCCAAGGGCTTTTGGGCGGTGACGGTTCGCGCCAACTGGCGGGTGATCTTTCGCTTTGCCCAACGCGGCGTCATGGACGTTGATTATGTCGATTACCACTGAGAGGAGACTGGAACCATGCCGATGAAGAGTCCACCCCACCCTGGCGGCTTTGTGTTGCGCCAGTGTATTGAGCCTTTGGGTTTGACGATTACGGCTGCCGCCGCCGCGCTCGGAGTCACGCGCACTACCCTGTCAGAACTGGTGAACGGGAAGCGCGATATTTCTCCCGAAATGGCCGTGAGGCTATCTAAGGTTTTCGGCGGCAGCGCCGCAAGCTGGCTCACGCAGCAGGCGCACTACGACCTTGCACAGGTTCACGCCGAACGCATCAAGCTCAGGCGGCTGGAGTTGACCGTCGGATTGTCATCGTAGGAAGAGCCCACGGGAGAAACGGTACCTGGTACCGTTTCTCCTGGTACCGTTTCTCCCTAACGAGGCCGAAACGGGTTCACTTGCGTTATGACTCACGAATTCGCCGCTCGAGGCTTCGCCCAGCGGAATTACTCCCGCTCGCGCTCGATTGGCTACCTGTTGAGCGGGCAATTACAGGACAAGCTCCTTCCAGCTTGCAAGATCAGCCAGGTTTATCCTGGCACACGGACGTATGCATCACGCCGAACAATGCCTGAAATAGAATGGTTTTGTAGGCGTACGAGGCCACCGGACCCGAAGCGATGGCCGCGAAGTGTCCAGATCGAACACTCTGTAGTATTCTCTGAGTGGTTAAAGAAAAGGGTTCCTGACCGTTCTCGCCAGAAACGGTACCTGACACCGTTCCCCATCCCCATGCGCCACCCGCCGGAAAATCGCAGACAGCCGTAGCGATCGCGATCAGACAGGCGGTCTCGGCTTATCAGGCAGCTCAGGGGCGGAGCGATCAAGAAGCTCCTGCAACTGAAGCTCGATAGTCGACAGATGGTCGTTTATGGCGTGGAGCAAACCCGTGTCCTCGTCCACGGCAGCAGCCTTGAGGAAACCCGCCGCCATTACCTCTATCCGCCAAAGGAACCAGATAATTACGACCAGGAGCACCGGGAGAATCCAGCTATACATGTTGCCTCCGTCAAGGATCCTTGTAGAAATAAGTAGGCTTGCTGTCCGCCAGCTGGACTCCTGCCGCCCCTTCGAGATCTGCGGGGAGAAACGGTGGGAGGGAAACGGTACCTGACACCGTTCCCCCCGCAGCGAATGTACATGGCGCACCACCCTGCGCAGATTTTATCGTGTGCCGAGTTTAGTCTTTCGTTGAGCTGCTGGTCCGTATGTTTCTATTAACGCCTCGGCTGCCCGGCAATCATCGTCGTGGTTTTGGACAGCAAGGAATTTGCCGACCAGCAAAAGAATGCAGGTGGTTACGGCGGTGGCCGCTTCAAAGATTTCCTCGTCGGAGTAGGAGGGCATCACATCGTGCCCGGTAAACCGGCGGCCTAGCTGGAGCATGCCCGTATGCGTGTAGCTGCACAGCGCAGACCAAGCGCGGTCCTTGAAGTCCTCAAAAAATCCATGTGCGCGGTAGTTCGTGTCAATGGCGCGGGCCATCTCGGTCATGCCAAGTCGCAACTCATCGTGCTGCTCGAAGCGCTGGATTTCGGCATCCGTGGCGCAAAAATTGATCCACAGACCGCGATACGCGCTTTCGAAGATACTGCGTTCCAGCACAAACGCCGAACCGATTTTTCCATTTCGAATTAGAAGCAACATCGCCTCGTGGTGCTCAATCATTTGGTCAATAAGGCCGATAACGACAACTGTTCGCGGCGTGTCGGGAAACCCGTGTTCGGCGAGCAGCCGTTTCGCCTCCTGAATCGCCCTCTCAACCCTACTTAGATGTTCGCCTGTTTCCATGTTTACAGACCCTCACTCCCGCAATTGCGTTCCTCAAGGAAAGAATCGTCCGGCTAAGGAGTAACTGCACGCTGTTGCGTCGTTTGAGCGGGGTCTTCCCAGACGCGCACGAGCTTCTTGCTGCCCACCTGACGCACTAAGGACGCCGACTTGCGCAGGCTGTCGGCTTGTTCCTTGTAACTCGGGGGCATTCGATCCGCTTCTGCTTCCAGGGATTCAGCTATGAAGTCCGATACCCTGAGCGGTCGCCATTTTACTTCGGTCATAGAGAACCCCCGGGCGCGCTCGCGCCTTGCGGCCCGGCCTAGAGATTGGCTCCATAGGTCAGCAGGTAGCGAGGAGGTGCGCGCCCTTCAGGGCTCCTCCGCGGCTCTTCAAACGGAAATGCCGATCACCACCAGAGCACGCCCGCATCAACCCGCATGGAGAACGGCCGCAAAGGAGCGCAGAATACGCGCACCTTTGCGCTACCCTGCTTGAGGTGGGAGCTCTTTCCCTGTGAAAATATAGAAGGGATCGAGCCTGAGCCCATATCGAAGATTTACCAATCCCATAAAGAAGAGTACCGTTCTCGTGAGGAAGTCTACCTCTTCCTCTGCAGCGGAAATTCCCTGTGGAGGGGTGATCCCGTGGATTACCCCGTGCCGATAGTCATCAAGTTTCCTCAATCGATCCCTGTCATACAGATAATCGTGCATTGGACTCCAGTCTGCCGGTGGCTTACATTTGGCGAAGAGGTAGTCAGCTTTCTTCAGGAGCGACTCTCTTTCAAGCTGTTCGAATAACTCGGGAAAAGGGTGTCTGGTACCGTTTTTTGATGGGAATCCCCTTGTATCGGTAATCGGTGTCCATATTTGATCTCCGGCCTAACTCTTGTTTCGCCGGCTGGCGCAGGGCGAGCACAGCCCTGCCTTTCGAGGAACGATCAAGGCAGCGAGGGCTCGAAATGAGGTCCGCCGATCAGCATAAAGAACGGTTCCGAGCACGCGGCGAGAAACGTGAGTCGCAGGGCTGGGCTCGCCCTGCGCCAGCCGGCGTTTCCTCCGCAGGCCACTCGGCATTTTTATCTTTGGCTGACACACGCCTTCACCTGCATATGGCCCACCGGTTGGCTCAAGTCTTGTTCTAGTCCCTTTGGGTTTGATATCCGCTCCTCAGGGTCATAAACGAAGCAAATCAAAGTTCTACAATCGGGATGGTTACGATATCTAATGATGTCAATTGCCAATTGGTCGCCGATTTCCTTTGCCCCGAGCTTCGCCCTCGTCTTTTTCACCTCAACGACAACCTTCTCGGCCTTGAGGAGGAAATCCATTCGGGAACTTCCACCAGCATAGCTTGGGGTCCATTCCTCAGTCCGTATGTCCTCAAAGTAAACCGCCAACAAGGCACGAAACAGGTCTTGAGCATCATATTCGTCGGTTACACTGAGCGTTGGGCGATTGTCATGGCGTTGTCGCAAATGACGTGTCACTGTATGAAACCCGTCAATCAACTGTTTGATTATCGTAAGTGCGTCTTCTGAGGTGGACGGGCGGCCAATGGGGTTGTCCTCTGGGTAGAGATCCAGGCGCTCGTGAATGGATTTCAGCTTCCTGAGATAGGTTCCAGTCGTGATATCCCCACCAGAAAAGGCCGCACCCCGTCCCGTGAATTCATCGGACAACTCGTCCGTTGAAGCGATCTGGCGCAGTAGCTCCGCTGTAAACTCGTACCATCGCCGCGCCTCGTCATTTTCGTTGACCGATTTGTTAGGAACTGTATCTGCCTTTTCGATCTGTTGTAGAACGCGATTCCGGGCTTGGTCCCGTGGCACAACCAAGTGCACCCTTCCATCACTACTCTCGGTGTTTGAACTCCTCTTCGCCATCCTTTTCTAACTCCTTCAGCAGGTAGCGCGGACCTGCTCTTAAGGTCCGCGGCTTCTACCCGCTTCCTTGGCCCATCAAAAGCGTACGGCGAGACAGACACTGAGCGTGGCCACGCGGGCTGGCGCAGAGCGCCGTCGTTGGGCTCTGCGATTTCGCGAAGGGACTTAGGGGAAACATCAAGATTCGAAGCTCGTACAACACCTAACGCTTTGCGGCTAAGCGGGCGCGTTTTCCGGTGGCCGACTTGACGTGACGGTTCGCGGCGACGGGCCGGCGGCGAGTTCTACGCGCTGCGGCCGCAGCCGTATTCACCAACATTCGCAGCGCCCGGTTCACCGATTCGGAGTCAGGGAACACGTCCGCCAGTTCATGCTCGATCAAGACGAGGTTGGTCCCGGCAGTTGCCTCGCGGTAGTACTTACCACGGACGCCTCCCTTAAGTTGGGAGAGGTCATATTCCGGCCTCAAATCGTCATTCATTTCCTGAGCCGATGCCTTCTTCATATTGCTTGCGCTCTCCTCGGGTCGTCTTGCGTGCACTGATGATTCGGACGCGGTCCCCGCGTGGGCAATGCGACACGAATACAATCTCCTGCCTGGTGGTCCGGCCAATGGTAATCTCTCGTTCCTCACCACTGGAATGATCTGGGTCGGGAAAAGTCAAGGCTAATGGGTCCAGAAAGACTGTAGCTGCATCCTCAAAGGAAATTTGGTGCTTTCGCCGGTTGACCTTCGCCTTTTCCGCATCCCACTCGTAGGTCACAGCCTCAGTCTACCTTACCGCAGTCCTGAATCCAAGCAGCAGGGTTGCGGCTCTCGCTGTCCAGATAGTCTGCGGCTTTTCGGGGCTGGCGCAGGGCGAGCGCAGCCCTGCGATTAACGTGAATTCATTTGAGGTTTCTCGAATTTCAATCGTTGCCGCGGTGTCTCTCCTGTTTGGCTTCTTCGGCCACGATTTCCAAGAAATGACGGGCCGTGACAATTCGGGTCTCGCGCCAGGTGCTGGGGAAATGCCAGAACAACGCGGATCATGGGCCGGGGTTCGGATTGGCTTCGCGCCTGGCTTTCCGCGCTGCCGCAATCTCCGCGTCGATCTCATCAGCGGAAAGCTGGTCCAATCCGGCTTCCTTGGCGCTTGCCCACGATTTGCGAAGCCATTCGGGTGCCAAGTCCTGCTCCAAAACCTGCAGGGCGTATTGCTCTTCGGAGATACCCTGCGCCGTGGCCCTGGCTTTTAGGGCTGCCACATCTTCGTCGGGCAGTTTTATCGTCAAATTCATGGGCATCTTCTCCAGGTTAGGTTAACCCGTGCTCGTCAGTATACGCAATACGGCAGCGTGAGTCCATTATGAGGGAAGGGATTAGCGAAATGGAGCGGTCGACGCAGAGCCTGGTCGTTGGGCTCTGCGATTTCCCGAAGGGACTTAGGGGAAACATCAAAAGTGGTGGATGAGCAAGTCAATGAACCGGTCCGCCGCCGGCTCGTCATCTTCCGCGATGCGCTGCCAGATTTCGAGCAGGGCGAGCGGCTGCACCATTGACGAGATGTGGCCCAGCACTTCCAGTTACCGGCCAGTTAACCCTGGTTTGCTGAGCCGCTCGGCTAATCTCGCCGCTACAGCCGGCGCGATATGGGATTGACCTGCGGAGACAGTGCGGATGCACTCTAGCAGTTCCTCGCGGGGCGCTCCTTTAAGGAAATACCCCTTTGCTCCCCCCTGCAAGGCCCTGTAGATGTCTGCATTGTCGTCGAAAGTCGTCAGCACTACCAGCCGAGCACCGGGGAAGCGCCGGCAAATGGCGAGGATTGCTTGCAGTCCGTCCATGCCGCGCATTCGCAAGTCGATCAGAGCGACATCGGGGCGGTACTGCGAGAATTGCTCAACCGCCTCCCTGCCATCGCCCGCCTCGGCCACCACCTTCATGTCCGGCTGGCGATTGATCATGGCGGACAGGCCCTCCCGCACCACCGGATGGTCGTCTGCAATCAGAATCCGAAGGGTCTCGGGAACATTCATGATGTCCGGCCTTCCCCGTCTCCCGTGGAGGTTCGAGCCGCAACAGTCAGCCGCGTTCCCTGCCCCGGCTCGCCGGAGATTTCAATCCGCGCCCCCATGCGCTCCGCGCGCTCGCGCATGCTGATGAGCCCAAACCCCTTGCCGCCCGCATGGGCGTCAAAACCCCGGCCATTGTCGTGCACACAGAGGTCCACGCCGGATGGCTGGTAAGTAAGTTGGACTCGAATTTTGCTCGCCTGAGCGTGGCGGAGGGCATTCACCACCGCCTCCTGACAAATACGCAGCAGTCCCAACGCCTTGTCATTCGGCAGGGGGTAGGGTTCGCCGCGGAGAGAGAACCCGATCGCGGTGGGGTTGCCGACTGCTACCCGGCTAAGGAAGCTCTGCACCGCGCCAACCAGTCCCTCGGCATCCAACTCCGGCGGGCACAATGCCCAAACCGACCGCCGGGCTTCCGCAAGACCGCTGCGCGCCACGGCCTCGGCGAGTTGAATGCACTTGGCTACCTCACCGGGGTTCGAATCATGAAGGTCGCGGGCAGCTTCTAACTGGAGCAGGATGCCGACAAAGTCTTGCGCCAGGATATCGTGGATCTCACCCGCAATCCGGTTACGTTCTTCAACGATCGCCGCTTCCTTAAGCTGCGCCATCATTGCCTGTTCGGCGCGTTTACGTTCGATGGCGTAGCGAATGGACCGCCCCAGCACAGACGCCGTCACACTGCCTTTCACCAGGTAGTCTTGCGCGCCCGACTGCACGGCGCTAATGCCCACAGCTTCGTCGTCCAATCCGGTCAACACTACGACCGGCACCCCGGGTTGGGACTGGCGCAAGCGAGTTACAGTGTCCGGACCTTGAGAGTCGGGCAAACCCAGGTCCAGGAGCACTACGTCGCATGATGCCACCGCGAGGCTGGCCAGCGCATCCTCGAGCCGTTCGACGTGCGTGATCTCAAACTGTGCGTCTCGGATCCGCCTCAGAACATCCTCCAGCAACAATACGTCTGCTGGATTATCCTCGACTACGAGAGCGCGAAACTGAAGCCCAACAGGATTCATGATTTCCACGGTAGGCACGGCCTTGTGGCCGCTCCAACAAGATTACTGCCTCACCCCGGCGACCCCCAATTCGTGTTCATGGGCACGTTTTGTGCCAAATAGACCGCAGGCTGCTTACGTCTGTATCTTCCTGTTGATATGAAGGGCGTGTTGAGATAGACAACAGACGCTCGGGCCGTGGGTGTGCGAAAACTCTCGCGCCTTACCGTCTAACTGTGTTGAATGCCAAGTATCAGCTTGGCTATGGGGTAGCGCAGGCACTTCTGCCCGGGGTTGACTCTTGGTAAATCCGACCAACACAGGCAAGCGTGCCTGTGTTACTGGACGATCATAGGCTTACGCGATTTCGGCCTGACTGCTTGCTGGTATACAACTGTTTGTCCGCCCGCTTCAGCAGGGATTCCGTCGAGTCTCCAGAGACAACCATCGCAGCCCCTACCGAAACGGTCACCCGTATCACTGCGCCGCTCACGGGGACAGTGGACTGAGCGACCAGTTTACTGAGTTTCTCGGACACGATTGCTAGGAACTGTCGCGTAATGCCGGGAAGAATTGCTAAAAACTCGTCGCCGCCCCAGCGACCTACTACGTCGGAGGCGCGCAGACAATTCGACATGGTCTTCGCGATGGTAACCAGCACAGCATCCCCGGCAGCATGCCCATAAGTATCGTTGATGCTCTTGAACTCGTCCAAATCAGCCAGCATGATTCCGAACGGAGTGCCGAACGTCGCAAACTGATCGAGGTGTTGAGAGAGTTGCTGCTCCAAATAGCTACGATTTCCCACTTGGGACGCCGGATCAAGAAAGGCGAACTTCGCAAGATCCTTGGCTCGCTCCCTCACTGCCCTTTGGCGAGAATTGTCACTAAAGACCTCAACCGCCCCCACAACCTCGCCGTTCCCACCCCAAATTGGACGAACCCGGACCTCCACCGGAACCCTGTGCCCGCTCTTATGGTGAAGGTAAATGTCTGCCCGATGCGGCAGGCCATCCTCGAGGGTGCGGCTGAGAGGGCAGTCTCCTTGACAGAGCAAGTTGCCAGTGTCATCGATATGCATCAGTAAGTTTTCGGCGCAGCGTTTGCCTACAACTTCCTGGGCAGTGTAGCCGGTTAGTTCTTCAGCGGCGTGGTTCCAGTAGGTGATCCTGCGCTCCCGATCGGCGACGTAGACAGCGTCAGGAAGGCTATCCACGACATGTTTAAAGAGCGTCGGCCTTTCATTTGGGATCGCAGCCGGTAGACTGGGCAATGGAGAGTCCATAGGTTATTCCCTCTCATCAGGCATGCGCGCCTGCCCAGAAAAATAAAGCGTCGCCTTTCGCGCCTTCGGGCGCCGGATCGGTTGAGAGTACAAAGCACTCCCTCACGCAGCGATTTTGTAGTTGGTCCCCAGCCCACTAGTATACACGTTGAGAAAGAGATTCGCACTCTCAATGAAAGCACATCTTCCAAATCGACACAATGTCTCTTTCTTGGATGGAGGAGGATGCCCCTCCAATGGGGAAATCCCCTGCCGGGACTCCAAGATGCTTTGCGATTTGGCGCAGAGCGGAATCCGCGCAATCTGGCCGCTGCGGGTGGCTATTTTTTGGCGAAAGAAATGCCCTGACGCGTTTCCAAGAACTCGCCCCGTCAGTTCTGCCGTCGGAAATCGTCTTCCCTTCGAATCTGGCCGAGAAAGGCCGACACGACGCTGGGGTCGAATTGCGTGCCGGAGCAGCGGAGCACCTCGGCAACGGCATCTTCGAAACTCCGTGAGGCCTTGTAAGCTTGTTCGGAAACCATGGCGTCGAAACACTCCGCCACCGACATAATTCGCGCCCCCAGCGGAATGCCGTCCCCTTTCAGGTGGTCGGGGTAGCCATTGCCATCAAACCGCTCGTGGTGGTGACGCACGATTTCCTCAATGCCTTCCTCATTCAATGGCTCCAACATCCGCGCTCCCCAGGCCGAGTGGCCCTTCATGATCTCAAACTCGTCCGCCGTCAGCACGTCGGCTTTCAAGCGTACTTGTTCCGGGATATGGGCCTTGCCAATATCGTGAACGACGCCTGCCACGCGAATCTCTTCGATCTCCGCATCAGACAATCCCAACTGCGTGGCAATCTGGCTTGCGAGCCTGGATACCCCCTGGAAATGCTCCAGACCACGGGGTGGTTTGGCTTGAACCTCGAAAGCCAGGGCTGTGATCGTTTCCCAGAATGAGGCCTCCTCGTCTCCGCGCCCCCTCGCCATTTCTTCGAATTTGTGCTTGTAGCAGGCGAAGGCGTGAGTGCCGGTGGGAAACCTCCGCTTCGTCGGAACTGCTTCGAGCGCTTCCGGTGGCCGCCGATCACCTTCCCCCTCGCTTGTCCCAGCGACGGCAGGATCCACTCTTCGCGCAGAAGTATCAAGATTGTTTACGAGACGTGACCGTTCTTTCCATTGTTTGAATATGACTCCCGCTAGCAACGCAACCGAAGCTACGATCAACCAATCGAGCCAAATCATTCGCCCCTCCCTTCGACTAGTTCGGCAGATGGGGTCAGTTTCCTTAAACCGGCGCTGGTGTGGTGAATTAACTCCGGCGCTCCGAGTTCCAAGGCGCTTGCCGGCCTAAAGATCGGCCCTAAGTCCGCAATAGGGCGCAACCCCTGCTGCTGTAGGCGGCATTACTCTATTCCTGAATATTTTGACATTCAAGTACCAAGGCGGTAGTATAACTCGCATTGTATTGTATTCATAATCATTATACGGCGCAATACTCGTTTGAGCGCGGCTACGACCCGGAGCGGCTGATCCCCGGTTTGTCGCGGAGCGCTGGCCCTCAGCATTTGTATCTCTCTCGCTTCGCTAACGTCAGGTCCTAACTGGTGAGAGACGGCCGCGACCTGTCATTCCGAGCGGTCATGCGCGGGCGCCTGGTAACTCGCTTTCACAAAGAGCTAAGGTATAATGAGATTCTGGTTTACACACTGATAATGATGCTCGACTAGGGGAGGCGCCAGATCGGAGGTGTCGAGGGAAGAGCATTCGATTCCTCGAAAGGTATCTCGCCTCTGAACCCGGCCGTTGCCGACGGGAGTCACGTTGATGGGGCTCGGAAAAAGAATCGGTTACTCTCTACGTTGTTTCTTATCTATTCTGCTTTCCGGTCATATTCCGCGGAGCATCGCCCTGGAATTGGGTGCGACGCCGGCTGCTGGGGGTCCCATCAAGCCGTCTGACAAACCGCGCCCGCAAGAAGCCGAAGCAGGGACGCCGAGTTACGACCGCGCGGTCCAGATGCTCGCCTTGCTGCAACGTGAGGGACGGCTCATCGACTTCTTTGCGGAGGATGTGACGCCGTATCCGGATGCCCAATTGGGCGCCGCCGTGCGAAGTGTCCACCAAAGCTGCCGCCAGGCGCTGGAGCACTATATGAAACTCGAGCCCATTATCTCCTCGGAGGAGGATCGCCCAGTGACGGTGCAAGCGGGGTTTGATCCGGCAGCTATCAAAGTAATCGGCAACGTCACGGGAAGCCCCCCCCTCAGGGGCCTGCTGCGGCATCGCGGGTGGCGCGCAACACAAGTGAATCTGCCTTCTTTACCCGAGGGCGAGGGCCGCAGCGTGGTTGCGCCGGCCGAAGTCGAGATTCCCTAGGGGCGGTTCGCGAACCGCCCCTGCACCACGCGAAAGTCACGTCATTCCCGCGCAAGCGGAAATCCAATGGCTTCAGGACCGACAATGGATTTCCGCTTGCGCGGGGGTGACCAAGCGGCGACTTTTGTCCGAAGGGGAGCGCCGTAGGTCCATGACCGCTCGGAATGACAGCTTTGGGTAATGGTTGGTGCTTTTATAAGTGGAGGCATATTTGGACGCAAAGTACATTGTTGGCATCGACTTGGGAACCACCAACTCGGCCCTGGCACAGTGTGGCGCCGCCCTGGAAGAAGGAGCCGGACTAATAGCTATCCAGGAAATACCTCAGCTCGTAAACCCCAACGAAGTTGCGGACCGCACCCTGTTGCCTTCGTTTCTCTATCTCCCCGGCGAATTGGACTTCCCCAAGGACAGCTTGGCGTTACCCTGGGAGCGCGAACCTCGGTTCGTAGTGGGCGAACTGGCGCGCAAGCGCGGCGCCGAAAGTCCGTCGCGGCTTGTCGCTTCGGCCAAATCGTGGCTTTGCTACGCGGCGGTGAACCGAACTGCGCCCATCTTGCCCTGGCAGGCTCCGCAAGAAGTGCCCAAGCTTTCGCCTGTGGAGGCGTCTTCGCACTTCCTTGATTACTTGCGACGGGTGTGGGACCACTACCATGCGAAGGGGAAGCCGGAACTGGCTCTCAGCGAGCAGGACGTCCTGCTCACGGTGCCCGCTTCGTTCGATGAAGAGGCTCGGGAATTGACGCGGCGCGCCGCCGAGCAGGCAGGTTTGAAAAACGTCACCCTGCTGGAAGAACCCCAGGCGGCATTCTATGCCTGGTTGGAGAGCAAAGGTGATGGATGGCGCAAACGCGTCAAGGTTGGCGACCTCGTTCTGGTGTGCGACGTTGGCGGAGGGACGACAGACTTCAGCCTGATCAGCGTTTCGGAGGAAGGCGGCGAACTGGCGCTCAAGCGAGTCGCCGTCGGAGAGCACATCCTGTTGGGCGGGGACAACATGGATTTGGCGCTGGCTCGGCTGCTCCAACAACGCTTGGAAGCCAACGGACCTCACATTGATATCTGGCAATTGCACAGCTTGTGGCATCAGTGCCGGCTGGGCAAAGAGCGGCTCTTCGAGGAACCGAAAAGCCACAAGCACCCGGTTGCCTTGCTCGGCAAAGGCTCCAAGCTTGTGGGCGGTACGATCAAAGCTGAGTTGACGCGCGAAGATTTGAAGCAGGTCTTGGTGGACGGATTCTTTCCTAAAGTGGCGAGCAGCGAGATGCCGGCGCGGCAACGGCGCATCGGGTTTCAGGAACTGGGTTTACCCTACGCGGCCGACGCTGCTATCACCAGGCATCTGGCGCGATTCCTTTCGAGGCAAGTTCAGGATAGCCCCGAACTCGAGAAGATTCGCCGGGGCCGCAGCGGCTTGGCGTGTCCGACGCACGTGCTTTTCAACGGCGGGGTTATGAAGGCGGCCGTACTGCGGGACCGGCTCATTGAGGTGCTCAACGATTGGTTGCGCGAAGAAGGTTTTGAGCCGCTCGGATCACGCGAGATTCTGGATGCTCCCGATCTCGAACACGCCGTGGCCCGCGGCGCAGCCTACTACGGAAGGGCCCGTCGCGGAAAAGGCGTGCGCATCCGCAGCGGCGCCTCGCGCACCTATTACATCGGCATCGAGAGCGCTTTGCCCGCGGTGCCCGGCATGGAAGCCCCGCTTAAGGCGCTCTGCGTTGTGCCCTTCGGGATGGAGGAGGGAACGGAGGCGCAAATTCCCGAGCGGGAGTTCGGCTTGGTGGTGGGCGAAGCGGCGGAGTTTCGTTTCCTGAGCTCGAGCGTGCGCAAACAAGATCAGATCGGCAGCCTGCTCGAAGATTGGGGCGATGAGATCGAGGAGTTGAGCCCACTCGAGGTGACGCTGAAACTGGATGGCCAGGAGGGCACGGTTTTGCCCGTGCGACTGGAATCCCGCGTCACTGAAGTGGGCACACTCGAAGTGTGGTGCGTCTCGCGTGACGGTGCGCAGCGCTGGAAGCTCGAGCTGAACATCCGCGAAAAAACCGAGCGGCCCTGAGTGGTGTCATGCTGAGCGAAGCGAAGCATCTCTGCAGTTTGATGCCGTTTGATTGGCAAAGAAGGACAAATGCGGAGATGCTTCGCTTCGCTCAGCATGACAGCGTTTGCTCGGATGAGAGATACAGATAGGTAATGCAAGACTCCAGCCGCTACATCATCGGCATTGATCTGGGCACGACAAACTCGGTTGTTGCCTACCTCGATAAGCAGGAAGCATCAGCAATTCAGGTATTCCAGGTGCCGCAACTGGTGGCGGAGGGTGAGATTCGCTCCCTGCCCACGTTGCCCTCGTTTCTCTATTTCCCCAGCGAACCGGATCTGTCTGCAGGAAGCATGAAGCTCCCCTGGGAAGAGCGGCCGGAATCCGTGGCCGGGGTGTTGGCGCGCGAGCAAGGCGCGCTTCTGCCGGGGCGCCAGGTCTTTTCCGCCAAATCCTGGCTCTGCCATGACGCCGTGGATCGCCGGGCCAAGCTTCTGCCATGGGGAGCCGAGCCTCCGGAACCGATGGTTTCGCCCGTGGAAGCCTCGGCCCGTTATCTCACCCATCTGCGCAATGCGTGGAATCATTCCTCCGCAGCCGCGTCGGCATGCGCCGAGATGCGATTCGAGAATCAGGAAATCGTTTTGACGGTCCCGGCTTCGTTCGACGAAGAGGCCCGCGAGTTAACGGTGGAGGCAGCGCACCTGGCGGGTCTTGAAAAGCTGACTTTGCTCGAAGAACCGCTGGCCGCTTTCTACGCCTGGATCTCCGCTCATCAAGACGCGCTGAATGCGGCGCCCGCGCCGCGCCGGGCGGGAAGACGCCCACGGAGTTCTCCCGCGGGCAAGATCGAGCTTAAGGACGGTGAGCTGGTTTTGATTTGTGATGTTGGAGGCGGCACCTCTGATTTCAGTTTGATTCGAGTTCGCTTCGCCAACCAACAAGTGCAGTTCGAGCGCATCGCGATTGGTGAGCATCTGCTTCTGGGAGGAGACAACCTCGATCTGGCGCTGGCACGGCGCGTCGAGGAGAAACTCCATGCTCCGAAGCTCAGCCTCCGCCAGCGCCACGCGCTCAGACGGACCTGCTGCGCCGCCAAGGAGCGGCTGCTCAGTGACCCGGCTCTGGACCGCCTTTCGATCAGTGTCCTGGGCAGCGGACGAGCGCTGGTCGGCGGGACGCTGACTTCTGAGCTGACTCGGGACGAGGTGGTGGAAGTTCTGACGGGCGGTTTCCTTCCCCAAACCGCTGCTGACGACTTGCCCGCTCATGACCGGCGCGTTGGTCTACGCGAACTGGGTTTGCCTTACGCGACCGAACCGGCGATCACCAAGCATCTGGCCGCATTTCTTGTAGGGGCACGCCATGGCGTGCCCCTACAGGAAGATGAGCGCGCGCCCGAACGGATGGTCCGCCCGGATGCCCTCCTGTTCAACGGCGGTTTCTTTGCTCCGGCCGTCACTCGGGAGAAGATCGTCGACGCGGTGCTGGGCTGGTTCAGCGGCAGCAACGCCTGGCGCCCGAAAATCCTTAGCAACCAGGCCCCGGAGAGCGCCGTGGCCATAGGCGCTGCTTACTATGGCCGGGTGCGGCGGGGCGGTGGCCTGCGTATCAGGGCGGGCAGCGCAAGAACCTACTACATCGGCGTGCAATCGGAAGGCGCCCAGGACCGCGCGCCTCAAGCCGTCTGCGTGCTGCCGTACGGGGTCGAAGAAGGAACAACGCTGCCGCTCCCAAATCGTGAATTTGCGGTCCTCACCAATCGCCCGGTCTCATTCACGCTCTACAGCTCGACCACGCGTCACGACGAGCATGGCGAAGTCGCCGTTCTCGATGAAGCGCAGACCCACCGCCATGCCCCGCTGGTCACCTTGTTGCGCTACGGCAAGAAATCGCGCCAGATCGAATTAGGCGTTCGGCTGACAGCCAGCTTCACGGAGGTGGGAACTCTCGAACTCTGGTGCGAGTCGCTCAAGACGCAGCACCGTTGGCGCTTGCAGTTCGAATTGCGCGGCAGCGAAGCCCAACCTGCAGAGGCTGCCGCGACGCCTTCGCAGGCGCCTTCACCCATCCCCAACCAGATGGTGGAGGCCGCGGCGAAACTGATTCGGGAGGTCTTCGGTCCAGCGAATGAGTCGCGCGGGCAAGATGCCCGCGCCACAGTAGGGGGGACGCCTCCGCTACAACCTGAAACGATCGTGAGCAAACTCGAGGCCGCCCTCGGCCACAGCAAAGACTCCTGGCCCATGGGCACGATCCGTTCGCTCTGCGATGTCCTCGCCGAAGTTGCCGGCGGGCGCGCTAAGAGCCGCCGGCACGAAGCTCGCTGGCTCAATCTGTTTGGCTTTTGCCTGCGACCCGGCTTCGGCGCCTTGTTGGATGATTGGCGGATCAACCAGGCGCGCCGGGTTTACCTTGCGGGGCCGTCGTTTCCCAAAGACCCTCAAGTTCAGGTTGAGTGGCTGGTGCTTTGGCGCCGTGTGGCAGGCGGGCTTAACGCCGGGCAGCAGCGCGAACTGCACCAGAAGTACGGAGCCCTGTTGGGAATCAGCGGAAAGAAAACCAGCGGACGGCTGAACAGCCAGGTCGAGCACGAAGGCTGGCGCCTCCTGGCCAGCTTGGAGCACCTTCCCGCGACATTGCGGGCCTCGCTGGGCGAGGAGTTGCTGGCCAGAATCCGCAAAGAACCCGGCGAGAAGGCCTGGCTGTGGTCGCTCGGACGAGTGGGTGTTCGCATCCCACTGTACGGCCCACTCAACTGTGTGGTCTCGATCGAAACCGCATCAAAATGGCTCGAAGCGCTGCTCGATCTGACGGAATTTACAGTCGAAACGGCATCGGCCGTGGTCCAGCTTGGATCGCTTACCGGTGATCACCTGCGCGACATCGACCAGGATCTGCGGCAAAAGGCCATGGCGCGTTTGACCGCAACAGGTATCTCGGATGACCTGAGCCGAGGTCTGCAGCAGTACGTCCCGCCCGCACAAGCCGACGCCTTGCGCATTTTCGGCGAGTCTTTACCGGAAGGGTTGCGACTGGTAGAGTAGTTCCCTTATTACTAATGCTACGACGGCCTGACGCCCGGCCATTTACAGAACGATTTCAAATGACAGATTGCAGATTTCAGATGGCAAATCTCAGATTTCAGAAGGTCTTAAATTTGAAATTTGCCATTTGAAATTCTTTTTTCGTGAAGTGGGGGAGCATCATGATTCGCAAACTACTCTGCATTTGTTCTTTCTGGCTGATAGTCTCTCCATGCGCAGCGCAAACGGAAATGACCATTGTGAGGCCAAAACCCATCGACGACGTACTGGTGAATCCAGGCATGGGCATTGAAACTTTCCAGCGCTTCAACGGCCAGGCACTGAACGCCGCTTTGGGGTGGTCGGAAGAAGGCCCCACGGCAAAGCTCAGCGAGGCGACTTCCCCGCCGGACTTCCCTGCTTCTTCCATCTCCTACTGCCGCTGGTTCTGGCAGGAGCTCGAACCGGAACAAGGCAAAGTTCGCTGGGAAATCATCGACCAGGCCTTGTCGGAGGCGCGCGCGCACGGCCAAGCGCTGGCCATCCGGCTGATGCCCTACGATCAAAAGCATCCGCTGCCCGTGTGGTATCAAAACTCAGGTGCGCGCCGCGCCAACCGGCCCACGGACAAGGACGGCGACATTTGGCAGCCGGACTTCTCCGATCCTCTCTACTTGAAATACTGGGGAGCGGTGGCGGCGGCGGGCTCGCGCTACGACGGGCACCCGGATCTCGACAGCGTCGATATCTCGTCGGTCGGCTACTGGGGCGAGGGATGGAGCGATTACATGCCGGCTTTCCCTTACCAGAAGGCTCTCATCGACGTCTGGCTCGAGGCCTTCAAGCGCACCCCATTGCTGATGAACTTCGATCAGGAGCAGGCGCTTGCCTATGGCACGCAGCAGGGCGCCGGCTGGCGGCTCGACTGCTGGGGCGACATGCGCGACACCACCGGCGGCCGGTGGTGCCACATGTTCGACCTCTACCCGGAGCAGATTGTGCGCGCGGGCGTCCAGGACGTCTGGCAACGGAGCCCCGTTTCGCTGGAAACTTGCTGGGTCCCCGGCTACTGGAAGCAGCAGGGCTGGGACGTGGATTACATTCTCGCTCAGGCGCTGCGCTGGCACGTCTCTTCGGTTAACATCAAATCGTCGGCGATTCCGCCGGAGTGGAAAGCTCGCTTCGACGATTTTCAGAAGAAGATGGGCTACCGCTTCATTCTTCGCCGGCTGGAGTACGCGCCACGCCCGAAAGCCGGCACGATGACGCCACTGCACATGTGGTGGCTCAACGCCGGCGTTGCGCCTGTCTACAGGCCTTACGAGCTTGCGCTGCAGATTATCTCACCTACAGGATCGGCGACCATCAAACTGCCCGTGGACGTGCGCAAGTGGCTCCCCGGCGATGCGGTTTACGATGGTACGGCTTACCTTCCGGCCACACTAAAACCCGGAGACTACCGCGTTCGCGTGGCGTTTCTCGACCCGCGAACTGAACAGCCTGCCGTCCGCCTGGCCATCGAAGGCCGTCAATCCGATGGCTGGTACGACGTGGGCGCGATCAGCATTGAGTGAGGGGGCGCCACGATTCGGACTGACTATGAAGCGCCTGATCATTAATGCGGATGACTTCGGCTTGACGGACGGGGTTAACCAAGCCATCATAGATGCGCACCACGATGGACTGCTCAGTAGCACAACCCTGCTGGCAAACGGCGAAGCCTTCGCGGCGGCGGCGGCGCTGTCGCGCCAGGCCCCGAGTTTAGGAGTCGGCATTCATCTGAATCTCACGGAAGGCAAACCCGTCGCCCCTGCTTCATCCGTTCCCACTCTCATAAATGGCCGTGGGGTCTTCGCGAGAAAACCCGCCGGCCTGTGGCGAGCGATGCTGCTGGGTCGAGTGCGAGCGGTCGAAATCGAGAGAGAGCTGCACGCCCAGGTTGAAAAGGTTCTGGCCGCACGTATTGTGCCGACCCATCTGGATAGTCACAAGCACGTGCATGCCCTGCCGGCACTTGGAAAGATGAGCCTGAAGCTCGCCCGCCAATACGGCATCAAGGCGATTCGTTCTGTGGCGGAGGCGTGGCCTGCGTTAAACTATTTGCTGGGACGATTTCCGCGCGCCACGACAAGGATCCTGAGACAGCGCTTCAACAGCCTCACCCTTTCCCTTCTCTACCGGGGCTGGTGCGGCCGGCTGCCCCAAGCGGGCGTAGCGTGCGCTGAGCATTTCTACGGTGTCACGGCCACCGGGTTTCTGGATGAGGAACTGCTGCTCGAGATTCTCCGCCGGGTCCCGGACGGGACGAGTGAATTGATGTGTCACCCCGGCTTTGTGGATGAAGCGCTGAGGCAAACGCCCACGCGTCTGCTCGAGCAGCGAGAAAAGGAATACCAAGCCCTGACACGGCCAGGTGTCAAACTCTTGGCCAAAGACCTTGGCATACAGATTATTAATTATGGCGACCTCGCAAATGATCTCCATTGTCGTGCCTCTGTACAATGAACAGGAGAATGTTCGACCACTCTACACGCGGCTCACCGAGGTGCTGAATCGCATAGGCCAGCCGTACGAGCTGGTGTTTGTGGACGACGGCAGCCGCGACCAAACGCCCGAAATCCTGGATGAAATCTACGCGAACGACAGCCGCGTGTGCGTGGTCCGGCTGCGTAGGAATTTCGGCCAGGCGCCGGCTCTGCAAGCGGGATTTGATTCTGCCCGAGGCGACATCATCATCTCCATGGATGGGGATCTCCAACACGACCCGGAAGACATCCCGGAGTTCCTGGCCCAAATGGCGAAGGGGTACGATGTGGTCAGCGGCTGGCGAGTGGCCAGAAAGGATGCATGGCTCACGCGCCGCCTTCCCAGCCGCGTCGCCAATTGGATGATGGCGAAACTTTCCGGCATGCCGCTGCACGATTTCGGCACCACATTCAAAGCCTACCGCCGCGAGGTTCTGGAGAACGTTCATCTCTACGGGGAGTTGCATCGCTTCATACCGGTCCTGGCAAGCTGGGCCGGAGCAAACACTACGGAAATTCCGATCAAAAATACGGTGCGCGAAAAGGGGAAGTCGCACTACGGCCTCTCCAGGACAATGGGCGTCTTGCTCGATTTAATCGGGATCAAGTTTCTACTCGATTATTCCACCCGGCCTCTGCACTTTTTCGGGCTCTTGAGCCTGCTCGGCGTGGGCGCCGGCAGCGGCATCGGGCTCTTCCTTTTGTACGAGAAGCTCTGGCTCCACAGAGCCATCATGCTGGCCCACGGGCCGCTGCTTTTTGTCGCGATGCTTCTGTTCCTCACCGGCGTTCAGTTTCTTTCCGTCGGCCTCATCGGCGAAATGCTTTCTCGCACGTACTACGAGTCCCAGAAGAAACCCATTTATTCACTGCGGGAAATCAAGCGCCGCAGGCCGGAATCAACACTCAAATGACGCTTCTTAAATTTGTCGGTTACTCCCTGCTGGTGGTAGCGACGTTTCCCTTCATCTATTATTTGATCGTCCTGTACAGCTCCTGGCGTTTTTTCCGCTGCCCCGTCGCGCAAGCCAGTTCTAAACAGGGCAGTTTCACTCCTCCCATCAGCAACCTCAAGCCCGTTCGAGGCCTCGACCCGGATGCCTATGAGAACTTCGCCAGCTTCTGCCGCCAGGACTACCCGAATTACGAACTGCTGTTTTGCGTGGGAGACAAGGATGCCCCGGTGGTTCCCGTGCTCGAGAAGTTGGCGCGTGATTTCCCTGAGCGGCAGATTCGCATTCTATTCGGCGGGGATGGCCACGCCATCAATGATAAGGTCGGGAAACTTTCGCGCCTGGTGCGCGAGGCGCAGCATGAGACTCTGGTGATCAACGACAGCGACGTGCGCGTGGGGCCCGGCTATCTGCGCACCGTGGTGGCGCCCCTGGCTGATCCCAGGGTAGGCGCGGTCACCTGCTTCTATGTACCGATCGACGCCAAAACTCCGGCGCAAAAGCTGCAAACCATTGGCATGGTTTCCGATTTCTACGCCGGGATTCTGGCTGCCTGGCAACTGGACGGAGTGAAGTTCGCGCTCGGTCCGACCATCGCCACCACCCGTGCCCAGCTCGAGGGCTTCGGCGGGTATCGTTCGCTCGAAAGCCGGCCGGCAGACGATCTTCTGGTGGGCCGGTTGATCGCAGAGCGAGGCTTCGAGGTGCGACTGCTGCCTTACACCATCCAGACGGTGCCGGACTACGCCTCCATGCCGGAGCTGGTTCACAAGCGCATCCGCTGGCTCGCCGTCATGCGCCACATGCGCCCCTGGGGCCATCTGGGTCTGCTGTTCACGCAAGGACTTCCCTGGTCGCTGGCCGCCTTCGCGATTCATCCGACGGTGGCCGTGGGATGCGGCTATCTTGGGACTTACCTTGGATTCAGGTTGGCCATGACGTGGCTCATCGGCACCCGGGGGCTTCGGGATCAAACCCTGCGCGGGAGAATGTGGCTGCTGCCGGTGTGGGACGCCATGGCGTTTCTTCTCTGGCTCGCCAGCTTCGGCAAAAACAGCTTCCAGTGGCGCGGCAGCGAATATCGGCTCCGCAACGGCCAACTCGTACCGGGGGCTCCCCATTCATCGGAGAAGTGAGACAGGCCGTGCATTCCGCTCGCAACGAGATGCGCAGCCCTCTCCGTTGGAGCACGTCATTCCCGCGAAAGCGGGAATCCAGCGGCTCCTGGACCGCCGATGGACCCCCGCTTTCGCGGGGATGACGAGGGGTTGACTTTTGTCTGAGTGGGTGGGCTGCAGGCCCACGACCTGTGGCAATGACAAGCGCCGGAATGGGGTCTTATTTGGCCCGTTCCTCTTTTGCGCCCACCGCCGCCAGTTGAGGCCCGGGCGCTGTGACCTCGGCGGACGCGCCCGGACGGCGTGCATTGCGCGCCTTTCGCCAATTCACCTGCGGCATCATTTTGGTGGCGTCGATTCGATCTCGATAGCGGAGGGCAATATTCATCAGCGAGTCGAGCAAGGAATCGGAGAGCAGATGCGGCTTTAAGCCCAGCTCGATCAGCTTCGAGTGTTTGGCGTTGTAATAGTGTTCCTCAGCTTCCACGCGCGGGTCCGGAATATGTTCGACCCGAACTTCCAGACCCAGTTCCCGGCCGGCCGCCTGCACCATCGCCGCGAGCTGCAGGACCGAGAACTGTTCGGTGAACTGGTTGAACACGCGGAATTCGCCGCGCCCCGCGGGATTCAGCAAGGCAATCTCAATGCAGCGTACGGTATCGCGCAAGTCCAGGAAGCCGCGCGTCTGCCCGCCCTTGCCGTAAACGGTGAGCGGCATGCCGACCGCAGCCTCCACGCAATAACGATTCAGGACCGTGCCAAACACTTCGTCGTAATCGAAGCGATTAATCAGGGCTTCGTCGAGCGCCACCTCATCCGTGATGGTGCCGTACACCACACCCTGGTTCAGGTCGGTGGCACGCAACCCCCAGACCTTGCAGCAGAACATGATGTTGTGGCTGTCGTGAACTTTGGAAAGGTGATAAAAGGAGCCCCCCTGCTTGGGGTAAGGAAGAACATCCTTGCGCCCGTTGTGCTCGATGGTGATGTAGCCTTCTTCGATGTCGATGTTGGGCGTGCCGTACTCGCCCATGGTTCCCAGCTTCACCAAGTGGCAGTCGGGTTGGAATTCGCGCAAGGCGTACAGCAGATTCAGAGTGCCGACCACGTTGTTGACTTGTGTGAAGACGGCGTGCTTGCGGTCGATCATGGAGTAGGGTGCGGCGCGTTGTTCGGCAAAGTGCACAACTGCCTCGGGCCCGTAACTTTCAATGCAGGAAGAGAGAAAGTCGTAATCGGTCACGTCGCCGACGAAAAGTTCAATCTGCTTTCCCGTCAAGTCCTGCCACACCCTCAGGCGTTCGGCCAGAGTACGAATCGGCGTCAAAGTCTGCACCCCGAGTTCGTGGTCCCACTGGCGGCGGATAAAACTATCGACGATGGCAACCGAGTGCCCCTTCTTCGATAGGTAAAGAGCAGTAGCCCACCCGCAGTAGCCGTCTCCCCCGAGCACAGCAACTCTCATCTGTCCCCCTTGATTGCGTCTAACGCTCTACTCTACCACAAGCACAGTCACCCGTTTTGATAGCTGTGCCGCCACTCCGAAATTCCCTCACCCTTGCTTGATAACGGCCGATTCGTCAAAAGAAACTTCCCTCCGCTCGCCGCCACCACGATGAGTTGTGCGTTGCCCACCAGCCCTTCCAGGCGGGGCACCGCTGACTGCCTCGCAACTATATAGCAACGTTCCGGCCTGAGCCACAATTCCTTGAACTGCGAATCGTCAAGGAAGACGTTCGGGGCGCCGGGAGCGTACGACCCGTATTCAAGGTTCATGAATCGCCCGTTCAGCAGGAGTGCGGAACGATTGGCATAGAAAAAAACCGACGAGAACCAATAGTAGTGATGTTCGACGATCAAAGTCCCCTTCGGCGCCTTCTCGAACGCTTCAGCCAACGGCCTCGAGGACATGTACGGATCGAAGGCCACCATGGCCAGGCGTGCGGCGTGGAAGAACAGGACCATCATCAGTCCGGCGGCCACGACAGCGCGCTGCGTTTTGGCTTTGAAAGTGCCTACGGCGCCCACCAGGAAGGCAGCCGCCGCCAGCGCCAGCGGCAGGCGCAAATAGGCGAACGAGGCCAAGGTCAGGTCCTCGATGTGTCCAAGCGATAGTTTGTAGGCGCCGGGGTGCTGGCTCAAGGCCGATGAGATATCGCCGGGCGCAGGCAAACCGCGGCTCCAGGCCAGAATCACGATTGCGGCCGCCGCCGCGCATCCGGCGATGGCCGTCAGCACAGCGGTGCCGCGCCGAATCCACTTGCCGTCCGCCGCCATCGCCGAACCCAGCAACAACGCCAGGGCGGGATAGCAGGGCATTGAGTAATACTCCTGCGTGGTCGAGAAGGTGAAGAAAACCAGAATAAAGCCCGCCCAGCACAGAGCCAGCAGGCGCGCGCGCCCGGCGCGGTCCACCGGCTTGAAGGAGAGCCTGGCGATGGCCGGAAAGTAGACGCTCCAGGGAAAAAGCCAGAGCAGATGAAAAAGCCAGAAGTAAAGGCGTGGGACGGTATCGTAATCGCGCGGGTAGCGCAGATTCAGAAACCGCAAGAGCTGTTCATTGATGAAGAAAAACCAGAAGAACCCGTGGTATTGGCCCGGGCCGCTGTGCAGCGTGAAGTCGAAGTAAGGCGGATTGCGCAAAGTGGCCAGCACGTGCCAGGGCGCGGCAACCAAGAGCACCATGAATGTTCCGCTGAAAGGATGGAGGCGCCTCCAAGCCGCGGCGGAAAAGAATTGCCCCCTCAGCAAAAGGTAAATCGCGCCGGCGGCGATGGGGAAGACGATTCCGACCAGACTCTTGAGCAGCAGCCCTAATCCCAGACTGAGCGCCAGCACGGCAGCCCAGAAGCGCGGATGAGGCTCGTCCTGGTCCAGCGCGCGAAGGAACGCCCACAGGGCCAGGGCCACGGTGAACGTGAGCATCACATCGGGAATCAAAATGCGCGTGAAGAGAAATAGGCCGATACACGTAGCCGTGCACAGGCCCGCGTAGAATCCCGCCCGTTTCCCGAACGCCCACACGCCCATCGCCGCGGTCAGCCAGGCAAGCGCCACCGCCGCCAGCGCCACGGGTATGCGCGCCGCCCAATCGTGAACGCCAAAGACTTTATAAGAAAGCGCAATGGTCCAGTAAATGAGCGGCGCTTTCTCGAGATAGGCCACACCATCCAGACGCGCGGTCACCCAATCGCCGGACTGAAGCATGTTGCGAGCGATCTGCGCCTGCACCGCATCCACGTCGTCCATGAGAGAGGGCGGAGATACGATGCAACCGACGAAAATCACTGCCGCGAAAAGGATGACAACGATTTCGCTGCCATGGTTCAGACGGCCGCCGAGAGGCTGACTCTCATGCGCGCCGATGCCGTTTCCGACAGCGTCTGAATGTTCCAGCGTTTGAGCCATAGAAACAGAATCAGCAAACCCCAAAGGTGATATCCCAGGTTTTCGCGCCGGTCAAGGTGCCTTTTGATCACCGACTGCACGCCTTCCCAGCGGAAAATCTGCGTCGCTGCCACGGCCGGCTCGGTCAACGTATCGAGCAACAGCGGCTTCAGCACGGAGCGAAACCAATCATGGGCGGGAATGTCGAATCCTTCCTTCTTGCGGCCTAGAATCGCCTGCGGAAGTTTGTCCTTCATCAGCTCTTTGAGCAGGAACTTCAGCTTCGATCCTCGCAATTTGTAGTTTTCCGGTAGCGAGGCGGCAAACTCCACCAGGCGGTGATCGAGAAAGGGCGGCCGCACCTCGAGTGAATGCGCCATGCTCATGCGGTCCGACTTGTAGAGAATGTCGTCCGGCAAATAGCACTGCTGATCGAAAAGGAGATAACGGTCGAGGCCGTCAACCGGAGGCATCTGCGCGAGAACCTTGAGCATCGGCGCCGCATCCGCCGGCCCGAGAATCTCCGCTTTTTCCTCTTCGGAAAAAGTGCCATTCCAGAAAACATGACCTTCGTCGGCAGGCAGCAGGGATCCCCGCAGGAAGCGCTTGAGCTTGTATTCAAAACCGATCTTCTCATCCGAAACCGGCCAATAGCGGAGGGCGCCGATCGCCATCTGCCTCACGGCCGCAGGCAGCAATCGCGCCCGGCGCGCATATCGGTTGGCGATATAGGTCACGTAACCGCCCAACAACTCGTCCGCCCCTTCGCCGCTGAGAGCCACTTTCACTTGCCGGGCGCTCATCTTGGCCAGGAACCACACCGGCAAACAGCCCGCGTCGGCATTCGGCTCGTCGGAATAGTAAGCGAATTCCTGAATGGCGCCCGCGAGATCAGTGTCGGCCCCCAGATCGGCTTCGGTGTGCTCCGTTCCGTAGCGCTCCGCGGCCTCGCGGATGTAGTCGCTTTCATCGAAGCTACGGCCCTTGAAGGTAATCGAAAACGTCTTCAGAGGTTTGCTCGACACCTTCGAGGCATAGTGGAGAATGGTTGACGAATCCAGACCGCCGCTGGCCCAGAGTCCTACCGGCACATCGGCAATCATGTGCTCCTTAACGGAGTCACAGAGCAGAGTGTCCAGTTGCTCTTTGGCGGCGTCGAAGCTCAAA
This sequence comes from uncultured Acidobacteriota bacterium, assembly GCA_963842495.1. Classification (GTDB taxonomy): domain Bacteria; phylum Acidobacteriota; class Terriglobia; order UBA7540; family UBA7540; genus CAVROP01. The sequence goes on from CAWJHY010000036.1 coordinate 42,484, forward strand.
GGCCTCTTGGCGGACGACGCGGCCGGGACAGGAATGCGCCAGTAGCGCTCGACTTTTATTTCACCGCGCTGCCAGGTGAGAATGTGTCCGGGAAGCAGTTTCTCAATTCCCTGCACAAGGGTCAGCGGAGCAGGAACGTAATTCACGCGCAGATAGCAATTCAGCCCGTCTAAGTCCAATTTGCGATCGATTTCTGGATGATGAAGAATCCCCTTCAGCTCAGAACTGAAGTAGACGCCGCGCCCCTTGCGGCAAAAATAGAGCGGCTTGATGCCCAATCGGTCTCGCGCCAGAACCAGCCGTCGTCGCGACTCGCTCCAGAGCGCCAGGGCGAACATGCCGCGCAGCCGGCGGAAACACTCCGTGTCCCACTCCAGAAAGGCGTGCAGTACTACCTCCGTGTCACTGTGAGTGAAGAAGCGATGTCCTAGCGCCTCGAGTTCGGCGCGCAGCTCGGAGTGGTTGTACACCTCGCCGTTGTACACCAGCACTGTATCGCCGTCCTCGCTGCGCATGGGCTGCTCGCCGGCCACCAGGTCGATGATCGTCAGCCGCACGGCGCCCAATGAAATGTGCGGGGATTCGTAAACACCTTGCTGGTCGGGCCCGCGATGGATCAGCGAGAAAGTGGCCCCGCGGATCACCTCAGGCGGAGCCGGCCGGTCTTCGTGCGTAAATCCCACAATGCCACACATGCAGTCTCATCCTACGTCGAAAGCCGAATTTCGAAAACCGAAATCCGAAACCGGCGGCTTACAAGTTTCGAATTTCGAGTTTCGGCTTTTACCGCGCAGCGCAAACCAGCGCCACTCCGGCGGCCACCAGCAGCAAGCCCGCCCAGCGCGTCTGGCTGACGCGTTCCTTGAGCAGAAACCTCGCGCCCACAGCGCCCACCACATAATTCGCGGCCGTCGCGGGCACCACGAAGCTAACCTCTGCCCAGGTAAGCAATGCCAGCAAGGAGAAAAATGCCACCGTCATGAGCCCAATGCCCAGCCACATCCATCTCGACTTCAAGGCACGCCAGAGGACTCCCAGGAGAGCACGCGGCGAGAAGTTTTTCACTTCCCCGATTTGTTTCATCGCGTGCGTCACGGCGATATCTCCGCCGGTCCCGGAGAGTACCACGATGGCCAGGAACACGAAGGTGCGCATGCTCAAACCTGCCTCGTCGTGCTGGGTGGCGTGCGCCCCACCAAGACCACGCCCAGGAAGATAAACACCGCGCCCGCCCAGCGCGCCCCGGGAACCACTTCTCCCAGCAGAAGGTGCGCGAGCAGCGGCGCCAGAACGTAACCAACGGCCGTAACCGGCATAACGTAGCTGTAATCAGCCCACGAGAGTACCAGCATGTAGGAAATGAAGAAGATCAGAAGCGAGCCGATACCCAACCAAATCCAGCCGCTGCTCAGAATCTTCAGTAAGTAAGCCGCCAGGCTCGGAATTGACAGGTCTGGAATCTCACCCATTCCGCGCATCCCTTTGCCAAGCAGCACGTTGCCCAGCGAGCCGAAGATCGGCACCAGGATCAGGAGTGGAATGGTTTTTGCCAGCAGGTTTCTTGACGAGGGCATGGAGACTATCGTTGCGACCTTGGTGTGCTTCGCGCCTTCGCGAGAAGCCGTTTCTCCTCGCGGGTCATTTCAGAGCTTCAGGCATGGTTGGCCGGGTTCGCGAACCGGCCTTGGGATTCCGCGCGTACCTCCAGCGCTCCGCGCGCAGGCGAAGAAACTCCACCGCCTCGTGATAAAGGCGCTTGCGTTCGCTGTTGTCCCAGAGCGCTTTACGCACGATGCGCCACACCACGCGCGCCGGAAGTAGTAGGTGTCGTAAAAGCGGTTGACCGCCGCCATCATTTCTTCCAGTTCCAGGCCCGGATACTGGAGGTGCGGAAGCTGATGCCCCGCCGAGTCGGCCGACGCCTCGGCGGCCAGGTAGTTATGCTGCGCGGCATAGTCGTAGAACTCAGTTCCCGGATAAGCGTGCGCGATGGAGACCTGAATCGTTTCCGAGTCGAGTTCTTTGGCGAACTCGATGGTGCGCTCGATGGACTCCTTGGTTTCTCCCGGCAGGCCGATGATGTAGTCGCCGTGAATGGCGATGCCCAACTCCTTGCAGTTCTTCGCGAACCGCCGGGCCATTTCCACGGTCGCGCCTTTCTTGATGTTCTTCAGGATCTGGGGATCGCCCGACTCGAATCCCACAATCAACAAGCGGGCGCCCGCATCCGCCATGGCCTTCAGCGTTTCATAATCGCTGTGGTCGCGCGCGGTGCACGACCAGCGGAATCCCAGGGGCTTGAATTTCGCGCAAAGCTCCAGCACGCGGTCCTTGCGAATGTTGAAGGTGTCGTCGTCGAAGAAAAACTCCTTCGCCTGCGGAAACAACTGCAGGGCCTGGCGAACCTCCCGCGCCACATTTTCCGAGGAGCGCACGCGCCAGGCGTGCCCGGAAAGCGTCTGCGGCCAGAGGCAGAACGTGCAGAGCGCCGGACAGCCGCGGCTGGTGTAAAAAGCCACGTAGGGGTGAAGCAGGAACGGCACGTTGTAATTCTCAATCACCAGATCGCGCTTGTACACTTCCGTGGCGAAAGGCAGCCGGTCGAGTTCTTCGGTTTCCAGCGCAGGCCGCGATGGGTTGTGAACCACCTGGCCGTTTTTTCGATAGCTGACGCCGGCAATCTCCCCCAGGGGCTTGCCCTGCGCAAACTCCACCACCGCATGATCAAACTCGCCACGGACGATGAAATCGATGTCCGGGCTGGCCATAAGGCTTTCCTTGGGTTTGATCTGAACGGGAGGGCCCACGAAGGCAACCTTAAGATCGGGCTTTGACCTCCTTCATGCGGCGAATAATCCGCAGGTCGCTGTCAAACCCCACGGTGGAGGTAAACAGCACTACAAACTCATAGTTGCTCGCGATTTGAACGGTCTCAGCCGCCGAGACCTTGTGCGGAGGGGCATCAAGCAGCCGGCTGCCGGAAAGCATCCCCGCCGGATAGCTGAGCCACACGGGATACCAGAAGGAGTCGATCTCGCGCGTCGCGGGCCAACGGGAACTGGCCCCGCCGTCGAAATTCTCGAAACTCGGAGGGTTCAAGAAGAGAGTTTTGAGCTCATTCCCCATGGGTTAATCCCCTCATGGGGCCAAACCAACATTCACCGAGGCTGTCCAACCCCAAGGCGACATTATATCGTAATCACCGGCTCCGCGGGCAAAAACCGGGACGACCGAGCATTCCCGAACGGCGAATGGCCTCTCAAATCAGATAGCCCTCTCCCGTGGAAGCTGTGAAAAATTGGCAACCTTCATCCTGGCCAAGCGAAAAATCCCTGCAGTTGCTTGTAAATCTTGAATCCAACTGCGGAGACCTTCGCTTTGCCAGGATGACAGTGCTTTCGATTCTTCACCGTCTTGAGAAGGCGTTCATCTGCTTTGTAGCTTTACGCTCCGGCCGCTCTCCGCCGATTGATAGATGGCCTCGGCAACCTCGAGCGCCCTCAGCCCGTCGTATCCCGTGATGGCGGGTGGCTTGCCCGTACGGATTGACTCCACCAGGTCCGACAGGAAGCGGAGCCCCATGACGCCTGCGTAGCCGGGCTGTGGTGGGAGTTCAAAATCCACGTGCTGGTGCGCCGGCTGCGAGTACTCGCCCGAATCGCTGCACACGAACAGGCGCTCTTTGACGCCTTCGAACGATGGGCTCCAGGAGAGCACGCCGCCGGTGCCGCGCAGGGCAAGATAAAGATCGCGACCAAAAGGGTAGGAATCCGGCACGGTGTAGCTGATGTCGAGGGCCAGCACCGTGCCGCGCGAGAAGCTCAAAAACGCGAAGCAATTGTCTTCGATGTCGTACTGCTGGTTCACGCGTACGGTTTTGCCGATCACTTCCACAACTTCGTCCGACAACAACCAGCGGTAAAGGTCGATCCAGTGCACCCCCAGGTTGAACATGGGGCCGCCGCCGCTGCGCGCCTTCTCGAGCATCCAGCTCGCGTGGCCGTCGATGTAGCGGGAGAGGCGCCCCGCGGCGCAGCGTCCCTCGCAGCCCACAATGCGGCCCGTGACGCCTCCTTCGACGAACCTCTTCATTTCCTGGGCGACGGGATGACATCGCCAAACGTAAGGGGTGGAGAGGATCACGCCGGCCTTCTCCGCGGCGGCGATCATGCGGCGCACACCCTCGGCGGAGGCCGCCATGGGTTTTTCCACCACCACGTGAGCGCCGTGTTCCGCGCAGGCCACCGCGGCCTCGGGGCAATCGGCGTGAGGAAGAAAGACCACCGCCAAATCCAGCCGCTCTTTTTCCAGCAGTTCCCGCCAGCCCGCGTACCCGCGCACGTGAAAGTCTTTCACGAAGCCTTCCAGCACGGCAGGATTAGCGTCCGCGGCAGCAATCACCTCCACCCCAGGAATGGCCTGGAACAGAGTCATGTAGCTGCGCGGATGCAGGTGGCTTAACCCCAAGATGCCCACGGACAGTTGTTGCATCAGAACTTCCCATCCCGCGTCTCGAAATGCGTGGGCTTGCCGAGGTTGGCGCCGCCACTCCTGATCCAGTGTGCGATCCACTCAATCATCTGCCCGACCGACACGGAGGGGTAACCGAACAGGCGGAAACAGCGCGCCGCGTTGTTGAGCAGCGCGGTCGGCGCTTCCTGACCTTCCAGAATCGGCTCTTTGCCGAAGATCTCGCCGAAGCGTTTGGCCACGGCTCGAATCGAGAGCGTCTCCGGCCCGGTCAGGTTCAGGATGAAGGGAGGAGACTGGCAGTGAGCGAGGCATCGCAACGCGATGGAATTGACGTCGCCCTGCCAGATCACGTTGGCGGCGCCCGCCGCCACATCCACGCTGCGGCCTTCAAAAACCTTGCTGGCGATATCCACCAGCACGCCGTACCGAAGTTCGACCGCGTAATTCAATCGCAGCAGCGTAACGGGCGTCCCATACCGCGCCGAGAAGTACTCGAACATGCGCTCGCGCCCCAGCACCGATTGGGCGTAGTCGCCGAGCGGCGCGGGAGCCGTCTCCTCCGTGGCTCCGCCCGTGATCACGGGCAGGAAGGGATAGATGTTGCCGCTCGAGAAGGCTACGATGCGGGAGTTGCGGTAACGCTCCGCGATGAGCGCCGGCACGTAAACGTTCATCGCCCACGTCAGGCTCTCTTGACCCGTCGAACCGAACTTGCGGCCCGCCATGAAGATCACATTCGGCGCGTCAGGCAAGGTGGCAAAATCTGAGGGGTCCAGTAAATTCACGCACAGGATCTCAACCCCCGCGGCCTCCATGAGATCGGCGTCCAAATCCTCGCAATGAACGTCCGTGCCGAAAATACGGATCTTCGCGCCCGCCGCTTGTGCCGCGCGCCCGGCCCGCTGAGCCAGGCTCGGACCGATCTTGCCGCCCACGCCCACGATGATGAGGTCGCCTTCTAACTTGCTGAAGAATGCGATGTCCTCCGCGCTGGGAGTGCTGAGGAGTTCTTCCAGTTCCATTTCCGTCTGAATCAAATTTGTCATGCCCTGAAATCTAGAACATGCCTCGCCGGCAAGTCAAGCAATCCGACCACCCACGACGCCTGCCCCGAAACTCAGCCCTCTCCCGCGGGGCCTGTACTGGAACTCGAACAGTCTGTCATTCCGAGGAGCGCGCAGGCGACGAGGAATCTCGCACTGCCCTGAACAACACCCAGAGCGAGATTCCTCGCTGCGCTCGGAATGACAGCTTTGAGGCATTTGCACAGACTCCCCGCTGACGAGGGCTTCGTCTGGTTCGAGAGTGCAGAGACGTAATGTGCGGAGGTGCGACTGGAGTACAATACCTCTATTCCAAAACTCGAGGTGGTATTCTCCGTGTCCTCCCTGCGCTCCGTGGTGAATGCTTTCTCCGGCCGTCTCCGAACCATGACCCCTGCCGACATCCCTGCCGGCATGCGCTTGAAAGAGATCGCGGGATGGAACCAAACCCTGGAAGACTGGCAGCGATTCCTCGAGGCCGATCCCGAGGGCTGTTTCGTCGCGGAATGGAACGGACAGGTGGCGGGCACGGTGGCGACCATCGTCTACGAGCATCGCTTCGCGTGGATCGGAATGGTGCTGGTTGACCCACAGGTGCGCGGCAAGGGCATCGGGACAGCGCTGCTCCTCAAGAGCCATTGACCATCTTGACGACAAGAAGGTCCCCTGCATGAAGCTCGACGCTACACCGCAGGGCAAACCTATTTACACCCGCCTGGGATTCCAGATCGAATACGAAATCGAGCGGCACAGCTTGACCCGCGAGATAACCGCGGAACTCCAGGCGCGCAGGCGCCCGCAGCCGCACGCGGAGAATCTCGAGCCGCTTCTGGAATTTGACCACCAGGTTTTCGGCGCTGACCGCAGCGCCCTCTTGCGCTCTCTCGCAAGCTCTGCCCCCGACTTAGTGGCCATCCACAGCTCCGGGGGCGCAGTGGAGGCATTTGCGCTGGGCCGTCAAGGCTCGCTGGCCGACCAACTCGGCCCCTGGGTGGCGGCCAACGCTTCCGCGGCGCGCGCTGTTTTCGACGATTTTCTCCTCCGCTCCCGCCGGCCGGTTGTCTTTGTCGACGTGCTGAGAGACAATGCTTGGGCGCCCGCGCTTCTGGCTGCCCGCGGATTTCAGTTTTCCCGCAATCTGACAAGAATGTACCGCGGCGAGAACGCGCATCCGGGCCGGCCTGATTTGCTGGGCGCGATACTCGGTCCCGAATTTGGCTAATCACCGTTGATGACTGATTCCCCTCCTCAACGTGTCTTCTACGGCTGGTGGATTGTCGTCGCCGCCTTTCTAAACCTCTTTTTCGCCGTCGGCATTGTCTTCTACGGTTTCCCGGTCTTTTACCCTTCCCTCATCGAGTCGCTGCATTTCTCGCGGCAGCAAGCCACCACGGGAATGTTTCTGGGCTTTGCAGCGGCGGCGCCGCTCCTGGGGTTGCTGGTCGGAGCGTTGATCGACCGCTTGGGCGCGCGGTTGGCGATCCTGATCGGCACGGTCTTTGTGGGCGCCTCATTGTTCTTGATGGGCGGCATCCACACACTCACTCAATACTACCTGCTCTGCTTCGCCGAGGTGCTCGGATACGTCTGCGCCGGCCCCATCGCGAATCAGGTCCTCGTCGCCAACTGGTTTCGCAAAATGCGAAGCCGCGCCATGGGCTATGCCTACCTGGGCCTCGGCTTCGGCGGCGCCGTGTCGCCGCTTCTCGTCCATTGGCTGATCGAAACCGCCGGCTGGCGCAAGGCCTTCGAAGTGATTGGCGTTGCGATCGTCGCCATTCTCTTCCCCGTCGGCATCTGGGTAACGCGCTCTGCCCCGCGCGATTTGGGATTATTCCCCGACGGCGTTCCGCCCAATCCGGCGGCCACGGAAACAACCGCGCCCTCGCGAACCGCCAGCGAAGCGGTTCGCACGGCAAACTTCTGGCTGCTCCTTCTCGGAAGCACACTCGTGATCGGCGTGATCGGAACCGTGATCTCGCATTTCATACTCTTCTTGAAGGATGAAGGGTATTCGTCCGGCTGGGCTTCTCGAGGCCTCAGCATTCTGTTGTTCTCGAGCCTGGCGGGGCGCGTGCTTGTGGGTTACGTTGCCGACCGCTTTAACCGCAAGAGCGTCATGGCCCTCTTCTATCTCACCTTGGCCCTGGCAATTCCCTTGTTATTCCTGCATCACCAGGTGCGGGCCGTGCAAGCTTTCGCAATACTTTTCGGATTCGCCATGGGCGCGGATTATATGTTGATTCCCCTGGTCGCGGTCGATTGCTTCGGACTTGCCGCACTCGGAAAAATTCTCGCCCTGGTGATCATGGCCGACTCGCTGGGACAGACGTTGGGGCCCGTCATGGCAGGCCGCATTTTCGACCTGCGGCACAGCTACGATCTTGCCTGGCTGATCATTACCGCGGCGGGAATCCTGGGCGCCGGCGCCATCTTCCTGATTTCATCCACCCGGACGGACACCCGATCGAGATAATGTCCCGCTCCCCGGGGAGAGGGTGGCCCCGACCTCGTTTTCACCAGCCACGGTGGGCCGGGTGAAGGGTCTTTTCCCGCCGAAGCCTCACGCCATCGCATCAGAGTTGTCCGGCCACCGATGCGGCGAGGTTTTTCAGTTGTTTTTCGGTTTGGTCCGCATCCGTCCCCAGGGGTTTGAGCCTCATGAAATAGCGTTCTTTGCCCTTGCGCACGTGAAGGCTGTGCCGGGCATCGAAATAGGCTTCGTCCCAATTTCCGTCCACAGTCTTGTTAGGCCCGAAGTGCGTGCTGAGTTTTGTAAACGTCTCCTTGGCTACGTCTACGGACGGCTCCACATAAATTCGAAACAAAAACTCGCTTCCACTTTGGGTTCGATATTTGCAGTCGGTGCCCTTGACCGTGCTGGGGGCTACAACGGGCGCCCAGGTTCTGGACGGTGATCCGAACGTCTGATTCAGCACCTTGGATACCTGTGTAGCAGGCAAGAGTGTGCAGGCGTCGGCGGGAAATTCCTTTCCTTCCAGCGCCACGACGCCGGCCAGTACCGTGATCGTCACAAAGCACGTGATCCGCAGTGAGGTGGTTCGCAATTGGCTCATCGGTGACTCCTCTTCAGATATAATCTTACGAACCTAGTTTATCTGAATCCCAGCGTCAAGCCAAAGCCGCCTTGAGCATTGAAGCGCGGGCATGTTGACATCCGGGAGTATAATCTCTCCGCATTTTCAAGGGGGCGTACCGCACGCAAGTGCGCCCGGAAGGAGGGTAGGATGGTCCGGGCAGCCACCCAGATCGTCATCGTGGTGGGGCTGCTCTCTCACAATTTCCCGCTGGCGGGGCAGAACAATATCCCCGCGTCGCACGCACGCCAAGCTGGCACAAATCTCCTGGTGGGATCGGGAGAATCAACTCCACGATCATTGCGGGTCGAAGGGAAGATCGCGTCCGTTGAAGGAGAACCTCTAGAGGGCGCCACGGTCTGGGTGGCATCTTTCGCTTCGCCCACGCAGCATTTGACTTCAACTCAAACGGACAGCGAGGGGAATTACTCGCTTAATATTGCCTTGTCCCCTCAAACGGCCACCAACGCCGTCATTCTGGGAGCTAGTCACCCGGAGTGCCTTGAAGCGCGAGAACTGCTCAATCTCAGCGGACTGGCGCCGGTAGTCAAATCGAGCCTTTTATTGCCAAGGCTGGATGAGAAGCTCGACGCGCCTAATCTGGACCTGGTCGAGGCTTGGTTGATACCGCGCCTGGCGCACTCCCGCGACTGTCGCGCACAAGCCATGACATCATGCGGGGCTTTGCGCGAGACGCTCGCCCGCTTCCGGAAGCGGCCCTTGGACTGGGCCGAATTGGCAGAGATTCTCGATGCAACGCGGCAATCCACCCTGCCGCAGTTTCGACCCTTGGCGGCCCTGGCCCTGATGCGGATGGGAAGCTGGCAGGGAGCCGGAAAGGTGTTGGCCTCGAACCCGCCGGCGTCCGGCATCTCGACAGAAGAACTGGTTCTTCGAGGGGTGCGCTGGAACTTCCTCCACAGGACCGATGAGGCCCGGCAGGACCTTGAGCAGGCGCGCTCCATGGACCCGCGCAGCGCCTTAATCGAACTCGAATTGGGGCGCGTGGCGGTCCAGGCAGAGGACTGGCCTGCCGCCGCAGCCATGCTGGATCCGCCTCTGCGCAGGTGCGCCCTGGCTCCCCAGGCGCACTATCTGCGGGCCCGGGCGATGATCGCTCTCGGCGATTTCGAGAGCGCCTCACTCGAAGCGGACGTGCTTGCACAGGACTTGCGCCGAAAACGTCTGCCGCCGGATGCTCAGGGGTTCGTGACCGATCTCCAGAGGCGGTTGCAGGAACGTTCCATCCAGCCCATCGAGGACGTAATGAATCAGCCGGTGGCGGAACTGCAAGAGGCTGCAGGCGAGCTCAAGGGTCTGGACCCTTCGAGTCCTCCCCCTCCCGGCGGGTTGGAGGAGTTCTTGAAGCAGGTGGGAAGCAGCGTCGAAGAGACTTTGCGCGGTTTCTCGAACACCATCAGCGCGGAATTAATCCGGCAAACTCAACTGGCCAGCAACGGGAAGCCGCGGATGGCGCGCTCCCTGGAGTGCAGTTACGTCTTCGTGCATCGCAATATAAATGGACACACCCAGATCGATGAATATCGTGGAAACAAGGAAGGCCACCTCTTGAGCCCGGGAAAAACCGAAGGGGGCTTCATGGTTACTTCCGGGTTTGTGAGCACCCTGATGATTCTCCATCCGGAGTTTCAAACCCAGACCACTTATCGTTTTCTGGGCTCGCAGTCCCTGGCGGGTCAGCCGACGTATGTGGTTGGCTTTGCCCAGAAACCCGAAAGTCCCAGCCCGTTGGGCAGATTCGTCCTGGCTCTGGGGAATGTCACGCCGTTTTATCTCCAGGGAATTGCCTGGATCTCGCCCGATCACCGCGTCATGAGGTTGCGCACCGATCTTCTTCATCCCGTCTCCAGGATCAGCTTGACCCGCGAGACCTCTGAGATTGACTATCGCCCGTATCACTTCCTGAGCTCACCCACCACCTTCTTACTCCCTAATCGCGTCACCGTGAGTGTGGAATGGGGCCGCAAGCGCCTGCGAAACGAACACATCTTCTCCAAATTCCAACTGTTCAATGTCGAGGTCCACGAGGATAGCGGGAATGGTGTGCCTGCCATCGACGCCTCGCGCCAGTCCTTCCGCGCCAACCCGAACAACGACAACGTCCATATCAACCGCGGTTTGGCGCTGGACATGAAAGGCAACCTGGACGCAGCGATCCTCGAGTATCGCGAGGCCCTGCGCGCTAATCCGAATAATGATATTGCCTACTTCGACCTCGGTCTGGCATTGGACGACAAAGGCGACCTGGAGGGCGCGATTGCGGAATTCCGCGAAGCCTTGCGCTTGAAACCGGAAAATGAAAACGCCCACGTCAACCTTGGCTCCGCGCTCTACAAAACGGGGAATCTGGATGCGGCGATTGCCGAGTACCAGGAAGTCTTGCGCCTTAACCCGCAGAATGACTCAGCGCATTACAACCTCGCTATCGCCCTGGGAGCCAAGGGCACCTTGGGCGCAGCCATTCGCGAAACTCGCGCGGTTCTGCGCCTTGACCCGAACAATCCCCAACTCCATTATTCACTAGCTTATTGGCTGGAAAAGCAAGGTCATCGAGACGAAGCGCTGGGGGAATACCGTACCGCCTATACCCTCAGCCCCGAGAATTCTCAATTCAAGCGGGCATTTGAGAGGCTGGCGCGAAAGCCCAAGGCACACCGCGCCTCGGGAGCGCCAAAACCTGGTGGGGGTACATGAGGCAGGGGCATCCCTCTTGGCTGCCCCTGTGCTCCATCAGGGCCGCATCTACAACTTCGATGCGCACACTTCGCCCCCAAGACTGGAGGCCTTTTAAGTCGGCGAGCAGGAACCCTGCTCGGGTCGTCAGGTGAGAATGTTTCCCCGCAGTGTGGCGCCGGCGGGGGCAGCGTGCCGGGTGAGTTACACGCGCTCGACGTTCGCGGCTTGCAACCCTTTAGGGCCGGTCTTCACTTCGAAGCTGACCCTTGCGCCTTCCTCTAATGACCGGTATCCGTTGCCCACAATTGACGAGAAATGAACGAATACGTCCTCTCCGCTTTCACGCTGGATGAACCCGTAGCCTTTTGCGGCGTTAAACCACTTCACTGTACCTTGTTCTTTCATGCTGCGATTTGTCCTTATTGGATTGAGATTGCAATTTGTGGAGACGGCAACGGCGGGTACGCCCGACGATCCGCTGTAACGCCACTCGCCGCAAGGTCTAAGGTAACCGCCCTTGTAGATCTTGCGATACTCGTCGGAATTACAACAACAAACTGCAAGACGAACATAGCACTCTTTGGTCGGGTTGTCACGAAAAAACCGGTGGGAAGTCAGTTCTACAAAAGGGCGACTTTAAGTCGCACGGTCGGGAGGTATGAAGAACCCCTCCGAGGGGCACACCGATTCTTTCCCATCTTCCGAGTTCTGGGTGCGGGTTCAGTCTCGGCGCCGCACGTATCAAAGGAAGTACGAGATCAACTTGAAAACCGGTCTGCGCCGTGTACAATGAATAACCCAAGGGTGAAACTGGCGGCTTCAAGTGAATTCGGAAGATCGCCAGCAATGCTCAGTGAATTGACGGCGGTGCACATGGGGCAAACTCACGAATTGCCTCAATCGACCCTGCCTCCCAGTTCTCCCGATAACGACCGTCCCGCACGAGGTCGCGGTCCGGGCCGCGTGCCGGTGCGCCTCTGGATCCTCATGCTGGTGGTTCTGGTCGTCCTCGGCTTTCTCTGGTACGACTTGCGCGCCGCCCACCAAGACACCTTGACCTACTGGGATTCGAATCTATCCAACTCCGCGGACGAACAGTCCAGCGTTGAGACCCTCTGGCTTCTCGAGAGACGAACGGACACCGAGGCCATTGCCAGCAATTCCGCTACGATTCGCATGGTTAACGAGAGTGTCAGCGCGGAGAAGTTGGAGGCAACCCAGCGAGAAGTTGAACGTGCGATCGATAAGATGGCGCGCATTAACGGCTTCCTGGGTGGAGCCATTGCTGATACGGAGTGCCGGATCCTGGCACAGGTCGGCGTCCCACCGGAAGCCAGGCAGGGCGTCAAGAGGGCCTGCCGTGAGGTTCAAACCACTCAAGCCTACAGCGTCGTTGCGTCTTACCCGCGGCCTGAGCGCGTCTTGATCAACATGGCCGTTCCGGTTTCGGCGGGAGGGGAAGCATCGAGCGCTTCTCAAACTCCCCACCCTGCGGTCGGGGCCGCGGTCATGATCTCAGAGCCGAGGAGGGCGGTTTCCCGCTTCTTCGCGGAAAAGAGCAAACCCGACCGGTTCGCGGAAACTGAGATCGTATGGCAGGACGAAGCAGAAACTGCGGGCTTTTCGCCCCAAGCGAATGCGTCGGGGATGGGATCACTATTCCGGCGGCCACTGAGCGGGAATGCCTTCGAATCGAAGGCAGCCCGTGAAAGCAATGTGGAGTTTGGCGAGTTCACCGATTATCGGGGCGTCCGGGTCTTCGGCGTCGCCCGGCCCATCACCGCGGCGGGCGCGAGCCTTGCTCGCAAGGTTGACAAGGACGAGGCGTTGGCCGAGTTCCACAAACGAGCCCTGTTGGAGTGGCTGGCCGCGGCGCTCTCTCTCCTGCTCTTCGGTTCCGTCATCCTGATCCAGCACCGTCACCAGGCGATGCGAGACCTTCAGGAAAAACTTCGACAACAGCAAGCGGTGTTGGATCTCGAACGTCACGTGGAGGTATCCGAGGAGCGCTACCGTGCCTTTGTTGCCAATAGCACGGAAGCCATTTGGCGCATGGAAACTGAGAAGCCCATCTCCACGGCACTCCCCGTCGAGGAGCAGGTTGACCAAGTTCTGCAATTCGCCTACCTGGCGGAATGCAACGACTCCATGGCTCGCATGTTCGGGTTCGAGCGCGCCTCAGACCTGGTTGGGCTGCGCGTCAAGAATCTGACGGCCTTCGATCCGCGTTCCATCGCAAACCTGAAGACTTTCATGCGCTCCGGCTATCGGCTGGAGGACGCCGAATTCTTCGCCAAAGACCGCCTGGGCAAGGTTCACCACTTTATGAACACCTATTTGGGCGTCGTGGAACGGGGATATCTGCTCCGCGCTTGGGGCGTGTTACGCGACGTGACGGAGCGGAAACGCGTGGAGGAAGCCCTGAAGGAGAGCGAGCGGCGTTATCGAGTTCTCTTCGAGACTGCCGGCGATGCCATTTTCCTTATACGCGGAGACACCTTCATCGACTGCAATCAAAGGGCCCTCGAGATGTATCGGTGCACCCGCGACGACATTTTGGGACAGTCAGTGGCTGGACGCTACCCGCCAGAACAACCGGACGGTTCATATCCTCGCCAGGCAGCGCTCGAGAAATTGAACCAAGCTCGCGAAGGCCAAACGCTTTGCTTTGAGTGGGGGGCTCTCCGCCTGGACGGGACCACCTTCGATGCGGAGATCACTCTGGGCCGCTTGGGAATCGAGGAGGACGTTCTTCTGCTAGCGCTGGTGCGGGATATCACTGACCGCAAGAGGACGGAAAGGTCGCTCCGCGAGAGCGAAGAGCTGTTTCGCACCACTTTCGAGACGGCCGGAATCGGTATCGCTTTGGTGGACATGCAAGGCCGACCCATGAATTCGAACCCCGCACTCCAGAGAATGCTCGGCTATAGCGGGGAAGAACTGCGCCGCATGCCCTTCACCGAGTTTACCCACCTTGATGACCGGGAACGTGACTGGCGACTGTACCAAGAACTGCTGTCAGGGAAACGTGAAAAATACGAGATCGAGAAGCGCTTCATCAAGAAAGATGGGCAAATCGTGTGGGGGCACTTGACCGCTTCACTGATTAGGGGCGCGGATGGGCAGCCCATGTACGGAGTGGGCATGGTGGAAGACATCACAGCGCGCAAACGGGCAGTGGAGGCGCTCGAAGCCAGCGAAGCGCGGTTCCGCACCCTCATACAAAGGGCGCCGGTGGCCATCAGCATCAGCCGGTCCGGGCGGACCTTGTATGTCAACCAACGGTACCTGGAAATGTATGGCTTCCAGAGCGTCGATGAGGTCATCGGACATTCCATCGGCGAACAATGGTCGGCAGAGTGCCGGGCGATGGTGGAAGAACGCGCCCGGCAGCGTTCTCTCGGGCTGCCCGTTCCCATGCGGTATGAGGCGGTCGGGCAGCGTAAAGACAGCTCCCTGTTTCCCGTGGAAGTGGCAATCGCCATGGTCGAGCTTTCCGACGGCAAGGCCAGCGTCGGCTTCCTGACGGACATCACGGAGCGCAAGCGTGCCGACCGGGAATTGGTAGACCGCTTGCGCTTCGAAACCCTGTTAACCGATCTCTCGGCGCGATTTGCGGATGTGGCGGCCCAACGGTTGGGCGGCGAGATGGAAGGTGCCCTGCGCGGCGTATGCGAATGCTTGGGATTGGATGGGTGTACGCTGTGGCAGGCGTCGGAGGAGGCTCCAAGGCTGTTGAGGTTAACTTACAATTATCGAAGCTCGGAAGGACCACCGGCTCCGGGTGTGCGTCAGATGGACGCCGGGGAGTACTTCCCCTGGAGTCACCAACAGGTCATGTCTGGAAAGAGCAATGTCGTTGCCGTCACATCCTTGGCTGAATTGCCGGAGGAGGCTGCCCGCGACCGCGAGACCTACAGCAAGTATGGCGTAAAGTCAGTCTTGACGATCGGGCTGGCAGCGGAGGGACGACCGCCCGTGGGAGCGTTGGCCTTTAGCTCGACGCAAGCGGAGCACGCCTGGCCAGTGGAAATCGCGAACCGGCTGCAACTCGTTGCCCAGATGTTCGCCAGCGCGCTGGCTCGGCAGCGCTTGCAAGAAGAGCGCCAGCACTCCTTCGATCAGTTGCGGGCCCTGGCCGCGCGCCTCCAAAGCATTCGGGAAGAAGAAAGAAAGAGAGTGGCGCGCGAAATCCACGACCAATTGGGCCAGGCTTTAACCGCCATCAAGCTGGACCTGAGCTCGCTGGTTCGTGGGCTGCCGGCCGCTCCCAGCCCCCTGTTGGAAAAGGGCACTCCCCTCTTGCGTCTGGTCGATGAGACGATTGAGAGCGTGCGCCGAATCTCTACCGAATTGCGGCCCGGTATGCTGGATGACCTGGGGTTGGCGGCCACCGTGGAATGGGCGGCAGAGGAGTTTGAGAGCCGAACCGGCACGAAATGCCTCCTGGATTTGGCCACGGAACAATTCTCAGTCGATTCGGAGACGGCTACCGCAGTATTCCGCATCTTCCAAGAGACGCTCACCAATGTGGCGCGCCACGCGAGCGCCAGCGAGGTGAAGATACGTCTCGCCGAGGAAAACGGCGATTTGACGCTGGAAGTCCGCGACAACGGCAGAGGGATCCGAGAGGACGAACTGGCCGACGCCAATTCGCTGGGAGTATTGGGAATGCGCGAGCGGGCCCTGCTGTTGGGAGGCACTCTCACCATCAGGGGCGAGCCGGGTCAAGGCACGACCGTGAGGATTCGGATTCCCGAAGTCCGCCGCGCGTAGCGAGGAAGTCCATGCTCAGGGTTCTGATCGCTGACGACCATGCCCTCGTGCGCCGGGGCCTGATCGAGATTCTGTCGCGCGAGCTCGAGAATCCCGTTTGTGGAGAAGCGGAGAATGCCCAGCAGGTTCTTGCTCAGGTCCGAAGCCAAACCTGGGATCTGGTGATTTTGGATGTCAGCATGCCCGGGCGCAGCGGCATCGACGTTCTTAGCGACTTGAAACGCACGCATCCGAAACTGCCCGTCCTGGTTCTCAGCATGCATCCCGAAGGCCAATACGGCAAGCGGGTGCTCAGAGCGGGCGCTTCCGGCTACATGAACAAGGACAGCGCGCCGGAAGAATTAATCAAGGCCATTCGCAAAGTGCTGGCGGGCGGCCGCTATGTAAGTCCGGCGCTGGCGGAAAAGCTGGCTTTGGACCTGAGTGAAGACCACGCGCGCTTGCCCCACGAGGCTCTTTCCGACCGTGAATTTGAAGTGCTGCGCATGATTGGCGCAGGAAAGACGATCAGCCAGATTGCGGAGGAACTTCATCTGAGCGTGGCTACAATCAGCACCTATCGGGCCCGGATTCTGGAGAAGATGAATATGACCACCAATGCGGAGTTGATGCGTTACACCTTCCAGAACCGCTTGGTAGAATGAGCTTGCCTCCTAGCGGTCCTGCAGGCGCGCGCTGATCGGCCCCTCCACCGGCCCCAAGGCGTTGTGGCGTGCGCTCAGGGCCTTCCCCAAGCCCCTTATCCAGGTTGTTCGCGGCCTTATACGGCACGCCGGGCAGAAGCATATACATATAGGCTACTGCCGGGTCGGCACCTCGGCCCCCGCAACGGGCACCCCTGCAAGGCAACCTGTCGTTTCCAGTTACCGTGTCAGAGAAATGATGACACGCGGAGCCCAGTTAGCTCGACGCCAATATCCAACTTCCGGCGATAGTGTCCCTGCCGCGGATGGGGCAGGCTGATACGTGGGGCGACTCATGAAAGTCCTGATCGCTGACGACTCCGAGGTTTTCGTGCAACGCTTGGTTCAAGCGCTCGGTGAAATCAGCGGTGTCGAAATTGTTGGGCGCGCCCGTACGGGTGCGGAGGCCTTGCAGGCACTCCGCGATCTGCACCCTGAGGTGGTGATCCTGGACGTTAGAATGCCGGACGGAACCGGCATTGACGTGCTGGAAGGCATGAGGAAAGAGAAACTGGCGCCGATCACAATCGTCCTGACCAACTTCGCCTTCCCCCAGTATCGCAAGAAATGCCTGCAGTTGGGGGCGCGATTCTTTTTCGACAAGTCGGCTGAATTCGCAGAAGTCAGAGAAGCGCTGAGCGGGCTGATTCACAAACCCCCGGCGCCCCCCGAGAATGGCTCGAGCGGAACGGAGCAAGAAGCTCATCAGGAGTACTAAGAAAGAGCAGGGAGATGGAGCGGTTGTTTCTAATTGGCGCGGTTGCGGCCTTGGTCGTTTCGTGGCTTTACATTTTCCTCCTGAAAACCAAAGTGCGCGACTGCATGACCTACATTCACAATCGTATCGACACAGCCAACCGCGGCCTCGGAGGCCCGCTCCGCAGTCCTGCAGGCGGGCACAACTCAAAGCGGACCGGCAACTCTTGGTGCATCGGCAGGAAGGAAGCGGCAATGCCGGCACTGGAAAAGGCGCGCATGGAAGGAAAGCCGAAACTCATCGTCGGTGGCTCAGATAGTCCTCAACCACTGCATTATCTTTGTTCGCATTGCTTGCAGCCATTCCATCTACCTGGAAATCAGCCGCCGAAGGAAGCTGTGGCGGAACTGCTCCAGAGCTTTGGGGAACACGTTGAGCGAGAGCATCGGAGCCCTGGCCCTGATTCGAATGCCCCGCAGGCGGAAGCCGATAAACGGGACAGTCATTAGAGTAATGGCGTTACAACACGGTTGGGCAGTTTCCAAAATGGGCCTCTTCGTGTTTTATGCTGTTCGCGGACGCTGAGAGCACAGAGAAGGAATCTTCGTGAATCAACGACGCACTGCTGACGAGTGCTCAAGGACAGTGTGAGAAATCCTGGGACTGAAAGAGCAGGAGCGTGAGGTTTGGTTAGAAGGAGCTGTATGAGTCTGGAGACAACGGGAGGGCGAGAGGACAAGGTGTTTACTGAGACCTTGATCAAAAGCCTGCCGCACCTCTTCTTCAAGGCTGTCGAACAATCTTCGGAGGCCGTGGTCATCACCGACGCCCGAGGCAACATCGAATACGTCAATCCGGCATTCACCCGCATTACAGGGTACACGCGCGAGGAGACCTTGGGGCAGAATCCCCGGCTCCTGAAATCCGGCGAGCACGATCCGGAGCTTTATCGCGAGCTTTGGAAGACTATTCTCACCGGAGAGTCCTGGCGCGGTGAGCTCATCAACCGGCGCAAGGACGGGAGTTTTTACGCCGAGGAGATAAACATTGCGCCGGTGTGCAACCCTCGCGGAGAAGTCACCCATTTCATCGCCACTCAGCAGGACGCGACAACCCGCCGCCAACTCGAACAGCAGCTAAAGTGGGTGCAAACGGTGGAGGCGGTCGGACGTTTGGCGGGGGGAGTGGTCCATGAATTGAATAACCTGCTCGCCATCATTTCCGGTTACGGACAGCTTTTGCAGGGACGCGTGAATCCCGAAGGTCTGGGTGCAGTGGAGGAAATCCTTAAGGCTGCGGAACGGGCGGCCGCACTCACACGCCAATTACTCTCCTTCAGCCGGGGTCAAATCCTGGCCCCGAAGGTCCTGGACTTGAACTTGGTCGTGTCCGACACCTTGAAGATGCTCCGCCTTCTGGTCGGCGACGGTATCGAACTCGCGACTATTCAACAAGCAGACTTGGGACACGTGATGGCCGACCGGGGACAAATCGAGCAAGCGATCATGCATTTGGCCGTGAACGCGCGCGACGCCATGCCCGAGGGCGGCAAAATCACAATTGAAACGGCCAACGTCTATCTGGATGAGGCTTATTCGCGAACCCACCTCGGAGCCAGGCCTGGTCCGCACGTGATGGTATCCGTGGCCGCCATGGGCGCGAAGCCGGGTACCGCATCCCCAGCGTCGTCCTTCGAGCCTCCTTTCACAGCAAAGAGAGCAGGCAAGGCGGCAGGATTAGGCTTGGCAACTGTCTTCGGCGTCATTAAACAGAGCGGCGGCCACATTTGGATTCAAACCATGCCCGCACAGAGTCCGGCCTTCAAGATCTACCTTCCCCGCATTGAGGAGACGGCGCCCAAGGCGGAGCCAGTTGAGCCACGCCCCGTCCTGCCTATGGGATCGGAGACTATTTTGTTGGTGGTCGAGGAGCATGGAGTTCGGTCCATCGTCGGGAAGACACTCGAGTCCCTTGGCTATAAAGTCTTGGAAGCGCATGGGCCCGTTCAAGCTTTGGCGATCATCGAGCAGAGTTCCCAACCGATTCATCTGCTCTTGACTGACCTGGTGATGCCCCAGACGGGCGCTAAAGAGTTAGCCAACTGCTTGCAAGCCTCGCGGCCAGAGTCGAAAGTCCTCTATATGTCAGGGCAGAGAGAGGACTCTTCTGTCCACCACGGCACTCTGGAAGCCGGACCATCCTATCTCCTAAAACCCTTCACGCCTGAAACCCTGGCGCGTAAGGTGCGCGAAGTGCTGGACGTTCGAAACCAACCCCAATAGAGATCCCGTCTCAACAACCAGTTGGTGATAGAATTACCTAGGGCTTTGTAGACCGTCCAAACAGGGATTAGATTCCTGTCCGCAGGAATCGGTCTATTACAGGAGGGAAGCGATGTTCCGTCTTGCATGCTGTCTGCTCGTGGCGACACTGGCGCGGGCCGCTAAACCGGTATTCCAGACTTCGTTTGAGAAACCAAGCCAGGACTGGACGGTGCTTCGCGGTTCGACTGCGGCTGACTCCGCGGTGCTACACGAGGGGCACAAGTCGCTTCGCCTGGAGCGCGATGCGGCCTCCCCGGACGCCTGTGTGCGCTTGGCGCCCGTCGCTCTCAGCATCGGCAAGGAATATGAATTGAGCGGTTGGGTGCGAACCGAGAACCTCGAGATGCGTGACCTCGGCCGTTCTCCCATCGCTATTGGCGCGGCGCTGACCATGGCCTCGATGCCCTTCGATGTGCATTCAGCCTCAGTGGGCGGCACTCAGCCCTGGACGCGCCTCACCCTTCGATTCGTGGCCAGCAGTGCGCAGGACCATATCCTGCTCACAGTCGGCAATGGCGGATCATTTTGCGGCAAGGCTTGGTTTGAAGGCGTGCGCCTGGAGGAGAAGTCCTCAAGTGATGAATGGCCGGTTCGAGACGCCGTCGTGACCTTCGGCCCCGCTTACCGCTACCCCGCCGCTGGTTGGATTTATCTCCACATCCAAGGCCAGCCTTACGAGCGTGGCTATCAGCACGGCCATCTGATGGCCCGTGAGATTCCCGAGTACTTGGAGCGCTGCGCAGCGTCGCTCGGCTCCAAGGATCGCTGGGACGACTATCGCACCACCGCCAACGCGCTTTTCCTCCGCGGCTTCGACCGCGAAATCCTGGAGGAGATGCGGGGCATCGCGGAAGGCGCATCCGACGCCGGCGCCCGCTGGCAGAACCGGCGCATCGATTTGCTGGACATCGTCGTGGCCAACACCACGGTCGAGATGGGTGAGTTGTCTTCCGCCGTCGCCACCACGCCCACGGGGCTGGAAGGCCTCAACTTTGATACGCCGCCCTACGCCAGGCGCGATTCCGCGCTCGATCATTGCAGCGCGTTTGCAGCCACCGGGCCCGCCACACGGGACGGCAAAATGGTGATTGGGCATGTCACCTGGTGGCCGCTGACGCTCGCCGAGCAAACCAATGTCCTGCTCGACATCAAGCCGGCCGCCGGCCATCGCATGCTCATCCAAAGTTATCCCGGCGGCATTGAAAGCGGCACCGATTGGTACCAGAACGATGCGGGCATCGTGCTCACTGAAACCACTATCTATCAGACCCCCTTCAACCCCCAGGGTACGCCGGTGGCCTTCCGTGCGCGCATGGCGATTCAATACAGCAGCAACATCGACGATGCGGTGCGCTATCTCGGCACTCGCAACAACGGCCTTTACACTAATGAATGGATTATGGGCGACGCCAAAACGAACGAGATTGCCATCTATGATCTCGGGACGAATCACACCCGGCTCTGGCGAAGCTCCAAAAACGAATGGTTCGGCGGGACACCCGGCTTCTACTGGGGCGACAACAACGGCAAAGACCTCAGCGTCCGCCTTGAGGACTACCCTGACCCCAAAGGCGACCCTGATTTCATCCCTTATTCCCCAGGGCCGCGCGACCTGGCCTGGCAGGAGCTTTATCGAAAGTACTGTGGCCAGATCGATGAGCAGTTCGGCTTCCTGGCTTTCCGCACCGCGCCGCTGGTCAGTTCCAGCACCATGGACGCCAAAGTCACCACCGCCGATATGGCCAATCGCCTTATGGTCTGGGCAGAGATCGGCAAACCTAACCAGCGAGAATGGCTCCCACATAAATGGGACTATGCCAACGATGATGGCCTATACCCGTCGGGCTACTCTCTCTTTGAAGCTGAACCCTCAGCAAGCCTCCTCTCTGCAATTCAGCACAACGAAAAGCTTCGACTTACAGCAGCGCTCGACCCGCCGCAGCCGACGACGAGCGCCCTCATAGACCCGCCGTCGTACGAGGGTCGGCTCTGGAAGGGTTGGGTACTGCCGGCCTCCGAAGCTGACGACTGGTTCGTCGCCGGTTCAGCCCAATACCGGCGGGTGCTCCAATCGAGCGACGTAGAGGAAGCCCTTAATGCCCAACGTGCCATCATGCGGCGCCTGGAACTCAACCCTGACACGCCGTCGAGTCGCCTCCGTCGCGAGCAAACTCGGGGGGTGCTATTTCTGGATTCGTTGCGTCGCAAAATGGGCGACGAGGCTTTCCTCAAGTTGATGAATGACTATTTCGTAGCTAACACGACTAAGCCTGTCACGGCGGAATCTTTCCTCCAAAAGGCTGGGGTTCGATTCGAAACCGTCGACCCTCCTGCCGGTCCCGCTTACCTCACCAACGACATCAGGCGCCGACTCTCCTCGGCCGTGATCGTCTACGGCACGGTGCGCGAAGCCGGTGCGAACCGCTACGCCGCCGAACAGATGCAGAATCACTTTCTGGATCACTACGAAAGCGAGGTCCCCATCTACAAGGACTTTGAAGCCTCTGAGGAATTACTGCGCCATCACGATGTGGTCTTTGTGGGCCGCCCGGAGGCCAACTCCGCGCTGGACCTATGGGAGGGCAAGCTTGGTCTCGACTACGAGGGCGCAGCTTTCAAGATCGACGGAAAGATACATGCCAGCGAACGCGAAGCCCTGATTCTGGCCGCGGAGAACCCGCTCGACCCCGCTCACATGGTCCTGGTGCTGGCAGGCAACGACGCTCTGAGCACGGTGAAGGCGGAAAATGCCGAGTTGCCCCCCGATGAGTATCTGATTCTCAGGATTGGCGGCGAGCCGACGAGGGGCTTCATCGCGAAAAACTCCAGGCGCTGAATTCCAAAAGGCTGAAGCGGACCTCTCCGAATATCCAAGAGCTGAAGAGGTAGTACGGTTACAATGGATGTCTTTGCTGCTTTCGTTACAGCCCTGTATGTCTCCCATATCACTGAGAGGATTTCGCCGGGATTAAACCTAACGCTGGCGAGAGCATTCCGCCGCCTGCAAACTGATGGCATAAATCCAAGCACCAACCCTGCTTTAAGACTTTGTGAGTTCCTCAGGGTCGCTGACGACGCCTCTGCTGACACACGCCCATCTTCACATTGAGGGCGTTCTCAGTACTTTCCGCAGGCCCTTCCACATCGACAACCTACCCATGGCGGAGGCCTCAACCCCCTTCGGACCATCCGCTCGAACGGAATTGGCCGGCGCGGCGCCGACCTGCCGGATTAGCTGCGCCCCGCGGCAGCAGGCGGAGTGGCGCTTTCTCAGGACCTTAGTACCATTGAGAACCCCTATCTTACTGAATATAGTCCAGCTTACAAGTGCAAGATTACCCCGAGCAAGGAACTTGAAGACGCGCGTTGGACGAATTCCCCAGGATGAGTCTCAACCCTGTCGGAATGGATCAAGAAAGACGGTAGTCACGTTGTAACGACGCTGGAAGGAAAGCTGGGCGGAGTCGCAGATGTCCAGTGCGGAAAAGCTCGAACGGCGGACAGTAATCCTCGTAGTTGATAATGACAAGAGTTCGCGAGCCCTTTTTCGGAAATCGCTTGATCAGGTCGGCTTCGAGGTTATTGAAGCGGAAGATGAGTCGAAAGCGCTTCAGAGATTCACGGAGACGCCGCCCGATCTCGTCGTGATGGACATGGACACGTCCAACCTGAACGGTTTTGAAGCCTGTGCGGCTCTCCGCCGTTTACCTCAGGGGCAGGACACGCCCGTCCTGATGGTGACCGGGCACAACGACCTTGAGTCTGTCAATCGGGCTTTTGAAGCTGGAGCAACAGACTTCTTGCCCAAGCCCGTGAATTGGACGCTCTTCGGCCACCGCGTTCGATACATGCTGCGTGCCAGCCAGACCTACCGCGCCTTGAAGGCCGGCGAAGCAAGACTCGCCAAGGCCCAACGGATGGCGCGGTTAGGGCATTGGGATTGGGATGTCAGCGAGGACCGGTGGTCTTTCTCTGATGAGGTGTGCAGGATCTTTGGTTTTGGGCTTGGGGACCGGCCCGCAAAGCGCGAGTTCATGGCCAAGATTATTCATCCTGAGGATCGCGACCACGTGTTGCAATTGTTCCAGGCGGCGTTGCGGGGTGAAGAGAAGTACGAAATTGAATACCGCCTCTTGCTGCCCGACGGAGCGTTGCGCGTCGTGGCGGAGCAAGCTGAGGTCAGCTTTGACGGGCGTGGCCGTCCGAGGCAGGTGGAAGGAACACTCCAGGATCTGACCGAGCGGCGGCAAGTAGAAGCAAGAATACGATATCTGGCTTACTACGACGGACTAACCGGTCTTCCCAATCGCCGCATGATGTCCGAACACATCGCACAGGGATTGCGCCAGGCGCGAAGAAGCAAGAGGCCGCTTGCGCTGCTGTTTCTCGACCTCGACAATTTCAAATCCATCAACGATTCTTTGGGGCATAGCTGGGGGGATAAGCTATTGCGGCAGGT
Organism: uncultured Acidobacteriota bacterium; assembly: GCA_963842495.1. GTDB lineage: Bacteria > Acidobacteriota > Terriglobia > UBA7540 > UBA7540 > CAVROP01. The sequence continues at coordinate 66,734 of CAWJHY010000036.1, forward strand.
CGCTGACCGGCTTTCTCAATGCGTGCGCGCTAGTGACCTGATATCCCGGCCCGGCGCGCAAACCTTGACTCCCCCTGTCTTCCGCTTCGGGGGTGATGAATTTGCAATTCTTCTGTTCAATCTTCAGAAGGAGCGGGACGCTTTGTTGGTCGTACGGCGCATTATGAGCGCCCTCGAGGCACCCTTTGAGATTGAAGGGCACGAACTCTTCGCTACAGCCAGCATCGGCATTGCTGTATCCCCGTCGGACGGCGATGATCTCAAAACGCTTCTCCGAAATGCCGACGCAGCCATGTATCAGGCCAAACAAAAAGGGAAAAACACCTTCGAATTCTATACAAAATCGCTGACGCGGATGTGCATCGAGCGGATGAAGATCGAAGCCGGGCTGCGTCGTGCGGTCGAGCAGGGAGAACTGAAGCTCTGCTTTCAGTCGAAGCTCGAAGCCCAATCCGGCCGTCTTGCCGGGGTCGAGGCCCTGCTCCGATGGAACACCGCGGGTTTAGGTTCGGTGCCGCCGGAAAGATTCATCCCCCTCGCTGAGGAAACGGGACTCATCATCCCGATCGGGGAATGGGTGTTGAGAGAGGCCTGCCGCCAGATCCAAACCTGGGAAACCGTCGGACTGCCTCTGGTCCCAGTCGCAGTCAACGTCTCGGCCCGACAGTTTCAACGCAGCGACCTTTCCGAATTCATCTCCAGTTTGCTCGAAGAAACCGGTCTGAGCCCTCAGAGCTTGGAACTGGAGCTCACGGAAAGCGCCATCGTCGAAGATGTTCCAAGGGCCAAGGTAGTCCTTCAGAAGCTCAGCGAACTGGGAGTGAGGCTCTCCATCGACGATTTTGGGACTGGATTCTCCTCTTTAAGTCTGCTTCGTTGGTTCCGGGTGGACGCACTCAAAATTGACCGGTCGTTTGTGCAAGATCTCCCCCAAGATGCGGACGACTCGGCGATAATCCTCGGTATCATCGCGATGGCTCACAGTTTAGGCATCCGAGTCGTCGCCGAAGGCGTTGAGACGGAATCCCAATTCGCCTTCTTGAAAGAACACGGGTGCGACGAAGTGCAGGGTACCCTATTCGGCCTGCCGGTAACCGGTTCGGAGTTTGCGCAATCACTCGACGAGGCCGGCCCCAGCCTGCGGTTTCCGCTGCCGATTCCGGGGAGGGTACACTAGTGGAACCTGCACGTGGGCTCGATCGGGCCGGTGCGTATTGACCTTACCGAAGTACCGTTGAACGCGGATGTTCTCACAGTTAGAATCCAGGCCGGTGCGAGCAGAGAATTGGGAGACGAGCGCGTGTAACCAGGCGAGGTCAATCCTGCCGCCAACGTCAAGAGGTGCACAAAAGAATATGCCAGCCGGTAGATCACTTCGATGCTTTTCGGCCCTGGCAAGGGCATGTCTGCTGCTGACCATCTTCTTTTGCTTTTGGAACACTCCGGCCCAAGCCCTGATGCCAATCAAGACCTTGACGCAGTATGTCCACGAAGTCTGGCAGCAAGAGGATGGGTTGCCTGAAGATGATGTGACAACGATCACTCAGACGCGAGACGGATATATCTGGCTGGGAACCGAGGCCGGTTTGGTTCGCTTCGATGGAATTCGCTTCACCGTGTTCGACCAATCTAACACGCCTGAGCTCACCAGCGGTTTTATTCACAAGTTGCACGAAGGCCGTGATGGCAGTCTGTGGATCGGCACGGACGCAGGCGGCATCTATCGATTACAGAATGGAAAGTTCACGGCCTATCCCACCCCGGACGGGCTTTCCAATGACACTGTCCTGGCACTATGTGAGACCGATGACGGAAGTCTCTGGATTGGAACTGAAGGGCATGGACTGGGGCGCTTAAAGGACGGCAAATTCTCGCGTTACACGACCAAAGACGGCTTGTCGGACGACTTCGTTTGGGCGCTGATGGGAACCGACGATGGAAGCCTCTGGATTGGCACGAACCACGGCCTCAACCGGCTCAAGGACGGAAAGTTCACTCTCTACACCACGAAGGATGGGCTTCCCAACAATGTCGTTTGGTCGTTGGGTTCAGGCCGAGGGCACAGCTTGTGGGTCGGAACGGGCGGCGGATTATGCCAGATGCGAGATGGCCAATTGCAGGCCCTCCCCGGGCACGAGGGTGCAGAGAGAAACCGTGTGATCTCGCTCGTCGAAGACCACCAGGGCACATTATGGGTTGGGACAGACGGTCATGGGTTGGAGCGGATCCAAAACGGAACGGTCTCGGCTTTTACCACCAAGGAAGGCCTATCGAACGACACGGTTTCGGCGATTATGGAAGATGCCGAGGGAAGTCTTTGGCTCGGCACGTTTGGCGGCGGCTTGGTTCGATTGAAGGACGCTAACTTCGTCACCTATGGCAATGATCCGGGATTGCACTTGGGAGAGGTCGATGGCGTTTATGAAGGCCACGATGGCAGCATGTGGATAGGAACTGCCAGCGGCGGATTGGCCCGGCTCAAAGCGGGCAAGGTCACCACCTTTACCAGCAAGACAGGTTTGCCGGAAAATGAAGTATTGAGTGTTCTCGAAAGCCACGACGGAAGCCTTTGGGTGGGAACCAAAGGCGCCGGAGTGGCCAGGATCGATAACGACAAGGTCACCACCTACAGCACGAAAGACGGCCTTTCCAATGACTCCATTCGAGCGCTTCTTCAGGATCAAGACGGCGACCTTTGGATTGGCACGCGGAGTGGGGGGCTCAATCGCTTTCGAGACGGGAAATTCACCCTCTATTCAACCCGCAACGGATTGCCTTCCGATGTCATCAGGGCACTTTACCGGGATCCTAAAGGCACGCTCTGGATCGCCACGGAGAAGGGGCTCGTCGCGATGACGGGCGACAGCTTTCGAACCTACACCACCAAAGACGGCTTGGCAAACGACGAAACGTGCTCCATTTATCAGGACCACGAGGGAACGTTCTGGATTGGATCATGTTCCGCCGGGCTGAGCCGATTCAAGGACGGCAAGTTCACCGCCTACACGAAGCGACAAGGATTGTTCGACGGCACCGTGTACCAGATCCTCGAGGATGACCAGGGCAATCTCTGGATGAGTTGCAACCGGGGCGTCTATCGTGCCAGTAAGAAGGATCTGAACGAATTTGCGGAAGGGAAGATCAAGTCCATTCAATGCATTTCCTATGGCAAATCCGACGGAATGGCCAGCCACGAATGCAATGGCGGCTTTCAGCCTGCCGGGTGGAAGGCCAAGGATGGGAGCTTGTGGTTCCCCACACTCAAGGGGGTCGCCGTGGTCAACCCGGCTCACCTGAAGGTTGACGAGCACCCGCCCCGGGTCATGATCGAGCAGCTCTTGATTGATGGCAAACCCGTGCCGGCGTCGGGGTACATCGAGGTGCCACCAGGGCAGAACAGACTTGAGTTCCGCTACACCGGTCTCAGTTTTTCCGCGCCCAGCCGGGTACAATTCAAGTTCCAATTGACGGGGCTTCGACGGGGACTGGGTCGATGCCGGATCACGACGCATTGCCGCTTACACAAACGTTCCTCCCGGCCGTTACCGGTTTCGGGTGATCGCACGCAACGAGGAAGGGAGCTGGAACCAGGAAGGCGCGGCTGTGGATCTTTATCTCAAGCCGCATTTCTACCAAACGCTCTGGTTCTACACCTTTTCCGGACTGTTGCTGCTGGCCACGGCCGTTGGGGGATATCGGCTCCGGATCCAGACGATCCGCGCGCACGAAAAGGAGTTGGAGGTCCGCGTGAAGGATCGGACCGAGGAGTTGCAGAAAGAAATCGTGGAGCGCAAGCGGACGGAGTTGGAGCTGCAAAAAGCCAAAGAGGGCGCGGAGGCCGCCAGCCGCGCCAAGAGTATGTTCCTGGCCAACATGAGCCACGAGATTCGCACCCCCATCAACGGCATCCTGGGGATGACAGAGTTGGCCCTGGAAACGGAACTGACCCCCGAGCAGCGGGAATTCTTGGGAATGGCCAAAACTTCAGCCGACGCCTTGCTTACCGTCCTCAACGATGTCCTGGACTTCTCCAAAATCGAAGCCGGCAGGCTCGACCTTGACCCGATTCGCTTCAAGTTGCGCGACAGCGTGAATGATACTCTGAAGCTGCTGTCCTTGCGGGCCGACGAGAAGGGCCTCGAGCTGACTTGCGATATTCACCCCGAGGTGCCGGAGATGGTGGTTGCCGATCCCACCCGGCTGCGCCAGATCATCATCAATCTGGTCGGCAACGCCATCAAATTCACTCCGCGCGGCGACGTGAGCCTGGAAGTGGTCTTGGAGTCCGGAACTCCGGATCAGGCGCTGTTGCACTTCACGGTGCGGGATACCGGCATCGGCATTGCTCCCGAGAAGCAGAAGATCATTTTCGAGGCCTTCTCCCAGGCCGATGGTTCCACGACGCGCACCTTCGGAGGCACTGGGCTGGGGCTGACCATCTCCCTGCGGCTGGTGACCATGATGGGTGGCCGCATGTGGGTGGAGAGCGAGTTGGGGAAAGGCAGCCGCTTCCACTTCACGGTACCGGTGCGGACGGCGAGGGGCGCGCTCGCGATGGAGCCGCTGGAGCGAGGAGACTTAGCCGGGCTGCCGGTGCTGGTGGTGGATGATAATCTGACCAACCGTCGCATTCTGGGAGAGATGCTGCGCCACTGGGGCATGCGGCCGGAGTTGGCGCCCAGCGGAGCGGAAGCCATCACCCTGCTCCAGGAAGCCGAACGCCGGGGCGTCGGCTTTGCCCTGCTGCTGGTGGACGCGCAGATGCCCGGCATGGACGGCTTCACGCTGGTGCAACGCCTCCGTCAGCAAACCGACTTGGGCAAGATTACCATCATGATGCTGACCTCGGCCGGGCAAAGGGGTGACGCGGCGCGCTGCCGGGAGTTAGGCATCGCCGCCTATCTGGTCAAACCGATCGTCCAGTCGCAGCTCTTCGACGCCGTACTCAACGTCTTGGCGACCAAGGGTCAACAACTTCACGAAGTTCCTCTTGTTACCCGTCACACTTTGCGCGAAGCCCGTCAGAACCTGCGCATTCTGCTGGCCGAAGACAATGTCGTCAACCAGGTACTGGTGTGCCGGCTCCTGGAAAAACACGGGCACAGTGTGGTGGTGGCCAATAATGGCCGCAAAGCCCTGGAAGAACTGGAAAAGGAGAAGTTCGATTTGGTCCTCATGGACGTTTCCATGCCGGAGATGGATGGCTACGAGGCCGTCGCAGCCATCCGCACCAAGGAGGGAGCGGCGCAAATCCATGTTCCGATCATCGCCATGACTGCCCATGCGATGAAAGGTGATCGTGAACAATGCCTTGCCGCTGGCATGGACGCCTACATCTCCAAGCCTGTTCAACCCAAAGAACTCTTTGAGATCATCAAATCGCTGGCACTGGTTCCTGCCTAGGGGTTCGACCCTGACGGGTCATTGGGAGCGGCCAAATCGACACCCAGTTCGTCCCAGTAAGTGCCATACTTTCACCATTCCCTGCTTCTTCCCCTGTCGAAGCGCGAACCTCTATCCGTGGCAGTCGTTCATTCCCACGGCGGTTCGTGGAAACCCTACAAGAACCCTTCCTATTTTCGAACGGATCGGTTGTTAACAGTTCTGCTCTCCTAATCATCTATAGTAGATAAAGGACCGACTACAGATGGGCTCCGGTTTGGAAGACGGTTTTGAAATGCTCGCTGCGGGCTTGGGAGGCCAGCTTGTGCAGGAAAAACTGGAACTCTCCGAAGACGCCAGGTTAGTGTGTGCGGCGCGCGACGGGGACCGCGCCGCATTCGGCCTCCTTTACGACCGGTACGCCTGGATGGTCCACGGAATCATGCTGGCGAAGGCCCCCTTCGCGGCAGTGGACGATTTGGTTCAGGATGTCTTCGTACTGGCGCTCCGCCGGCTGTCAACGCTGCGTGAAGTCGGAAGCTTTGGGGCGTGGCTCGCAGCCATCGCACGCAATCTGGCCAAAGATCACCACCGCCGATCGGGCCCCGAGGAGCAACTGGCGGTGGATGTGTCCGAAGAAGAAATGGAGATGCGCGTGAGCGGTGGCGATCAGGAGGCTTCTGCGAACCTGATTTTGGACGCGATCAAAACTCTGCCGGACGCCTATCGGGAGCCTTTGATTCTGCGCCTTGTGGAAGGCATGACCGGCCCGGAGATCGCTGCACGCACCGGCCTGACGGCCGGCTCAGTGCGCGTCAACCTGCACCGGGGAATGCAGCAGCTCCGCGCCATACTGAGCCCCAGTCCAGGCAGGTCGGGACAGGAAGGGCCGTAATCATGAACGCGGGAAACAACCAAGCAAAGAAAGAAGTCCACGCGATGGGGAACGACTATTTATGGGACGGGTCAGGCGAGCCTGACCCTGAAATTCAGAGGCTGGAAGCACTGCTCGAGAGATTTCAATCGCACCGGCCCAGGCCGGTATTCCCTGAACTCGCGCCGGCCACAAGATGGTGGATAATGCTTCGCCAGCCGCGCTGGGTTCTGGCTCTGGCAGCGCTGGCTGCAGTGGCGGCCGTGTGCATTACAACCGTGCTGGTGTACGAAAGGAAACCGAACCGCGACACAGCCGCGGGATGGGATGTCTCGGTCATGGAGGGCACCCCTCGATTGGGGCGGAGGGCCGTCAGCGACAAAGAAGGAAAGAGCCGGCTCGGCGTCGGCCAAACCCTCGAAACGGGCCCACAGGCTCGGGCAAGACTTCGGGATGAAGAGATTGGCCAGATCGAGGTAGATCCCGGTACACGCCTGCGGCTGTTGAACATGGGCTCGGGCTTGAAGCGGATTGCTCTCGATCTCGGCACGATTCACACTTTTATCTGGGCGCCTCCAGGCCAATTCGTGGTCGATACTCCGTCCGCAATGGCGGTGGATTTGGGCTGCGCGTATACTTTGCAGGTGGACGACACAGGCGCCGGGCTCGTGCGCACCTCGCTCGGATGGGTGGGGTTTAAACTGAATGGGCGCGAGTCCTTTATTCCGGCGGGAGCCGCCTGCCTGACCAGGCCGAAAGTCGGTCCCGGCACTCCCTATTTGGAGGATGCGTCTTCTGATTTCCGTTCTGCGCTAACGAGGTTCGATTTTGAGGACCCCACCCCACAGCAACGCATAGCCGATCTCGGGATCGTGCTTGCGCAAGCACGCCAGCGTGACGCGCTCACTCTGTGGCACCTGCTGTCGCGAGTCGATGAGCCACAACGGGCCCAAGTCTTCAACCGCCTGGTAGAGTTTGTTCCGTTACCATCCGGCGTTACTCAAGCAGGTATTCTGCGCCTTGACCAACCCATGCTGGATCAGTGGTGGAACGACCTCGGGTTTGACGATATCTCGGTTTGGCGCTACTGGGAGCGTTCGTGGTCTGGCGCCACGCCGCAGGCAATCGCAAAGTAGCAACCCGGCAGGCCGCCTCGCGATGACCCACCTTCTGACTTCCCTCGATTTTCACCTCAGACTTGCGCAAGTTGCCTGTCAGTGGATCGGCCAGGGCAGGCGCTTTGTTAACACTCGACTCTCTCGTGGCGTCTCTTTGGACGTAGGACTAAAAAACAATACAAGGAGGCTTCAGGACATGAAATCACGTCTGTTTTCGCGCACGGTCATCGGCATGACGGCGGTCTTGCTGGGATTTGCAGCATCGGTAAAAGCGGGACCGCCTTTGATCTGCCATCCCATTGACATCGGCCAGGCGAAGTCGCTGCCTTTGGTGGATTGGAACCAGAAAGGGGAAGGGGAATATGATGTGAAGAACCTGACTCGGGACACTCTCGCGATCCTCACACCGGGCACGCCGGTGTTGGTGCGCATGGAGACTCTTCGCCGGGCCACCTTGTTCGCCCGGCAGGACCCGCAAGTGGCGAAAGAGCTGCTCACGCGCCTTCACCTGCGCGCCGTTGATTCCGACGCCGCTGGCCGCCCTGACGCTCTGGCTTGGTTCGACTTTGGTTACCTGGCTGAGACCTACAAACAATGGATGGGCAAGGACGATCCAAATCCCGCCCGGGCTCTCGACGGTTATGGCTACGTGAAGAAGGCCATCCGCCTGCGCGCATCCGATCCGGAGATGGAATTCGCCGCCGCGCTTATCACCCTGCGCGGACCCGAAGGCGATCACCAGGCACACCTACAGAAGGCGTTGGCAGGCTCAGGTAGCGATCCTCTTTTGGCACGGAATCTGGCTTCCAGATTTAATGGCCAGATGCTCTCTGCGCTCTAGAGCGTCGTGAGGCCAGCCACCCACAGGCAGAAACGAAAACTCGTCGGGGCACGTCCTGGCGTGCCCCGACACGATCTCTGCACAGCAGGACGAATCGCGCTAGGATTCCCGGACTGTATTCCCTACCAGGAGGCCGAAGTGATGAGTTCACAATTAGGGCAGTCTTTCTGGAGAACGCTAATGTCCCGAAGGTTGGCTTGTTGGGTCGCAGTCGAGCTCGCAGGTATTTGTCTCGCGAGCTGGCTTGTTGCAGGGGGACGGAATTTGCCGGACCTCACGGTTCACGAGTGGGGGACGTTCACCGCGATTGCCGGCAAGAACGGCCGGGCGATCGAATGGCAGCCCTTGTCTTTGGCGGGAATCACGGACCTCCCGGGATTCGTGGAACATATCAGCAGCGCCAACTTCAAACTGGGGTTGCGTGGCACGATTCGCATGGAAACTCCGGTGATGTACTTCTACTCTCCGCAGGATGTGATGGTGTCAGTCAAGGTAGCTTTTGCCAAGGGAATTATCACCGAGTGGTATCCCCACGCTCTTCCTGTCGAGCCCGGCGGGGTTCTCCACAACATCGATTTGAACCAGATGCAGACGAATGGAGCCATAGCCTGGAATAACGTCTCCGTGTCCCCTAATCAGCTCCCGGACCTTCCTCGCGAAGATCGGGAGAGTCGCTACTACACGGCTCGAGAAACAACCTCCTCGCCGGTGAGCGTGACGGCGCCGAATGGCGACCAGCGGGAAAAATTCCTCTTCTACCGTGGGGTCTCGGCCTCTCCCCTGCCGATATCCGCCGAACTGGACTCCGATGGGAGATTATGGGTGAAGAATCTCGGCCAGGAGGAGATTCCGGCGATCATGCTTTTTGAGCGCCGGGGTGAAGCAGTCGGCTATCGTTCCGGCGGCGCGCTCACGGATGAGACGGTTCTGGATCCGCCCGCCCTGACCGATACAGTCGAATCTTTGTGCGCAGAGTTGGAAGGGATTCTGGTCGAGCGAGGTCTTTATCCAGACGAAGCGAGCGCCATGGTGCGGACTTGGCGCGATTCCTGGTTCGAAGAAGGCAGCCGCCTGATCTACATCGTGCCGGGCGGTTTTGTTGATCACATCCTGCCGGCGACCATCGCACCCGTGCCCGCCCAGTTCACTCGCGTTTTTGTGGGCCGGCTTGAAATCATAACCCCAGCGTCGATCCGAGCAGTGCGCACTGCACTAGCGGCTCATGATGAAGCAACCTTGAAGAAATACGACCGATTCATCGAGCCGATTCTCGAGGCGGCGAAGGCGAACTAATCGCCAGAAGCGCAGGAAGAAGTGACAGATTAATACAGGTCTTCTTACCGTATCCCAACATAGATCTTTACCTGGGCATGCTGCGGATCAGCGGCTCTCGACCCGTACACTTCAAAATCAGCCTGATATGTCCGGTCTCCACCCGGCGCGGACTTCGGCAAGGAATTGATGTGCTGCCAGGATTCCGGGACGACTTTTGCCGCCGAACCCCGGGCGGAGGTGAAGACAGCGTATTTGCCGCGTGGAACTTCTTTGATCACCATTCCCGGAGGCACGTTCTCTGCCGAGCTCACCTTGGCGCCCAATATGAAAGTGTAGGCGCCGCTGTGGTCGCTCTCATAATTAGTGTAGAGGGCGAGAATATTGCTGTCCACGCGCTCGGGAATCTTGCCAAGCAGTCCATCTTTCATAAAGCGATCCCACTGTTTCCCAATGACGCGTCGGCCCGACATTTCGATGGCGTTGGTTGTGCGAGTGGAGATTCCGATGACTCTGAATCCCGGTTCGTGCACAATTCGAGCCGTGACCGGATCATGGGACGCCGCCAACTGAGCTGCGATGCCGGAACCGGCAGCGACAACCACCGTGGCAAGAAAGGGATGGGAAGGCCAGATTCTATGGGCCAAGCCAAACTGCCAGAGCGCAACGCCCGAGACCGTCGAAACCGCCAGCGTGACGAGAAAAATACGCATGCCTCAACCTCCTCCTAAGCGTACGTGCCACGAAACCACGAAGTTCCCATCCGCAGCGGTCCTGAGCTGAACAAGTGACAACCTGAACTTCTCTTTGCTAGGATGCTGCTGAGGGTTGTTCGTTTCATGAAAGATATGGGGGACCGAGGCCTTTCAGAGTCCGATTGTCATTCCGAGCGGAGCGAGGAGTGGCGCACTGCCTTGATTCAAGGCCCGCGCCGGATTTCTGGCGCCGCTCGAGATTACGAAGGATCTGCTTCAAAACTATGAACCAAAACATGCAAGGCAAGGTGGTGGTTATCACCGGTGCGACATCCGGCATTGGAAAAGTCGCAGCGGAGAATCTTGCGAAAATGGGCGCGCGCATCGTCCAGATCGCGCGCGACCGGCAACGTGGTGAAGCCGCCCTGAAAAGTCTCCAAGCGTGTGCGCCTGGAGTCGAGCACTCTATTCACTATGCCGATCTCTCGCGCCTCGGCGAAATGAAGCGAGCAGCGTCGGAGATCGCCGGCGCTGAACCCCGGATCGATGTGCTGATTAATAACGCCGGCGCTCTCTTCGGCTCGCGCCAGGTCACCGCAGATGGTTTAGAGCGCACCTTTGGCCTGAACCACCTGTCCTATTTTGTTGTGACCCGGGGCCTGCTGGAGCGGCTCAAGGCCTCCGCGCCGGCACGAATCGTGAGTACGGCTTCGGATGCACACGAACCTGCTACGCTCGACTTTGACGACTTGCAATCTGAAAAAGCCTATGGCCGCAGCTTTTGGCAATCGGTGCGATACGGTGGGCCTGGCTTCAAGGTGTACGGGCGCTCCAAGCTTTGCAACATCCTCTTTACACGCGAACTCGCGCGGCGGCTTCAAGGTACCGGCGTGACGGCCAATTGCCTGCATCCCGGGTTCGTAGCTACTCGCTTCGGCGACCACAGCGGCGGATTCATGTCTTTCGGAATCGGCGTCGGCAAGCACTTCGCCCTAACTCCCGCCCAGGGCGCGGAAACGCTCACGTATTTGGCCTCTTCCCCGGAGGTCGCCGCCGTGACCGGCAAGTACTTCCATAAGTGCCGTCCTGTGTCGCCCTCCCGGGCCGCTCAAGACGACGCCGCGGCGCGACGCCTTTGGGATGAAACCGCCAAAATCGCAGGCCTGACAGGCTGATCAATTCACATGTCTCCGGCTTGTGGTTGGGCGCTGCCGGAGCCACTTCCTTTGGTGCGTCTTTTGGAGGACGTTTCTCGTATACAACAGTAGAATGGGATTCGCGACTAGCTGGCTTATGAGCGCGGTAGAACAGGAAGCCGGAGAGCTGGCGGGAGGACTGCGGCGGCGCGATCCCGCCCTGATTGACTATCTCATCGAGCAATATCGCTACCGCCTGTTCCGCTACCTGCTCATGCTCACCGGCCGGCGCCACGAGGCTGAAGACCTTTTTCAGGAGACCTGGATCCGGGTGCTCGAAAAGGGGCACCAGTACAAACAGCGCTGGAAGTTCGAGACCTGGCTCTTCAGCATTGCTCGCCACTTGACCATCGACTACCGGCGACGCCGGCAACCGGAAAGTCTGGATGCCTTGCTAGAACCGGTGGACACCCGCCGTCCTCTCGAAGTCGAAGACACCGCCTCGACATCGGCATTCGAACAGGCGTTTCAGGGCGAAGAGGCTGAGCGCGTGGCCACGGCGCTGGCGCATCTGCCCGCTGCTTACCGCGAAGTGCTGACCCTGCGCTTCCACGAGGACTTGGAACTGGAAGAGATTGCCCGCATCGTCGATTCACCTTTGTCGACCGTGAAATCTAGGCTCTATCGAGGCCTTTCAATGCTTCGAGAATGGTTGAAGGACATCTACTTATGACGGAAGAAAACCACGAACGAGCGCTGCAGCTCATCGATAAGATGCAGGTGGAAAGCCTGACCGCCGCAGAACGCGAAGAGTTGGAGGCACACCTGGAAAGCTGTGTGCATTGCCGGAAGCTGGAGCGTCAGACCGAACTGGCGCTGCGCGCGTTTCGTGCTGCCGCACCGCGCTTCGACTCCTCGCTGGCGCTGAAGACCCAAATACAGGTTCGGGTTCGAGCTCGAGAAATCGCCGAAAACGCCGCGCGCCTGCGAGCGCTGTGGATATCCTGTACGCTGTCTTGGGTCCTGGGAGTGGTCTCAGCACCGCTCCTGTGGCGGGGCTTCGAGTGGATCGGACATCGCTTGGCGCTTTCGCGCGTGGTGTGGGTCACCGGCTTCGCGCTGGCGTGGATAGCGCCCGCCGTTGTGGCCGCCGCGATTATCGTATGGCGGCAGGCAGAGAGGGCAGTAGGCAGCGGGCAGTAGGCAGTGGGCAGTGATGAGCGTCCTGTTGGTGCTCTTCACCTGTCACTTGTCACTCGCCGCTCGTCACTGCCTTTAGGGAGAATGACCATGGCGGAAGCAAAGCCTGATATCGTTCAAGAAGTGAAAGTAATCCCCTGGTGGGCCATCGGCCTCGCCGTGATACTCTTCGCGGGCTTGCAATTGCTCTTGCACGCGGTTTTGTTCCTTCGCGACCCCCACTCGCCCCCCTTGGCTTGGCGGATTTTCATCGGCATGGTGGCGGGCGTCGTACTGGCTTTCTTTGTGCTGCTGGTCGGCTATGTGAACCGCGACGCGAAGAGACGGGGAATGAGCGTAACCCTATGGACGTTGGTAGTGATCTTCGTCCCCGACGCTATTGGGTTCATCATCTACTTCCTCATGCGGCAGCCCCTGAGGGTCACATGCCCCAATTGCGGAACCGTGGCGGACTCGGCCTTCAATTTCTGCCCGAAGTGCAAATTCAACCTGCACCCCGCCTGCCCCGCCTGCCATCACGCCGTCGGAGCCGGAGATCTCTACTGCCCGTTCTGCGCGAGGGAATTGTCGGCCATGCCCTCCCGGCCCAGCCCGATTTCTTAAGCAGCCCGTGTCGCTCGTCAGGGTTCAATTCCAGTTTGGCATTGAAGCAATCGCGCGAGCAGTTGGCGGAGGGCGTCAGAAGCCAGCACTGCAGCATGCCTGGAAGCAGGAGGCAACCCGCCCAAACCGGCAGCGATCTCGTCTGCCGTGACACCGAACAGCGCCGCAAGCCGCGTTCTCTTGATGCGTTCGGTCAACCAAGACCCGCAGGCTACGGCCGGAACGCATCCCGCTACCTTGAAGGTGACATCGACAATCACGCCATCCTGAACCAACGCCCACAATTTCATCAGATCGCCGCAGACGGGGTTGGTGGTCTCCACTATAAATGTAGCCTCCGGGATTTCCCCCACATTGCGCGGATGATGAAAGTGGTCGAGAAGTTGATTGGAATACATGGCGGCGTTCACACCATCAGTTGTCCGTCGTCCTTGACTCGTCGGACTGGGGGACCAGGGGCTGGAAGGGTAGTAGGCAGTTCAAAATTCCCCAGTAGGCTCTGCCAACACCAGGTAGTCGAAATTCCCTGGGCCCAAGCGGCGCGCAAGCCGCTCAACGATGGCCCGCACCTGAGCGGCGGTCTCATGGGGGCCCGAAATATAGAACGGCTTACCGTCACGCCCGTACTCAAAAAGCGTCGAGCAGGCCGTGCTCTGCACATCGCCGAAGATCTGGCTCGCCTCGGCATAATCCGCATGGGGGCTAAATCCCAGCTCGCGCGCGTAGGCCACCCCGCCCTCGACCAGCTTTCGGAAGCAGGCGGAATTCATCGGCCGCATCTTCTGGGCCGCTGACCAACTACGCATGCTCTGGGCGTACTCATCTCTGGTCATGATATAAAAGAAGGCGTTCTTGACCCCTAGGCAGTACACGTCCAGCAGAAATCCGGCCACAGCAATACGCCCATCCGGCATCGAGCGACTGAACAGTAGGTTGCCGATTCCCTGCTCAAACAGATTCGCCGGGACCAGAGATTCATGGATCGGGGCATTGGCAGCCGACGCTACCTCTCGGGCTGACGCCCTAGCCTCTCCGGTTGAGTTTGAGGCTGTCGTCGTTCCCTGTTTTTTGTGCCGTGCCAGGTATCTCAGATATCGCCTTTCATGTCTCGACATGTGGACGTCCCTCCAACAGATTTACCACTGGTACGTGCCTTGCAATGGACGGCGGGCAATTAGCAGCAGGCCACGAGCCGTTCATAAGGCCCCCAGGCCTGACACCTGAAACCCGGCGCCTGACATCTCACTTTCAGGGCAAGACTGTCCCGAAGAACCAGAACCGCAGCAGCAGGACCAGCGCCACGCCGGCCCCAACCGTCAAGGCGACGCGCGGACCGGGCAGCTTGTTGACCTCCGGAATAAGGTCCGAGGCGGCCACGTAGAGGGTGACTCCCGCCGAAAGCGCCAAGCCGTAGTCAACCCATTGCTTCGCGACCGCCATGGCCAGGATGCCCAAGAGCCTCGATATTCCCAAGCCTGCCACGGCCCACATGCCCGCGGCACGGCTCTTCTTGGCTGCCGCCATGACGGAGGCCATGGTGAATCCTTCCGGAATATTGTGGAGGATCACCGCACCGAAGATCACGATGCCCAGCCAGTTCGAAATCAGGAAGCCGCAGGCGATCGAGACCCCGTCGAAAAACGTGTGGGTCAACAGACCACCCAGCGCCGCATAGGCCACTCCGGGATGTATAAACTCCTCGGTGTGGGTCTCCTCGCCGAAGTGAAAATGCGCCGGCAGCGAGTGTTCGAAGACGTGCACGATGAAATATCCCACCAGAATCCAGGGAGCGGCGCGAGCGCCCCGCAGGCGCTCGAAGCTCTCGGGAATCATCACCGTGATCGTGGTCGCCAGCATGAAGCCGGAGCCGAAGGCGATGAAAGAGGTCAGAACACTCCGGCGCCAAGGCCACGCCGCGACTACCCCGCCGCCCAATAGATTGGCCAACCCGGCGGCCGTTCCTAACGCGAGACTGATCCCAAGATAGGACATAAGAGTGACGAGCCAGGATCAAGCTCTCAGCCGTCAGCTATCAGCTTTCAGCAATCTTCCGGCGGAATGGCGCCTGCTGATAGCTGAGAGCTGAAAGCCGATAGCTTCACCCCGAATGTCGAATGTGCACGACTTCACCGTCATGCACGATATAGTCCTTGCCTTCGAGCCTGAGTTGGGCGCGAGCGCGGGCTTCGGCAAAGCCGCCCGCTGCCAGAAGATCGTCAACCTTCACAACTTCAGCGCGGATAAATCCACGCTGCAGATCAGTATGGATTTCCCCGGCGGCTTCCAGGGCGGAGGTCCCGGCGCGAATGGTCCAAGCCCGGCATTCGTCTTCCCCGACGGTGAAAAAGGAGATCAAACCCAGGAGCTGATAGCTGGCACGAATCAGCCTGAAGATGGCGGACTCCTTGAGCCCGTAACTGGCCAGGAATTCTGCCGCCTCGGATTCGTTGAGTTCCGCCAATTCGGCTTCGACTCTGCCGCAGATTGCCGCCAGCGCGGTGTGCGGCCTCTGTTTTAGCCCCGCTTGCTGCGCAAACTGTTCGGCGGCGTTGGCACGGCCCACGTCCTTCTCACCCAAGTTGAGAACATAAAGCATGGGTTTCAAACTCAGAAACGTGAAACCGCGGATAACCCGCTCGTCCTCGGCAGTCAGCGCGGCGTCGCGCAGGGGGATCTGTTTCTCGAGGCTCGACTTGCAGACCTTCAAAACCTGGAACTCCTTTTCAAGCGCGGCGTTCTTCTGTTTTTTAACGTCCTTTTCAAGCCGCTCGAGGCGTTTCTCCACCACCACGAGGTCCGAGAGGATGAGCTCCAACTCGACGTTCTCAATGTCGCGAGAGGGATTCACGGCGCCTTCGGCGGCAATCGACTGGTCTTCAAACGCCCGCACCACGTGCGCCAGGGCATTCAATTCCCGCAGGCTCTGGGATTGGACGCCCGCCCGCGTTAAATCAAGGATGCTGCCGGGCGTATCGAGGTATTCGACCGTGGCGTGGATGGTTTTTTGCGGGTGAAACATCTCCGCCAAGCGGTCAAGCCGGGCATCCGGCACGCGGACCACGCCCACGTGCGCCTCCGCCTTTCCCCCCCCGTGCCCGGCCGCGTGCGCCCGGGTCAGGATTTCGAACAGCGTTGTCTTTCCGACTTGGGCCAGGCCCAGGATGCCGATTCTTAGCAAGATCCCCTCATAACCGTCATATTCTAATAAATTCCTTATTACGATACATCCAGAATAGTATTAACCAAACAATGGCGAAGGCCGCGGCCGCCTCCAGAAGGCTGTCCCACCTGCCCACGCGCGGCAAAAGGTGCCCCACGAAGATATTGCCCACGCGGCTGAAATCAAAGATTTCGGTGGCAACGTAAACCGCGATGGAATTCATGCCAATCACGACAAAACCGAAGGCCCACTTCCGGTATCCGAGCACATCGACAATCCAGTAGAACAGGGCCAGGACCAGAAAACTGAATCCGCCCGAGATCAGGACGTAAGAGCTTGTCCACATCAGTTTGATGACGGGAAACCACAAGCTCCAGAGCAGCCCTGCCAGCAGACTCAGCGCACCCATGCCCAGCAACCGAAACATCTTGCTGCGCTGCGAACGGCCAGACATCAGCAGTTGCCCGGCCAGTACGCCCAGCAGTACCGAGGCCCCAAAGCCCGGGTAGCTCAGGAACCAAGTGTTCTCGCCGTAGTGCAGATGGCCGAGGATCAGCTTATCCACGTAGGTCGGCAGGTTGCCCTGGGGGGTCAGGACCCCCGCGCCGACTCCCGGCACCGGCACGAGCATGACTATGGCCCAATAAGTGAGGAGGAAGACGGCGATGGTGGGGACGTGCCATTTCGGTTTAACCTTTACCGCCACCACAAAGGCGATCAAGTACCCCACGGCGAGTCCATGCAAAACGCTGTAACAGGGGCGGAACTTGTACCAATCAAACAGAAGGAGATTGCCCTGCGTGACCGTCCCCAGGCAGAACATGACGATGGCTCGCCACAAAGCGTGAAATAAGAGCCGCCGGTCAGTTTCGCCCTTGGCCCGCCGCTTGGCGATCGCAAGCGGTATGGCCGCTCCCATGATGAACATGAAGAGCGGCCAGATCAGGTCATAGAAGTGCAACCCCCGCCAGGGCACATGCTCAAATTGCTCGAGGAGCTTGTCGAACCAGGGGCGGTGGATGACCTTTCCCAATCCCATCAGGATTGCCGTGCCGCCTATGATCCAGAACATGTCGAAGCCGCGCAGGGCGTCGAGGGATAGCAGCCGGGTAATAGGTATCGTCGGGTTGGCGGTGGAAGCGGGCATCGGCTGGGACACTTTGTCTCGCTCAATCTCCAGAGCCTTCACGACTCCACCTGCTTCCCGCATTTCATGCCAACTCTGTTCAAACCGCCGCAGCCTCCGGATATGCGGCAATTCGGTGAGAGGACCCCGCGGCCCGCCGGCCTGCTGCAAAAGAGGCGACCACCAGTCATTTTCTTAGCTTCGTTCGGCGTATTTTGCATCAAAAGGCGCTTCATTGTACAGACTTCAAAAAGTGATGTCATTTATTTTCAATAACTTCTTAGCTTCGTTTCCTCTAAATAACATCTTTTTCACAATGCGGCGAACCTGAGCCCGATGCCCACGCGCGGAAAAAGCGTTGGTCCTGCGTCCTCCCGCGGCGCGAAGTGCGCAAAGTCGCACCACCCCCAACCCCTCCTCATCCGAGGAGGGGAGTCCGGGAATTCCCCTCCTTGGGTAAGGAGGGGGCAGGGGTGGTTGATTTCTGCACCGATCCTTTGTTTTCATTGACATTCTCGCTTTGTTACCCGGCTTTTCGATGCCACAAACGCGGTTTCGCGCCAACCCGCAAAGGCGCACCACCCCCAACCCCTCCTCATCCGAGGAGGGGAGCCCGGGAATTCCCCTCCTTGGGTAAGGAGGGGGCAGGGGTGGTTGACCCACGAACCGGGAGGACATTCCTCTGCTCAAAGCTCGTTCTGGCATTCAATTCTCGGCTTCTCAACTCCTCGACTCCTCAACTCCGGTGACAGATTGCAGCCAGTGACGGAATGTCATGCGAGAGGAAGGGCGAAATCATTTTTGGACCTCAATCGAACTTAAGCGGCCTGATCCGCAATTCTAGGCTATCACGTTGGGCGTAGCTTGTCAAGGGTTTTCTTGGGGTTTTCTTGGGAAAGTGCCAATTTGTCGCAGCATCGCGCTCTGCACGGGCGCCGAGCGGTAGACAAGTGGACCTCGCCCTTGAGCCGAAAACAAAGCGGGAGGCTTGGTTCAGCGGAAGCCGAGTCTGGAGGTTCCTGCCGGAGGAGGGTGTCGTGAGTCGGCGAAAGGCGGCAGACCTCGAAAAGCAGGTCGGCGCCTCGTTATTTCTTTTGTCCGATTTCTGGCACTGAAAGGCCGTGGCAGATTTTGCGTGCCAGCAGATTGGGGATCTCGGCATGCCGTGGCACCGCTTCGATGGCACCCGATTCTGAGTTGCACCACAATGAGGGGCTGCCCCCCTCACGTTTGAGATAACCGCCGTGCTTACGGAGGTGCTGGAGCAAAGCGTTTCTTTTCACTTAACGGTTACGGTGTCGAGTTCGGCTTCGGGTGGGATTCCACGTAGCGCGTCCTGCCGCCTGTCCTCCAGAATGAGGGCAATTGCATCCGCCAGGCTGGCTCGAGCTTCATCCTTGGTTTTGCCCTGTCCATTTGCCCCCGGAATCTCGGGGCAGTAGGCTATGCACCATTCGCCATCGCGCTCAAAAACGGCAGTAAACTCGTTCGCCATCGATCCTCCAGGCCTTTGGTCGGAACGAATCAAAGAAACAGTGGACCTAGGCCGCCTGCCAACGTCTGGCGCGCTCAGCGAGAGCGGGCTCAAGCAGGGGCCAATCATGCAGAGTCGCAGGATCAAAATCCGCTCCGTTGGGCCACACAAGTGTATGCACCTCCGGATCAATGCGGACTCGATTAAACAGCTCCACGTCGCTCAGTGGTGCGTACAACTCACCTGCGAGAACCCGCTTGAAGTCGATTCTTTGCTCCGTGCCGTCGTCGAAGTGAAGCCGCAGCGTAAAAAGCGCCACGATTTCGAAGTCAACCACGCGATAGATACGATGGATCATGCACGCATCTATTTTACGCCTCAGGCGCCGGGACGTGAAGGTCCCTATTGTTCCGCCACGTCGCGGGACGGTGTCCTCGTTCAAAGCGCGGTCACTCCCGAGATACGGACGCTAGAGCGTTGCGACCCACAGTTTTCGCGGCAGGAGTTGTATGGGGCCGAGGAGGCCCGAGGGAGGAAGGCTCGCCGGCTTGACTTCGCCGTAGGTGCCCCAGCGGACGCCGAACGTTTCAGCCAAAGCTTTCCGGTCCGGTTTGGGGAGAGACTGGACATGATGAATCCAGAGATTCCCGACTTCGACTTTCAAATGGTTCGTCCCCACCTTTAGAGCCTTGCCGCACGGCACGATTCGTGAGCCCTTCCACGCGGCGCCCAGATTGATTCCGTTTAGAAACACCTCGGCGGTCTCGTGGACAGTGCCCAAGTCCAAAGCCCACTCAATCTGTTCGCCCAAGGTGGTTATTTCAAAATCGGTTTCATAGACTCCCCAGCCGCTGTAATCTTTCCCCTCCGGCAGATCGGTCCAGGACTGCAACTGAGCGAGCGCTGGCACCGTCTCATCTCCGAGCGTCAATCGCCAGGGGCCGTTCAGAGGAATTGGCTGTGGCACGTCCTTTACGTTGAAGCGGTGAGTTTTCCCCCCACTATCCACGAGAAAATACTCCCCGTTATTCGGAATAAGCCCCGTCACCCGAACCCTCTCTCCGGCTTTTTCGATCTTCAGTGGCCCCCGCCAGTCGCTGTGAGTAATAGTCGGACCATTCCCGCCGGGGCTGAATACCACAAAGCATGATTCATAAGGCGCGAGGCGGAGTTGAACTTCGGTGACCGGCGAATTCGAGCTGGCCAGCTCGGAATGGCTGAAGACCAGGGTGTCATCGAGTTCGCCGCTTTCGGGATTCCAGCGCTGAGGCTGCTTGTGCCCGAGGGGAAACCTCACTCGCAGATCCTGAAGAAACGAGGAAACGTTGCTGATGAAATACAAATCGGTGTCGTCCGCCCGCCGGTGGAGGAAGCCGACATTTTCCCGCGCCCGCTGCATCGACTGGTCACTCGAATCGCCCGCCTGGAGGATTTCAAAGTCCGGTGGGAGCGTGGACGGCAAAGCCGCCAGTACCGTCGAAGCGTGGTCGGAGACCAAAACCTTGCCCTTACCATAGGGCGCGAAACTATCTGACCCTTCCCGAAGCGTATTGAGCATCGAAGCCACGCGCGCGCTCCGGGTGCTGTTATCCTTGAGTCCAGGGGCCGTTGCACCCATGTGCGATCCGATGACCATGACGCAACCGCCACTTTGAACGAACCTGAGCAGCACCGCGAGCGATTCCGGGGGAATGAACTGGCCATCCGGGACGATCACCACGCGGTAAGCCCCTGTGCCGGCGCGCAGTACGCCCGCCTCGACCGAGGCAATTCGCGCCAGAGCGTCGTCGTTAATGAGGTCGAAGTCATACCCCGAGCGCCGCAATTCAAGCAACCACGGTGTCCCGAGTTGGCGTTCGATCTCGACGTCCATGTTGAGGCCGCCGATGCCGAATTTTGCGTAGACGTCGGCAAGCGGAACGTACACGCCCACCGGGTTGACCGCTACTCCCTGCTGAAGCAAGGCGCAAACACGTTGAATGTATTGCGTCAGGTAGTGATAGTGGCGCCACCAGATATTATTGTGATTGACGACCGTCGAGGCATAGAACGTCCAGCCGGGCTGCCCGGCTTGAGGCGGCGAGTAGGAATAGCCCTGGTTTACGATTTGATTGATGCCGTCCAGGAATTGCGCGTCCGAGGCGGCCTTCATCATCTCGAGCGTGACCATGAAAAGGGGAAAACGCAGCCACGAGTAGCTCTCCGCCGAAACGACAGGCTTCCCATAGATATGGCCGGCGGAGGATGCGAGGCGGCGGTGCTGGGTGTCAACCGCGTACTTGTCTCCCCCTTCGATGTGCTCGCCTTCCGGGATGTGCGCCAGCGCGTAGCCCTGCATCACGTCTCCCATAGCGCCGTGTGCCTGGATGCGCGCCGTCATGCCACGCTTCTCGGTCCAAGCGGCCAAGGGCGCGAAAAAGTTTTCCAGGATGAGGTCCGAAAGAGTGAGGTGATAGTCGTAGCGGATGTGAGGAGTCAGGGGGCCGGCCTCTTGCCACAAGGCGGGGAGATACGGCGTTAAAGCATAACCGCGGCGTCTTTCGAATTCTCGCAGGAGGTTCGGAGTCCAGTCCGCACCGTAAACTTCCAGGCTGTCGCAGAAGACCGAGTGAAAGGGAGGGTCGGCGACCGTCTTGAGTTCGTTCAAGACCTGGTCGCCCGCCGCGGCGAGAAAAAGGTCCATGGCCTGGCGATTGAAATGGTCGAGCACGTAACCTTCCATGCCCAGCGTGGGCCGCTTCACCTGCTGGCTCGTGGGACAATCGATGACCACCATAAATCTCCACAGGCCGGGGGGAACATCCCAGTTATCAAATCCCATGCCGCTGAACCCCGCGGACGCGCCGGGACCCTGCGTCTGGTCCCAGACCACGCGCGAGTGTTGGAGATCCGGCTGGCCCGAGGGCAGAACCGGAACAGCCAGGGCGGCAACGATGTTTTCGTCTTCGGTGAACTCGTGAGCAAGGGGCCACGAGAAACGCCCTGGCCCCGCGGTTTCCTGGATCAGGGCGCGAGCCCGGCGCGCCGCCAACTCGACGGGAATGAACGGCCCTCCATAAGGCCAGCCGCTTCCCAAGGTGAGATCAAACTGCATCCCCAGGCGGCGAGTTTCCTGGACGGTGTGGCGCAGCAACTCATACCATTCCGAAGAGAAGTATCGGATGTTTCGAATGCCCCGCTTCGGGTCATCGACCTCGAGCGGGTAAACGGGTTGAAGCTCCACGCCTCGCAATCCGCTTTGCGACATCAAGGTGAGTTCACGCGTAATCTCCTCCGGCGTGGCCGCGCCGCCAAACCACCACCAACGCGTCATGGGCTGGGAAGATTGCGGCGGGTGGAGAAACAGGTTTTTCAATTCGGCCGCTTCTCCGGAGGGTGCAGCACCTTGCGGTGAGGACGGCTCGGAAGTGCCGCGCGCCAGTTCCGGGGCCGACCATAGCGTGGCCAAGGCCAAACCAGCTTTCCCTGATTGACGGATAAACTGTCGTCGCGTGAAGGAGATCGGCTTCATTGAAGTGACCTCGAAGTTTAGGTAGAATGTACGCGGTGGAAAGTGCTCAGCCGAAATGGTGGGCGGTAGAGGATTCGAACCTCTGACTTCTACCGTGTGAGGATAGCACTCTACCGCTGAGTTAACCGCCCACGCAGAAACATCCAGCATAGCATAACATGGGGAATACGATTGTAAACCATCACGTGGCAGAGGTTCCCGAACTTCTGATCCGAGTGCAACAATCCGTCCAATCGGTGATACGAGGCAAGGACGAGGTCATTCAACTCGTGCTCGTAGGCCTGCTGGCCCGCGGCCACCTGCTGATTGAAGACGTTCCTGGAGTTGGGAAGACGACGCTGGCTCACGCCCTGGCGCGCTCCTTCGACTGCGCCTTCCAGCGCATCCAGTTCACGTCTGATATGCTTCCGTCCGACGTTATTGGAGTGAGCGTCTTCAGCCAGCAAACGCAGCGCTTCGAGTTTCGGCCGGGACCCATCTTTGCCAACATCGTCCTCGCCGACGAAATCAACCGCACCACACCCAAGACTCAGAGCGCGCTGCTCGAAGCCATGAATGAAAACCAGGTGACGGTGGATAACCACACTTCACCGCTCCCTCAACCCTTCATGGTGATGGCCACTCAGAACCCTATCGAACACCACGGAACCTATCCGCTTCCCGAATCCCAGTTGGATCGCTTCCTGATGCGGGTGAAGATCGGCTACCCAAGCGCCGCGAGCGAGAAAGAAATCCTTCAGGACTTCGCCGATTCCGACCCGCTGGCCAATGTCAGACCGGTGATGACGGGGCCGGAAGTGGTGGAGATCCAGAATCGGGTGCGCCGGGTGAAAGTGGATCCAGAACTTGTGAACTACACGCTGGCCATCGTGGAAAAGACCCGGCAGCATGAATATCTCAGCCTGGGTGTGAGTCCGCGCGGCTCCATGTCGCTTTACCGCGCCGCTCAGGCCCTGGCTTTCCTCGAAGGCCGCAACTACTGCATCCCCGACGACTTCAAACGCCTTATAATCCCCGTTTTTTGTCACCGCTGCGTGGTGAGTTCGCGATATATCTCCACGCTCAAGAAATCCGATCAGGCCCGGGCGATCGTGGAAGAGATTCTCAACGGCACACCGGTGCCGCTGTAAAGGACAGTCAACAGTCGACAGTTCACAGTCGACAGTCCACAGATTCGCGATCATTCGGGGCGGAGGGTGGAGTCTGCATGGCGCCGAAACTCATCAACTGCGGAGACTCTTCGCTCCGCTCAGAATGACATGGCCGGACTGATACGTTACAATCCCAAACGATGATCAGGCCGCCTTCAACCACCGGCAGCAGTAGGGCGGACTTGCGCCTTCGCGTTCGCGAGCAGTGGGCGAACACTGACCGCGCGGGATGGCGGCGGTTTTTCCAGGGGCTCTTCGGACTGGGCACGGCCTTCTGCCTGGCGCTCTATTCCACCGCGCTCTCCGAGGCGGGACGCGTGGGGGCAGCCGTCTGGGCCGCGGCCACCTCGCTGTTGCTGACCACCATCGTCGCCGTGAAAGTGGTTCCCTATCTGGCACGCCGGACCGCGCTGAACCGTTGGCTGGTGAGGATGAAGTACGAATTCACCCGCGAAGGAGTGGTCTACCTGATCATCATTGGCCTGATTTCGATTGCGGCCTTGAACACGGGGAACAACCTTCTCTTCCTGATTCTTGCCAGTCTGCTCGGCGCAATCCTGGTTTCCGGCATTCTCTCGCAAATCGTACTCTCGCGCCTGGAATTGGAATTTGTGCTGCCCGACCACATCTTTGCCGAGCAGCCCATGATTTCGCGGCTGACCGTGAGCAATCTCAAGCTGCTCTTTCCGTCTTTTTCGATCACGGTCTCGGCGCGTGAGGCGGAGAGGAGGAAACGCAAGAAGAACGTTGCGCCGCCGGCACGCCAGATCCTGGATGCCCCCGTATACGTCCCTTATATCCCTCACCGCTCGTCCGTCACGCAGCACGTCGAAGTCAGCTTTCCGCGCCGCGGCCGCTACACTCAAGAGGGCTTTCGCGTCAGCAGTAAATTCCCCTTCGGCTTCGTGCGCAAGTCCCATGAAGTCCCCGCCCGGCAGGAGATTCTGGTATTGCCCAACGTTCAGCCCACCGAGGAGTTTTACGAAATTCTCCCCATGATTGGCGGCGAGATCGAGAGTCTCTATAAGGGACGGGGCAACGACCTCTACGCCATCCGCGACTATCAGGAAGGCGATTCCGCGCGGCATGTGGATTGGAAGGCAAGCGCCAAGGCGCAGGCCGTGAAGGTGCGGGAGTTTACGCGCGAGGACGAGCGCCGCCTGGTGCTGGTCTTTGATGCCCACCTTCCCCACGCCGACACGAGTCTGCTGGCAAAATTCGAAAGGGCCGTGACTTTCTGTGCCTGCCTGGCATGGCACTTCTACGAGATCGACGCCCACCTGCAATTCCTCACCAACGAGCACGAGACACCGATGGCTCCTTCCGCAGAGATCATCTACCCCACACTCGAAGCCCTGGCGCTCATCGAGCCCCTGCTCGACGCTTCCGCGCCTTCCGTACTCTCAGCGATTGCCGCCGCGCCGCGCACTTACAACATCATCATCACCGCCCAGCCCCATGGGTCGATTCCCACCAGCCTCTGGGGGTCGTCTTACATGGTTTTCATGGATTCGCTGTAGGTTATGGTAAAATCCGTTTCATGGCGAATACCAAAGCACATGTCGCTGTGGGCAAGAGCGGGCAAAACGATGTTCTATTGATACGGAGATCCCACTATCGCCGCTTGCTGCGCCGAATCGAGGACCTGGAGGACGCCTTGACCCTCGACCGCGCCGAAAACAATTCCAAGAATCTGGTTGACTATGCTGAAGTTCGCGAGCGCCTGAAACGAGTTGGCAAGTTGTGAGCTTTCGCGTTCTAATCGACCTATAGTTGCAGAAGATCTCTAAGTTTGGATGCGACGATAGTGCGGGTGTGGACGTCCACGACGCCGAGATATCGGGCGAGGCCGGAGCAGTGAATGGTCGCCAGTTTGTGCAGGCGCAACACGGATGGTGTCTTGAGGTTGGTTAACTGAAGCCCCGGCTCCCCTGGATCAAGAAGAAGGTCAGACGGTAGAGGTTGGGTGGGAACCACTGAGGAGATGTAGGCGACCAGGACTTCCGGGACCATGCCGAGGGACGTAGTCAGCAGTAGTACAGGTCTGAGCTTCATTCCCGGAACATCCCCGAACGGGAACTTGGCGAGGTAGATATCACCGGGGCGCATTTACTGGTTGTCCGTCATCGAGAGTATAAATGTCCTGGTTGGGGTCGCTCAATTCTGCCAACCATTCAGCGGATACGCCGTGAGCCCAAGCCAAGCCCGCTTCGTCCTCGTCCGGCATCAGGACGATCACGCGAACCGCGCCCGCCGGAAGGTCCTCGGGCACCCGAGCGCTCAGCCGGTGCCGGTCGTCAATTTCACCCAAGAGTTCGATAGCTCGCATAGACGCCACCCTCGTAAAGTATAGAGTAGCATGCTCCGCCAGGGCAACGGCGGGTTGCCGCCGGTCGTCGCGGTCCCCCCCCGGGGAACGCTGTGCCTGGTGAGGCGGCTATGTCGTTAGCCTGTCTGCAGAAATGGGGCGCATCTCCCAAACATCCAGGGCCTTCAAGCGGGCACTGCCCCCTTTCGCAAGCGAGCCGATGCCGAGGCTGTCGGGCCGTGACGGGTAAATGCGGCTGGTGAGGCAAGCGCGATCATTGGCGAAGACTTCGATGACCGAAGCGTCCAAGAAAATACGCAATTTCAGCGTTTCATTGTCGGCGAGCGTGAACGATCCGCCCTGGGATGTGTGGTCCACATCCGGACTCAGGCTGGAATGTTCGCGTTCAACCAGAAATTGAGCTTTCGTTCGATTGTACGTGATAGAGGTAAGCTCCTCCCAACCTGGTGAACTGCGCACCGTCAAGCCCACAACGTCAGATGCTCCCAGCTCGAACTCGGCTTGAATCTCCAGGCTGTCTCCACGAATGGAGAACGCGCCGCGCGCTGCCTGTCCACCGAAGTGGTGATGTTTGCCGCGCAAAGTTTCAAGTTCGGGAGCGGGAGTGATGCGGAGCCTCCCGTCAGCCGCGAGCGAAACAACACGAGGCAGTGACATTACTCCGGCCCAACCGGCGGCGCGCTGTGCGGCCTCGCTGCGCCCTTCCCTGATCCAACCCCACAAGATCCGGCGGCCCGTGCCGTCGGGCATACTCCGGGCGGCATAGTAGGAGTCCGAGAGGTCCGCTTTGCCTTGAACTTCAGGACGGAAGTAATGATTCTCATAGGCGCCGACGGAATAAATTACAGCGCCCTGCGTAGAAACCAGCAGCGCGTGCTTGCCCGAAAGGGGAAAGAAGTCCGGGCACTCCCACATCTCACCGGTGCTGACCGGATCTTTTCCCGGCAGGAGTTCATCCCTTCTGCCTTTGCACAGGAAGTGGAGATAATCCCAATGGATCAAATCTCTGGAGCGATAAAGCAGGACCACACCGCCCTGGCCTTCAATGCCCGACCCGATCGCTAGAAACCACTCATCCTCTTCTAGCCATACGCAAGGGTCGCGGAAGCCGGTGGTCTGCATTCCTTGTGGCGGAGCGGCGATAATGGGATTTCCGGCGAGTTTTCGCCAGGTTCTCATTCCATCTTCGCTCCTCGCCAGGCACTGGACCTGCGGGAAAACACCCGTATAAAGAATCGACGGGATGCCCCCCTCAACCACTGCGCAGCCGGACCAACAACCGTCCTTGTCAGGCCCGCCGGGCGTGGGTGCAAGCGCGACGGGAAGGTGCTTCCAGTGCACCAAATCGGCACTCACAGCGTGCCCCCAATGCATGCTTTCCGGAAATGCCCCGTGGGGGTTGTACTGATAGAACATATGGCATTGACCCTTCCAGACGATGGGCCCGTTGGGGTCGTTCATCCAGTTTGCCGGTGGCATCAAGTGATATCGGGGCCGCTGAGGGTCCGCGGCTAATTTGCTCGGTTCGTCTCCAGGCTGATCGACGCCGGTGCTCGCGCCGTTCGGCAGAGCGATGCGGCCCGCCAGGACGGTGGCGGCGGAAAAGGTGAGAAAATCGCGGCGGCTTGCCATTCGCTAAATCCTTTTTCGACCTCAGTCATGCGCTGAGGCCTCCGTTCTCCGGGCCCCTTCCTCGCGCCATTAAGCTATTTGCTGTCATCCTGAGCGAAGCGAAGGATCTCTGCAGTTGATCGGTCATTAACTACCGTGATTCTTCGCTGCCATGAAAATCGACCCCCTCACCCGGCCCGCGACGGCTGATGACAGCGCCGTCGAGGGCCACCCTCTCCCCCAAGGGGGAGAGGGCATTTTCATGCACCGTGGTGAGCCGAAGTATCATGGAGTCTGCGCCCAGAATGACAATCCGAGGCCGGCCTCTACGGCGTTATATTCCCGCCCAGTTCCTGGCGGAACTCTGCCTTGTAAATCTCGATGAACACTAAGAGCAGCGCGACCAGAAAAGGCCCCAGGAACAAACCCAGGAAACCAAAGACCCCAATGCCGCCCAGCACACTCAGCAGAACCCAGATTGAGTCAATCTCTGTCCCCCGCCGGATCAGCACGGGCTTAATCACGTTATCCACGGTTGCTGCCACTGCCCCGAAAGCGACCAGCAAGAGGATTCCGCGCCACACCTGCCCCTTCAGAATGTAATAAGCCACAAGAGGAATCCAGACCAGGGATGTCCCGACCACCGGGACCAACGATAAGATGGCCAGCACCGCGCCCCAAAGCAACGGAGAGGGCAAACCAAAAAGGAGAAAAATGATCCCATCCGCAGCGCCGTGAATCGCGGCTGTGGCCAGGCTTCCTCCAAAGGTCGAAACGGCGATGGCGTGGAATTCCTCTATGATCCGTTCTCCATGCTCGGGCCGGAGAAGACTCAGACTCCCGGAGTTCACGAAGCATGTCCGGACCACGCAGAAGGAAATAATACAGTCCAAAGAGCATCACGAGGAAGTTGATGACGGAGTGGGTGATTCCCGAAAAGATCCTGGCGCTGCGGCTGACAAGAAACTCGCTCACGATGCCAATGCCTTTCGGCGCCACCGAGCTCAGCCCAGGCTCCGGCATTCCTAAACTCCTGCTCTTGGCAAGAAACCATTGGTAAGCGGATGTCTTCTGGAGGGCGCCCAAGGATGCCGGGCCGCCGCCCGACACGTGCTCTTCCAGCGCCTTGTAGGCAACGACGGATTCCTTTGCCAGCACGAGGATGAGAAACAGCGCAGGCAGCACAATGACCACGGTAAGAAAAACGCAGGTCAGCGTGCTCGCCAGGCGGGGGTGGCGCATCCGGCGCGAGAGAAACGAAAACAGCGGGTAGAAGACCGTGGCCAGAATTGCTGCCCACACCAGAGCCGGCAAGAAAGGCTCTAAGATGCGGAAGACAAGATACAGCACGATAGCGAAGACGACGAGGACGGCAATTCGAGCGTATTGAGGGCGAGGCATGGTGGTCGTCAGACGTTAGCTGTCAATTTGCGGGCTTGCTCGCAAGGCGTTGTCGGGCCAGGGCCACCGCGCCGAAGGGTCCCGCGTCGTCGCCCAGTATGCCGGGGAGAATCTTGACGCGCCGGGCATCGTGGCGGCGGAGGAAATACTGATAAGCGGTCTGCCTGATGGGCGTCACAAAATCCTTTCCCAGCCGTGCGACGATTCCTCCTCCAATAATCACGTACTCGGGATCGAGCATATTGACGACGTTCGCTGCCAGAATGCCCAGGCAGAACTGCGCGTGTTCCATAACTCGTACCATGACCGGGTCGTGTTCTTTCAAGGCTCTCTGAATGATGCTGCTGGTCATGCGCGTCCGGCCCCGTTCCTCCATAAGCTTCAGGACGATGCTTTTTTCTCCGCGACGGATGGCGTCCCGCACGTCGCGCTCCATCGCGGTGCGGCTGGCCAGGGCCTCAGCGCAGCCGCGGTTGCCGCAGCCACAAAGCGGCCCATTCATCTCGATGACGATATGGCCGACCTCTGCGGCAGCACCGCGCGAACCGAGAAAGAGCCGTCCTCCGTTGACGATGCCTCCGCCAATTCCCGTCCCGACGAATATTCCCACGAGTTCACGCGCTCCCTGGCCTGCGCCCAGGGTGTATTCCCCCATCACGCCAACGTTGACGTTGTTCTCGACAAACACCGGGACCTTAAGCAGAGCCCTCAGCTTGGATCCCAACGGCACCTTCTTCCATCCCAGGTTTGGA
>CAWJHY010000037.1:0-266343 GCA_963842495.1 uncultured Acidobacteriota bacterium
CGGCGCAGCACACGGGCGGGCGCAGTTGCCCCTCCTCTGCGGCTCTTCCTCTTGAATCTTGAATCTCAAATTTGAAATCCCGCCGAGGCCCCCGCGCCGGGCGCAGCGCACAGGCGGGCGCAGTTGCCCCTCCTCTGCGGCTCTTCCTCTTGAATCTTGAATCTCAAATCTGAAATCCCGCCGAGGCCCCCGCGCCGGGCGCAGCGCACAGGCGGGCGCAGTTGCCCCTCCTCTGCGGCTCTTCCTCTTGAATCTTGAATCTCAAATCTGAAATGCCGCCGAGGTCCCCGCGCCTGGTTGAGCTCCCTTCTCGGAACCGGAATCTCAGATACCGTGGTAGAGTTCTAAGCTGGACAATTCGTGGAATCAGGAGAAACGCCGGGTGGTAGTGCGCCATATCGTTGATTTCGCAGAGCACGTCGGTCGGTTCTCAGTCGAGTTTTGCGGAAGGCGGCATTTCCTCGGCGCGGCGCTCGTCGCTCTCTGGATAATAGCGTTCGTCAGTCTTCTGTGTGCGCAGTCTGACGCCACGGGGGCGCTAGGCGGGACCATCACCAGCGCGAACCAACCCGTGCCGGGCGCCACCGTCGTGCTCACGAACCACGCGACGAATCAGACTCTCACCATGATCTCGGGAGAGAATGGCGGCTATCGCTTCTCGTTGCTTGTCCCCGCGACGTACCGTGTGAGCTTTTCTGCACCCGGATTCAAGACCTCGCTAGTCTCCTCAATCACCGTGAGCGTTTCGGAAGCTCCCACGCTGGACGCGAGCCTGGAACCCGGCGACCCCCGTGAGAGGGTCGAGTGCAACTGCCGCCTAAGCTTGTCGGCCTCGTCCACCGGCACTCTGGTGGATCACAAGACGATCACCGGCGTGCCGCTGACCACCCGCAACTTTGCCCAGGTTCTCTCCATGTCTTCGGGTACCGTCGCGGATGTGAACAATGCCGGAACGCTGGGCAGAGGAACCCAGACGGTCAACGTGAACGGCAGCACAACAGCGGGCAGCTACGCCATCGAGGGCGCTTACCCTCCCAGCACCGTCCCCAATCCTGACGCCATCGCCGAGTTCAAGATCCAGACCTCGCAGTACGACACCGGCTATGGCGCTATGGTCCCCAGCACCAACGTGATAACGCGGGGCGGCGAGAGGCAGTATCACGGCACCGCCTGGGAATTCGTGCGCAACGACATTTTCAATTCCAATGCCTTCTTTCGAAATGCCACCGGTCAGCCCAAACCGAATCTGAAGCAAAACCAGTTCGGACTTTCCCTGGGCGGCCCGGTGCTCCGGGACAAGTGGTTCTTTTTCGGCTCCTACCAGGGAACGCGGCAGGTGAACGGGCTCGACCCGACCTCCGTGGCCACGGTCATCCTTCCTCCTCTGACCAGCGACCGTTCGGCGGCCACCCTGGCGGCGGAGTTCTGCCCCGCGAATCACGTGCTGACCAGCGGCCCGGATACGGGTCAAGCGGACCCGCGCTATCTGACCTTTGCGGGCGGCAAGCAACTGGACTGCGCGAACCAGAATACCGCCACGACCGCTCCCATCAATCCGGTGGCGCTACGGATTCTGCAAACCACGCTGCCCGATGGCTCATTCCTGTTGCCGGTTCCCCAGACGATCCTCCAGTCCGGCAGCAATGCGGGCATGGGTTTCTCGTCCTTCAGCTTCCCGTCTTATTACAACGAGGATCACCTCGTCGCCAACAGCGACGTTCTCGCCTCATCGGCCAACACCCTGTCATGGCGCGGCTTTTTTTCACGAATTCACCAGCGTCGGTCTCTGGGAGCGCCGGGCGGGGCGACCGTCACCCCGGTGCTTCCCGGCTCCGGCTCTCCCCAAGCGCTTCACGCGGAGGACGCTGCGCTCTCCGTCAAGCTGACTTCGGTGCTGACGCCCAAGGTGGCCAATGAAGCGCGGTTTGCTTACACGCGCACTCTTCAGACAGCCCGCGGCGTCGGCACTCCCGATGCGGATTCATTCGGCATGACCCCCGTGGATCCGTTTTTCGCTTTCCCCCCGGAAGTCACCATGCTGGGCCCCATGGGAACGTTCCGCTTTTTCGGCAATGGCGCGAACGATTTCTCCATGCTCACGAACACGCTCACCTGGGCAGACAATCTCTCCCTGGTTCACGGAAGGCACAATGCGCGGGTGGGCGGAGTATTCCTCTTGCAACACAACGACCGCCTGGACACCGGCGCCGCACGCGGCAAGATCACCGTCGAAACTTTCGAGGACTTGCTGGTGGGCCTGAGCGCCACGGACAACGAAAGCCCGGTCGGCCGCAGCAACATCGAAACCGTAAGAGCTAACGAAGGTGTGGGACCGAACGGCGAGGTGCAGTACCAATACCGGCACTATTACGGGGCGGGCTTTGCGCAGGACGATTTCAAGCTGACGCCGCGCCTCGCGCTCAATGCCGGCCTGCGCTGGGAGTATGTGGGACCCTCGTTCGACAAGGCAGGAGAGATCGGCAACGTCTGGCCGTCTCTACTGAAGCAGGCGCCGATTCCGCCGCTCGCGGGAACTCTGGCCGGCGACGTGGTGGCGGCCAATTACCATCCTGCCCTGATCAATCCTTACACAGGCGAGCCGTTTGGGCCGCCGCCCACGGGTGTGTGGACCAGCGCCACTCGCAGTTTCTATCAGAACAGCACTCCGCTTGGGAAGTTCGCGCCCCGCTTGGGTTTTGCGTGGCAGCCGTTCGGAGCGGCCGGGCGCGCCGCGGTGCGCGGCGGTTACGGCTGGTTTTACCAGGCGCCGGCGATACAGCGCCAACGCCGGCAACGCGCCCCTCTTCACCGCGGCGCCGTTTGCGCAGGGATTCACCAATACCGACGCCGCCAACGGCCAGTCGGACCTCCAGAAGCCGTTTCCGACCACGACCCTCGGCTTTGTTCCGCGCACCCCATCCTCCCAGCTTTCTGACCGGATCGCCGGCCCGGAATACAAAATTCCGCGGCTCCAGCAATGGAATCTGAGCATCCAAACCCGGCTGCCCAGCGCTTTCACCTTTGACGTTGGCTACGTGGGATCGTACGGGGACAATCTGCTGATCGGCGTGGGCCTCAACCAGCCCCTGCTGGCCAGTCCCGCCCGCCCCGTGAACTGCGGCTACACCGGAGCGCCCACCGGCTGCATCACATCCAATACCGCCGTCAACGCCGGGCAGCGCGTTCCGTACCTGGGAGAGACCCCCTCCGCATTGACGGACAGCGAGTTTGCCGGTGAGTCCTGGTATCACGGCCTCCAGGCGACTCTTCGCAGGCAGATTTCCCACGGCCTGACCTTTCAATCCGCCTATACCTTGTCGAAGGCCATGAACGACACGGCCATCTATAACGACCTGAATTATCTCGCCAGGAACTGGGCGCGCGCCTCCTTTGACCGCACCCACCGGAGCGTCACCAACTTTGATTACCAGTTCCCCAATCGCCTCTACAATGCCGGCGCGGCGGCAAAACTGTTGAACGGGTGGTTCTCAACCGGGATCGTCATTCTGCAAAGCGGATTGCCGCTGACTCTGAGCGATCCGAACGGCGGCACCGTCTACGGTGAAGCCTCTCCCTCCACCGTCACTCTCTGCCCGGGTCGAACCCTCGCCTCCGTGGCCACCGCCGCCAGCCTGGAATCGAGGCTGGGCGGCTGGATCAATACGCCGGCATTGTGTGCTCCCCCCGCCCTCGGCTCCGATGGCGCCACCGGGTACGGCAACACAGGCCAGAGCTTCCTCGACGGCCCGCCGCAGCTTAATACCGACTTTTCGCTGGGAAAGACGACCCTGGTGGGTGGCCTGCGGGAAGACGCCGAACTCGCCTTCCGCATTGAATTCTACAACTCCCTCAACCATCCCCAGTTCTCGAACCCCGGCACGACGCTTGGCACTGCAAACTTCGGGGTGATCACGCAAACCTCGGTCGCTCCTCGCCTCATCCAATTCGCACTGAAGTACCTCTTCTGAGAGTGACGGAGGTGTCCGCCTACGAGCGCGGAAAACGACGGGAACAGTATTTCTGGCGTGGCCACAGGCTGGCTTGACAGGTATGGGCACGTCTTGTAAAATGTGTACACAGGTGAACGCACATGGGACTTCTTAAGGTCGGTATCCGTGAGTTTCGCGAGAATCTTGCCAACTACTTGTTGCAGAGCGACAAGCCGGTGGCGATTACGCGGCACGGCGACACCGTGGGTTATTATCTCCCCGCGCGCCGGAAGCGATCTGATGCTGAGCGGGCGCAGTTGAAAGAGGCGGCTGCCCGGCTGCAGGAAATGCTGCTGGGCGAAGGCATCACCGAAGATGAAATCATCGCGGACTTCAAGCGCTGGCGCGCCGCAGGGCGTAAATGAGCCCACGGAAAGGGCTGGTGCTTGATGCCAATATCCTTATGCGCGCCGTCCTGGGCCGACGCGTTCGTGAGTTGCTCGAATTGTATGAGGATGCCGCGAGCTTTTATAGCCCGGATGTTTGTTTCGCCGACGCCCGTTGTTACTTGGAAAAGGAACTGCAAAAGCGGGGCCGCGATACCGCTGCTGGACTTGCGGCGCTCGATCAGCTAAGGGGAACAGTCCAAGTGGTTGACCGAAGCCTCTACGGGGATTTTGAGCTAGTCGCGAGAGAGCGCGTCGAAATTCGTGATCCAGACGATTGGCCCGTGGTGGCGGTGGCGTTACTTTTGGACTTGCCAATTTGGACAGAGGACCAGGACCTTTTCGGCAGCGGCGTGGCAACCTGGACGACAGACCGAGTAGAACTGTTCTTGCGGTAGGATGAAAAGGGGTCGCGGTAGGGACGACCATTGCTGACCGCCCCCCGCACAGATCCGTACGGGCGCTACTAACGGTCGGGTAAGGCAATGGCGCGGACCGGGCTTCGAATGATGCCGACGTTTCCATCGCCTCCCCTAAAATTCCGTACGGCGGGTTTTCCCCGGTACGGCTTAAAGGCCGGAATATCAGACGAGGCCTTCCCCGCGACCGGGTTTGCCATCGTCCTTCGTGCCGGTCGGCCTCCATCGGGATTTCCCTGCTCAGTGTCAGGGTCGATGGGGCTTATCCGGCACCTCCGCGCGAGCGGTATTCCGCTCTACCCCAGGGGCCCTCGCTCCGGTCCGGGTTATGCTGTCCCGGTCCATCCTCACTTAACTGGCCCCATGCGCCCCACTCGCAGGCACATCCCGACTTCGCCGCAGCGCGGTTTATACGGGATATCTTCGCGGTGCCTGACTTGCACAGGCCTAAGCGACCCACGAGTGGTTCTGAGCTTTCATCGATGCTCTTTCGCAACATGTCGTCCTCTACGACCACGGGGAACTCTTCGGCTGCTTGTACCCAGTGCTTCACCGAAGATACTAGCCTTCAACTCCGTATGACAGTTTCGGCATTCCCTTCACCCTCACACTCCGATCCGAGTAAGGGGGTAAGTTTTCGCGGCTTAACTACTGTTCGCTTGCGCTACGACCTGTTGTTTTGCTTGCCCTCCTTGTCGGAGCAGACCAGATTCGCATCCAGCCATCGAGAGGGCGTCTACTTCCGGGCTTTCGACGGTTTGGTCACCCGCCCCGTCGCCGGATATCACTACGGTGCCAACTGGGCAATCTGCACCGGCGGGTCTTGCACCCGCTAGAACATCAACTAGCTTCACCGCACCATACGGCTCCTACCTCGGATGATGGCGTCAAATGGGAGCATGGCGCACACTCGCCCGACCCTGGGACACGCCTTACCCGTACTGTGCCGGTGGCGTGTGGCTCTGGCTGGTGTTCTCCTTGGTTCGCGCCCTTCCCTCCGCCATCTCCGCCGAGGCTGACGCCTCTTAGTTCGACAGCTTCACAGGTACTACGGCGCGATCCGACTCCTCTCCGGCGTACACGTCCGGCGTGCGGCGCTCGGCCTTCCCGGACCGGTCCCCATCTGGGAACACCGAAGAGGTCTCCCGGTTCTCGTGCATGCAGTTTCTCAGCGTGCCTGGGGTCTACGACTACGCGGGACCACCCGCCGGCTCGCGTTACCGTCGACGCGTGTGTGGCCTTCCCCTTCAGGTAACAGGGTCGGCATCCCGATTTAGGGTTTTCGCAGCTCCATACCCTGCCCACTGATACCTCTGTCTACGCTTCGACGGCAGCCTCGCGACTGCCTCCGCAAGACTCGAGGCCAGGCGGTTCGCTACTCCTTTCCTGTAAGGCTCTTTCATCCTCCACTGCATGCCGGTTTATCCCGGCGCACTACCTGACACCCTTTCCCCCCACCTGTCCCCCCACCTGACACCCTTTCCCCCCACCCTTTCCCCCTACCGCGACCCTTTTCCGCCTTTTCCGGGCCGTCCTCGGCTCCGCAGGCTGTCTTGCAATCCGAGTTGCGCTACCGCACTCAATACCCATTCCTTCGGGAGCAAAGGCCACCTGACCTTTTCCCCCAAAGCTTATACCGCTCCAGCGTTTATTGTGCAATGGTTCCGTGGTAAGATGCCTCGGTCATGCCAGCAGCTATCGAAGACCCTCATCATTTCGACTTCGACCTTGATCGGGGCATCCGAGAACAGGTTGTGGAGAAGTTAGAGTCGAGCCCATTGCTCGCGCTCACGAAAGGAGTAGGGCCGCCAGTCAGTGGCATCTATGCCCTGTACTTCAAGGATCGGCTCGTGTACGTCGGCAAAGCGTCCAAAGGGACCACCAAAAGCAAGCGGACGCTGCGCACTCGCCTCGCTGAACATGTCGTCAAAATCAGCGGGCGCCAGAATATCACGCAGGACGACGTGCAGTGCCGTTACTTGACACTTGCCAGCGAGTGGTGGGTCTTCGCGGCAGAGTTCGCCCTCATCACGCATTACCAGCCAGAATGGAACGCAAGTGGAGGGGAAAAGGTCAGGTACCTTCTCCGCCTTCACAAAGCCGACGACATTATAGGAGCGCCAGCCCGCCCTAAGGTCGAGAGGAAGGTCCTCTTCGCGTTGGACTTCATCAACTCCGTAAGGCGTCCTGCGAGGTGCCGCCAAAGCAATTAAAAGTCTCGTCGGAGCGCGTTCTCCGGGAGCCTTAGCGTCTCGAAAGGCTTTGGGCCGAGTCTACCGAACTCGCCCTCAAGGAATCTCTTTGCCGCTTCGGTGAGCGTTTCTCTGGTCACATGCCTCTTCTTCTCGCCTGGAGGGTAAAGAACGTCAATTGTATGCCCTTGACTGTTGCCCGAAAGAGTAGAGCCCAGATTCATTGCTTCAAAAACGTGGTACACAGAGGGGCCTAACGGGGTCTGCGCTTCATGTTTCCTTTGGTAGAGAACGCTCTCGACGATAATCGCCCCCGTTCCTATGGCGGCAAAATGCTCGCACAGTTCTACCGTTCCGAAGGTGTCAATCTTGTAGATTTTGGGTTTTCCCTCCCAAAAGAACGGAAGGATTAACCAGCAGCCGAACTGGATATCCGATATCTCCTGCATAGTCTGATTCGCGACGAGGGTATCTATCCGATGCGAGCGCACACAGGACTTAAACTCCTCGTACCCGAGGCCGAATTTCAGCGACACATGTTCGCCGGCAAGTTGCCGTTTGAACAGCGCAACAGGACGTTTAAGGAGCTTTGTGATTTGATACTCACTTACGGAGCCCGGTTCAGGATTTTCTTGGTAGTATTGAGCGAGATAATCCGTGATCGTATCTCTCAGGTCCACGGCCCTATGCATCGTACCTGCGATCAGCAGGGGCACGTTGTCGTTGATCCAATGAAGCTTGTCATGAGCCTCAGCGCTTGCCGCCGCAGTTCCCACCTTCCGATCTGTCGCGATGACGATGCGGGCTTTGCCTCCGTCCTGGCATGCAGCAGCGACGCTTAGTGCCGTTCTGTGGCTCCAAGGATTGACCTTGGGTCGAATTGGTTTTTTGAATCCCCGCATATAGCCTCGCAGTGGTGGATTTCACCCCCCTGTTCGCTTCACCGTGCAAGCAGCCGTCCGACCTGAGCGGCTGCGACCAGAATGACCAATCCAAGCACGGTTCTCGTTATCGAGTTTTGAACAAGCGGCTGACGGACGCCCAATCGCTTCCCGTTGATCGTCACGCCAACTAGCCAGTTACCAACCCATCTGAAGTCCGTCACCGTAGCATGCTCCAACTGCGCATGGCAGTTCGGGCAGAGCAGGAGCAGATTGGTCGGGTGGTGCCCGATCTCAGGGTCAAGGTGGTGCACCTCAAAATACGGCTCACCGTTCGCTTTCTCGAAGGTGAAGGAGCAGAGCTGACACCTCCCATCGTGCAGTTCGCGAAGGAGAACGCGAATTGCCGGTGGTACGCCCTCGTGGCGTTCAGCAGCGCCGGGATGTATTTTGGGACGTGGCCGGCATATCGATTCCAGAGCAATTCGGGTCAGCTCGTCGCGAGCCACGGCGCGCGGCCGTTTCTTCGTCATGCGCGAGAGCGCATCTACCTCCTGCTCGGCTTCCGAATCGGTTCGCGCAGCCTGAAGCTTCTGTCGGGTTCTTTCCTCCTCTCGGTCGCGAACGTAGCGGTCCAGCGCGATCCTATAAAGCCGTCTGTTAAGGTCTTCGAGGGTAATTGAGATCTCGGTCTCCCTCGCGGACGCCTCTCCTGGAGAACCACCCACCGAGGCCGAATATGCGGCTCTCTTTCACGACGGGATCGTACGGATGAAAGGTCAGCGGCTTTGATTCCCGCTCGTCGTCAAAGACGATTTGGATTGGTCCCTTGTCGCGAGGAAACCAGCCGTTGAATCGCTGCGGTATGGCGATTAGGCCTTTTCCGAGTCGGCTCGAAGAGGCGCGGATTGTGAAGCGTTCCTTTTCGG
This sequence comes from uncultured Acidobacteriota bacterium, assembly GCA_963842495.1. Lineage (GTDB taxonomy): Bacteria > Acidobacteriota > Terriglobia > UBA7540 > UBA7540 > CAVROP01. The sequence continues at coordinate 8,797 of CAWJHY010000037.1, forward strand.
TTGTCACGGCACCAGGCAGACCTGCCGAGTTGGTACCGGCCATGCCGTGGCTGGATACCGACCCAAAGCATACGATAATCATGAGCCCCGTGCAAGCGGACCTCGCCTGTCCGTCTATCGTAGCGTCTTAGCAAGATCAGCGCGGGCGCACACATTGCTCTTCATGTCTGCGCCCTTGGGCCTGCCCCGGACCCATCCCGGCGCATCCATGAAACCCATGCGCCACCCAAGAATAGTTTGAGCCTTCGACAACCCGCCGCCGTCCACAATACTCCGGTTGGCGCAGATACCGGAGGTTTGGTATCTGCGACGCCCCGCAGGGGCGCGTCAGGGTCGCCAGAGGAGCCTCGCCGTCGTTGTGTCCCTTCGGGACATCGCAGACTCCACAAGGCCGGAGTCTGCGCCAACCGCCGTCCCCGTACAGCTTGTAGGGGTACGGCTTGCCCCAATACTGTTCACTTAATGATTCTGATGCATTCCGAGAATTCAATTCGCGCAGTGGAGCAAGTCCCGCGACGACGCAGCGGGAATTTGCTCAGCTTGCGTTTCACCCCACGCGGGTGTTGCTGGCCACGACTGGAGACGACTCGCTCTTGCAGGATTTCATCCAACATCGCCTCATGGAACGCCTTCCTCTCCCGAGGGGGGGGTAGCAGCGTAGAGGGGCAGCTTACGGCGGACCACCCGCACGGCGTGCAGGAAGGAAAGCCGGTCGGGATCTTCTCCCCCTTTCAAGGCCGCCTCGTGCATCAAGCCGCGCAGGGCAAAATGCGCCAGCAGCAGCCCGTAAAATTCTTGTCGGACCAAGTCCGGTGTCTTGCTCCGCAAAACGATTTTCGCTCCCCGCAAGTGGGTCTTCAGCTCGTCCAGGGCGGTCTCGATTTCCCAGCGCTCGTGATAGAGCGCCGCCAATTCCTCGGCGGGCGCTTCGCTCGGGTCGAGGATCGTGGTCACCAAGCGATAGAGGGGTTCGGCGCCGGGCACCCCTTCCAGCCGGTATTGGATCACCCGCACCACCACACCCTGGGTGTGATGGCGTCGATCCTGCTCGGAGGGATAAATACGGCTCAGATAGGAACCGTCCGGCAGGCGACTCTCCACCGGCAAACGCCGTTTCTTGGGCACCCGCCACAGCAGGTCCGCTCCGGCCGCACGGGCTTGATTCCACAAGCGAAAACCCAGGAAGTAGCGATCCGCCAAGCACAGCATTCCCTTCTGCAGAGTCCCGATCACCTCTTGCGCGAGGCTGATCTCGCCCGTCGCGCAGCCCCCCAGGCGGCTGCCAAACAACACGTGCGTGCCGTTCTCCACCAGCGCCACAAAGCGAATTTGCGGGTAGGCGCTGGCACCCCGACTGGCCGCCGGGCGACCGAAGGCTTGCACGTTGGCGGGTTCGTCGGCCACGTCCAAAGTGCTGCCGTCCAGACTCACCAGACGCCAGCGCCGATACCAAGCCCCGGGGGTCTGGGGCACGGCCACGGGCTTCACCACCTCGTCATGCAACTGCTGCAGGACCGCACAGCCCAGCCGGGTGCGGGCTTGCGAAATCCCCGATTTGCCGGTGATCTTCACCCGCTGGTGCGGCCCCAACAACCACCCCCAGCCTTCCAGCAGACAGCGCAACACCTCGCGATAAGACACTTGCATGAACAACGCCAAAGCAATGACATAGTAAACGACCACGTGCGCGGGCAGTTCGCGTTGCCGCCGGCTGCTCTTCTGCTGCGCGGCCAGCACCGCCTTCACCTGCGCCAAAGGAAACGTCGTGGCCAGCACGCCGAGACTAATGTAATCCGTAATTCGGGTACCTTTTGGAAGTTCAGCTCTAGTACGGGCCATTGTGGTCCTCCTCTCAAGGTCAATGAGAGAAGGATACCACAGATTTAGTTAAGTGAACAGTATTGGGGCTTGCCCCACCCGTTGATGCCTACGGTGTAACGTAACTGCGTTGCCACTTGACATCAGGGATAAATCTGTGATAGTCTATAAGGGTCGTGAACGTCCGTCTCACCTTCGGTGGGGACGGCTCGCCTGCCGCCCCTGCTCCCAACTTTCCAATTCATGGAGAATACTATGTCTTTACGCAAATCTACGTGTCTTACTCCCCAGCGGCTCGACGCCGCTCGGCGCAATTCGCAGCACTCCACCGGCCCCCGCAGCGAGGCCGGAAAAGAGCGAATGAAAATGAACGCGCTCAAGCACGGCTGCGATGCCGCGCCCGAAAACGAGGCCGCCGTCATGCGCGCCCTGGGCGAAGATCCCGAACGGTATGCGCCTTGCAACGGGAACTCGCCACCACCTACGGCCCCGGCGACGCCCTCTGGGACCGGCAACTCGCCGACCTGGGCAGGCTCTACTGGCGGCGCAACCGCATCGAGCGCATGGAGACGGGCCTGATGCGGCGCGCTCTCGAAGCGGTCGAGGAGCGGCGACGCGCTCGCCCGGGACCTTGCTGACGTTACCTTTGAACCCTCCCAGTGCGTGGCGGTGGCGGCCAACCTGCCCCAGCCCACAGACCCGAGGGCGCGCCTGCGCCTGCTGATTTCGCGGTGGGGAGCGATTCACGAGCAGGTGCGGCAGCGGCTCTTTTCGCTGGCCCAGCAGAAAGAGATCGAGAGCTACTACCAGGGCGAGTTGGGCTGGCGGCCCCGCGGATCGATCACCTGATTGGCCTCTTCGGGAAGCGGGATGTCCAGGAGCAGAACGACCAGGCAAAGACGGACAAATATGTGAAAGAATTCTTCGGGGACGAGGCGGGCGGGACGCTCGCTACCAGGAACTGCTGCGCCTGCTGGAGGAGGAGATCGGGGCCGTGAAGGCGGCGTTCGAGGAAGAGATCGCGGTGCAAGAGGAGAATGACGCGATCGAGCGGGACGCCTGCCTGGCTCCGGCGGGTGAGACTTGGGAGATGCTGCTGCGGCAGGAAGCGGCGCTGGACCGCTCGATCGACCGCAAAGTGAGGATCATCCTGACCATGCGCCAAGAACATGCACGCCTGGGTAGGGGCGGTTCGCGAACCGCCCCTACGGGTGAGCCGGAGGACCGTGCGGCCGAGGAACTGAGTAAGGTCGTGGGGCTGGACGCTGGGACAGAAAGTCCGGAAGAGGAAAACGCCGGGGAAACCTCAAAATCGCCGGAACAAAGCGAGAATGTCTTAGAAAACAAAGGACCGGCCACGGAGGGGGTGAGGGTATGAGGCGTGGTGCGGGTAGCCTGCCCCGACCTGTCGGGGTCCCGCCCGCAGTGGCACGGGCATTCCTTCGCTCCGCTCAGGACAGGCTCTGCCCGTGCCGATTCACGGCCAAGATGGCCGTGCCACAACGCGGGGCTACCCCCGCAAGAACTCGCGGGCAGAATGTCCACTCCACAGCGGGCGAGACCCCGACAGGTCGGGGCAGGCTGCCCGCGCCACAGGTCTCGGGCAGAATGCCCGCACCACAGCTTACGCCCCCGCTCGCTTAGGCCTGCTTCGGCGCCAGGGGTTTTGGGATGGAACTGCTGTTCTCCGGCGGCGCGAAGGCCCGGAAGAGGCGGAAGAACTTCAACGAACGGCGGGCATCTTCCTGAATTTGCAGTTTCAGGATGGCGGGGTTCTGGAACTTGATCTCATCCCGCAGGCGGTAGAGGAACTCGATTTCCATGTCGAGCTGCTGGACCTCGCCGCCCGGGAAACTCAGAAGGAAGGTCTCAACCGTGAGACCCTGGTTGTCACCGAAGGTGGGTTTATGGCCAACGTTGGTGACCGAGTCCCAGAGCCGTTCGCCGAGCCGGGTGCGAGTGACGTACACTCCCGTCTTGGGCAGTTGTTCCTCAACCGGCGCGAGGTTAAGGGTGGGGACGGTGTGCTTGCGGCCTACCCCCATGCCGGCCACAATCGGTCCATAGACCGAGAAGGGCCTGCCCAGCAGCCGGTTGGCCACCTGGACCTTGCCCTCGACCAGCAATTCCCGGATGCGTGTGCTGGAAACCCGCTGGCCGCGCACTTCCAGCAGGGGCAGCACTTCCACGTAAAAGCCTTCCTGCCGGCCCAACTCTTCCAGAATTTCCACATCTCCCGCTTGACGATACCCGAAGCGGAAATTCGGCCCCACATGAACGGCCACCGTGTGCAACGGTTGAACGAGAATCTTGCGCACGAATTCCAAGGGCGAAAGGTGAGCCAGTTCGCGGTTGAAGGGAAGCACCACCAGCAGGTCAATGCCGCTCTGGGCGATCAGGCGGGCCTTGCGGGCGAAGGGCGTGAGGAGCTTTGGGGCGCGAGCGGGGGCAAGAAACTTGATGGGATGCGGCTCGAAAGTGATCGCGGCGGCGATCGCACCTCGAGGGCGAGCCACTTCCACCACGCGGTCCAGGAGCTTGTAGTGCGCCAGGTGGACTCCATCGAAGTTGCCGATGGTCAGCACGCAGGAAGCCGGCGCGGGTTGTAGTCCGCCGAGATTGTCAATGACGCGCATAGAGAGTTGAGAGTCGACAGTTCAAAGTCGAGAGTCAAAGGTCGAAGTGAGGCACCGGCGGCTCAGCAGCTCTTCCACTCTCGACTTTCGACTTTCGACTCTCGACTTCCTAGATCTCCAGTTGCAGCCCGTCGTATGCCAGCCGCACATGCGAGGGAAGACGGGCGTTGGTTTCCTCGTGGCCCAATTCGTGGGCGATGTGGGTGCAGTAACCTCGTGGAACCTTTAATCGCTCCATCACGCGCAGGGCCTGCTCGACCGTCAAGTGAGTGGGGTGGGGACGCGGGCGCAGAGCATCGAGAATCAGTACCTCGAGGCCCTCCAGCAGCGGATAGCTCGATTCAGGGATTTCGCTCACATCAGTCAGATAGGCGACGCCATCGATGCGAAATCCCAGAATCGGCAAATTGCCATGCAGCACGGGCACCGGAAGAACCTTGAGGCCATCCACTTCAAAGGGTCCATCAATGAGGTGGGGATCGAGCCGGGCGATCCCGCCGTAGGGGTAGTCGCCGTCAAAGATGTATTTGAAAGTCCGGTGGATTTCCTTCATGCAATGGGCGTCAGCGTAAATCGGAATCGGCTTCTGCTGCCGGAAGTAAAAGCTACGGACGTCATCAAGCCCCAGGATATGGTCAGCATGGGAGTGGGTAAAGAGAACAGCGTCCAGGCGGTCCAGCTTCTCACGCAGAGCTTGCGTGCGGAAGTCCGGCGTCGTATCGATCACCAGGACGCGGCCGTCGAACTGAACCAGCAGTGAAGGCCGGGTCCGCTGATCGTGCGGATCACGAGAGGTGCAAACCCTGCAATGGCAGGCGAGGGTTGGAACTCCGGTGGAAGTCCCGGTCCCCAAGAAGGTCAATCTCATTTGCTCTTTCGCGTTTGTCGTTTCTGCATCTCGACAAAGCTCATGCGCAGTTCGTAAAGGACATCCTCGAGCAGTCGAGATTCATTGGCGGTGAGATTGCCCCGGGTCTTTTCCTGCAACACTTCCAGCAGATCGAGGGTGCGCTTGGCATTGGGCATGTCGGCAGGAATATGCTCCCCAGACGGCCCAGCTATTAACCCAAGTTGAAACATGGCCGTGGTGCTGAGATAAGAAACCAGGGTTTCAAACCCTGAGGAATCCTCGTCAAATGGGCCGCGGGGCTCGCTGGGCGCCTGGCGCGGCGCACTGCGATCCGTCGCCCGCGCCGCCGCCTCGTTCTTTTCATCCGCAACCACATCGTCTTTTCTCGAGCCGTCGGCGGAAAATGGCCGGCGGTCAACCACTCGGAACCCCGAAGAACTGCCCTCCTCTTTGGCCATCGCGCACCTCCCTGCCCTACCCTCCGCGTCTCGCAAGCCTTGCAATCGTCCGCCGGAATTCAAGTCTAGCAGCAATCTCCTGAACCAACAAGGCGGTCCACTGCGCTTTCCGTTGGCGGCACGGGCGAGGGCAGCACCCACTCGCGCGAAACTGCGACCAAGGTGGCAGCTTCGGGGAGCAATGAGAAGCCAACTCACGGCCTCGGGCAGTACCTTGGTGCTATAGACGGCGTCCGCCAGTATTTCAAACGTTTAGCACCTAAACCATACATAACCGATCTGACAGTACCCTAGTACTATAGCCCCCCACCTTCGGGTACTGGTACCTTCAGGCGTCGGTTCAACGATCGCTCCCGGTTGCTCAGCCGGTTCGAGAGATAGGGAAGATGAAAGACGCTTCAGTTTTTGACTTCCGCCCACTCATCGCCCTTTTCCCACGCAGTGGCTCGTGGAAACAGGGACATTCTTATAGAACTCTCATAAGTTTCGACCAAGTGCCTGTTGGACAAGCTCTCCCAATCCGGCTTTCTGCGGCTCCCCTCGATTTATCAGCCCGCCCTCCGGGCCGATTGAGTCTTTGCGAGTTTTGGCTGCGGATAGCCGGCGATCTTACTCGCCTAATATCTTTGTAAAGGGTTATAAACACTATGAGTCCAATCGAAATAATACGTCAGATAGATTCTCACACCTTGCTTTCTCTTCAAACCCGCAAGTTCCACAGGCTGGGTCATTCTGTCGTTCCAGCCTGGGCAGTGCGCCAAGCTCGCCTGAAGACGGGGATTCTTCTAGCGACCATGATCGCGCTGGCAGTTCTCTCCGCTTCCAGCACCGTGGCTTTTTCTGCGGCACGCAGCCAAGGAGTGGCCGGGGTTTCTGTCAACAGCATTGCCTTCGGATCGGTGGTCGTCAATACGACCAGCCCCGCCCACAGCGTCGCTCTTGAGAATACAGGCAGCGCATCCTTATCGATTACAAGCCTGGCAGTCTCCGGCACGTATGCCAGTAGGTTTGCGCAGTCCAACAATTGCGGCAGGTCGCTGGCAGCGGGAGCAAGCTGCACAATCAGCCTGACCTTCAGCCCCAATACAACCGGAGTGCGCATTGCGACGCTCAACATCTCGACCAGCGGTTATACCGGTCGCAAGAGCGTGAGCCTTAACGGCGTTGGCGTCGCAGTCGCCACTCCGGCAGCCGGCCTTTCGCCTGGCAGCCTCGCCTTTGCCAGCCAGCCCGTCGGCACAACCAGTGCGGCCGGGACTGTCACTTTGGATAACGCCGGCACCGCCGCTCTGAGCATTTCGAGCGTGACCATCACAGGGGCGAACCCCGGTGACTTTGCCCAGACCAACAATTGCGGCAGTTCGCTTCCGGCGGGGTCGAGTTGCACGTTCAGCATCACTTTCAAACCGGCGGCCAGCGGCAGCCGTACGGCGTTGCTCAGTGTTGCTGACAATTCCGCCGGCAGTCCCCAAACGGTAAGCCTCTCAGGGACAGGCTCTGCGGCAGCCGCGAGCCTCTCCCCGACCTGCCTCTCGTTCGGCAACCAAGCCGTCAACACCACCAGTGGGGTTCTGACCGCCACCCTGACCAACGGCGGCAACGCGGCCTTGAGCCTCTCCAGCATCGCGCTTACGGGCGCCAATGCCGGCGACTTCGCTCAAACCAACACGTGCGGCACCTCAGTGGCGGCTGGCGCCAGTTGCACGGTCAGCGTCACGTTTGATCCGACCGCCAGCGGCAACCGATCGGCCTCGGTCAGTTTCACTGACAACGCCAACGGCAGCCCACAGTCTTTCAGCCTTAGTGGGACGGGCACTTCGGCAACGGTCAGTCTGTCGCCGAGCAGCCTCTCTTTTACGAACCAGCCGATTTCCGTGACCAGCAGCACTCAAGTCGTCACTTTGACTAACGGCGGCAACACGGCGCTGAGTATCAGCAGCCTCACGATTACCGGCACGAATGCGGCGGACTTCGCTGAGGTTGCGGACACCTGTGGCAGTTCAGTTGCGGCGGGGGCGAATTGCTCAATCGGCGTCGCCTTCACTCCGTCAACATCCAAATCCGAAACTGCATCTCTCGCCATCGCCGACAATGCCACGGGCAGCCCGCAAGCGGTAAGCCTCTCGGGATTGGGAATCCATGACGTCGGTCTCTCATGGAATCCCAGTTCAACCTCCGGGGTCGTGGGTTATAACGTCTACCGAGGAACCACCTCGGGAGGAGAGAGTTCGACCCCGTTGAACTCCACGCCGGTCACTGGGACGACTTTCACTGATGAGAGCGTGGCGGCGGGTACGACGTACTACTATGTAGTTACGGCCGTCGGCTCAGATGACACGCAGAGTCCGGCCTCAGCAGAAACGGAGACGACAGTTCCGTCGAATTGACAGTCTGGCTTTTCGGCTAAGAAGACGAATCGTCCGTAGAAACCAACCGGGCCCTCTGACGTGCCTCTCCCGCCAGGCAATTTGAGGAGGGCCCTCTCCCCAACGAAGTAGTTCACAACCAAACGCGCGAATGGAGTGACCTTCAAGTTGTCCACGTGTCTCTTCGCTCAGGGCGAGGGCGGCTGATGAGCAAAAAAACCCACCAGCATTTCCTGCTCGAGGTTGACATGTCGGCTTAGTGGCAGGCCGCAAAGGGCAAACCCGCAAGGCTATTGGGTTCTCCGCAAGGAATAAGGAGACGCGGGGATTGGAGACACATTTGCAGTGATTTGACTGCGGGTAATTCTTGGAGTTTGCAGGATTAGGATCCCAATTTTCAGAACCAGTTTAAGCGGCAAGTGAGTACGCCGGGGATGAGTCTGTCTATTCCTCACGAAGCGTTGTGGCGCGAGCGGTTACCGCTTCCGATTATAGAGTTAAATATTCATTATCTTATACATATAAGGTCTATAACTGACATGCCCCTTAATTGCCGACAGGCCCAATTTGCTAGTGCCGAAAAGGCTCCTCCTGAAAACAGAATCTCACACAAACTTGACGCGTTCAGCGCTCAGGCCGGAAGGTTCCCCCGAACACGACTAAAGCGGGCAATTCTTGCTGCCGCGCTCGCTGCGCTTGCCCTAATGCCGGTTTTGTGCAGGAGCGGTTTTGCCGACTCAGGCTCGCCACTCACCGTCAGCCTCTCGAGCACCAGCCTATCTTTCGGCTACGTAACCGTCCGCATGAGGAGTGCCGCGCGCACCGTCTCCTTGATGAACGCAAGCAACGCGGCCTTAGCTATTCAAGGCATCGTCATCACGGGCAGCAACGCCACCGATTTCGCTCAGAGCAACGACTGCGGCAGTTCGGTGGCGGTCGGAGCGAATTGCACATTCAGTGTGACCATGACGCCGACTGCTGCCGGCTTCCGGCATGCGAGCCTCACCATCGTGGACAGCGGTCCCGGTGGCAGTCAGACCGTGAACCTCACCGGAATAGGCATAACTCCGACGGTCAGCCTCTCTCCGCCCCGTATTTCCTTCGCGAGTCGTCGGACCGGCACCACCAGTGCGGTACAAAACCTAACCGTCAGTAATGGCGGTCCCGGGATACTGCTCATTACAAACCTCGCAATCATTGGCGCGGATGCAAGTGACTTCGCCCAAAGCAACCATTGCGGCAACTCGGTTGGGCCGTGGAGGAGTTGCACCATCGGCGTAACCTTCACCCCAATTGCCAGTGGTAGTCGAATGGCAGCGGTCACCCTCAGCGACAATGCCAGAGGGGGCACCCAGACGGTCAGTCTTCTCGGGATCGCCACCGGACCTCCTTCCGGTTCGGGCAATCCACCGGCGGGGGCCAGCCTTTCCTCCACGAGCCTCTCTTTTGGAAACCAGCCCATTGCGGTCTCCAGCGCCGCGCAGACGATCACCCTCACCAACAACACCGGCGCCGCATTAAGCATCGCCGGGCTGACGATCGGGGGCGCCAACGCTGGAGACTTCGCTGAGATTGCAAACAGTTGCAGCACTTCAGTGGCTGCGGGCGGTACCTGTACGATCGGGGTGTCGTTCACGCCTACTGACGCGGGACAGCGCACAGCCACACTCAGCATCACTGACAATGCCAGCAACAGCCCTCAAACAGTAAGCCTTGCGGGTACCGGCTGCCCGGACGTCATCTTATCCTGGGCCGCCAGTACAACCCCCGGTGTCATAGGCTACGATATTTACCGGGGAACCGCCTCGGGGGGGAAAGCGGCACGCCGATAAACCCGGCGCCGGTCAACACCACCACTTATGTGGACGCTAACGTGAAGGCAGGGACGACCTACTACTATGTCCTTCGGTCCGTAGCCGCCAATGGTGTGCAGAGCCCAGCCTCGAATGAGACAAGAGCCAACGTTCCAATCTCCTGACGGCCGTTTCCCCTCCCTGGCGAAGTGCTCAAGCACTCGACTCGTGACCCCCGCGAACATATTGTGTTTGCTTGACATTCCGTGGACAGTCAGATAAGCTGGGAGCGTCCTAAAAGAGTATCCCGATTCGGCAGAGCGGCTGGGGCACGCGAGCCAGCGTGCGGAGGTTGCTCTACGTTTCCGGGATTGGTAAGATGATCCATTTGCCGAATCTGTAACAACTTCGTGAATAAGGCTTTGAGTCTGTTTTGCTGGGCTAAGAGAAGTAACGTGGCTCGGGTCCCGTCGGCTGCTCATGGAAGAGTCTGCACCTACAATTAACATCGTCATTTCGGACGACCACGCACTATTTCGGGAAGGGTTGCGGAAGCTGCTGGAGGCTGAGCCAGGGATGCAGATTGTTGGCGAAGCCGTGGATGGCGAAGAAACCGTAAAGGTGGTTCGCCAGCTCAAACCGCATGTGCTCCTGTTGGATCTCTCGTTGCCCAAGTTGAGTGGCCTCGAAGTGCTTGCAGAATTGAGCAAGCTGGAACTCCAAACGCGCACGATTATGTTGACCGCAGCGATCGAGAGAGAGCAAGTCGTTGAGGCGTTGCAGTTAGGCGTGCGCGGGATTGTATTGAAGCATTCGGCACTGCAGCTTCTTCTTAAGAGCATTCGTTGCGTCCACGAAGGTCAATACTGGGTTGGCCAGGAGGGCGTTTCGGACCTTATCCACGCGCTTCGCCGAATGAGGCCGTCTCGAGGCGGATCAGAGGTCCCGCGAAACTTTGGCCTAAGCGCGCGGGAGATGGAAGTCATAGCGCTGATTGTGGCCGGCTATACGAACAAGGACCTGGCGCGGGAGCTTGGAATAAGCGAAAACACCGCAAAACACCACCTGACCAATATATTTGATAAGTTGGGTGTTTCCAACCGTTTAGAACTCGTCCTCTATGCCGTCGACCATGGTCTGGTCGCCGACAACTGAGCCCACATCGTAGGCGGTCGGGCATGGCACTGGATGGTGCTAGTACTATAGCTACCAATGGTGCTATTTCAATGATACCATAGGGCCATTGTCAAGTTTTCAGGGCAGCGTAGACTGAGATTACAAATTAGCAAGAGCTGGGAAAGCACCAAGAGACCGTTAAGGGTCCCTGGTGAGGTCGTAAGAAATCATCGAGGAATGGGACGAACGATGTCCGACGCAAGCGGTGGCATTAGCCTCAGTAGTAAGACACGTGCTCAGCGATTCGAATTACAAATCCCGGTACGCTATCGGACCGACAGCGAACAAGGCTGGCACAGCGGAACCACCAGAAACATCAGCCGGTCGGGCATGCTACTCCACGGTGAGGATTGGGCTCAGCCCAGCACGCGTATGGAATTGACTTTGCTTCTTCCGCGGCAGATGGGCGTAGGCCGGGCTGCCGAGGTGATCTGTCGAGGCAGGGTCACGCGCTCGGAACGGCGCGGAATCGACGAGGGTGGCCCGTTGATGGCGATCCAGATTTCGCATTATCGGCTCGTTCGGCCCAAAGATGGGCGACGGTTGGATGATTGAAGCCATCATCGATGTGGGAATAGCGGTTTTTGCGTCCGAATCCGTTGTTATACGGTTGAGTTTAGACAACGGAACGTCAACTGGAGCAGGGGAGCGTTAAATCAGTCATCCAGTTGGTTGCGACGCGAGTTCGGGCGGCTTGCTGATTCCATCCTCGAACCAGTGAAGTATGGCTTACAGAAAAGGAAGCCTGTAAGTCACAGGGCGGAGCTTTATATGATCGGATTTCCTGCCCAATCACGTGCTCCGACCGACCAGAAGCAGCCAACGTTTCGAGTTGCCGAATGTTTTCCAGCATGACTGCCTGTTCTGTCCTGCCCGAAGTCAAGGCCCGGGAGGGACGATTCGCTTCCTCGACTCCCCACCTCGGGGAGTAAGCGCTTTGCGCTGAAAAGCGCCAAGGCTATTTCATATCATTCTCATTCCTGCGGTCACCATGAGCACTAGAACATTACATCAGAACGCCGAGCGCGCAAGGCGTTTCGCGCTTCATCTGCCTGTATACTTTCGCCAACCGCACAGCCCTACATGGTTGGAAGGGACGACGGAGAATATCAGCTATACCGGGGTGTTATTGCGTTCAACACATCCCTTAGTTCCCGACACCTCTCTCGAGTTGAGGTTGCAGCTCGCGGTGGGACCCAAACTGAACAACGCGTCGGAGATTCGCTGTAAAGGCGCCGTTGTCCGTGTGGAGCAAAGAAATGCTCCGGAAACTCCCGTCGCTCTGGCCGTGTCGATCAGCGATTATCGAATTGTCCGCCAAGTCATGTTGAGGCGCGACTCGATGGGGTTGGCCAAGAGCACGGACACAGCGCCGAAAGCGCGGCGACGCCAGCATTAACTGCCCGATGTGGAGGGATGGAGGCGCGAGGAGAGATTATTTGTGTTGCTCGCGCGGGTCTCTTGACCAGGACGGAAGGTAGCATTCGATGGAATGCATTGCAGCAAGAAGCGAGCACGCGACACCGGCAGGCGTTGCCTGGTGGCATGCACTTTACACTCGGCACCAGCACGAGAACGTAGTCGCGCAAGCTCTATCAGGCAGGGGATTCGAGGTCTTCCTTCCACAATATCGGACCGTCCATCGCTGGAAGGACCGCGATAAGGCGCTCCTGCTTCCGCTTTTCCCCAACTACGTCTTTCTTCACGGCGGGCTGGACCGAATGTTAGTGCTCGTGACAACCCCTGGTGTCCACTCGCTTGTAAGCTGGGGCGGACGTCCGGCGAATATACCATGGGAAGAAATCGAAGCAGTCCGCAGGCTGGTCGCAAGCTCGTGCCAAGTCGAGCCGCATCCCTTTCTCAAATGCGGGGACCGCGTGCGGGTCACGTCGGGACCACTGGAAGGGATCGAGGGAATCTTAGTCCGCAGGACCCGCGGATATCGACTGGTCCTCTCCGTGGAAATGCTCTCGCAGTCCGCTTCCGTTGAAGTGGACACAAGTCTGGTGGAGCGCGTGAGCTGTGGGGATGCAAATGGCGGTGTCACGTCGGGGGCCGGCCTGGGAACTCGGAATCTCGAATCGTACCGCTCCTGCGCTCTGGTCGCTGGATCACAGGGCTGGTCTGACCCGACATCAGCCACATGGAATGGCCGTGAGTTGTGAGCCTTTAAGCGCCAACCTCCATTGCCTGCATTGTGCTTTTGGTTCGTTCAGCGTATCCTTAAGAAAGCGGCTGATCTAAGATGGGCACTCAGAAAACCAGACAGCAGTACACGTGGTTCCTTCTCTTGCTAGGTCTAGTATGTTCTATCGGCCGGGGGTGGGGAGTGGCTTCCGCCCGACCCGCCGGGCACTCCGATGGCACGATGGCCGCTGGGCCGGCCCAAGGGGGAAAAGAATCGACGAGTCAGCAGGCCGCCCCAAACGCTAAGCGGGTGGTTGACGACTACCGTATCGGACCAGCGGATGTGCTGGCGATCAACGTCTGGAAGGATTCCGAACTTACCCGAACTGTCACCGTGCGCCCCGATGGCAGAATTTCACTACCTCTGGTAGGGGAGTTGGAGGTAAGCGGATTGACGGCCAGCGGCGTGCAACGCTTGATAGGCCAGCGACTTGCAGAGTACATCTCCAGTCCCCAAGTCACCGTAATAGTCCAAGAGGTTAAAAGCCAGACCTACGTGGTGGTGGGCAAAGTTGGAAAGCCCGGATCGTACGATTTGGGAAAGCCCACCACGGTGCTGGAAGCCATCGCCATCGCCGGAGGCTTTCTCGACTTCGCCAAGACCAAAAAGGTCAAGATCTTAAGGCGCCAGCCGGGCGGGCAGACAGAGACTCTTTACTTTGACTACAAACAGGTCATCAAAGGCAAGAATTCAGAGCAAAACGTGGAACTCCAGAATGGCGACACCATCGTGGTTCCCTGAGGCGGAGTGGTCCGCAATCGGTTAGAGGAGGTAGAAGTCGTTGGCTCAACAAGACGAAACGAATGACATCACGCTGGAACGAGCGTTCGAAGTCGTAACCCGGCGGCGCTGGTGGGTGCTCGTGCCGACCACCGTCCTGGCTCTCGCGGCCGCCCTGGTCACTTTCCTGCTCCCCAAACGCTATGAGTCCGAGGCTACGATCCTCGTCGAAGGCCAGCAGGTCCCGGAGCGGTACGTCACCGCGAATACGACCTCGGATCTCCGGGAAGTGCTCCTGATCATGACGGACGCAATTCTGTCGCGCACTTCACTGCTCCAGATTATCAACCAATTTGGTCTGTACTCAAACGAGCGGAACCGCCTCTCCCCCGAGCAGTTAGTCGAGTTGATGCGGAGCAACATCACCATTCAGCCGTCGGAGAAGGGTCCGGAAACCAAAGGCCTGAATGCCTTCGAGATTAGCTTCTCCGGGGATGACCCCCGCGCGGCGCAGGCCGTGACAGAGCGGCTTACCGAACTCTTTATTAAAGAGAACAATCAATCGCGCGAAGAACAGTTGACAGGCACCACGAAGTTCCTGGCCGACAAAGTTGAGGAAGCTTATGCGGACCTGAAGGAACAGGATAATCGCGTCCGCGACTTCAAAATGAAGAATCTTGGCGAACTGCCGGAGGAGCAACAAGGAAATCTCGCCATCCTGACCGGATTGCACTCCCAACTCCAAAACTCCATGTCTGCCTTGGAACGAGCGCGCGAACAGCAAGCTTACTTGCAGTCTCTTCTCTCTCAGTACCAGGACATTGCCGCTTCCGGGATTGCGGTTTCCGGTTCGGCTATTGCCAACCCGATCGATACCATGAGGGCGCAGTTGACCAAGCTGCAAAATGAACGGGCTGAACTCTTGGCGCGGTACACCGAGAAGTACCCGGACGTAGTCAAGATCGACGAACAGATTAAAGAGACGCAAGCCTTGCTGGCTGCGGCAGTCAAACCCTCAGCGCCGCACAAGGATGGCGCCGGTCTGGACGCATCCACTCCGGTCAAGTCGACGGAGAAAGATTCCGCCATGGCGCAGCTCAAAAGCCAACTGAAGGCAAACGGGATCGAAATCGAGAATGCCTTGGCGGACCAAAAGGAGCTGGAATCTCGCATCGAAGAGTACAACCGCCGCCTCAACCTGACGCCGGTGCGTGAGCAACAACTCGCGGATCTGCAGCGGAATTATGACCTGTCCAAGAAGAATTATGATGACCTGCTGTCCAAGAAAAGGGATTCCGAGTTGTCTACCAGCTTGATTCGGAGTCAACAGGGCGAGCGCTTCCGGATCATTGACCAACCCAGCTTGCCGTCCAAGCCATCCAGCACGGCTCGTATTAAGATCAGTCTGGCGGGCTTAATCGTGGGACTCGGAGTCGGGTTGGGGCTGGCCCTTTTCGTGGACGCCCGAGACACCTCGCTTCGCAATGAGCAGGAACTCAGGCGGGTTTTTGCCTTCCCCTTGATGCTGGGAGTTCCGCTGTTGCTGAGTAAGGCAGAAGAACACAGGCGGACGCGTCTGCTGGCGTTCGAGTGGATGTGTGGGATTCTCATGTGCGTACTGGTGGGAGTGACTGAATTCTACGTTTATTGGCTGAGTTAGAGGCGAACTTCGGACCCGTTCCCATGAATTCATATTGGGAACACAATTGGGAGTTGATAACAAACATGCCTGAGCGAGTTCTTAACCAAGCTGGAATGGATGCGGGCCTTGGCTCACTCTCTTCAGAGGATTTACTTCCGGAGTGGGAGAGGGTTGATTTTTGTCTTCCCGTTGGAACGGAGGAATGTACCATCTCTCCTGATAGCCGCGTGGTTGTCTACCACGACCCGACGAGTGCCGGAGCGGATCGGTTTCGGTTGGCGCAAATACGACTCAAGAGCCTTCAAGCGTCGCGGGGATTGAAGAGCATTCTAATTACCAGCCCGATGCCTGGGGACGGGAAGACCACCGTGGCGTTGAATCTCGCCACGGTTCTGTCTGCGAATGGCAAAGTCCCCGTGCTCTTGCTGGAAGCGGATGTGTATAGACCTACAGTTGTCGAGAGGTTGGGCTTGAAACCGTGGGCGGGATTGAGCGAGTGTGCCCGGCGCGGCGAAGACCCGATGCTGGCCATTCGGCGAATCAATCCCCTAGGATTCTACTTATTGCCGGCCGGGCAAAGGGTGGAAGACGACCTCAACATCCTCCAGTCAACGTTCACCGCGCAACTGGTCAAGAGCGTTTCTGCAAGCTCCTTTGGTTGGGTTCTAATTGATGCTCCCCCCACCACCCCGGTTGCAGACGTTGTGACCCTCAATGCGCACGCCGACGCGACTTTGCTTGTCGCCCGGGCGGGGGCAACACGCCGCGAAGCCATCGAGGAATCAGCACGGATTCTGGGCCGCGACCGGATCATTGGCCTCATCCTCAACGGCATAGAGGGACTCAATAAGGTTTACTCGCGGTATTATGGGTACTCGAAGTCAGACGCTCGCTCCAAGCCAGCCGAACCCAAGACCAGCATGGGTTTGGGCCTCAACAAGCAAGTAAAGTAAGTTCCTGCGTCGAAGCAGTTCGTACGGAAGAAGGCAATTCGGTTTGTCCCTCCTCTCGGTAACTGGTCTCGATTCTAAAATCGGCAGGGTTGTCGAACAAAAATGTTGAAGAAAAGTCTCGGTTCTGTAGCTGGAGATGAAAACGGAAAGGGCTGCAGCCATTCTTGGATAGCGCCGGACCGCGGCCTGTTGTTTTCCTTGGCGGTCATCGTTTTGCTGCCCGCTGCTCTCGCAGCACAACTTGCATCCACAACAACTACGACCTCTCCTCTACCTACCGTCTATGGAAGTGCTTACCAAGTCCCACTTGAGTTCCAGGGGGAGCGCCCACCGATTAACGAGGTGTCTCTCAGCGCGGGAGTCTCGACTCTTTACGACGATAACGTTTTCTCAACAAACTCCGACCGCGTCAGCGACGAAGCGGTTTCTTTCGATGCGTCACTCGGAATTCAGAGGCGAACGAAACACTGGACGCTCAATTTCAATTATCTTCCGTTTTTTGTTCTGTATCGGCAGATTACTGAATATGACCGAACTAACCATGCTGCGAATGTGGACCTCTCCTATCGTGTCAGTTCACGCTTCCTCGTGGGGTTGCAAGATACCTTCAGTTATCTGAACGGACTCTATCCGACTCTCGCCGGACAGCCCATCTTGTCAGGACCCCCTTCCCCTCTTGGCTCAACTGGGATTATCAGCCCGTACACGGTCCGGACTCTTGGAGATAATACTGGGCTGTATCTAACGTTTGTTAAGAGCCGGCGCACCTCGATCACTCTGGCCGGAGGCTACAACCGATTCGATTATGGGACCGCGAAGGAAACCCAGACCCTGCCCCTGTACAACGGCACAGGATTCAGCGGCGGCCTGACCCTTCAACACTACGTGACTGCGCACACAAGCCTTGGTTTCCTTTTGCTCCACCAAGACACTCTTTATAACGGAGGATCGATTCTCGGTACGCGGCAGCGTACGCAGGTGGAAAGCGGTTACCTTTCCTTCGCCTCTGAGGTGTCTCCCAGTGTCACATTCACGTTGTTTGGGGGACCGCAATACGTCCGCAGCATTGGCTTGGTCTCGCCGACAGCCACCCTCGTGAACCACTTTGAAGCTTCCGGAGGGGGAAGTATCACCAAGCAGGTTCATAGGACCGCCTTCGATTTGTCGGTTGTCCGGGCCGTCACTGACGGTGGGGGACTCTATACGTCGGTTGTAAATAGCCGTGCGATTCTTGGCGCCCGGCAAAGGCTATTCGGACGCTGGGAAGGAAATCTTCACGTCGGCGCGTCACGACTGGACACCTCGCTCTTTGAGTTCGTAAATGGAAGGATTGACGGGCTGATCGGCGGGGTCTCGATGAGCCGGCCCTTATTGTCTGAACGAACCGTGTTCCACATTTCTTATGACACGATGCACCAGTTGAGCAAAGGTCCACTGCCGCTCCTGGCGAGTTATGACCGCAATCAGGTTTCGGTAGGATTTGATTATCAATTTAAAGGCCTTAACCGTGGGCGATAATCCTACAACTGGATTAAAGTTTCCGTTCCACATTGCATCACCCGATCAAACCCGCGAACAGGACAAACTCAATGATCAGGGCAATTCTTGCTCGAACGAGGCACCGGAAGGCAACGCCAGACCGCCGGCCGGGCTCGGAATTTACCCGCGTGCACGTCGGCATTGCGGAAGTCAACAGTTCGACGCTGGTGTCTGAGGAGATGTTCAGGAGAGTCCTCTCCTTGGAAAGAAAGAGGAGTGTGCGCTCAGGCCAACGCTTCGTCCTCATCCTCCTGCATCTCGGCAAGGATCTCTGGGGTGAAGGACGAGGTGCAGTTCTTGAATCCCTGACCAAGGCGCTGGTGCTTGCAACCCGAGAGACAGATTTGCTCGGCTGGTACCAGAACGAGCAGCAAGTGGGTGTAATTTGTACAGAAATTGGGTCAGGGCGGATGAGCTCCATTTTCAGTTCCCTGGATGCGAGGATCGGGAATGCCCTAAGAAGCAACCTTACTCTGGAGCAGAGGAACGCGATCCACCTTTCATTCCATGTGTTTCCGGACGACTTGGACCTGGAAAACGGGGGCCGTCCAGCGGATAAGAGTCTCTATCCGGACTTGTATCCGGGGACCATCTCTGCAAAGTCCGCGCACGCGATCAAGAGGAGCATCGACATCGTCGGAAGCCTCGTCGCTCTGGCCCTCCTCTCTCCGTTCCTGGTCATGATTGCCGTCGCAATCAAATTGACCTCGAGAGGACCGATCCTTTTCAAACAGCAAAGGCTGGGGCAATACGGAACGCGGTTTACCTTTCTGAAGTTCAGATCGATGTTCTACCAAAATGATCCCAAGATTCACCAGAATTACGTCAAGCAGTTCATTTCAGGGAAGCATGACCCGCCGCCGGCGGGTGGCGGCGAAGGGGTTTTCAAGATCCAAGACGATCCGCGCGTAACGCCTGTCGGGCGGTTCCTGCGGAGGACCAGCTTGGACGAGCTGCCCCAATTCCTGAATGTGCTCAAGGGCGAGATGTCGCTGGTTGGACCGCGGCCCCCAATTCCTTATGAAATCGAGACCTATGAACTCTGGCACCGGCGTCGCTTCCTGGAAGTTAAACCGGGAATAACCGGATTGTGGCAAGTAACAGGTCGAAGTAGGACAAAATTCGACGACATGGTTCGCTTAGATCTCAAGTACGCGAGGACATGGTCGCCATGGCTGGACATCAAGATCCTTTTGCGAACCCCCACGGCCGTGCTGCGGGGAGACGGTGCTTACTGACCATCACGTACTTCGCTCAGTCCCATTCACTCGTAGGAAGCCACTTACAACCATAAGTTAGGGAGGGGAACATGATTCGTGTGGGCGTTCTCGGATACGGTTACTGGGGTCCAAACGTCGTCAGAAATCTACAGGGCCAGGATTCAGCCCTGGTCGTCGCCATCTGCGATCGGAGCGCGGCTGCACAGAAACGCGCTCAGCGTGCCTACCCTTGTCTAACGGTCGCTTCCGACGCAAACGAAATCTTGCGTTCACCGGATATTGATGCCGCGGCTATCATCACTCCCGTCTGGACACATTTCGAACTGGCCAAGGCCGCCTTGGAAAACGGGAAGCACGTGTTCGTCGAGAAGCCGTTCACTTCCACATCGGACCAGGCAGAGGAACTGATCGAGTTGGCGGAACGGAAGAACCTCAAGATCATGGTCGACCACACCTTTCTGTTTACAGGAGCGGTGAGAAAGATCCGCGAACTCATCGATCAAGATGAGCTCGGGGATCTCTACTACTACGATTCCATGAGGGTCAACCTGGGCCTTTTCCAACACGACATCGATGTAATTTGGGACCTGGCTCCTCATGACTTGTCCATCATGGACTATCTCATCCGGCAGGAACCTGAGGCAATCGTGGCCACCGGAGAGACACACTTGAATGGGCACGCCGACGTGGCTTTCTTGACGATCTATTTCCCGCACCGAACAATCGCCCACATCAATGTGAACTGGCTATCTCCGGTGAAGGTCCGGACAACGCTCATCGGGGGCGAGAAGAAGATGGTGGTGTGGAATGACCTGGAGGCCGACGAGAAGCTGAAAGTCTATGATCGTGGAGTACAGATCGCCAGCAGCGAGGGCGTCTACGAATTACTGGTTAGCTACCGCTCGGGAGACATGTGGGTGCCCAAGATCGAACAGACTGAGGCCCTGAGAGTCGAGTTGGGGTACTTTTTGGAATGCATTGAGAAAGACGAAACGCCCTTCAACGACGGCGTGGCTGGATTGCGTGTAGTCAAGATGTTGGAAGCGGCCGGTGAATCACTCAAGCTGAGAGGGGAGACTGTTCTTGTATGAACGAACATCTTTGCATCGCGCCGGACGTGAGGTTGGGGAAGAACGTCAAGTTTTCAAAATTCATCAACCTCTACGGCTGTGAAATCGGAGATGACACAAAGATCGGGGCGTTTGTGGAAGTCCAGAAGGGCGCCTCGATTGGGAAAAGATGCAAAATCTCAAGCCACACCTTTATCTGTGAAGGTGTGACCATAGAAGATAATGTGTTTATCGGGCACAATGTGACCTTCATCAACGATACCTACCCACGCGCCACCAAACCGGACGGGGAGTTACAAACCGATAAAGACTGGAAAGTCGAACCTACGCGGGTTAAGAAGGGCGCCTCGATTGGATCAGGAGCTACGGTTCTTTCTGAGGTGACGATCGGAGAGAACGCCATTGTGGGAGCGGGCAGCGTAGTTACACGAGATGTCCCTGCGAACACAATTGTGGCGGGGGTGCCCGCCAGAGTCCTGCGCCTCTTGGAGCCAACGATCATGGAGGTATCAATTCGTGAATAGCCCCGGCGTCCCTTTTCTGGATCTCATTACTCCGCATCGACAGCTCAAAGACGAACTGGCAAAAGTATTCGACCGGGCCTTGGAAACGGGCGGCTTTGTCGGCGGTCCAATGGTGGCCGATTTTGAACAGGAATTCAGCCGGTTCTGCGGCACTCGACATTGCGTTGGGGTCGGGAGTGGCACAGACGCTGTCCGATACGCACTCATCGCCGCGGGCGTCAAGCCGGGCGACATCGTGTTGACAGTCCCGAACACCTTCATCGCCACAACAGAAGGCATTAGCCAGGCGGGAGCCATACCCGACTTCGTGGACGTCGACGAGCGCACGTACAACATGGACCCTGAACGACTTCTCAAGTACCTTCAGGTCCAGTGCAGCGTCGACGGAACCACGGGCCGCGTTTACAACCGCAGGCTTGGCAAACCGGTCACAACGGTGGTCCCGGTTCACCTTTACGGCCAACCCGCGGATATAGATTCCATCGCGGAGATCGCCGATCGCTTCGGTTTGGTGGTGGTGGAAGACGCCTGCCAAGCGCATGGGGCAGAGTACTATTCGCGGAAAGAGAAGGTCTGGAAGAAGGCTGGGGCGATGGGCAGAGCAGCGGCTTTCAGCTTTTATCCCGGCAAGAACCTGGGAGCCTGCGGTGAAGGCGGAGCTGTGACGACCAACGACGATGAAATCGCTCGCCACGTGCGCATGCTCCGGGACCACGGACAGTCGCGAAAATACTATCACGACATGGAGGGATACAACGGCAGATTGGACGCCATTCAAGCCGGAATCCTCCACGTGAAACTCGCCCACCTTGGGGAGTGGAATGAGAGTCGCCGCCAGGCCGCCGTGCGTTATCGCGAGTTGTTCAGGGCGGCAAATGGCTCGGAGTTTCCACCCTATGAGCCGGATTGGTCGAAACCCGTCTACCATCTGTACGTGATTCGGGTGCGGGACCGGGACAGCCTCCTCCGGCGTCTGGCTGAAGAAAACATCGGCACCGGAATCCACTACCCTGTACCCCTTCATCTCCAGAAAGCGTACGACTCCTTTGGCTATAAGTCAGGAGATTTTCCAGTAACTGAGAAGGTAGCTTCGGAAATCGTTTCGTTGCCTATGTTCCCCAACCTGTCCGCCGCGCAGCAGACTCGAGTGGTCAGGGCGATTTTGAGATTCATCTCTGAGCGCTGCGAACAGACGGTATTGTCCGGTTCCTCCCGCACCGCATGAAGCCCCGTGTTCCGCAGCCGGAATTCAACGCACCGCTCGCAGCCAAGGGTGCAGGTTCTCCGGCTGAACGGCCAGACCCTCGGACCCCAAGCAGCCCATCCCCACCTTCCACGTCTACAAAGCCTGACATGAACAACTCAACCGCCTGGTGCCTTCAGGGGAAACGGGTGGCGATGGTCGTGTTCTCGTTTTACCCGGAGGATCCCCGTCCGCGTCGCGCGGCGGAGGCTCTTGCCGGGCAGGGAATGGAAATTGACCTGATCTGCCTGGCGGAAAGAGATGGCGAGCCGCGCCGCGAAGTTCTCAACGGTGTCTCCGTCCGGCGTCTTCCCGTCACTCGCAACCGCGGCTCGTTTCTCAGGTACGGCTTCGAGTACGTGGCCTTCCTTTTGGCTTCCGCCGCGATCCTGGCGAAGCGTACGCTGGTCCGCCGCTACGATTTGGTCTATGTCCACAATATGCCGGACATCCTGGTTCTGTGCGGATTAATCCCCAAGCTATTGGGCGCCAAGGTGATACTCGATCTGCATGATCCGATGCCTGAGCTTATGATCACTATTTTCGGATTGAAACCCGATGCGCTCGCCGTTCGCTTCATCCGGCGCCTGGAGAAGTGGAGCATTGCCATCGCGGATTCCGTGGTCACTGTCAACCGGGCCTGCGCCAGACTATTTACCTCGCGCAGTTGCCCTGCGCGAAAAATGCACGTTGTAATGAATTCACCCGACGAGCGGATCTTCAGTCCTCGCCCCCCGCAGGATCGCCTTACGGCGAACGACACGCGGCGTGGTGGTTTTGTGATCATGTACCACGGATCCCTGGTCGAACGTAATGGCCTCGATGTGGGGATCAAGGCACTGTCTTGGCTACTACCGTCGGTTCCCAATGCGACGTTGAGGGTTTACGGGCGGCAAACCCCCTATCTGAAACAGGTGATGGACTTGGCCCGAGATAAAAGTGTGGGAGAGGCCATTGAATACCTGGGGCCCAAGTCGCTCGAGGGCCTCGTCGATGCGATCGGTGACTGTGATGTGGGGATCATACCCAACCGTCGAAGTATCTTCACCGAGCTTAACACTCCCACCCGCATATTTGAGTACCTGACGCTGGGTAAGCCTGTGATTGCTCCCCGCGCCGCAGGCATCTGCGATTACTTCGACGACGCTGCCATGTTCTTCTTTGAGCTTGGAAACGAGCGAGATCTCGCCGAGAGAATTGAATATGTTTTCTCTCATCCTGGCGAGGCGGTTGAAATAACAAGACGAGGGCAGGAGGTTTGCCGGGAACATAGCTGGCGCATAGAGAAGCAGCGGCTCTTAGGGATGGTTGCAGGGCTCTTGAAGGTGGAAACCATTCAAATCGATGCTGCAGAGGACCAGAATCGCTCGGAATCGACCGCGTCGCTTTCACCCCGCAGGTTGGAATGAGCACGTTTAGGGATTTCCATGCGGTTCGCGAGACGGTAGAGGCCGGATTCCAAGGCCGCCGCGCGCTAGTAATCGGCGACCTGATGCTGGACCGGTACCTCTGGGGCACGGTCGAGCGCATCTCGCCCGAAGCACCGGTCCCAGTGGTCCGCCTTGACCATAAGACTTGCGTGGCGGGAGGAGCAGCAAACGTCGCAGCCAATCTGAGCGCGCTCGGCTGTAAAGCATCGGTGGCAGGCGTCTTAGGAAACGATGAAGACGGCCGCCAACTTCTCGAACTTTTGCATTCCGCCGGCATTGAAACGACCGGCGTCCTTTCGACGCCCGACCGGCCGACCACCTGCAAGACCCGCATCCTGGGAGGCCGGCAGCAAATGCTGCGTCTTGATGTCGAAAAGGCCGGCGAGCTCAGCGCCGAGTTGAAGGACCAACTGCTTTCCCGAGTCGATCTGCAGGTCTCCGGCTGCTCCGCGATTGTCCTTTCTGATTACGGCAAGGGCTTGCTATCAGATGCCGTTTGCCAGGCCATCATCCGCCGCGGGCGCGAACTCTCCATTCCCACGTTAGTCGACCCGAAAGGGTTGGACTACCAAAAATACACCCGATGCGATGTGATTTCTCCCAACCGACTTGAACTCGCGGCGGCGACCTCTGAGGATTGTGGCAATCTGGAGTTGCTGTTACAAAAAGGCGAGCAACTCCGTTCGAAACTCGAGATTGGCCGGCTGATGGTCACCCTAGGCGAGCTGGGGATAACGCTGCTGGACAGCAGCGGTGTTCATCGCTTCCCTGCCCTGGCCCGCGAGGTGTTCGATGTCTCCGGCGCAGGTGATACCGTGATCGCCACCGTTGGCGCGGGCGTGGCAGCAGGCCTGCATCTACACGACGCCATCCGTCTTGCCAATATGGCAGCCGGCATTGTGATCCGGAAATTAGGCACAGTCCCGGTCTCCAAAGACGAATTACTCGCAGGCGTTGTATCGGACGGCGTGACGAGTCAAGAGGAGAAAATCTGTTCCTTGGAAACACTTTTGAAGCGGGTCGCCCATTGGCGCCTCGCCGGCGAGCGCATTGTATTTACCAACGGCTGTTTTGATCTGCTTCACATGGGGCACTTGACCCTCCTTGAGCACGCGAAGCGCGAAGGCGATTGCCTCATCGTCGCTCTTAACACCGACCGCTCCGTGCGCGCCCTCAAGGGAACCAATCGTCCCGTGATTTCCGAAGACGCCCGCGCCAAGCTTGTGGCCGCGCTTCCGTGTGTCGATGCCGTCCTACTTTTCGACGAAGAGACGCCCCTGAACCTGATCCGTGCGGTGCAGCCCAACGTTCTCGTGAAAGGCGGGGACTATACGGAAGAGGAGGTTGTTGGGGCCAAAGACATGAAAAGCTGGGGGGGTAAAGTTACGCTCGTTCCCGCCGTCGCCGGTGCCAGCACAAGCGCCATTCTCAAAAAAGCGTTTGCCCCCTTGCCCGAGCCTTCCAGCGAATCGTTTAGTAAGCCTCCGCAAGGTGGCGAGTAACGGCACGATAGAAAATCGCCCGCCTCCCGGGGGGCACTCTTTATAGGAGGTTCTGCTCGTGGTCAAAAAACAAAGGGTTGTCGTCGCGGGCCTCGGCGAGATAGGCAAGCCCATTTTCGAGCTCGCTTCAAGACACCATCAAGCTGTGGCAGTCGACGTTTCGCCTCCTGCGGAGAAGATCGATCAGGTGGATGTCCTGCACGTCTGTTATCCCTTCGCAATCAGGGATTTCCCCGGTGAAACGGCTCGCTATATCGCGCTTTACAACCCTGCCCTGACCATCATCAACAGCACTGTCGCAGTCGGGACGACGCGCCGGATCGCCGAGCAAACGGGCACTGTTGTTGTCAATAGCCCTGTACGCGGAAAACATGCGCGCATGCTCGACGATCTCCTCAAGTATACGAAGTTCGTGGGCGCTATCGATCGGGCCTCCGGCGAGCAGGCGGCTCAGCATTTCAAATCGATAGGAATGAAAACCAAGATCCTCTCTTCTCCGGAAGCGACCGAAT
This sequence comes from uncultured Acidobacteriota bacterium, assembly GCA_963842495.1. Lineage (GTDB taxonomy): Bacteria > Acidobacteriota > Terriglobia > UBA7540 > UBA7540 > CAVROP01. The sequence goes on from CAWJHY010000037.1 coordinate 34,437, forward strand.
TGGCGAAGCTCACCGAAACCACCTACTTCGGGCTTATCATTGCATGGGCGCAGGAGGTGGAGAGGTATTGTGATGTGTGGGGTGAGGATTACAACGAAGTCGCCTCGATTTACGAGGAGATTAACTACCTCCCACAGGTTAAATATTTCCCGGGAATCATTGGCGGTCATTGCGTGATGCCCAACATCGAAATCCTAACCCGGCTGGTTCCTTCGGAACTGCTCCGGGCCATACAGTCTTCCAATGTCCAAAAGATCGAGCGGGAGGCGCGCAAGAGCGGGCAAGACGCGGGCAAGGGGAACGTGATTGCGGCGGGAGCGTCGGTTGCCCGCTGAACTGATCGGAAGAGGAAGATGCGGATCGGCAGTGTTCTGGCCCGCCTTCCAAGGCCATCCGATGTGGGAATTGTTCCGACTCGACTGCCGGGCCGTCAAACAGCCCTACCCTGAGTCTTGTAGGGAAGAACTTGCCAGCATGGAAAGAGAGGAGCGCGTCTGAAGGTCAGCATCTTCGGTTTGGGTTACGTAGGGACGGTGTCGGCTGGCTGTCTGGCGTACGGCGGGCATGAAGTCATTGGAGTAGATCCAGCCGAGACCAAAATCGATCTGATCAATGCCGGCCAATCGCCAATTGTGGAAGCTGAGATCGGTGACATTCTCGCCGAGACGGTCAAGACTGGACGGTTGCGCGCCGTCCACGACGCTCAAGGCGCCATCAGGGACACTGACTTGTCTTTTGTTTGTGTCGGCACCCCGAGCCAAGCCAACGGCAACCTTGATTTGACCTATGTCAGGCGGGTTTGCGAGCAGATCGGTCGTGCTCTCGGAAGCAAAACCACCCGTCACGCCGTCGTAATTCGCAGTACGATCTTGCCTGGAACCACGCGCCGGATTATCATCCCCCTGCTCGAGCAGTTTTCCGGAAAACGAGCCGGCATGGAGTTCAGTGTTTGCTACAACCCGGAGTTTCTCCGCGAAGGCTCGGCGGTGATGGATTTTAGGTTCCCGGCTAGGACCGTGCTTGGGGAGTTCGATCGAGCCAGTGGCGACACGCTGGCTGCCCTCTACGCTCAACTGGATTCCCCGTTGGTCAGGACCGACCTGGAAACTGCCGAGATGATCAAGTACATTGACAACAGTTGGCACGCTCTGAAGGTCGGGTTTGCAAACGAGATGGGGAATCTCTGCGGGGCATACGGCGTGGATGCACGAAGGGCGATGGAGATTTTTTGTTTAGATAAGAAGCTCAACCTTTCCTCCGCTTACCTTTCCCCCGGCTTTGCCTTTGGAGGGTCGTGTCTGCCCAAGGATCTGCGCGCGCTGGCCTATGCAGGCAAGGCGCATGACCTGGAGTTACCGATCCTGAACTCGATCCTCAGGAGCAATGAACTCCAGGTGTCCAGAGGCTTGCAGCGCATCGTTGACAAGGGGCACCTGCGGGTGGGCGTGCTGGGGTTCAGTTTCAAAGCCGGAACCGACGACCTCCGCGAGAGCCCCATGATAGAAATCATTGAGCGGCTTTGCGGAAAAGGCTATGATCTGCGTATCTACGACAAGAACGTGCAAATGGCGAAATTGATGGGTGCCAATCGTGACTATATCCTGAATCACGTTCCCCACCTGTCCAAATTGATGGTGAACGATATCGAGGCGGCTCTGAATCACGGCCAGACGATTGTGATCGGGAATAGCGATCCGGACTTTCGAACCATTTCGTCGCGTCTCCAGCAGGCTCAGAGCCTTGTGGATCTTGTTTATCTCTCCGAATCTGCGGGCGACTCTCGCCAGCCCGAGAGCGCTCACTGAGCCCCTATGTGCGGCATTTGCGGACAATATAACTTCGGAAACTTGGAACCGGTCGAACGCCGGACGCTGGTCGCAATGAGCGAGACCCTCCGCCATCGCGGGCCTGATGATGAGGGGTACTACCTCGCCGGGCCGCTCGGATTCGGCTTTCGGAGGCTTTCGATCATCGACCTCTTGGGCGGTCATCAGCCCATGTCGGATGTCGAAGAGTCCGTGTGGGTGGTTTTCAACGGCGAGATCTATAACTTCCCCGAACTGCGACGTGAGCTGGAAGGGCACGGCCACGTTTTCCGCACGAAATCGGACACCGAAGTCGTCATTCACGGGTATAAGCAGTGGGGCGACGATGTCTTCAATCACCTCAACGGTATGTTTGGCCTGGCCATCTGGGATGTGCAAAAGCGCCGCCTGGTTCTAGCTCGAGATCCATTCGGAATCAAGTTGCTTTATTACCTGATGGATGGCAACAGCTTGTATTTCGGTTCGGAGATGCGCGCCATCTGCGCCACGATGCGAGACAAGCCGGGAATTGATGCCACCTCGTTGAATCTTTTCCTGCGCTACCGCTACACACCCTCGCCCCACACAATACTGAAGGGTGTCCGCAAGCTCGCTCCCGGGACCAAGCTGACTGTACAGAACGGCACTTGCCAAGTGGATCGGTGGTACAAATTCAAGCCCACCCCATTCACCCCCCCAAAATCGACCGAAGAAGCTCTCGAGGAGTTGTCCACCCTCTACAAACAAGCCATTAAGCGGCAACTCCTCAGCGATGTTCCGGTGGGCTTGCTGTTGAGCGGCGGCATCGACTCCGGATTACTGCTCGCCTTAATGAATCTCAACGGGAGCGCGTGGCAGACTTATACGGTGGGATACGGGGCGGCGTTTCCCGACGATGAACTGGCCGACGCCGCTGCGACCGCCCGCGCCCTGAATTCGAAGCACACCAGCGTCTTGATTTCCAGATCAGTCTTTGAAAAGACGCTATCGAAGATTGTCGCCTGCTTGGAAGAACCGATCGCAACTTCTTCGATTGTGCCGATGTATTTCGTGTGCCAACGCGCCCACCAGAACGTCAAAGTCGCTCTCGTCGGGCAAGGGCCGGATGAACTGTTTGGTGGCTATGCTCGCCACCTTGGCGTGCGCTATGGCTCCCTTTGGGCACGGCTGCCGGATTGGCTGCGCAACGGCCTCTCCTCCGTCATCACCCGTCTGCCAAGAAACGAGACGCTGAAGCGCGGAGTTTACTCTTTGGCGATCCCCGACCGGATGCGCAGGTATCAGTATGTTTTGTCGCTTCTGCCGGGCGACCAGGTCGACCAACTATTTCAGGAAGGCCTCCTGGCTCCAAACGCCGGCGATGCAATACTGGACTGCTGGGCGAGCATGACAGATCTCATGTCCGAGACGGACGAACTCGGCGGGCTTCAGTTCCTCGAATTGCGATCGACGCTCCCGGATGAACTCCTCATGTACGCGGACAAGCTCTCTATGGCTCACAGCCTGGAACTTCGCGTCCCGTTTGTGGATAAAGAAATTGTGGAATATGTCGAACGACTGCCGGCCGACTTCAAAGTGCGGGGTGGTTCCCGCAAATGGTTGCACCGGCTGGTGTGCCGGGCATTCCTTCCCGCGGCGATGCTAACCCGGCCGAAACGCCGATTTGCTAGCAACGTAGTGGATGGGTGGTTTCGCGATGCCGTCGATAGCAAGATGGGTGAGACTCTCCTCGATAGCAGTTCCAGGATTTATCAATACCTCCGTCCAAACGTGGTGCGCGTCCTTTTCGAGGAGCACGCCGCGGGCCGCCAAGACAACCATAAGATTCTGTTTAGCCTTGTGGTGTTCGAGGAATGGCTGCGGGCGCACGAGGCCCTTATGGCGGCGACTTGCTAGGTGCCATCGCGCACCCTCGTTCACACCGGTTCCCGTCCGACCCCGAAATAATAGTAAGAGGCAGACATGCAGGAAGGCTGCGCCCAGGTTCCCTACGTTTTGATCACGCCGGCTCGTAACGAAGAAGCGTTCATCGAAAAGACGGTCGAGTCGATGATTCACCAGACGTGTATCCCTTTGAAATGGGTGATCGTTGACGATGGCTCGACTGACAGGACGCCCGAGATCGTTAGCCGGTATCTTGACAAGTATCGATGGATCGAATTGATACACATGCCCCAGAGGCGTGATCGCAGCTTCGCAGCGAAAGTGCAAGCCTTCAACGCCGGCTATGAAAGGGTGAAAGACCTCGATTACGAGATCATTGGCAACTTGGATGCCGATATTTCCTTTGACAAGGACCATTTCGAGTTTCTCACCCGAAGATTCTCGGAGGATCCTTCGCTCGGTGTGGCCGGGACAGTTTTCAGGGAAGAAACCTTCAGCTCAGAAAAAGACAGCTTCGCGGGGGAGAGGCACGTCTCGGGTCAGTGCCAATTGTTCCGGAGGCAATGTTGGGAGGAGATCGGCGGTTATATCCCGCACCGCGCGGGGGGAATCGACTGGATGGCGGTGACCACCGCCCGCATGCGGGGCTGGAAGACGCAGTCATTTCGGGAAAGGTGGTTCTTCCACTACCGGCGCCTCGGAACCGCGGAACGCAGTGTTCTTTCCTCCGCGTTTTCGTATGGAGAGAAAGACTACTACCTCGGTGGGCATCCTGTCTGGGAACTGTTCCGAGTTGCCTACCGAGCCGCTAAGCGGCCCTACATCGCGGGAGGACTGGCTTTGGGCCTGGGCTATTGTTGGGCTTTTCTGCGCCGCACACCTCGCCCCGTCTCGCCGGAACTGATGGCTTTCCACCGCAAGGAGCAGATGGCCAAGCTCAAGGCTCTCCTGAGGTCCCTGATGAGACTCAAGCGGATTGATAATTTCGTCGTGACACGGAACTAACCCGGCATGGGCGTCCCGGTTATCCCCAAGGGAGCCAACCCCCAAGCGTCCTTGTGTGTAGAAAGCAACGGACGGAGGCCAGAATGCACTTTGTAGAACGTAGCCTGAGGTTCATGCGGGGCGCAATTGCAACCTATGGGCCTTCCTTCATCAAGAAGGCCCTTTGGGATAAGGAGTACTCGTCCGGCAAATGGAACTTCAACAATAACACGACCGACGATTGTGTGTACCCGTACCTCGAGAAATATGCCGGGGGTGGAAGCATCCTGGACGTTGGGTGTGGATCAGGCAACACGGCCAATGAACTGGCCTTTAACGCCTACGGCAGCTACTTCGGCGTGGACATATCCGAGGCGGCCCTCGAAAAGGCGCGGAGGTGGTCCGAGGCGAGTGGACGGGCGCACAAGAACAGTTTTGCGCAGGCGGACTTCCTCAGATACGAGCCCAGCCAGCGGTTCCATGTCATCCTGTTTCGGGAGTCCTTATACCTCGTTCCGCTGGGTAGCATCAATGCAACCTTAGATCGCTACTCGAAGCACCTGGAAGAGGGCGGAGTGTTGATGGTGAGGATAGCTACCCTTGAGAAGGGTAAGCAGAAGCATAGACCCATTGCAACGACACGTGCCATCGAGGAGAGCTTTGATGTTCTCGAGAAGGGTCAATTTGGCGAATCAGGGGACACGGTGATTGTTTTTCGGCCAAGAGCCTGTGCTGATATCAAACACAACTCTTGAGGCAGAAAAAGCTTTGGTGCTGATGGAAAACGAGGTTTCTAGTGGCTCTCGTCAGCACGCCTCGTAAGGGGGACAGATCGAACTGACTTCTGCAAATGCTACGACCAATATGAGCGCAGTCAAAAGAAGCGAGAGTCTTCGCCCGATCGGTGTCCAGGAGGTCTGGCGCGCCCTCGAGCGCGTCCGGGGATGGGTCGAAGCTCGCGATTACCGCGGCTACGAGCCCTTCGACGGGTTGTCCTCCTGGGTGCGTCCCTTAGCCTTTGGCAACCAGCTCGCCGAGCGTATCCTCCAGCAATCCATCCGGCAGTGCCCTTTCAATCTCCGCCCATTGTTTGGGGTCCGGCCTCAGGAGTCTACCAAGGGCCGTGGCTACATGGCGTGGGGGTACTTGATGCTTTTTCGAGCCACCCAGGATCAGGGTTTCCTCGACAAGGCGATCCTTTGCCTTCAGTGGCTTGACAAGCATAAGGCGCGCCGTTTTCAACATCATAGTTGGAGTAATCATTTCGATTTTGCCTCCCGTGGCGGCTCTTACACCAAGGACGATCCCATCATCGTGTGGACGAGCCTGATCGGGCAAGCCTACATTGAAGCCTTCAAGATTGCCAAGGATAGTTGGTCCCTGGATATTGCGGAGAGTGCGTGCAAGTGGATCCTGGAGCTGCCGCGGGAAAAGACTGGTCGAGGCGACTGCTTGAGCTATCTTGCTCACGTCCAGAGCTCCATCCACAATGCCAACATGCTTGGCGCGAGCCTGCTTGCGCAGACGGCGAAGCACACTGGAAATCAGGAATACCTTCGTGTCGCCCGCTCGGCGATGGAGTATAGCTGCTCGCGGCAACTTCCCGATGGCTCATGGTGGTACGCAGAAGATCCTAAGTTCCATTGGATCGACAACTTCCATACCGGCTACAACCTGGACAGTCTTGATGCCTATATCGAGGCCACGGGTGACGAGGAGTTTCGCCCAAACCTCAACAAGGGTCTGGAGTTCTATAAGACCTGTTTTTTCGAGGAGAGCGGCCGTCCGAAGTACTACCACACGCGGACGTTTCCGGTGGATATCCAGTGCGTGGCGCAGTCCATCGACACGTTGGCACTTTTTTCGCGGCGCGACCTGCAATGCCGCGAACTTGCAGGAAAGGTGGCTGCCTGGTCGACCCAAAACATGCAGGATACTAAGGGGTACTTCTATTATCGGCAATATCCGCTGCTGAAGGCGAAGACCCCGATGCTGCATTGGGGGCAGGCCACCATGTTCAAGGCCCTTGCCCACCTCTTCCTTCAGTTGAAACGCACGGATCCCCCCGAATCAGGCCGCGCAGAATAGCCGCTAAAGGCCGTCTACAAGGTCCCCTTAGGGATGATAGGCGTAATTGCTGATCCAACGGACGAGGAGGTCGTTCGCGAGTTCTTCGAGCTTTTCAAGACTCCGTGGGAGTTCTGCTGCAGGGATCGGCGATACGAAGTTCTCCTCTGTGCCGGAGGGGGCCCGCCCAACGCAACCGCCAGGCTCGTCCTCGTTTACGCCGGGACAAGAACGTGCTTTGACGACGAGCAGAAGCTCCAGACTGGCCCTTCGCGAAGTCGTGCTCCCCTCCTCTGGAGTCAAGGGTACCGGATCCCAATCTACGGGGATTCCATCACGTTTCCTCAAAAGGGACGTGGCCTCCTCGCGGACGACGACTCCGGAGAGTGCGTGGCGTATCGGGACCATTCGAAGGACCGTGTGCTGGCCCGGGTCGGCTATGACCTGTTCAGTGAAATCCGCCACCTGCTATCACTGGGCCAGCCGCCTGCCAACGCCCACATGCCAGCGCTGGAGTTGCATATCGCGTTCTTGAGAGATTTAATCACGGGGAGTGGGATTCCTCTGGCCGAAATTCCGCCTGTTCCTGAAGGGTACCCATTCATAGCTTGCCTGACCCACGACATTGACCATCCCTCGGTCCGCCTGCACAAATGGGACTACACCACATTTGGGTTTCTGTGGCGCGCCACGCTCGGTTCCTTCCTCAATCTCCTGCGAGGACGGTTGCCTGTTCGAGGTCTGCTCACGAATTGGACGGCGGCCTTGAAGCTGCCCTTCGTCCACCTGGGGCTGGCAAGAGACTTCTGGCGGGATTTCGATGACCGTTACCTGAAACTAGAAGCCGGGAGCCACTCGACGTTCTTCGTGATTCCCTTCAAGAACCGCCCCGGAAGGAACGCTGATAGTCGCGCGCTCAGCCATCGCGGTGCCCCCTATGGCGCTCGGGATGTTGCAGACGCCATGCAAAAGCTGCTTGACGCGGGGTGCGAAATCGGACTGCACGGAATCGACGCCTGGCTTGACAGCGCTTCAGGGCGTGAGGAACTGGAAGAGATTCGACGCCTTACGGGCCACTCCGAACTCGGCGTCCGAATGCACTGGCTTTATTGGAACCAGCAATCGCCCGTCGCCATCGAAAAGGCCGGAGCAGCCTATGACTCAACCATGGGTTATAACGAGACGGTGGGGTACCGCGCCGGCACAACCCAGGCCTACAAGCCGCTCCAGGCCAACCGCCTGCTCGAATTGCCGCTGCACCTGATGGACACGGCCATGTTTTATGCGGCTTATCTCAGGCTCTCTCCGCAGCAGGCGGAGGCTCTCCTCCGACGAATGGTGGACACTGCGTCTCGCTTCGGCGGTTGCCTCACGGTCAACTGGCATGATCGCAGCCTTGCTCCGGAGAGGTTGTGGGGCGCCAATTATAACGGCCTGCTCCAGGATTTGAAAAGGCGGGGCGCGTGGTTCGCAACGGCTGCTCAGGCGGTTTCGTGGTTCCAAAAACGCCGCAAGGCCGTGTTCGAGACTGAAGGTATGGAGCCGGACGCCGTACGCGCCAAGCTTCCGGCCGACTATGGCCGTAACCTGCCGGGGTTGCGGTTGCGCATCCATAAGGCTCGTGAACGGGAGGCGTTCGTCGCTCCCGGTCCAGATGAATACGTCGACGTGCCTGTCGGCGAAACTGTCCATTTAGACGGGATTGCATTACCCGAGGCTCCTTGCTGACAGGCATGGCGGCTAGCTTGAAAAGTGCGCTTACAAAGCCGGCTAAGATGAACGGAAAGCAGAAGACACAGACTTTAAGGAGAGGCGAGTGGTAAAAGCGGAGAGCGGTGCGATGGAGTTACCCGTCGAAATCGGCGAAACGGTCGTCCAAGCTCCAGAGTTATCCGTTGTCGTGCCGACGTTCAATGAACGGGATAACGTGTCAGACGTTGTGCAGCGACTCGAAGCGTGTCTGGGCGGAAAAGATTGGGAAGTCATTTTCGTAGATGACGATTCGCCTGATGGCACCGCCGCACGCGTCCGTGAGATCGCGCGAAAGAAACCACGCGTTCGGTGCTTGCAGCGTATTGGCCGGCGCGGCCTCTCTTCGGCCTGCGTGGAAGGAATGCTGGCAAGCTCGGCGCCGTATCTCGCCGTTATGGACGCGGATGGCCAGCATGACGTGAGGGTATTACCTCGCATGTTAGATATCTTAGGAGCGGGGGAGACCGACGTTGTCGTTGGAAGCAGGTATACCGACGGTGGCGGGATCGGAACTTGGAAGGCGTCCCGGGCCGAAATGAGCCGATTCGCCACCCGCCTGAGCCGCGCCGTCATCAAGCAGGATTTGTCCGATCCCATGAGCGGCTTTTTTGCGTTGCGCCGAAACGTTTTGGAGGCTGCGGTACGAGACCTTTCAAATATTGGATTCAAAATACTGCTGGACTTGATCGCCTCATCTCCGGGACCGCTGCGAGTGAAGGAAACACCCTATACGTTTCGTAATCGGCGCGCGGGTCAGAGTAAGCTGGACAGTCAAGCCATGTGGGGCTACGTCATGCTGCTGGCGGACAAGCTCATCGGCCATATCGTGCCGGTTCGTTTCGTCGCCTTCGCATTGGTCGGGGCGGTGGGAGTGCTTCTTCACTTCGCCGTGTTGTCAACGCTCTTTCGGGTGATGTCTGTGCCCTTCCGCTTCAGTCAGGCGGGCGCCACAGTTGCCGCCATGGTGGCAAACTTCGTACTGAACAATGCCCTAACCTACCGGGATATGCAACTGAAGGGATGGCAATGGATTAAGGGCCTTTTCTCCTTTGTGCTCTCGTGCTCTCTTGGCGCACTCGCCAACGTGGGCATCGCGTCTTATCTCTTTAAGCGCAGCACGTCCTGGGCCCTTGCGGCCTTGGCTGGCATCGCAGTGGGGGCGGTCTGGAACTACGCTGTGACGGCTTTTTACACCTGGAGTAAAGAAGGACGAGGACCACGCAGTTGACACTTCGCCCTGCCCTGGACACGTCCGAGCAGATCGGATCCACACGAGAAAACGGCGGGTCCTTGACAGGGGGTACACCCTCGTTCGGGCGCGAGAAGCTCAACCACCGGGCCACATTCTTCATTCTTGGATTGGCAGTGCTAGTCAATGCGGGGATATTGCTCATCGTTCTCCCGGCCGCAAGCAGGTTTTTGTCATCGAACTACACGCTGCACTTCGAGGACTTGTATGATCAGATAGGAAACAACATCGCGAACGGCAACGGATATCGTGTCGAACCCAACATGAGCGCGACAATGATGAGAGAGCCGGGCTACCCGCTGTTTCTCGCTCTCGTATTCAAAATCGGCGGTCACCGTCTCGTGGCGGCCCGATTCGCTAATGTCCTGCTGGCGCTCGGGGTTGTTCTCCTGTTGATGCGGCTCACCTACCACATCACGGGCGACGAGGCCGCTGCGCTGCTTGCTCCCTTGCTGTTTCTTTTTTACCCGGCCACTCTCATAGCTGAAGCGCGAGGGGGAGTTGAAATCGGCTTCATCTTCGTCGTGATGCTCTTTATGCTTTTTCTGTATCACGCGATCGAAAAGGGGGAGCCGTGGCGGTTCTATACTGCCGGCATGTTGCTTGGTGCGGCGACGCTCGTGAGAAGCGAGATCTTGTCGTTTCCGCTACTTTTGTTGGTGTACCTTATCCTGACAACCCGAGGGGCGGCACCACGATTCAAGGCTTTCATAGGAATTGCCGCTCTTTCCTTGGGTTTGTTCGTGGCCATTTCACCGTGGATACTTCGTAATTACATCCTGACAAAAGAGTTTGTGCCAACCGCAAGCGTGGCGGGAATGGCTGCCCAGGAAGGACTTTACACCTGCCAACACCTTTCCTTGGATGGAGCGTTTGCGCAAGCCCAATTGGATGCCGGGAAGGAACGTGCCCGGTTGGCCAGCCAACTCGGTATTCCCTTTGTGGGACGTTACTATTACCAGCTTTTTTATAAGCCGGCCGACGAACTGAAATTCAGCAGAGCCCTTTTAAAGGGCGCCGTGGCCCAATATCGCGCGGATCCGATGCTTTTAGCCAGGTGCGGCGAGATGAACTTTTTGTTCAATTTCTGGTTCCTGGGCAAAAACTGGCGGACGACGTGGCTCAACATGGCTCTCCAAGCCCCTCTGCTGGCGATGGCCATGTTCGGAGTCGTTCTACTGCGGAGACGCCGCTTGTTGCGCAAGATCGGGCCTCTCTTGACGTTCATCTTGTACGTTCCATTCGTTCATGCGCCAATTATTGCGCATGCCCGTCACAGCATGGCGACCCTCCCGTTCCTGGTGATTCTTGCCAGCGTCCCGCTCGTTGCGGTTTGGAACAAGTTGCAAGCTCGAGTGCGAAAGGGCAGAGGAATTGACTCACTCCCCACCATTGCCAATTCCCCCCATGAACCCGGAGTAGATGTCCGGCTGTCGTAACCGACCCTCAAAATGCCTCCTTCGCTAGCGCTAGTCGTCTATATCGCCGCTGTGGCAGGGCTGTTTTTCCTCGATCGTGAGAGCTCCGCCCGTCCATCGAAAGCCGTTTGGCTTTCGGTGGGCTGGCTGTGGATCAACGGATCAAGGTCCCCCTCCACCTGGTTGGGGATGTCCATCCCAAGAGAAATACCAGGCCAACTGCCCCCTACCAGCCTGCTTGATCAGTCTGTTGCCGGATGTTTAATTGTTTTCGCTACTGTCGTTCTTGTCCGACGGCTCAGAACTGTGACTGCTGCGCTTAAATCAAGTTGGCCGATAGTGCTTTTCTTCTCCTACTGTCTCACTAGCCTCGCCTGGTCCGATTTCCCCGCATGGGGCTTCAAGCGATGGCTGAGGGCCCTGGGCGACTTGTTGATGGTCCTGATTATCGTCACGGATACCCAGCCGTCCGCAGCTCTTCGACGTCTGCTCTCGCGCGTCGGGTTTGTTCTGCTCCCTGCCTCTCTTCTGTTGATCAAGTACTTCCCGGAGCTGGGCCGAGGGTTCACTCCGCAGGGATTGGCGATGAACACGGGGGTCGCGACCAACAAGAACACGCTGGGCGTTTTGGTTTACGTCATCACGCTGGGGACAATATGGCAGGTGCTCAGCCTTTGGCTGGACAAAAAGCAGCCCAATCGCGCCCGCCGCTTGCTGGCGCAAGGCACTCTCCTTTACTTTGGAATATCGCTCGTGTTCACGGCGCACTCGGCCACGTCAACGGCTGCTACGGCCCTCGGAGCGGCACTGATGCTCGCCACTGTCCTGCCTCCGACCAGGCACCATCCCGCTGCCGTTCATGCCTTCGTTTTGGCTATTTTGCTTGGTGGTGGCCTAATCACATTCATCGGCGGCAGCGGCAAAATCGCGCAAGCGATGGGAAGGGACTCAGATTTCAATGGGCGAACGGAAGTCTGGGATGTCGTGCTTCCCATGGTACCCAATACTCTGGGGGGCGCAGGTTTCGAAACCTTCTGGGTGGGACCACGCGTTCTAGCCGTGGCCGATGTTTTTCACAGTTTCACGAACGAGTCACATAATGGATATGTTGAAATTTACGTGAATTTAGGCTGGATCGGCATCGGCTTGATTGCCCTGATTCTCTTCCAGGGTTATTTCTGGGCCGTCGGCGCATTTCGCCGCGATCCGGTGCTCGGCGCGCTCCTGGTGGCATTTGTTGTCACCGCAACGATTTATAACATCACCGAGGCGGGCTTCAGAATGCTTAACCCGGCCTGGCTTTTCTTGTTGCTGTCGGTTCTATCCGCAAACCGGGCACTTACCATCCAGGAGGCGCCGTCACAGGTAGACGCGCAACCCGCTGACTCCGCCCTCGAGTTGACCGACAGCGATGCCCTGGGCCTCGACCAAGCCGGGATGAGCGGTTAAGATTCTTCGATCGGGCATCGAAAAAGGAGCAGCTAATCAATGAAAGTCTGCAGCAAGGAAATCCGGCTTAAGGGCCGGCTAATCCGCATTGCCCTCCTCGACGGAGAGGGGTACCAGTTCCTTGAGGACCCAGAGACTGCGCTGGCGGAACTTCGAAAATCTGGAACCCGCGCCGACCTTTTCACCTTCATCCAGAAACTCTCTGAAACCTCGCCTAAGTATCATTACCCCATGGAATGGGACAACATGGCCGCACTCCCCGTTTCGACTTTCGACCACTGGATGAAGCATCAAATTGATTTCAAGGTTCGGAACAAGGTTCGGAAGGCCGAAAAAAGTGGTGTGGTCGTTCGTGAAGTACCCTTCGACGATGCGCTGATTCGAGGGATACATCAGATCTACAACGAATCGCCGATACGGCAGGGCAAGCCATTCTGGCATTACGGGAAGGATCTGGAGACTATACGCAGAATGAAGGCGACTTTCCTCGACCGAAGCATCTTCATCGGTGCGTTCTTCCAAGACGACTTGATTGGTTTTATAAAGCTCGTGACCGACGAAGAGGGCACGCAAGCGGGGCTTATGCATATTTTCTCCATGATCGGGCACCGCGACAAGGCTCCGACCAATGCGTTGATAGCTCAAGCTGTTCGTTCTTGTGCCGAGCGTCGGATTCCACAGCTTTGGTACGCGAACTTTTCGTACGGAAAGAAGCAGCATGACACTCTCGCCGACTTCAAAAGGCGGAATGGTTTTCAGAAGATTGACCTGCCCAGGTACTACGTGCCTCTAACCGTTGTAGGAAGGCTTGCTTTCCGCTTACGACTCCACCGAGGAATGATTGAGTGGATTCCCGAGCCGGTCACGGCTGCCTACCGGAGGATCCGTAGCCTTTGGTACGCACGAAGGGCTCCCAGTCCCGAAAACACTTAGCAGAAAGCTATGCCAGGAATTGTTGGTCTAATCACGAGAATGCCTCAACAATGGGCGAAGCCGCAGCTGCTCCGGATGATCGAGACTATTCGCCACGAATCGTTTTATACCACAGAAGCCTGGCTGGACGAGTTGTCAGGGGTGTACCTCGGATGTGTCGAGCGGAAGGGTTCCTTCTCCGATGGGATGCCCTTGCGAAATGAAGAGGCCGGCGTTGTTCTGGCGCTCTCGGGAGAGGAGTTTTCGGAGCCTGGGATAGAGGAGCGGTTCATTGGGAAAGGCCGCCAATACGGCGGGAGCGGCACCTTCTTGGCCCATTTAGGCGAAGAGGCCGCTCCAACTTTCCCATCCGAATTGAACGGGAGATTCCATGGGCTTTGGGTAGACCGGCGCCGGCGGACTGCGATGCTGTTCAATGATCGTTATGGTATGCATCGGATCTACTACCACGAGTCCAAGGATGCGTTCTATTTCGCTGCAGAGGTGAAAGCCATTCTGGCCGTACGGCCCGAGCTTCGAACGCTGGATCCGCGCGGGCTTGGAGAATTCGTCACCTGCGGCGCCGTCTTGGAAAACCGGACACTATTTGAGGACGTTTTCCTTCTCCCGCCAGCATCGGGGTGGGTCTTCCGTGAAGGGTCGGTCGAGCGGAAAGCCAGTTATTTCCATCCCAAGGAGTGGGAAGAGCAGGACCCACTCGATCTGGTGTCTTACTATAAGGAATTGCGTGACGTCTTTGCGCGAAATCTCCCCCGGTATTTCGGTGGCCGTGAACGAATCGCCATGTCGCTCACGGGCGGACTCGACACCCGGATGATTATGGCCTGGCAGAAACCCGAACCGGGATCACTTCCCTGTTACACCTTTGGGGGAATGCTCCGCGACTGTCAGGACGTCATCGTGGCGCGCCAGGTGGCCGCCCTGTGCGGACAGCAGCACGAGGTGATCCGCTTCGACCGCGAAGCCCTCAAGCGATTTCACCACTACGCCGAGCGCGCGGTTTACCTCACCGACGGATGCTTGGATGTTAGACATGCGCCTGACCTCTACCTGAATGAGCGGGCGCGCGATATAGCCCCGGTCAGAATGACCGGACTTTACGGGGGCGAGATCCTTCGCCGGGTTCGCGCCTTTAAGCCGGAGGAGTGGTCTCCAAGGCTATTCCAGCCTGAATTTCAATCCTATATCCATGGGACAACCGAGACGTACTCAAGGCTCGTTCAGGGGCACCCGGTCACTTTCGCTGCCTTTAAACAGGCCCCGTGGTACCACCACAGCGTGCTGGCGCTCGAGCAGTCGCAGGTATCTGTCCGGACTCCCTTCCTCGATAACGACTTAGTCCGAACGGTCTTTCGCGCGCCAATGTCGGCGCTTGCCACAAACGAGGTATCGCTGCGCCTAATCGCCGAGGGAAACCGCGACCTCTCACGAATCCGCACGGATCGCGGTTTGGCAGCAGAGCGATACAGACTGTTGAGCGCAGCCTCCCGCAATCTCCTCAAGTTCCTATTCAAAGCCGAATACGGCTTCGACACCGGAATGCCCCAGTGGCTGGCCCAAGTAAACCACGTTCTCTCGCCTTTGCGCCTCGAACATTTCTTCCTCGGGCGGCACAAGATCTTCCATTTCCGAACTTGGTACCGGGATGCTCTGGCTGGGTACGTTCGTGAAATGTTGCTGGACGCGCGGAGCCTTTCGAGACCCTATATAGAACGAAAGGTGTTGGAGGCCATGGTTGAGGGTCATCTCCGGGGGGATCGAAACTACACCACCGAGATTCACAAGCTGCTGACCCTCGAACTCTTCCACCGTCTGTTCCTGGACCGAGAGATATCTGCCCCCAATCCGAACGGCGCCGTCCGAGGGAAGGTGGACGTTCTCGCTGCGGCTAAGCCGGCTTAAGCTCCCCTACGGAAACAAGTCACCGGACTTACGCACTTGACAAAGCACAAGGAAGGAGTTTCGTTAATGCCCTCAAAGGTGCAAAAAGCCCTGCGGAACCCGCATCTCATTCTGCCGTATTTTAGGATGTTGGCCAAACGCCTTGCTCTCCGAAAGGTCCGAAAAAACGGGCAGGAATTCTACCGATACGAGGGAGAGTTTTATCCGGCGTATCTAACCCGAGGTAACGCGGCCTCCTTCATCCTCGACAAAGCCAAGCAGTTTTGTTCCGGAAAGGGCGTCAACGTGGGCGCGAGTCGATGGCCTTTTCCCGGCGCGACTCCCATTCAGGAGGGAGGGGACCAAGACGCCTACAAACTCGACAGTATTCCTGACGATAGTCTCGACTACGTGTTCAGCTCGCACTGCCTTGAGCATCTGGACCGGTGGCAGGAAGCTCTGGAACTCTGGATCAGCAAAATCAAGATGGGCGGAGTCCTTTTCCTCTATCTGCCGCACGAGTCTATGAAGCTCTGGCATCGTGGCTCGCCCTGGGTGCGAGACGACCATCGCTGGCGTCCGACCTATCAAGTTATCAATCCGTTCCTTCAGCGGAATGGCATGGGAATTGTCGAGTACGAGGCTGATCGTGATCAGTACTGGAGCTTCCATATCGTCGCCCGAAAGATCGGAACCTGAGCGTGCTATGCGGCCTGCGACGCAAGTTCCGTAGCTCTCATTCGAGGTGAATTTGCTTGAGTTCAGGTCAGAGGGAATTAAGGGCGTGCGCTGGCCATCTCGCTGCGGCTAAACCGGCTTAGGTTTCCAAACGGAAAGAAGTCCCCTTGCGCTCACTCAAAGCAGACGTACAAACCCTGCTCGACACTCGTAGCCTTTGGAGGCCGTATATCGTTAAAAAAGGACTCGAAACCATGGTCCAGGCTCACCTCCGGGGAAATCGAAACTACACAAAGGAAATCCACAAGGCGCTGACTCCCGAACTCATCCATCGTCTCTTTCTGGATCAGAATGTGACTGGCTCAGAGCGCGACGTCGAGCACCGGAAGGCAGATCTCCGCACGGTCGTCTAAACCCTGCATGACAGAACAAGAATCCCGCCCCGTATTAGACTCGTGCACAGACGACAGCATTGAGGTCTTTTGCAGCACCGTAGCCTGTTGCAGGTAACGGCTTACGACTCCCTCGCTCTCGGACGCGGGGTTGAGTCCGCAGCGGTATCGCGGGGGTGCTTGCAATATACCGTAATGCGAACACCGTTACTTCCCGTGACTTCCTGTCGTCGCGCGCAGCAGCAGAGATAAGAACAAAGGTGGCATCCTTGACAAGTGAAACGCGTGGCTCAGATTTCTACAACGAAGCCTATAAACACGAAAACTTCTTTCGTCATCAAACCTGGCTGTACGGACCGTATGTTTCCAGCTTGATAGGCTTTTCAGGCTTGAAAGAAGGAAGTTCGGTTCTAGACGTTGGCTGCGGACAAGGACTCTTTTCCTATCTGTTCAGCATGCACGGCATGAAGGTCCACGGCATCGATCTGTCCGAGACAGGAATACGCGCGGCGCTGAACAAATATGGACGATTCGGGGTTACGTTCTCGGTCGGTGACATCCAGACAGCAGTGTTTCCCGAACAGTTCGACTGCGTCTTCGTCCGGTCCTGCTCCCTTTACAACACGGATGCCTTCCGATCCCAACGCGCGGTAACTGACAGCCTACTCACGCCCCTGAAACCCGGCGGGACCTTCATCTTTGCGTACAACTCAAATTTCTCCTCCAAAAGGGGCGCCCAATGGCGATACCACTCCCTGGCGGATGCTCAGCAACATTTTGGGGGCTATCCTGGCGCCGAGTTTTTCTTCTTGAATCCAATCGCGACATGGGCGCTGCGCCGACACTCAATCACTCCACTTCTGACACGCGTGAATATATTCTTGAGCAGAGTGTCAAGGAGGGGCGGTGAATTGCTTTGCGTATTTAAGAAGACCCAGGAACTCCCTTGAATGACGGCCTACAATGTTCAGGAATCTGAGAACCGTTTTAAGCTGGCGCATTCCACTTATCACAAAACCGCCCTCTCAGCCTGGGGGGAGAAGGTGGCCCGCGACGGCCAGTCCCGTATCTGTCTTTCGAGGTGAATTTGCTTGAGTTCAGGTCAGAGGGAATTAAGGGCGTGCGCTGGCCATCTCGCCGCGGCTAAACCGGCTTAGGTTTCCAAACGGAAAGAAGTCCCCTTGCGCTCACTCAAAGCAGACGTACAAACCCTGCTCGATCGCGCCGGCGTTTACCAGCGCGTAAAGGCTTCGTGGATTTACGATTTTTACTGGACCTTAGCCTGCAAGCGCATCCTCGACGATCGGCGGAGCGAGATCGACTTCTACCGCCATGTTCTTGCCGGATTTCGCGAGGGTGACCTGATCTTCGACGTGGGCGCCAACCAAGGCTATAAGACCGGCATTTTCCTGACCCTGGGGGCCAGGGTTGTAGCGGCGGAACCTGACGCGGAGTGCCTGGACATTCTGCACCAGAGGTTCGTCAAATACAGGCTTAGAAGAAAACCCTTGACCATAGTCGGCAAGGCAGTCAGCGACGGCAGTTCCGTTCAGACGATGTGGATCGATGAACCTGGATCTGCAAAGAATACTCTCAGCCAGAAGTGGGTTCAGAGCTTGCGACACGACGAAAGCCGCTTCGGGCACCCGCTTGGTTTTGCAAATTGCACGGTGGTCGAAACAGTTGCACTGGAGCAACTTATCTCCACGCACGGGACGCCCTACTATATCAAAATCGATGTCGAGGGCCACGAACTGAGCGTGCTGCGCGGGCTGCGACGGCCAGTCCCGTATCTGTCTTTCGAGGTGAATTTGCCTGAGTTCAAGTCAGAGGGAATTGAGGGCGTACGGCTGCTCGCCTGTCTGACCAGCGACGGGAGCTTCAACTACACACCTGACTGCCGGTACGGCCTGGCCTTGGATCGATGGAACAATGCCGAGGAAATCTCGGAGAAGCTTGAAGCCTGCGAGGATCGAACCATCGAAGTGTTCTGGAGGACTCCACTAGCCCGAAAATAATCGCAGCGCCGGGCCTGCGCCGGCCATCTGCCGACCCCGCAGCCGGGGGGTCGGCGATACCTGTAAATGTCCTGCCCTGACGCAACAGTGGAGGGGAGTTTCAGTGCCCAACTGCCGAGACATTTGTGGGCGGCGAAAGGGGACCAGTGGTTCCCTGAGTGAGAGGATGAGGATAGGCATAGGGCGTGTAGTAGGCCGAACTGCCCCACGTATTCGTTGACACGCACGTAAAGAGTTCTCCCTGGCCGAAACCGTTCCCGCTCTGGTTCCACGCTCCTTGATCAGTCGCGAACCATCCGACACCCGTTGCGCAGGTCGAAGGCTTTGAGGCCAGAGCCCCGCTACCAACTCCTGTCGCGCCGGTGAAAGACGTGCATCCTGACTGGTTCTGCGAATTCGAGTTGCACCAAAAATAATAGTCGGTATTTGCTACCCAAGCTCCGGTGGCGGGTGCGAATGCTGCCGTGCCATACGAACTCTCAGGCACCGGAGTGAGGGTGTTCTCCCATTCGTAAATCGGGCTTATCGCCTCATTTGGCCATGTGCCGGTGTAGGTTCCGGCGGTGCAACCTCCAGAGGTCTGATCACAGGCGTTGGGGAAGTTGCCTGATAGCAAGTCGCCGACGCCCATCCCAGGATTGTCTAGGCAATGATACCCAGTCGTGGTATTGGAGTTCTGGTCCCAGTTGGACAGCGAGCCGGACTGGGCCGTGCCGCAGTAACCCCACCCGTTCGGAGGAGAGGTTTCACTGTACGTCGCATTGCTCGCCCGCGTGGAGCTAATCGCCACCACATAGTTGTAGCCGGATTCTGCATTCGAATTCACGATAGGCGCATTATTCCCCCAAATCAGGGCGACTCCACTCGAAAGCCAGCCAAACCAAGAAGCGCAATTGTCATATCCCGTATTATCATTGCAGGCAGTCGAACCATTGTATTGATTCCCATAAGCCTCCGTTTTGCGGCATCCCCGATTGCGCCCTCCCCCGCCAGCAGTGGAATGTGTCTGCCATCGCACATTGTTCATGCTATTGAAACGGATAACTTGCCTGCCGCCTTCCTGACAATCATTGGCATACCAGCCTTCGTTGAACTGGTTGTCCTCGATGTAAAGGGCATCGGCGGTTCCGAAGTTGTCAGGCGCATTCCAAGAGCCATCGCCCCAGGAGTCCCCGCCGTAGGCAGGAGCCTGAACGGAGACGCACAAGTCCACCGCCGCTGTGCCGGTGTTATCGTCGCAGAGGTTGTGGTCGAATACACCCTGGACGCTGTAGACCTCATAGCCGATATTGCCACCCGCCGCGTAGGTGCTCTGATTCATGTGGGTGTGGTCAATACGGAGGGTTGAGAATTGAGAGGCCCCCGTAATTGAGATCATGGGCGTGACGACTGATATCGATGATCCGCCAGCAAAGGTCAGTCCCGTCATCCGAAGCAGCGAGCCTGAGGGTACTCCAGTGATTCGCAGCATCCCACTGCCATATCCATTCGTAATCACCGTGCTATCGGTACAGGACACAACGCCCGATGTACTCCCGTAAGGGTCACCGCTGCCCGTGCAGGCCGTCTGCCCCTGAATGGTCAAAGAAGTGTTCCCGCTCGGGACGGCAAACGTAACCTGGCTGGTCCAAGGGCAGGTTCCGCTGGGGATGGTGACAGTGGTAGTCGCGGCGGCAACCGAGTTCAGGGCTTTTTGCACGTCGCTTGCGCTGCAGGAGTTCGCGTTGATGGTTTGAGCTAACGCCACTCCACCAATGAAAAGGCTCGAGAGAAGTGCGAATGATACCGCTTTTACGATTCGTGACATTAGTAATGATCCTCCTGGTATAAGAGAGTGATTCTGGAACATTGGCTGCCTTGCTCTGGCTGGGTCGATAGCGTCAGCCGTACAGCGGAGTCCAATGCTCCACTATCCGATATATGCTCGGAGGAGTCAATGGTACTTAGGTACGACGATCCGCCCGACTCGTCTTGTGCGGCCGAGTCCACCACGCCAAACGACGATGCCCAAGCAAGAGCATTCCGCAGGAACGAATTGCCCCAGTTCCGTGAGGTTCTTGATCCCTTTGACTATCTGATCCGACGAATTGATTTTTCCGGCATCTCCCAGTCTATCGCTTTGGGGGGGGCGACTTTGAATTGGAGGTACTGCCAGCCTCCGGCCTCTCGCACCTCCTGGAATGCGGCTGCATATTCCTATTTGAGGCCCTCACAGTGAGCGCGTTCATACGCGACAAACTTGCGATAAACTGGCTAGTTGGCAACTATGCAGGTGGAGCTACGCCGGGGCATCCACCCCTAGAAGCCATTATCGGGAACGGCCTCAGAGGCCAGAGAGAGCCCCGCGCGCTCAGGCCCATGATGCGAGATTCCCCCTCAGTGCCCGGGAACCAATTCCGCACCCTATGAGGACGCCAACTCCCCTAGTCTCCATCCTCATTCCCGCCTATAACGCCGAACAATGGATTTCGGACGCTATTGGATCGGCGCTGGCCCAGACGTGGAGAAGGAAAGAGCTCATCATCATTGATGACGGCTCGACCGATCGAACACTGGCCCTTGCGCGCCGCTTCCAGTCCGATTCCGTATGCGTTCTCAGACAGGACAATCAAGGTGCGGCGGCCGCTCGTAACCATGCCCTGCGGCTCAGCCAAGGAGATTATATACAGTACCTGGATGCGGATGACCTTTTGTCGCCGAATAAAATCGAGGAACAGCTTTCGGCGCTCCGGGAAACTGACAGCAGGCGAGTGCTTCTTTCCTCGTCGTGGGGCTTCTTTTTCTGGCGGACCCAGTACGCTACGTTTGTCCCAAACTCGCTGTGGCAAGACCTCTCTCCGATCGAGTGGCTTTTGAAGAAGATGGGCGAGAACCTGCACATGCAACCGGCAACTTGGCTGACCAGTCGGGAATTGGCAGAGGCAGCAGGTCCGTGGGACACGCGCCTCCGCTATGATGACGACGGTGAGTACTTTTGTCGCGTCCTCCTGGCATCCGAAGGAACCCGCTTCGTCCCGGAAGCAAAAGTGTTCTACAGATACAGTCCGTCGAATCGGCTCAGCAATATCGGCAAGTCAGATAGGAAGAAGGACGCGCTCCTTCTTTCCATGAAACTGCACATTCAATACATCCGCTCCCTGGAGGATAGTGAGCGCGTCCGCGCGGCTTGTTTGAGATATATGCAGAATTGGTACCAGAATTTCTACTCTGGACGGCCGGATCTCGCGGCCGAGTTACAGCGTTTGGCCACAGAATTGGGCGGCCGCCTGAGTCCGCCGCGACTGCGCCTCAAGTATGCTTGGATAAAGCCGATTCTTGGGTGGAAAGCTGCAGATTGGGCGCAGAAAGCGCTTCCGCAGGCAAAGATTTCGTTGCTCGGGCGGTGGGACAAGGCAATGTACAAGTACGAGGCTGAGGAGGCGGCTGATAGGCACATCGACCGCGTGGCGAACCTGGGCAAAAAGGAATAGGATCTCATTGTCAATCATAAATCGCCGACCATCTTCTGAAGATCGGGGCACGGTGGCTTTGCTGACCGGAGGTGGGGAGAGGCACTACATCGTTGGCCTGGTGCGTGCGCTCACCGCGCGGGGGGTAGCCCTGGACATCATCGGCAGTGACTACCTCGATGGCCCGGAATTCCACGGTCAGTCCGGAGTGAACTTTCTGAATCTGCGAGGCAATACACGGGCGGATGCCGGTTTTGCACAAAAGGTTTCCAGGGTCTTACTGTACTACGCGCGGCTGATTCGCTACGCCGCGACCGCCAAGCCACGGATTTTTCACATCCTCTGGAACAACAAGTTCGATTTCTTCGATCGAATACTGCTGATGCTGTACTACCGCCTCCTGGGAAAAAAAATCACCCTCACGGCCCACAACGTGAATGTCCGCAAGCGGGACGGTAACGACACGCGCCTCAATCGCCTTACGCTGCGCATTCAATACCGGCTTACCCACCATATCTTTGTGCATACGGAAAAAATGAAGCTCGAGCTTATGGAGGAGTTTGCTGTTCAAAGGCCCCGAATTACGGTTATCCCGTTCGGGATGAACAATGCTGTTCCGAACACAGGCATGATCCCCGCCGTGGCGAAGCAACTGCTGGGCATCCCCGCCGACAAAAGGGTGATTCTTTTTTTCGGCAGAATCTCACCTGCCAAGGGGCTCGACTACCTTGTCGCGGCATTTCGTGAGCTCCTGGCCCGGCGGGAGAGTTATCAGTTGATCATTGCCGGCAGGCCAGATAGATGCGAGAGATACTGGGCGGCAATCCGGGAATCCATCCGTGAGGACGTGCAAAGAGGGCGAATACTGTTGAGACCGGAGTTTGTTCCAGATAGCGAGACGGAGATCTATTTCAAGGCGGCAGATGTTGTGGTGCTTCCCTATAGGCATATTTATCAGAGCGGCGTGTTGTTCCTTGGATACACTTATGGTTTGCCGGTGTTGGCAGCCGACGTAGGCTCGTTGAAGGATGACATCGAGGAGGGGAAGACGGGATTTATATTCAAGCCTGCGGACCCTGCAGACTTGGCCAGGACCATCGAAAAGTATTTCGCCAGTGACCTCTACGCGGGGCTGGACGTCCGTAGGCAAGACATTCGAAAATACACGGTCCAACGCCACTCCTGGGAGGCAGTGGGTCAAATTACCACGAGCGTTTATGGCGGTCTGCTCGAAGCGCCCGGGACTGGAGCGGCGGAATTGCCGCCGTCGGTTCGGTAGTGGCGAGACGCTAGCTGAAGCTACG
This sequence comes from uncultured Acidobacteriota bacterium, assembly GCA_963842495.1. Classification (GTDB taxonomy): domain Bacteria; phylum Acidobacteriota; class Terriglobia; order UBA7540; family UBA7540; genus CAVROP01. Next base: position 57,700 of record CAWJHY010000037.1, read on the forward strand.
ACATCTCATACCACCGGGGGGCGGACCCCGGCATGGAATTCTCTGGCATGTCCACGCAACAACAGTTGCTCGATCTGCTTAGTACTGAACACCTCCACGCGGACTTGAAGGGCCGGTCGGTTCGCGGAGGGATGTTGACTGTCACTTCCCAGGGAACCCAGTTCATTCTCCAGTCAGTCGCAACCGTGGTGCTGGCGCGACTGCTGACCCCCGCCGACTTTGGACTTGTGGCCATGGTGACCGCTATCACAGGTTTGGGCCAAGCGTTTGCCGACCTCGGCCTCTCTGAGGCGACCATCCAGCGCCATGAGATCAGCCATGATCAAGTCAGCGTGCTGTTCTGGATCAATGTCGCGTCCGGGCTGGTGCTCATGTTGGTCACGATCGGTTTGGCTCCGGTGCTGGCGTGGTTCTACGCGCAACCACGGCTTATAAGCCTCACCTTCATCGCGTCTTTCACATTTCTCATTGGCGGACTCAGGGTGCAGCACGATGCGCTGCTCAAGCGACAGATGCGGTTTGTGTCCCTGGCTATTCGGGATGTGGTCGCCTATGCTATAGCTGTCCCGGTCGCCATCGCCATGGCTTGGCGAGGAGCCGGCTACTGGGCGATATTAGCCCTTCCCCTGACCCTGAATTTCACAGCTATGGCGCTCTCCTGGTTAATGGTCGGGTGGATACCGGGCCTGCCTCGGCGTGGCACTAAAGTTCGCTCCATGGTTGCTTTCGGCGGTAATGTTGCCGCCTCCTACCTGATGAGCAGCGTGAATCGCAGTGTCGATAGCGTCCTGATCGGCTGGCGTTGGGGGGCTCATCCGCTGGGGCTGTATTCGCGGGCTTACAATTTGCTGATGCTGCCCGTGCGCCAACTCAGCGGCCCGGCCCGGAGCGTGACCGTACCGGCTTTCAGCAGACTCCAGAACGATCCGGAGCGTTTAGCGCGCTATTACCTGCGCGCTGCCAACCTGATCATGTGGATCACCACTCCCATCTTCGGTTTTCTCTTTGTTGCTGCGCAACCGGTAATTGTCCTGGTGCTTGGGCACCAGTGGGGAGAAGCGGCGCCGGTTTTCCAGATTCTTGTTATCTCAGCCTTGGGGCAACTGCTCTTTGATTCGACTCTCTGGTTGTTCATAAGCCGGGGGGAATCGGCACGGCTTTTCAAACTGCTTCTCGTCATGTCCCCGATCATTGTCGGCAGCTTCGCAATTGGCTTACCTTTCGGCATCAAAGGAGTGGCCTTATCCGGATCAGTGGTTCTAGTTGCTATTGCTCCGTGGCAACTTCGATACGCCTTCCGCGGCACCCCCTTGACTTTGCAGCGCCTTGGAAAGGCTATCTATTTGCCTATTGTGCTAGCCCTCGGCGGTATTTCTCTAGCTTGGCTTGCTCTGCGCTTGATGGCTCCACACAGCATCGCCTGGCAACTTTTGGTTCCCCTTCTCGGTTTTGCAGCAGCCTATTCCCTCTCGGCGGTTGTGCGTCCCGTGCGAGAGGAGGCCATGTCTCTGAAGAGACTATTCAGCGAGTTACGCCTGTCGAATCGGATTATCTAGTGTCCTTTCGAATGCCTAACCCCAGGAAGGAAGGTTGAGAAATGATCATCACTCGTACCCCCCTTCGCATATCTTTTTTTGGCGGCGGTACGGACTACCCCGTGTGGTATCGCGAGAACGGCGGGGCCGTATTGGCGACCACCATCGACAAGTGCTGTTATATCACGTGCCGGCGGTTACCGCCCTTTTTCGAATACCATAGCCGAATCTCCTACTCACGGGTTGAAAACGTGGTGAGTAACAATGTCATCGAGCATCCCTCTGTTCGTGGCTGTCTTCAATACTTGGGAATCGAAGAAGGAGTCGAAATCCACCATGTTGCTGACTTGCCGGCTCGAACTGGATTGGGTACGAGTTCGGCGTTCACGGTGGGACTTCTCCTCGGTCTTTATGGGCTCCAAGACCAGATGCGTGACAAGCGGGCGCTTGCCGATGATGCAATCCACGTCGAACAGGAGGTACTCCAAGAGGCTGTCGGCGCGCAGGATCAGATTTGCGCCGCCTATGGGGGTTTTAACCGCATCAACTTCTATGCCGACGGCACTTACGAGGTAAGGCGAGTGGTGACCCCGCCAACCAGACTGGCCGAACTCGAGCAACACTTGGCGCTCTACTTTACCGGCTTTGCTCGGACTGCCTCGGAAATCGCCCAAGAGCAGATCAGGATGACCTCGCAGCGGAAGCACGAGTTAGACGCGATGCTTAAGTTGGTCGACGAGGCTGAGACGATTATTGCCAGTCCCGGGCGCTCCTTAGAAGAATTTGGCCGCTTGCTGCACGAGGGCTGGCGAATCAAGAGATCATTAACACAAAAGATCACGAACGCAGCTATTGACGAGATTTATGAAGCCGGGCGGAGTGCGGGTGCGCTCGGGGGAAAACTGCTGGGAGCTGGCGGAGGTGGCTTCATGCTGTTCTTCGTTCCACCCGAACGGCGGCAGGAGCTTAGGACCTGTTTAAAACGACTCCTGTGCGTTCCCTTCACTTTCTCAAATCGAGGCAGCCACATCGTCGTCTATGAGCCTGAGAAGGCGTACGATAAATCCCTTACCGGTGAGAGGCGGGCGGTTTATGCCTCGCCTGCCTGATGGCATCATCCTGTGTGGGGGCGCCGGTGTCCGTCTAAGGAGTATTCTCAAGAAAGCTCCCAAAGCCATGGCCAGCATTGCCGGCCGGCCATTCCTGGAGCTGCTGCTGCGGCAGCTTTGTCGCCACGGGTTCGAGCGCGCCATCCTCGCTGTCGGGTACAGGAGACGCGTGATCCAGTCGCATTTTGGCGAGCGAGCGTTCGGCTTAGACCTGGCATATTCTCCCGAATCCTCTCCGCTTGGGACCGGCGGCGCCCTGCGCAAGGCAGCTGATCTAGTCGAGTCGGACATAGCCCTTATTATGAATGGAGATAGCTACACGGATGCCGACCTCTGCAAGTTTGTCGGGGACCACCGCGAGGCCAAGGCGGATATATCTCTGATCGTGACCTCCCCCGATGAGCGCGGCGATTGCGGCTCAGTCCATGTAAATCGAAAAGGTTACGTAGAAAGGTTCGCAGAGAAACAAAGTTTAACCGGTGCGCGCTACGTTAATGCCGGCATCTACATCATGCCGCGGAGATTACTTCACAGCATACCAGCCGGACTTCCGGTATCGTTAGAGCGGGACCTTTTTCCCCGCTGGCTTGAAGAAGGGTATCACCTCAAGGCATTTGCCTGTTCCGGCATGTGCGTTGACATTGGTACGCCAGATCGTTATCACCGTGCGCAGGACATTTTGGCAAACATCGAGATGGAGCCCTGTGTACGCAATCGCAAGGGGTAAATATGAGAGTCATGATTACTGGAGCCACTGGCTTCATCGGTCGGTTTCTTACCAAGTACTGCTTGGAAGCGGGTTGTTCAGTGCTTGGCATAGACCGGCACGAATCAGAGGAGATAATCGCAGGCGCTGACCTGGTGTGTTGTGACGTTCGAGATTCAGAGCGCTTATCACAGCTTCTCGCGACGTTCCGGCCGCAACGTGTTTTCCATTTGGCCGCTCAGAGTTATCCGACCGTATCGCTCGTTCAGCCACGAGAGACCATTGATATCAACGTGGGCGGGACTATAAATGTGTTCGAGTCTCTGCGCGCAGCGGGGCTGAATGCCGTGGTCGTCGTCGCCTGCTCAAGTGGCGAGTACGGGCCGGTGGCAAGCCAAGACATGCCCGTTCGAGAGGATCATGCCCTCCGTCCTTTGCACCCTTACGGTGTTAGTAAGGTCGCACAGGACCTGCTCGCTGCACAGTATTTCGCAAACTATGCAATGCCGGCAATCAGGATTCGGATCTTCAATACCACAGGCCCCGGCAAGCTGGGGGACGTTTGTTCAGATCTTTGCAAGCGGGCGATTGAAATCGAACTCGGCGTGCACCCTCCATTCCTAAGAGTGGGCAACCTCGATAAGCGTCGAGCCATTGTCGACGTACGTGATCTCGTGCGCGGGCTCTGGTTGTCGGCCGAGCGTTGCGAAGCCGGGGAGGTCTACAATCTCGGTGGAGAACGGCATTACTCCGTTCAAGACGTCATCGAGGCGATTCGCACCCACGTAAAGGCAGCATTCGACATACAGCAGGATCCGGAGCTGATGCGGCGATGCGACGAAGCTGTAATTTGCGGTGACGTTTCGAAGTTCCGGCGTTGCAGTGGCTGGGCGGCTGAAATCGAGCTGACCAGAACACTGCAAGACATGCTGGATTGGTGGAGAAACCGCTTAGCCTCCGGGCCTAGTTCTCAAACTTCGGTATCGGATGTTCGTTCGCAGGGTTCCCAGGCTTGACCCTAGCAACCCCAGGGCTGCCCGGCGGTATCTCAACTTGAACCTCGGACATGTTCTCACCTTACGGTTCAGATCTTTACAGACGCGAACCTGTAATGGGAGTTTTCGCTGAGAGCTGAGTCCTGCCTGAATTCTTAATCGGGTGGGTCGAGGGAGGCCGACGTGATTGCTAACATTCTTCGCACCAACGTAGAGCGCAGCATCGCGGTCCACAGCCGCATGGCGGCAGCTTGTTTGCCAGCCATGACCGTTGCGGCGGGCGCGCTCGTGTCAGCCTATCGCTCTAGGCACAAGGCATTGTTCTTTGGGAACGGAGGAAGTGCGGCGGATGCGCAGCATCTCGCCGCTGAATTCGTCGGGCGATACCTTCGTCAGCGGGACCCCATGCCGGCGCTGGCGCTGAATGCCAATAGTTCAGCGGTGACAGCGATCGGCAACGATTTTGGATATGACCTGGTCTTCGCCCGCCAGCTCCAAGCCCTTGCAGCACCCGGCGATGTGGCCGTCGCGATTAGTACCTCCGGAAACTCGCCCAGCGTGATTGAGGCCGTCAAATGCGCCCGTCGGCTCGGGGTATTCACAATTGCGCTAACGGGTGCCTCCGGCGGCAAACTGCGCGACATCGTCGATGCACTGATAGCTGTGCCTTGCGAAGAGACTCCGCGCATTCAGGAGTGCCATATCCTCATTGGTCACGCGCTTTGTGACGCAGTCGAGCAGGCAGTCGCGAATGAACCTGCCGGCTTCGATGCTAATGCGATCGTTGCGGGCTAGGCTCCCCGTCCGCTGTCGGGCGCGCTCGGAGAGCATGGTCATTTCAGAAAGTCTGCCAGCGAGTTGCGCGCGTTCGGTCAGACCGCCCAGAGGCGGACTCTGCCGTTGCCAGCCGGGTTTCCACAGAGACCCGCAAGCCGCGGCAGATTTTTGAAGGCAACTCAGCATGAGTCAATTGCTGATTGAAGCTGGCCGCACAGAGGGACAGTACTGGCGGGATCTCTGGCGCTACCGGGAACTGTTTTATTTTCTCGCCTGGCGTGACCTGCTCGTGCGCTACAAGCAAACGGTTGTTGGCGTGGGCTGGTCGCTCATCCGCCCACTCCTCACTATGCTTGTGCTTACGGTGGTTTTTGGGAAGCTCGGAAAGATGCCTTCCGGGGGACTGCCGTATCCGCTGCTCGTACTTTGCGGCATGTTGCCCTGGCAGTTCTTCTCAACTGCCCTGTCCGAAAGCGGCAACAGTCTTGTCGCAAACTCCAGTCTGATTTCGAAGGTGTACTTCCCGCGCCTCGTGGTCACAGTCAGCAGCGTCATCACGAGTTTTGTGGATTTTCTAATTTCCTCGATCTTTCTTGCTGTGCTTATGATTTGGTACCGCCATGCGCCTCCCGCGGCCGTGCTGTTTCTCCCGTTGTTCGTCGTACTGGTGTTCGGCGCTTCGCTCGGGGTCGGTTTGTGGATCTCCGCCCTCATGGTCGAGTACCGTGATTTTCGTTTCATTGTCCCATTCGTAGCTCAATTTGGCCTTTATATCTCGCCTGTGGGCTTCCAGAGCAGCGTCGTACCAGCGCGCTTTCGCCTCCTTTACGCGCTCAATCCGATGGTGGGAATCATTGATGGCTTCCGCTGGTGCCTGCTGGGCGCACAAAGCAGCACCTACTGGATAGGGCTCGCCATAGCGGTCATGGACGTGACCATCCTCGTGGCGTCGGGAATATGGTACTTCCGAAAGACCGAGCAAACCTTTGCGGATGTGATTTAGATAATGCTTAATACCCCTTCGACAAGCTTTTGCCATGCCTGATCTCGCCGTGTCGATCGAAAACCTCGGCAAGCGGTACACCATAGGCCATCAGCGAGCCAGGAACGACGGTATGCGCCATGCCATCGAGGGCGCGATCCGTGCGCCGCTCGCCTGGCTTCGGTCGCACCGTCGAAACAAACTATCGAAGGAGGATTTCTGGGCTCTTCGGAATATCTCGCTTCAAATCAAAAAGGGTGAGGTGGTCGGAATTATCGGCCGCAACGGCGCGGGCAAGAGCACCCTGCTGAAACTCCTGAGCCGGATTACCGTTCCCACCGAAGGACGAATCCTCATCGACGGTCGTGTCGCCTGCCTCCTCGAAGTCGGCACCGGGTTTCACACAGAACTCAGCGGGCGGGAGAACATCTTCCTGAACGGTGCCATTCTAGGCATGAGCCGCGCCGAGATCGTGCGCAAGTTTGACGAAATCGTGGCCTTCTCGGAAATTGAGGAATTCCTCGACACGCCCGTCAAACGCTATTCCACGGGAATGTTCGTGCGGCTGGCTTTTGCAGTCGCCGCCCACCTTGATCCCGAGATCCTAATCGTTGACGAGGTGCTGGCCGTGGGCGACGCCGCCTTTCAAAAGAAATGCCTCGGAAAGATGGGTAGCTTCGCCGAGAGCGGAAGGACGGTCTTGTTCGTCAGTCACAATATGGAGGCCGTCCGCACGCTATGTCAAAGAGGCGTTTGGCTGAAAGAAGGCCGGCTGCACAAAGACGGAGAGGCCTCTGAAATCGTGGAGGCCTACTTCAACAGCCTCTCAAGTGAACACTCGTTCGCCTGCGAGAATCCTACCTATGGACTGACCATCGAGAATGTCGTGTTGAGAAACAGCCGCGGGGATGAAAGCAGCCAGTTTCGCCCAGGTGACGATTTAATCGTAGAGATAACATACGACGCTCAAAAGCGGATCGAAAAACCCGTCATAGCACTCGGGGTGTTAGGAATTAACGGCGCCTGTTTCACTTCTAATATGTTGCTGGATGGCCACAGGCCGGATCGCCTGGAAGGCCGCGGCCAGATAACTTGCACTTTCAAGTCCATCCCCCTGCTTCCGCAAAGTTATACGGTCAAAATGATCGTTCGGGCGGCCACCATTAAGGATCTCATCGTTCCCTATCAAGACGTTGCCTTTTTCAGCGTGGTCGGGGATCTTGCCGCATACGGTTACAAAGGACAGTTTATTTCCTATGCGCAATACTCGACACCCGTCGTAGTGCCATACGAATGGCGGTTGCCTGACGGAACGACCGTGACCGTGGCATTGAGCCGCCCTGCCCCCATTAGCGCAGAGGACATTATGCCCCGGCTTGGGCACCATCCCTGACTTGGTAACTCTGCCCGCATGAAAGTGTTTCTCGCCGGTGACAACCGAACATCGCTAAACTGGGGGCGTGCCGCCAGCTTGGCGCTGCATCAGTTGTTATCCGGCTCATTCGACATCACCGGCCGCGTTGCCTGCGACTTCTTCGATCTGTCATTGGCCGACGCCGGCTACGTTGGGACACTCTTGCCACCGAGATACTACCGTCACTTTCGGCACGCACTGCTCAGACGCAAGCGGCGGCCTTTTTCCTGGTACATCAAGCTGGAAGAAATCTATGGTGCCAAGGATTTTATTGCTGAAGATCCGGCGCTAAGCATCGACAACCTGCTGGCTCACAAGAACCGACATCCGGCACTCGCCCGCATCTACGATGAAGTAATGGAAGCGGACCTGCTCGTCGTCGATGGAGATGGCGACATCATCTTCTCGACCCCGCCTCGCCGATCGACCCTATTCCTGCTGGCGATGATCGAGTTGGGCGTTCGCCTGAAGAAGCCGGTCTTTCTCGTTAACTCGATGATTTCCGATTGCCCATTGACGGGGAGAAACAACGCCACCCTCGCAGCCGCCAAGCGGTTGTTCGCGCAATGCCGGGCCGTCTCCCTGCGCGACCCCCAATCCCTCGAGTACGTCCGGACGGAAATGCCGGAGACTAACTCGAGCCTTATTCCTGATTCCCTCTTTGCGTGGTATTCACTCTTCGCGAGCGAGAACTCACGCCCACCCCAGAACGGAGACTTCTTGCTGCCACATCCTGAGAAGGACGAGTACTGGGGCAAACTCGATTTTTCCCTGCCCTACGTATGCCTTGGAGGAGGAGCGCTGGCTGGAAGCCAGCCTGACAGGTCGGTGGAGTGCTATCTGCGCCTCGTCAACGCGATAAGACAGCTTGGTTATCGCGTTTACCTTACGGAAAATGACTCGCCTGATTTATTTCTGCAGCGTGTTGCGCGAGAGAAGAATGTTGGTATAGTGCCGGTGGATGCGCCCATCATGTTGTGCGGCGCCGTCTTGGCCCATGCCGGGCTGTTTATCTCCGGCCGCTATCACCCTTCGATTTTTGCGTCGCTCGGCGGCACTCCTTGCATTTTTCTGGCATCTCATGCGCACAAGATGGGCAGCCTGCCCCAGCTGCTTGAATATGACCTTAAACGGGAGTTCGACGCCTTCCCAAGCGACTCCGAAATAGCGGAGATCGTGGCGACGGCACAGAAGTACTTGGAGCGGGGGGAAGCTCTGCGAGCCAGCATCAGGCAAGTGGCGAAGCTGCGTTGCGATGAAGCGATTTGTCTGCCTACCTTCCTGAAGCGTCACATGAATAATAACACGCGCGAACCAGGCAGGCTGCCTCCCAGAGTTGCTGCGGCGGCGTGCAGTTAAACAGGTTGAGGGCAGATACACCATTGGGAAAGGACGGTAGCTTGGCAGGTCTCGTTCCCAGACAAGACACGGACAGAATTATCATAATCGGCGGCGGCGGCCACGCGAAAGTGGTGATCAGCATTCTTCGCAAGCTGAAACGCTACCACATCCTTGGCTATTCCGACCCAAAAGATAACGGGCCCGTGGCGTGCGTTCCCTACCTTGGAACTGACTCTGAACTGGACGCGCTCGCGGCCGGACCTGAGAAATTGAATGCCGTCCTTGCCGTAGGCCAGGTTGGTCTGGGCGAGCAGAGGTTTGAACTGTGGATTCGATTGCAATCCCTTAACCTGTCCTTTCCCCCGATTATTTCTCCAGATGCGATAGTCAACGAGGGCGTATCGAGTGCGGAAGGCGCAGTGGTGATGGACGGGGTGGTCGTCAACGATGGCGCGACCCTGGGGCGGGGCGTAATCGTCAACACGAATAGCACCATTGAGCACGACGTCGAGCTCGCAGACTGGGTGCACGTCGCTCCGGGCGTCACTATTTCCGGAGGCGCCTCAGTGGGGCGTTTCTCGATGATTGGCGCTGGAGCAACGGTCATTGAAGGCGTCAAGATCGCGGACCGCTGCATGGTGGGAGCGGGGGCAACCGTCGTCCATGATCTCACGGAACATGGTGTATATGTTGGCTGCCCGGCGCGGCGCATAAAGTAGTTCTAGCTATTGTTTCCGGGCAGGAGTCGAGATCGGGTGTTTATGCCTAAGGTGTTTATCATCGCCGAGGCCGGGGTAAACCACAATGGATCGCTGGATCTTGGCTTGCGGCTGGTCGATGCGGCAAAAGCCAGCGGTGCCGATGCCGTCAAGTTCCAGACATTCCGCGCTGATCTGATCGCTACCCCTCTTGCCCAGAAGGCGTCCTATCAACAGCGTACGACGTTCGAGCGCTGAATCCCAATTCGAGATGCTCAGGCGGCTGGAATTGGACGCCGCGGCCCACCAGCGCCTAATTGACCATTGCCGGCAGAATGGAATCCAATTTCTCTCCAGTCCCTTCGATATGCAGAGCGCTGACTTGCTCGCCTCATTAGGCGTGCCACTTTTCAAAGTGCCATCGGGCGAAATCACCAACCTGCCGTTTCTCGAACACCTGGCCCGGAAAGGCCGGCCATTAATTCTGTCCACCGGCATGTCCACGTTAGGTGAAGTGGAGGAGGCGGTGCACGTGCTTCAATCCGCAGGGGCCGACCAGGTGACACTGTTGCATTGCGTAACCGAGTATCCCGCGCCTTATGCCGAAGTCAACCTCCGTGCCATGCTAACGCTCAAGTCAGCCTTTGGCCTACCTGTGGGTTATTCAGACCACACTCCTGGCGCCGAGATCGCCATCGCTGCGGCGGCCTTGGGCGCCGAGGTCATTGAAAAGCACTTGACACTGGATCGGTCTCTGCCCGGCCCTGACCACTCGGCTTCCCTCGAACCGAACGAACTCCGGCAGATGGTGGCAGCCATCCGCCATGTAGAGGCGGCACTGGGCACCGGCATCAAGGCACCCGCCCCGTGTGAACTGCCCAACCTTCTCGTTGCGCGCAAGAGCGTGGTGGCCGCCCGCTCGCTACCCGTGGGCCACCAGATGAAGGCCGGTGACTTGGACATCAAGCGCCCGGGTAATGGATTGGCCCCTAAGTTCCTGCCGGCGTTGATCGGGCGCACTCTCCGTTCCCCTGTCGAAAAAGACGAAATCATCAAGTGGAATCATTTGGCGTAAGAAGAAGAGGACCCTCAACCACAACTACCTGTGACCTTAGACACGAACCGGAGCGACAGAAAGCCTGGAGCGTACTTTAGTGCTAGTCCAGGTAAGTTGACTTTTGACTCTCCCTCTAGTATAAAGCGTCACTACTTAACCTGATCTCCGATCCCCTCACACCGTGGTGACGCTCATGACTGATTCAAACCGTTCGCGAACCCTGAGGCCGCTTTGCATTTACCTGGGAGATCTGACGTATACCACACTCTCCCTCGCCACCGATGCGTTTCCCCTTAACATCGGGTTCATCGCCGCCTACGCAAAGCAGACCTTTGGCGAGGAAATCGAGCTTAAGCTGTTCAAATATATCGAGGATTTGGAGCAGGCAATCAATGAAAAGCCGCCTGATATCCTGGGGCTGAGCAATTACCCTTGGAACTTCAATCTGGGACTGGAGTTTTTCAGAATGACTCGTGGGCTTTCGCCCCAGACGATTTGCGTAATGGGCGGTCCCAACATTCCTCAGGATGATGAGGCGCGCAGCAGTTTCATCAAACGCAATCCCCTAATCGACTTTTATGCCTACCTGGAAGGTGAGGGAGCGTTTGGCGCACTGGTCACTCGAGCCCTCGAGACAGGCGCTGACCGTGAGAAGATGAAGTTGACCCCGATCGAAGGTTTCATTCACCGCCTTAGTGATACGGAGGTCACGAGGGGAATCATGCTCCCGAGGCGGCGCAACCTCGACGAGATCCCTTCTCCCTACCTCACAGGACTGATGGACAAGTTCTTCGACGGCAAGCTTTCCCCCATGATGGAAACCAACCGGGGGTGCCCGTTCTCGTGCACCTTTTGTCATGAGGGAAACCAGCTCATTTCGAAGGTCAACTACTTCAGCACCGAGCGTGTGAAGGCCGAACTGGACTACATTGCCTCCGCGGTGAAAAGAGCCCCCCTCCTGATTTCAAACCTGATTTTCGCCGATCCGAATTTTGCCATGTACGAGCGCGACTACGAGATCGTCGAACACATCGAAGGGCTTCAACAAAGGCAGAACTGGCCCCGCTCGATTTTCGCTTCCACCGGCAAAAACAAGAAAGAGCGCATTGCCCGAGCGCTTCGAAAACTCAAGGGTTCGATGGCAATGTGGATGTCCGTGCAGTCGATGGACCCGATCGTGCTCAAGGAGATTCAGCGTGATAACATCAGCACTTCCCAGATGATGGCCCTCGCGAGCGTCTACCAGGAACTAGGCCTGCCGACCTTTTCGGAGCTCATCCTGGGTTTGCCCGGTGATTCTTACGAACGGCACATTAAGTCGGTCTCGGAGGTCGTGCAGGCGGGAATCGACGTTATCGAAGTCTATAGCTGCATGTTGTTGAACGGCACAGAACTCACGTCCACGGCCGCCCGGGCGAAATATAGGATTGGCTCGCATTTCCGAATCTTGCCGCGTGACTTCGCGAAACTTCAGAACGGACGTATTGCAGTCGAGATCGAAGAAGTCATCAGTTCCACAAGCACCATGTCCTTCCAGGATTACCAAGAGGCCAGAAAACTTCATTTGATGGTCGCGGTCGTTTATAACGGTGGAGGCCTAAGTCCCTTGCTGAGGCTTCTGAGAGAAAACAACGTTTCGATCGTGGGCCTGCTCCAGAGATTAGTCGCGGATATCAAATCCGCTCCCCCCTCCGTGCTAGCTGTTTATGACTCCTTTGTCCGGATGACAACAGAGGAGCTGTGGCAAACGGAGGACGAACTTCGGGAGTACGTGCGCACGGGCAACAATTACGAGAAGCTCCTCAACGGCGAAATCGGCATTAATCTGATACAAACCCACACCGCCATGAGCCTGGCGGTGATGGATGACTGGGTCAAGTACATTTTCCGAACGGCCTTCAACATGCTCGGCGACAGCCTCCAGAGTGACGCCGAGGGATCGGCAATCTTTACCGATATCCAGGCCTTCTGCGCGGCACGTGTGCACAATATTTGGGGTAATGACCGCAACGAGGACAATCCTTGCATCTTGTTGCGGCACGATATCGCAAGCTGGATGCGTAGCCCGGTTTCCACGCCGGTCTCGCAGTTCAAGTTCAATAGTCCGGTAATGTACCAGTTTGCCTTCCCCGAAGCTAAGCAAGAGGAAATGGCGGCACAGATCCGGCGTTACGGCACCACCACTACAGGGATCGGGCGAATCATGGCGCAAATGGGCCGGGACCGGATTTGGCGTGAAGCTGCGGCGCTGCCTTGACCTGGACAACCTCTGCAACCTGCAAGAAATCAAAAGCGTGAAAAGGCGTAAAATCTGCGTCGTAACGACCAGCCGATCCGATTTCGGGCTGCTTCGCGAACTCCTGAAATGCATCCATGCCGACCCGGCGCTCCGGCTTCAGGTCGTCGCCTCGGGCATGCATTTGTCGCCCGAGTTCGGGCTCACAGTACGGGAAATCGAAGCCGAAGGCTTTAGGCCTGACAAGAAAGTCGACATGCGACTCACCGGTGGGTCCGGCCTAGCCAATGCCCAATCCATCGGTCTGGGCCTGGAGGGCTTCGCTAACGCCCTGGCGGAGTTGAAGCCCGCCATTGTCGTTCTCTTAGGAGACCGGTTCGAACTTTTCGCCCCTGCCATTGCCGCGCTTATGCTTCGCATTCCGATCACACACATTCACGGGGGCGAACGCAGCGAAGGCGCCATCGACGAGTCCGTGCGCCACGCCATCACCAAGATGGCGTCCCTGCATTTCCCCGCCACAGAATCCTATCGGCGGCGCATCATCCAGATGGGCGAAGCTCCGGAGCGCGTGTTCAATTTCGGCGCGCCGGGCCTGGATCAAATCTACAAGCAACCACTGCTGACCCGCACCGAACTCGAACAGGAACTCGGTCTGTCGCTCCAGCATCCGGCCTCGCTCGTCACCTATCATCCCGCCACGCATGATCCGGGCAGCGTGGACACGCAGGTGCGTCAACTTGTGGGAGCCATCAAGGCAAGCCGGGTCAACGCTGTGTTCACCATGGCCAACGCGGACGCCCAGGGGGCTCGCATCAACGCGCAGTTGCGCGCCGTGTGCAAGCAAAATCCCGGGAGATTTAGATGGGAACCCCACCTGGGCCATTCACGTTACCTGAGCTGCCTTAAACACTTCGCACTCATGGTAGGCAACTCCTCCAGCGGTTTGACGGAAGCGCCCTCCTTTCGAATCCCCGTAGTCAATATCGGGGACCGGCAGCGCGGCCGAGTCCGAGCGGCAAATGTGATTGACGTTCCATGCTCGCGGGCGGCGATCCTGCGAGGAATCAAGCGCGCACTCTCCCCGCGTTTTCGGGCCTCCTTGCGCGACATGCACAATCCGTATGACCGTTACCAGGACGGGCGCGCCAGCGAGCGAATCAAGGATATTCTTAAGAATGTGCAGCTTTCAGAAGATTTATTAAAGAAAAGCTTTCATGACTTGACCGAAGGACGAACATGAACGACAACGTCAGACCCTTTCTAATCCTCCAGACGCACACCATCCGGCAAGCGATGGAACAACTCGAGAAGACCGAAGAGAAGGTCGTTTTCGTTGTCGACTCCGAGTCACGACTGATCGGCTCCCTCACGGACGGCGATATTCGGCGTTGGATATTGTCCGACGGCGACCTGAGGGCTCAGGTGTCTCGCGTTTGTAATCGCACCCCCTATGTGGCAGAAGAAGGGTTTGCGGCCGAACATGTCCGCAGCGAGATGCTGAGAGGTAATCTTGGCTGCGTTCCGGTGGTCAATCCATCGCGGGAAGTTGTGCGGCTGTTGTTTTGGGAGGAGTTGTTTCAGGGTACTGGGGCACTCAAGCCCAAGCACCGGCTCAGTCTGCCGGTGGTCATCATGGCAGGCGGTCAAGGAACCCGTCTCGCGCCCTTCACGAATGTTCTCCCCAAACCGCTGATCCCTGTGGGTGACCGCACAATCATCGAAATCATCATCGATCAATTCCTGCCTTACGGCCTCGATCGGTTTTACCTCTCGGTCAACTACAAGGCCAAGATCCTCAAATCATTCTTTGAAGAATTAACCCCGCGATACTCCGTGACCTACTTGGAGGAGACGGAACCCCGCGGCACTGCCGGCAGTCTCCGGGCCCTTTATTTGGCGGCCCCGGAACATTTGATCGTCACCAATTGCGATGTAGTGATTCAGGCGGATTTCGCCGACCTGGTGTCATTTCACACTGACAATAATTACGACCTGACTTTGGTTGCATCCCTCAAGGATTATCACATTCCGTACGGAGTCTGCGAATTGGAAAAGGGAGGCAGTCTCGCCTGCATTACGGAAAAACCGCAATACAGCTTTCTTGTGAACACCGGAATGTATGTTGTGCGCCGCGACCGGCTCTGCTTGATCCCTGAGCAAACACGGTGCGACATGACCGACTTCATTGAACAGATCAAGAAGAGCGGCGGACGCGTCGGCGTGTTCCCCATTAGCGAGAATGCATGGATCGACACAGGGGAATGGACCGAATACCGCAAGGCGCTTGAGTCCCTCGAGCGGCTAGGAGCGCGCGCGACTGCAACGTTGTAGGAGCTGCCCTAGTGCTCCTCCAAGGTGGCAACAAAGGGCTCGAATTCAGATCATGCTGAAGGGAAAACGACTCGTGGCTGTCATCCCCGCGAGGGGCGGGAGCAAATCGGTGCCCGGGAAAAACACTCGGCCGCTGGGAGGGAAGCCGCTGCTTGCCTGGTCAATTGAAGTGGCCAGGCAAGTAAGCGAGATCGACCGCATCATCGTTTCGACCGACGATGCCCAGATCGCCTCTGTCGGCAAGGCTTACGGCGCGGAAGTGTATCCCCGCCCCGCTCATCTTGCCACCGACGAATCTCTGGTAATCGACGCTCTTAAGGATCTTCTCCGGACCTTGCGATGCGAGGGCGAGACACCCGAATGGGTGATCCTGCTTGAGGCGACTTGTCCACTGCGCTCGGCCGATGATGTGCGCGCCTGCCTGAAGCTCGTCGCTCAAGGCGGCTACGACTCGGCGGCCACCTTCAAGGACGCCGAATTGAATCCGCACCGGGCCTGGCGGCTGGTCAATGGCGTCCCCGAAGTATTCATTCCGGGCGCCGTTCCCTGGCTACCTCGGCAGAAACAGCCCAAGGCTTACCAATTGAATGGCGCAGTCTATCTGTTTCGCGCCAATTTACTTGCAGAGGAAGCTCAGTCCCTCCTGGTGGGGAAACTCGGCGCCGTCCTAATGCCTCGGGAGCGATCCCAGGACATCGACGACAGTATCGATTTCACCATTGTGGAGGCTTTGCTGAAGAAATCCAACCCATGAACAAATCCCTGCAACAGTTGCTTTCCCTGAAAGATAGAACCGCAGTCGTTACGGGCGGGGCCGGCTATCTCGGCGCCGCCATCAGCGAGACGCTGGCCGAATTGGGCGCCAACCTCGTCCTGGCCAGCCGGGACAAGGCGAAATGCGAGAAAAAGTGCGAGGAAATCGTCCGCCAAACCGGAGGTTCGATCCGCGCGGTTGGCTTGGAGCTCGACGTATTAAAAAAGGGTTCTGCCGCACAGTTCTTTGACCAAGTGCACGAGCACTTCAAAGCTGTTGACATCCTTGTGAATAACGCCTGGTCGGGCAACAAGAACTCCTGGGAGTCCATTAATGATGAAGACTGGGACCACGACATTAACATGAGCCTGAGCTCCGTCTTCCGTATGACCAAGGCGGCTTTCCCTGACCTGAAATCCACCCGGGGTGTGATTCTCAACATCGCCTCGATGTACGGCCACATAGGACCCGACTACCGGATCTACGACGGCAAGGAGTTCGCGAACCCACCCAGTTACGGCGCCGCCAAAGCCGGGGTCATTCAATTCACCAAATACCTCGCCAGCTTCCTCTCGCCCTACGGCATTCGCGTAAACGCCCTCAGCCCTGGCGCCTATCCGCATCCGCCCACTCAGAAGCATGAGGGATTCATGCAACGGCTCGCCTCGAAAAACCCGCTGAACCGCATTGGCCAACCGGAGGATCTGAAAGGCGCCGTAGCCTTGCTCTGCTCAGACGCCGGGGCTTATATCACCGGCCAAAACGTTTGTGTCGATGGCGGGTGGGCCATATGGTGAAATCGTTTGGGATCATCGGAGTGAGCGAGGGCAACGGCCACCCGTTCTCTTACGGGTCGATCATCAACGGATACTCTCCGGCAGGGCTGGCGGTCTCCGGCTGGCCCGGCATCTATGAATATGTGCGGCGCCGCCACGCCTCGGAATTCGGACTGCACGGCTGGACGATCACGCACGCCTGGACCCAGGAGCCTGAAACCACGAAGAGGTTATGCGCCGCCTGCCGCATTCCCCATGGCGTCGGTGACTACCGCGACTTTATGGGGAAGGTAGATGCGGTTATCATCGCCCGTGACGATTACGAAACCCATTTTGAAATGGCGTGGCCCTTTCTGCAAGCCGGCTTGCCCGTATTTGTGGACAAGCCGCTAAGCCTGGAAGTCTCCGAACTACGCGCTTTCAAGCCGTACCTGGAAAAGGGCCGACTCATGTCGTGTGCCGGCATGCGCTACTCCCGCGAACTAGACGAACCTCGCGCCGACCTGGCCGCTTACGGGCGGTTGAAGCTGATCCGCGGCGCGATTGTGTTGTCCTGGGAGAAATACGCCGTCCACTTGCTGGAGGCGATTCTAGCTATCACTCCGGCACACGCAATCTCTGTGCAGATGCTGCCGGCCGAGCATGCCTCGGCCGTGGTGCGCCTGGATGACGGGGTCCTGATCGAGATCGACGCCCTGGGGGAAAGTCCGCGGACGTTTCATCTCGAACTCTTTGGCACGCAGCGCACCGGGTCGTTTGACATCTTCGACAATTTCTCGATGTTCCGCCGCATGCTCTGGCAGTTTGCGGAATCCATTCGCACAGGCCAACCGGCCATTCCGCCGGAGCGCACTCTTGAGATCATGCGTATCCTGATTGCCGGGCGGATTGCTCGCCAGGAAAACCGGGAAGTGCTACTCAATGAAATCACACTATAAGAGCCTTTTTGAATTAAATGGCAGGACCGCTGTTGTCACCGGCGCCGTAGGCATCCTCGGCCAGCGATTCTGCCGGGGACTCGCCGAATTCGGAGCGCAGGTGGCCGTGGTGGATTTGGATTCGGACCGATGCAACGCCTTCGCCGGTGAACTCGAACGCGATTATGGTTTGCCGGCCCTTGGGGTCGCCTGTGACGTGTCTGATCCGGTCTCCGTGACGAGCATGGTGGATCAGGTCGTCAAACGCTTGGGCGCCATCCAAATCCTCCATAACAATGCTGCCTCGAAGTCGGCTGATCTGGACGCGTTTTTTGCCAGCACGGAGAAATATTCTCTAGCCGAATGGCGCAGAATCATGTCCGTCAACGTTGACGGCATGTTCCTGGTCGCCCAAGCTGTGGGCAGCCAGATGCAAAAGCAGGGGACGGGCGGCAGCGTAATCCAGACGGCTTCCATTTACGGCCTATTGTCGTCGGATAAGCGGATCTACGAGGGATCGTTCTATCTAGGCCGCCAGATCAGCAACCCGGCCGTGTATTCAGCCTCCAAGGCCGCTGTCGTCGGATTGACTCGCTATCTCGCAGCAAATTGGGCGGACGCGCGGATTCGAGTGAATGCGCTGGTTCCCGGCGGCGTGGAGAGCGGCCAAAACGAAACGTTCAAGGCGCGTTATTCCGCCCGCGTTCCGCTGGGCCGCATGGCCCAAGCAGACGAGATGGTTGGCGCGCTGGTCTATCTCGCTTCCGACGCCTCAAGCTATGTGACCGGCCATTGCCTGGTGGTCGATGGCGGTCTCAGCGCCTGGTAGATGGGTATGATTATGGGGCTCAACGTTTTGCTGTCTTCGGAACGCCGCATGTCCGCCGTTATGGCGCTCACCTGCCTTCCCTGGCTAGTGGTGGTGCTTGTTACCGCCGGCGCCCTGGCAGCCCTTAACTTCATCGGGTATGCAATCATCGTACTTGCTTGCGGCTATGCTATTGCCAGTGTGGGGCTGCCTAACCCCGAGCGAGCCTGGAGCATACTTCTTGCTCCCGCGCTTGGCATCCTCGCGGTCTCGGCTCTGACCGCGTTCTGGGTGAGGCTGGGGCTTCCGCTGGTTTGGGTTTGGCCGGTCTGGCTCGGACTCTTTGTCGTTGGCGCGGCCTTCCTCTGGAAGGACCACGCGCGCTTGGCGAAATGCACTGTTTCTTTCGGCGGGGCGCTCGTCCTCCTTTCCGTCCTAATCTCAGCGGTGTACCTCCTCCCCATGGCTCGCAAGGATGCCGTCCTGCGGAGCGACGGGAGTTACAATTGGATTTACCCGGATAGTCAATTCAACTTCTCAATTGCCGCGGCCGTCAGAAATGGAGGCAGTCCGCCAAGGGAGCCCGGAACGGTAACCGAGGAGATTTTCTACCATTTTGGACCCTATACCCCTTCCGCGGCGATTTCCCGAATAGCGGGGCTTGACCTGGGCGACGCTTTTGCTCGCGTAACCCGCGGCGCGGCGCTCTGGGCGCTGGTGCTCTCGTGCTTCGGACTGGGCACGCTCCTTTCCATCAAGGCCAACGGCGAAAAACTTGGGGGAATCACATGCGTGGCGGGACTGTTCTTTTATGGTGCGCTGCTGGGCCTCTTTACCGACGAGCGGAATAGCTCCAGCCGCGTGACCGGTGCGCTCCTTTT
Organism: uncultured Acidobacteriota bacterium; assembly: GCA_963842495.1. Classification (GTDB taxonomy): domain Bacteria; phylum Acidobacteriota; class Terriglobia; order UBA7540; family UBA7540; genus CAVROP01. The sequence goes on from CAWJHY010000037.1 coordinate 77,020, forward strand.
CAAGATACCCGGGGTGGACGTAAAATCAGACGGGGGGCCATTCAGTCATCTGATCCTGGGGCATTCGCTGCTTCACGCTTTTGGTGCGATCACCGCAATCCTGGCTCTTTGCCTGCTCTATCGGGAGCTGGAAGGACCGCCAAAATGGCGGGACCTCATTCTGCTGGCGTTACCGGCGCTCGCGGTCCCGGTGAATTCGGTGGGGTCGTTATACTGCTTTGGCGCAGTGAGCATTCTCTTGTTCTGGGGTCGGCTCCGGTCGGTGCGTCCATGGCTGTTGATGTTAATGAGCTTCCTCCTGTTTCTCGTCGCTTGGAAAATCATGGGCTATGGGAATGCACCGGATTCAGCGCAAACTGCGCTCAGAGTAAACTTGCCTTTCCAATGGTGGACACTTGAAGTCTGGTTTAGTATTGGCCTGGGTCTTCGGATCATAGGCTTACGCTGGATCTCGAAGCCCTTGCGAGATCCTGTTTCCGCGTTGGTCCTGGCCAGTGTCGTGGGCCTGCTGGCTTTTTTCCTTTTGGTGCATTTCCAGAACGGCCAAGAGGTTTACGGCATAATCTTTCTGCAATGTCTGCTCAGTATCTTTGCCTTTTCCCGCCTCAAGTCCGGATTTTGGCGTGGCGCTGAACGCTCCCAACTGATCTCGGAGTGGCTCAGTGTGGCGAAAACGGGGATGTTTGTCCTGGCCATTTGCGGTGGGGTAATCGCCGTTGGCCTCTACGTGACTCACACTCATGCGGAAGTCGCCCACTTCCGCGCCAAGCTGCTTTTGTTCTTCTTCTCGGTCTTCCTCCTCTTCGGTATGTCGGCCGTAATGAAGCGGAGGAGCGGCGTCTCGACGGCTCTTTCCGCCGTTCTTTTGGGCGCGCTCGGGATGGGCTTTCTGACGTGGATAGTTCCTTGGGCAAATTACGGCTTGGGGCGAATGAAGATGGACGTAACGCTTATGCCCGGCGAAGTGAAGGGCCTGAGGCGTCTCAACGAACTCGCAGCGCCGGGCGACCTGTTTGCGACGAATAAGCACGACGTTCGAAAGCATACCGGACCGCCCCATGCGCTCCTACGCCTACGCTGCCCTGGCCGAGCATCCCGTGCTGATCGAGGGATATTTGTTTCATACCCCCACAGAGAGCCCGAGCTTTAGAACCCTGCTTCGCGGCAACGATCTCATGTTTACGACCACCGACCCGCAGGTCCTGCGCGACGTCGCCAAAATCTGGCATGTCCGATGGCTGGTCGCTCGTCCCGGCACCGACATCGCTCTGCCTGGGCCTTTGCCTCCCTGGCTGGTGAAGCAGCAGAACTGCGGCGATCTCAAAATCTACAGAATCAACTAGCCGCATGCCACCCCAGCCATTTACTCCCGAGCGTCCGTCCCCCCGGGAGCCTTAGGTGTCCATGGTCCAAGACAGGCAAGCTGAAACCATCGTCCGGCGCGCTACGAGGTATATCCGTGCGCGACTGAGTCGCGGGTTGTCCCTGAAGGCGTTGGGGCCCACGGAGTCGCGTATTGTGTTCGACTTCGCGGCTGGCTGGGCGGCTCTGGCAGCAGCCGTCTTATTCCACCTCATTTTCGTGCCTTCCCGAGTGCCTGGCCGCACCTGCTTGCCTTTCCTCCCTGTCGCTTTTCTGGCCGCGAACACGGCATTCGGCATCTACACGTCCTTGCTTGGCGCGGCGATTCGAACCAAGCTCGCCGCGTTGCTGGGAAGCACCCTTTGCGTTGTGGCGCTAGCACGTCTGTTCGGGGCGCCCTGGGATATTATCTCCTTGTGGGCGATACTGACTCTTCCGCCGACTATGCTGGCGCGTTTCTTCCTGGGCCTGCCCTACAGCCGCCACAAGAGCCTTACCTATCTCGCCAGCAACCAGCGCGGCTCCGTGCTGGTCATCGGAGGGGCGGGCTACATCGGTTCGTCAACTGTCGAACTTCTGCTGAAACAAGGCTTCCGGGTCAGGGTGTTGGACCGCTTGATGTACGGGCGCGAATCGTTGGCCGAGTTTGCACACCACCCTTTCTTCGAACTCATCGAAGGCGACGTAACGGATATCGCCAAGCTGACGTTTGCGGCGCGTAACGCCTCAGCAGTTGTCCATCTGGCAGGCTTGGTGGGTGATCCCGCTTGCGCGCTTGACGCCCAGTTCACACGCCACGCCAATGTCGTTGCCACCCGCATGGCCAAGGATGTGGCGGTTTCGCTTGGCGTTCCACGTTTCATTTTCGCCTCGAGCTGCTCAGTCTACGGCGTCTCCGATCGAGAAGTCGGTGAAACCGACCGTTTAAATCCTGTCTCACTCTATGCCCAAACCAAGATCGACAGCGAAGAAGAGTTGCTCTGGAACCTTCCCGACCGATTCTTCGTCACCATCCTTCGATTCGCGACGGTATTCGGCCACTCGCGGCGCCCACGCTTCGATCTGGTCGCCAACCTTTTTGCGGCGCGCGCCTTGGCGGAGGGCGTCATCCCGGTGCTTGGTCCCCAACAGCGGCGGCCTTTCGTCCACGTCAAAGACCTCGCCCGCGCCATTGTTGCCGTGCTCCGCGCCGATCCTTACACTATGCAAAGCCAGATTTTCAACGTAGGTGACCGCCGCCTGAATATGAGCATCCTGGAACTGGCCCAGACCGTCCAGCGGGTGGTGCAGCCGTATCGCACTGTGGAGATCACGGTTAATGCCAACCCTGGGGATCTTCGCAGCTATGCAGTTTCCTTCGAGAAGATTCGCCTCGAGCTTGGATTCGAAGCTTCCACCCTGATGGAGGAAGGGCTCACGGAAATCGTCGCCAACTTGCGCGCCGGCAGATACCGAGACTACCGCGACCCGGCCTACAGTAACGTCCTGACGACCAGCAAGGCTCTGGCTGATTTCTACAGCCCTGACGAGATGGCCCGGCTTTACGGTCCGCTCGTCGACCGCCAACCCAAAACTGCGAGGTCAAATGCCTGACCCAGACGAACCGATTCTGTACACCGGCGATCTCGCCGTGGACGACCGCGGCGAAGTGGGCTTTGTCAACGAATTCGACTTCACGGGTGTGAAGCGCTTCTATACGGTCAAGAATCATGCGGCCTTTTTCGTCCGTGCCTGGCATGCTCACCGCCGCGAGGCCAAGTACGTCACCGCGGTCGAGGGGGCGGCAATTATCGGAGCGGTACGGATTGACAACTGGGAGAGTCCCTCGCGCGATTTACCTGCGCGTCGCTTCGCGCTTTCCGCGCCCAAGCCCGCGATCCTCTATATCCCGCCCGGGTACGCCAACGGGTTCATGTCGCTGACCCAAGATTTGAAGCTGATCTTTTTTTCAACCGCCACCCTGGAGGAAAGCAAGGGCGACGATTTCCGCTACGACAGCCGCTATTGGGACATCTGGCAGGTGACGGAGCGGTAGCCCATGTCGGACCTTGAGACCGTTCGCCAGTTTCGCTCCTTCTGTGTCCTCATACCGATGTACAACGAGGAGCGGGGCGCCGAACAGTGCGTACGCCGCGTTTGCGCGAGCTTGGCGGACCTTTCATACCCGAGCCGGTTAATCGTCGTAAACGACGGTAGCCGCGACCGGACGGGTGAGATTCTCGATCGCCTGGCGCTCGATCTTCCCCGCTTGACGGTGGTCCATCATGCCAAGAACGCGGGTTACGGCGCGGCCCTTCGGACGGGTACACGCAAAGCGGCCGAGGGTGGATTCGATTATGCGCTGTTCATGGACAGCGACCTCACCAACGACGCGGCAGACATCCCCAAATTCGTTGCCCAGATGGAACGGGGTGTGGATGTAATCAAGGCCTCGCGATTCACAGGTAGCGGCGGCATGAAGGGAGTCCCTTGGCGGCGCGCTGTTTTCTCCCGAAGCGGCAACCGTGTGGCGAGAATTCTTTTTCGTGTGGGCCTGCGCGACTGCACCAATGGCTTTCGCGCCGTCCGAGTCCCTATCCTCTCACGCATGCGCCTGCAGGAGTCTGGATTTCCGATTATCGTCGAAGAGTTGTATCAGGCGAAGTCACTGGCGCGCACTTTCTCGGAGGTGCCCGTCGTGCTCACCAGCCGCAGTGCTGATCGCCGTCCGACGTCGTTCAACTACAGCACCGCAACCCTTGCGAAGTACTTGGGCTTTGCTTTAAAGGCCTTCTTGGGCATAAGACCGCATCTCGAACAGGAGAATTGATCCATGAGGACGCACTGCCGGGCCTGCGAAGGGACCGACCTGCGCCCGGTGCTCGACCTCGGGCCGCTTCCGCTCGCCGGTGGCTTTCTCGCGAACCGCGAGGCCTTCGCGTCAGAGAGACTTTATCCCCTCGCGATTCACGCTTGCGCGTCTTGCGGCCTGGTGCAGGTGCTGGATCCTGTGGAGCCTGAGATTCTCTTCCAGAACTACTCCTTTTCTTCGAGCACGATCAAACCCTTGGTAGACCACTTTGCCGCTTACGCACAGTGGCTTTCGACACGTTTAAAACCAAAGGCCGTCGTCGAGTTCGGTTGCAACGACGGAATCTTGCTCGCGCCCTTGGAAAAAGCCGGCATTAAAGCCATCGGCGTCAACCTCTCGAAAAACATCACGGACCTGGCGCGCAGCAAGGGCCTTGACGTAGTCACCGGATTCTTCGATCCAAACGTTGCGCGCGCGATTCGGGAGCGCGTCGGCCCGGTGGACGTAGTAACCGGCAGCAACGCCTTCGCTCATAATGACCATCCGGAAATGATCCTGGAAGCTGCCAACCTAGTGCTGTCCGATGAGGGGTACCTCTGCCTGGAATTCATGTATGCAGGGGACTTACTCGAACAACTTCAGTGGGACACGCTCTACCACGAGCACTTGACCTTTTACACCTTATCCGCATTGTGCATTCTGCTTGCGCGATATGGTTTTCACATCGTGGACGTCGAGAGGCTGCCCATGCATGGCGGGTCGTTGCGCGTGTGCGCCGGCCGAAGACCGGAGCCGGGCGCAGCCCGCGTCCGTGAATTGCTGGACTACGAAAAGCAGAAGAAGCTCGCTCAACTCGACACTTGGCTTGGGTTTGCGCGCCAATCGCTGCGCCGGATCGGCATCGTGCGCGACGTTTTCCAATCCTTGCAGAAACGCCACAGCGTTTGGGCTTACGGTGCCGCGGGGAAGGCCACGATGTGGGTGAATGCCTGCCGCATGGATTACCTCGGCGGAGTGGTCAACGCATCGCCATTGCGCGCCGGCAAGTTCATGCCAGGGACTCATACGCCTATCGTCTTTCCCGAACAGTTCAAGGCCGCGGCTCCCGACTACGTCTTCATTACGGCTTGGAATTATGCCGACTTGATTCGCTCGAAGGAAAGTTGGTTCCAGGGGACATGGTCGGTGCCCCTCCCGGATCTGAGGTTTTTCTGAGGCGTGGCTGCTAATCTCCACATCCTGGCCTTGGGGGCTTCCGGCATGCTCGGGAGCGCGGTGCAACACACTCTCGCCGGAGACGCGGGCTGGTGCGTCGATGGCACGCAGAGGGAGGACCGGCCCGCCCCTGATTACTTTGACATCCTCGCGATGCCAGGCGAACGCTGGGCCTCAGTCCTGCAACGGCACGCCTACGATTACATCGTCAATTGCATCGGCGTCCTCAAGGCGGCCGTAGACGAGCAAGACGCGAAGTCCCTGTCACAGGCGATTCGCGTGAATGCGTTGTTCCCTCATGAACTGGCGGCGTTGGCGCCTCACTCGCGCATTCTCCATGTGTCCACAGATGGCGTGTTTTCAGGAAGCCTGCGTCGACCCTATGTCGAAACCGACCGGACCGACTGCCACGATGCATACGGAAAGACCAAGGCGCTGGGCGAGTGCCCGGCGCGAAACGTGGTCAATATTCGCTGCTCCCTCATAGGGCGTGACCGGCTGGGCGGCAAAGGCCTGCTCGAGTGGGTCCTGCGCAGCCCGGAAGGTGCAGAGCTAACAGGTTTTGACGACCAGCTCTGGAACGGAGTGACCACGCTACAGTTCTCAGAGCTCTGCCGGCGCATCATTAAGTCGGGGGCCTTCGACCGGCTGCGGCGGGAATCAGGCCTGCACCATTTCTGCCCAAATCCCACGATCACGAAGTACGAACTGCTCTGCCGGATCCGGGAGGCCGCTGGACGCCACATCAATGTGCGCCGAGGCCAATCCGGCGCCGCCGGCGCGCGCATCCTGGGCTCAGTGTATTCGAGCCTGCGGGATACATATCCCGAATCCGGCAGTTGGGATTCCGCGATCCGAGCTGCGATAGCTGGAGAATAGACCGTAGTTGTAGCGCAGACCTTCAGGTCCGCACGGTTGTACCGGCCTCAAGATCGCCGCCACCTCGCAGCTACTATAAAGAGGAATAGATGGAAAAGAAAAAGCTGGCCTTTATTCTTGGCATCCGGCCCGACGTGATTCGCGCTGCCCTCGTTATCAACCAATTGCGGCACTACGACGACATGGAGATGGTCTTCATCTGGTCCGGCCAACACTATTCGGACAACCTGAAGAGCGTCTTCTTTCGCGAGCTGAATATTGCACCGGCGGAGATCGACCTGCAATGCGGAGGGGAATCCGACGCCGAGGTGGTCGCCTCGGTGATTTCGCGGCTCTATCCCGTGCTGAGTGATATGAAGCCTGTGGCGGCGGTGTTCCTGGGCGACACCAATACCACCACGGGTGCGATTGCCGCCGCCCAATTGAATATCCCTGTGGTCCACATCGAAGGATGCATGCGGTCTTATGATTGGCGGATGCCGGAGGAAAAATACCGCACGACCATCGATCACCTGGCCGACGTGATCTACACGTATTTTGACGAATACAAAGAACAAGGCGTTCGCGAAGGCCTGAATCCGAAAAACATCGTTTTGGTCGGGAACCCCATAGTCGACATCCTGAACCACTACTATTTCTCGCAGAAGAGCAAATACGAGGCGATGGCGAGCGCGGATTTCTTCTCCACCCGTCGCATCGAAAAAGGAAAGTTCTACCTGATGACTTGTCATCGGCGCGAGAACGTGCATATCACGAGTTCCCTTAAAGCCATCCTTAATCTGATCGCTCGCGCGCCTTATCCGGTTTACTTTCCGGCCAGCTACCGCACCCAAAAGGAATTGGTCGCTGCGGGGCTGAAGGTTCCCTGCAACGTCACGGTGGTAGACCCGATCGGTTATGAGGAGATTCTTTGCCTGATGGTGAATTCCCGCGGTGCCATCACGGATTCGGGAACTGTCGTTGAGGAAACTTGCGTTCTCCAGGTCCCATCACTTCAGATGCGCAAGTCGACGGAGCGTCCACAGGTCTATGATGTGGGCTCTAGCGTCAAGTTCGATCCCGCCGAGCCGGAAAAGTACCCTGCGGAGGTCGTCTTCCGCAAGCTCGAGTCCCTGTACGGGAAGCGCTGGATGCACACTCTCGGGGACGGCAAATCCTCAGAACGCATCGCCGAGGACCTGCACCGGAGGATAGTAGAAAACGACTTTGCTCGCCATCGGCCCGAGCACTATCATGTGCCGATCGAACGTTCCTTCCGAGGAGACGGTCTGGCGTGAGGCCGAAAAACGGACAGAGCGAGATTCCTCGCTTCGCTCGGAATGATAGTGAAGGGCTCGGAGTGACAGTGAAGGGCCCGGAACAGCAGGCAATACCTAACGGGCTGTAAGTATGAACCGATACGTAACCATAGTGATGTACCACTATGTGCGCGACTTGGAGCATGCCCGGTTTCCTGCAATCAAGGGCCTCTCGGTCGAGCGGTTCCGCCGGCAGCTTGATTACATCCAGGCGCACTACACGCCCATCGCTGCCGAGGATTTGTTTGAAGCCTTGTCATCCCCCAAAAGGGAACTACCGCCGAACTCCATCCTGTTGACTTTCGACGATGGCTATAGCGACCACTTCGCAAATGTGTTCCCACTGCTTGACGCGCGAGGCATTCAAGGCTGTTTCTTTCCCCCCGCCCAGGCGGTTCTCGAGCACAAGGTATTGGACGTCAACAAAATCCACTTTGTCTTGGCGGCCGCCCCTGACGCCGGGCCCCTGCTGGAACAGGTTTTTTCCTCCCTGTTGGAGTTTCGTTCCAAATATGCGCTTAAAACCAGGGAGGAATATCTTCAGCAACTGACCGAGCAGCATCGCTACGACACTCGTGAGGTGACCGTGCTCAAGCGGCTCCTCCAACGCGAGTTGCCGGAGCCGGTTCGGACGGAGATCGTGCAGCGGTTGTTTGCCGAGCACGTGACCGCCGACGAAGCGGCTTTTGCCTGCGAATTATATATGTCGCTCGACCAGATCGCCTGCCTGCGCCGGCACGGAATGCATATCGGTAGTCATGGGTACGCTCACGCCTGGTTGAATCGAATTCCTCCGCAGGCGCAGGCTGAGGAAATCGATCGGTCTCTTGATTTCCTGCAAAAGCTGGGGGTAGGAAAGAACGACTGGAGCATGTGTTACCCGTATGGCGGCGTCGATGACTCCCTCCTTCAGATCCTGCGGACCCGCCAATGCCCGATGGGATTCACTGCGGAACCCCGCATTGCGGAGTTGGAGGTTGATGATCGCCTGACCTTGCCGCGCTTGGACACGAACGACTTGCCCAGCTAGCCATGAAATCCATGGTGGAAATCTTGACGGATCTGACGCCGCTCAATAGAGCTGTCTGCTCTCTCGGCTACGACCAGGCGGTAGAGTACCTGTGCGGAGTTCTGCCGTTTCGTGTGATTTCCGCGCCGAGTTCCCTCCAGCACAATGGCTGGGTGATTCCTCCCTCTTGGGACGTCGAGGAGGCCCGAATCCTCAAGGACGGCTGCACGGTTTATGACGGCGCCGCTCATCCGCTGGGGGTTATCGGGCTCTCGAAGAGTTTTTGCGGAACGGTTAGTCTTGAGGAACTTCGGCAACACCTCTATTACGATCACCGCTATGACGACTCGATTCCCTTCCACTATCGGCAGCAGTTTCGGAGCTGGAGCCGGGACTGGGGATTCTGTGTGCCGAAGCAACTCTTCGACCGGCTCGTTCCGGGCGATTATGACGTGGTGATCCGCACCGCCGAAGCTCCCGGCGCGGTGAAAATTCTCGAATATAGGCGTCCAGGGGCGCTCGAGTTCACCATCGTCCTGGGCGGCAATCTGGATCATGCGGGCGTGGCCAACGATGGCTTAGCCGGTTGCGTCGTGGGCCTCGAGGTCATGCGCCGTTTACAGGACCGAAAAACCAAGTTCACGTATTCGCTCGTCCTTTCGCCCGGCATCATTGGGTCGGAACTTTACCTTGCCGGCTTGAGCCCATCCGAACGCGGCCGGGTACTGGAAGGCATCTTCCTCGAGATGCTTGGCTCCGCTACCCCGCTCGCGGTCCAGGAATCCCGCCGCAGCATGGTCAGCACCCAGCATGCCCTGACAGCCAGTCTCGATCGACTTGGCTTGCCTTACCGCACCGGCGCTTTTGAAAGCATTATCGTCAACGACGAATATATCTGGGAAAACTATGGAATTCCGATGCTGTCCTTTTCGCGATTTCCTTATCCGGAGTATCATAGCAGCCGGGACAGTATTGAGATCATCAAGGAAGCTTCTCTTAGGGAGGCCGTCGAGGCGCTGCTGGGAGCCGTGGATCGGCTGGAAGCTTCGCCCATAGTCGTAAAGAAATTCGAGGGCAACATCTGCCTGTCCAACCCGCAATACGACCTCTACGTTGACTATGGCCAGATCGCCCTGGGGGACGCCTTCTCCGAGCGGCAGCGGGGGATGCGGCGCCTAATGGACTTTGTGCCCGCCCTCGATCGCCCGGTCAGCGTCTGCGCCGTCGCCGCCCATGTCGGCGTGCCGGAGGAGGCCGCGCTTGAGTACCTCCAGCGATGGGCGGCCAAGGGGTTAATTGACTTGGCCTGATCAAAGCGAGTATGTCATTGAAAACACAGGTGCGCGGTGAAAACATCGCGTTCAAAGCGGGAATGTCTATGAAAACACAGGTGTTTACCGTCATCGGACGGAATGTACTTGATAACAAAAGGGCTATTTAACCCGGCAGGTTCTTCAATTCAATGGACATTTTAGTCACCGGCGGCGCGGGCTATATTGGATCGACCCTGGTGCCTCTGCTCCTGGCGGATGGGCACCGGGTACGGGTGCTGGACAAGCTTCTGCATGGCGGCGAACCGCTGCTCGGCGTCTGGTCCCATCCCTGCTTTGAATTCGTCCAGGGCGACATTTGTGACCAGGCTAAGCTAAGATCTGCGCTCGCCGGAATTGAAGGGGTAGTCCATCTTGCGGCAATCGTCGGCGACCCTGCCTGCGCGCGTCAGCCGGATTTAGCGCGCGCGGTCAATCTTCATGCCTCCCTGGCGCTCATCGAGGAGAGCCGGCGAGCCGGAGTCAGCCGGTTTCTCTTTGCCTCAACGTGCAGTAATTATGGAAAGATGAAGGACGCTGATCAATACGTGGACGAGGAAACCGAGTTGCGCCCCGTGTCGCTTTACGCGGAGACAAAGGTGGCTGTCGAGAAGGCATTGCTAAAGAGTTGTCGAGAGGGCAGATGGTGCCCCACGCCGCTGCGTTTCGCGACCATCTTTGGAGTGTCGCCTCGCATGCGATTCGACCTTACGGTGAACGAATTCACCATGGAGATGCTGACTAAGAAGCGCCTGCAGGTGTTTGGCGAGCAATTCTGGCGCCCCTATGTTCACGTGCGGGATGCTGCCCGGGCCATGCAGTTGGTTCTCAATTCACCGGCTTCGAAAGTCTGCGGCAGTGTATTCAACGTGGGCGCGACGGATCAGAACTTCCAAAAAAAGCAACTCGTCGAGATGATACGCCCCTTCGCACCCGATGCGGTGATCGAGTTCGTGCACAAGACGGAAGATCCGCGGGACTACCGTGTTTCGTTCGCGCGCATCACCGGGCAGCTCGGTTTCACGATCACCCGCACAGTGGCTCAAGGCATTGAGGAAGTAGGGCATCTTGTGCGAAGCAACGTGATTGCCGACTACTACGACCGGAGGTTTCGTAATTGAGTTCGACCGTGAAGTTGGCCCCGGGGGCGCCGCCGCCCGAGGGTTTTATTCCCTTGGTCGTGCCTGAAATTCGGGGCAACGAATGGAAGTACGTCAAAGAATGCCTAGATACGAACTGGGTTTCGTCGGTGGGCAGCTTCGTCGACCGGTTCGAGAGAATCGTGGCGGACCGGGCGGGGACGAAATACGCTGTCGCCACAGTCAACGGCACCGCTGCCTTGCACATCGCCTTGCTGCTGGCAGGCGTGCAGCCGGATGACGAAGTAGTCGTTTCGACACTCACGTTCATTGCCCCTGCCAACGCCATCCGCTACGTAGGTGCCTGGCCGGTTTTCATCGACGCTGAGCCCAGATATTGGCAGATCGACCCGGCGGGAGTGGTTGACTTCCTCGATGCGGGGTGCCGTTGGGATGGCCACGAGTTGCGCAACCGGCAGACCGGGCGGCGTGTGAAGGCCATACTGCCTGTCCATATCCTGGGCCACCCCGTCGACCTGGATCCTATCGTGGCCGCGGCCGCGAAATACTCGCTGCCGGTGATCGAAGATGCCACCGAATGCCTGGGCGCCCGCTACCGCGGCATGAGCCTGGGAGGCCTCGGGGACGCGGGCTGCTTCAGCTTCAACGGGAATAAGATCATCACCACGGGCGGCGGAGGCATGCTTGTCACCAATAACGCCGAGTGGGCCGCACGCGCCAAATACCTCACTACGCAGGCGAAAGATGACCCCATCGAATATGTGCACAATGCCGTCGGCTACAATTACCGCCTGACGAACGTCCTGGCGGCCATGGGCTGCGCCCAGATGGAACAGCTCGACACGTTTGTGCAAGCGAAGAGACAGATTGCGAAACGGTATCAAGAGTCGCTCGCTTCTCTTCCTGGAATCCGCCTGCCGCAAGAAGCAGAGTGGGCATTCAGCACGTTTTGGATGTATACGGTATTGATTGACGAGAAAGAAATCGGTATGGACTCGCGGGAACTTCTCCGCCAACTAGGCGCCAGGAGAATTCAGGCCCGCCCTCTCTGGCAGCCGATTCACCGTTCGCCGGCCCATAACTCTTTCGGGAGCCCGGGCTGTCCGACCTCGGAGTCGCTCTACGCACAAGCAATCAGCCTGCCGTGCTCGGTTGGACTCACTCCGTCTGACCAGGACCGAGTGGTTGAGAGTTTTGCAACCTTTCTCAGCAAACAGGACGCCTCGGTCGGGTAGCCGCACCTCAAGGCGAACGCCTTATCGTCTGTTGCAGGGGCGGCGAGCGAACCGCCCCAAGATCCACATCATGGATTCCCGCTCCCCCGCCTGCGCGCATGACAAGCTGGCAGCAAGGAGGGCGAGTTATCATTGAACACTCAGATGGCGCCCGCGCCTACATTTCCGATGCGCATGGATGTCAACGGTTTATTTCATTCGCCCAGTGGCCGGATCGCATCGTTTGCTGAGATGCAAGTGCACCTTTACTGCTACGACGTCGCCCTTCAAGATTACTTCATGGCGCTTCAGATGGACACGCTCGCCACCGACCGCGCTGATTCGCGCCGTCTACGCGCCCACAGTAAGCTCCTCACGGGCGGCGTCCGGGGGGTTGACAAAATAAGCAGGCTCTACCCGCGCCGAAAAATCAAAGTCGATGTGCTCCTCTGCCCCGCTCCGTATTTTAGCCGCAAAACCGAAACTCGATTCTTCCTTCGCGTACTCCTCGCGCTTGCGCAGACAGATGCCAAGATCCTTTGTTTACTCCCCACCGGCGCCCCCTGCCGAGGTGAAGCCGATGCTCAATTGGCGTCCCTGAGGCGCGCCGGCCAAGTTACATTCATGGATCCGGGCACTCCGTTGAATCAACTGGAAGGATGCACACGCCCGAAGATCACCCGCATGCGTGCGAGAACGGCATTCAGGCAGACCGTCCAAATTCTTGGACCACTCGGACTTGCCCCTGGTCTTCAAGTCGAGGCCGGTTACGAACATCTGGCCCACTTCATTGAGGGGTGGGAGCGTCTGGCCCCTAGCGTGGAGTTTGACGCAGTCGTTGCCCGTTGCCACTGGCATGCCCTTTGCAGCCCAGTTTGCCGGACGGCGATCGAGCGCGGCAAACCGGTCATTACTTTTCAACAAGGAGTGATAGGCCATACCTTGGACGTCCCGGTCACCGCTTCAAAATATGTCGCATTTGGTCGTCCTTCTACATCATTCCTGGCGCGGATGAATAGTGCGTTTTTTAGGGCCGCAGATAAGTCTGAGCGGCCGGTAGATTATATTCACGGCGGCAGTTTCGTGGATGACGTGACTATACTCCCCGATCAATTTGCGCAACAGACTGTGCTGATGGTCGATGTGCCCAATGCGCCCGGCGACTTTTACGGCCTCGAAAACCAGACCCAGGCGCTGCTCGACCTCGCCGCAAGACTCCTGGCCGGGGACGTGCCCCTGCGCCGTTTGCTGATCCGTCCGCACCCGTTCTGGAGCGGTTTGGATTTGGGACCCTGCCTGCGGCTAGCCCGGCAATATCCCACCCGCTGTGAACTGTCCCATCCCGCGTGGTCTCTGGAAGACGATCTGCGCCGCTCGTCGGTGGTTGTCGGAATACTGAGCGGCGCACTTACTGCCGCGTCCGCCTGTAGTCTGCCGGCCATTTTCATACAGACCGAACAAGGCTACTCAACTGGCGACCTGGCGTGCTTTTCCCCCCGGCAAACTTTGCTGCCGGACGCCGCATTTTGCGAAATCAGGAAACTCCTGACCAACCGGCAGGCGTATGCAGAGGCGCGAACGGAGGCGCTACGCAATGCGCACGAGTATTACGCCAACGGCACAAATCTAGATCTCGATGCCGCGTTCTTCGAGCGGCTTCTACGGGATGCGGCCGTAACCAATCGACCTCAGCATAACTTGAAATGAGATTTCAATCAGTGCTGAAAAAGGAGATTGACAATTCAACTTCTATGTCCGGTAATTTCATGAACTTGATTCTCCCGACGGAGTGGGCAGTGGAGGGCTTATGACAGATGCGATTGCCGACATTTCGTTGAGCGCGGACCCGAGCGTCGAGGTTCCCGCGCGTTCGGAGCGCCGGACGTCGGTTGTCATGGCATTGGTATTCCTGCCTTGGACTGCGGTTGTGCTTTTTACTGCGGGGGGCTGGGCTGCCCTTAACTTTCTCGGATACTCGATTATGGTCTTCGCGGCCGGTTACAGCATCATCAGGGTGACGCTGCCTTCCCCAGCGCGATCCCAAATGATCGTTCTTGCCCCCGCGGCTGGCATCCTAGCGATCTCGGGTGTCACGGCGCTCTGGGTGAGGCTGGGACTGCCACTCATTTGGGCCCTGTTTGTTTGGCTCGGACTGCTGGTGGCTGGAGTGGTGGGCCTCTGGCGCGACCGCGCCGGTTGGGCAAAACGCACCGTCGCTCACGGCCTAACGCTGACTCTTCTCTCCGCCCTGATCTGTGCGGTGTACTTCCTTCCCACGGCTCGTACGGATATGGTCCTGCGCCGCGACGGAAGCTTCAACTGGCGGTTCGTCAACACGCAACACTTCCACGCCATAGCTGCGAGCATAAAGGGCAGCGGGAGCCCGCCGAAGACCCCAGGCACGTTCACCGCCGAGCTTTTCTATCACTTCGGTCCCTATGCGCCGGCCGCGGCCATCTCAAAGGCCGATGGGCTTGACCTCGGGGACGCCGTGGCCCGCGTGACACATGGCGCTTGGCTCTGGGCGCTCGTGCTCTCATGCTTTGGACTTGGCATGCTCCTGTCTCGCAAGGCCAATGGCAGAACAGTCGGGGGGATCATATCCGTCGCCGGGCTCTTCTTCTACGGTTCGCTGTTGACCCTTTTCACATCCGAGTGGACCAGTTCCGGCCATGCGGCCCGAGCCATCCTCTTTAACATTCCCGATGTCCAAGTGCTCGCCGATGGGGGCCCTTTTGACCTGCTGCTTGTCGGGCATTCATTGCTTCACGGCCTCGTTGTCATTACCGTGGTCTTGGGCCTCTGCCTGGCTAGAAGCGGGCACGAATCGGCACTAACATGGCAGGACGGCGTTCTGCTGGTGCTGCCTGCACTGGCGGTCCCAGTGAACTTGCTAGCTGCCGTGTACTGCCTCGGTGCAACGGGTATTCTCTTGTTTTGGGGGCGTCTCAGGGCAATACGGTCATGGCTGTCGATAAGTCTAATGGTCGGCCTGATTCTCCTAGCTTGGCATATTACGGGTTATGGCCATGCACCGGACGTGGCGCATGTGACGATCAAGGAGCATGCAGCCTCGCAATGGTGGACGCTTGCTGTGTGGGTAATCATCGGTCTGGGATTCCGCATCGTGGGCCTCCGCTGGATCTCACGACCTTTGAAAGACCCTCTTTCTGTTCTGGTCCTGATCAGCGTCTTGGGATGGCTAGCGTATGCTCTCCCGTTCAATCTCGTACATCAAAACGAGCGTTATGGCATATATTTCTTGCAGGCCGTCTTGAGCATATTTGCTTTTTCTCGTCTGACGTCGGGATGGTGGCACGGCGTCGAGCGATCCGAGATGATCGCGGAGTGGCTCAGGTTAGCGAAGAAGTGCATGATTTTCGTGTGTGCCGCCGGCGTTTTGATCGCCGGCGTCGCTGTTGCCACTCATCACCACACGGGGATATCGCATTTTGGGCCCAAGCTGCTTCTTTCCTGCTTGCTGCTTGCACTACTGGCGGCCATGTCGGCCCTGATGCAGCGCAGCCGCCGCTTTTCGATCGTCAGCTCCGCAGTCGTCATGGGTGTGCTGTTGGTCGGTTTTCTGGCTTGGGTGCCCAATTGGATCCGCTACGGCGTCGGCGTAGTCAAGACCGGCATAACCTACCCGCCTGGCGAAGTTCTAGGGCTGCGGCGTCTCAGGGAGCTCATGGCGCCGGACGAGCGGTTTGCGACGAACAAACATGCCCTGGATCCGGAAAGTCTTGCGCCGCCTAACGAGCGCTCCTACGGCTATTCTGCACTCTCGGAGCGCCCCGTTCTTCTCGAGGGATACTTGTCTCGAGGCGAAAATCTGCTTCCATGGTTCAAGAATCTGCTTCGCGACAACGACTTGCTCTTCAGCACAACTGACCCGAAGACGCTGCGCAGCATTGCCGAAAGCTATCATGTCCGATGGCTTGTCGCCCGTCCGGGCACGGACATTTCCCTTCCCAGACCGTTACCGGAATGGCTGGTTGAGCAACAAAACTGCGGCGACCTTAAAATCTACCGGATCGACTAACCCTGCGCGTTGCCGATCGGTTGCAAGCCGGTATTTTTCGAACGATTCCTTCGAGTTGAGCATTGAGATTCGCCTTCGTCAGTACGATGTGCACGTCTCCATGGGGTGGAAGCGAGGAGCTTTGGAGCCAAGCCGCGGCTCAGCTCAAGCGAAATGGGCACAACGTTCAAGCTTCGACGATGTACTGGCCCCAACGGCCGGATCCACTGACGGCGCTGGCGCAGCAGGGGATCAGGGTCGAAACCTACCCTTCCCCAGGCAACATCGCGGGGCGCGCCCGACACCTCTGGGACCAGTTCTCTCTCGGCACGCGCAGGAGCTATGCCCGTTTGAAAAGATTCCATCCGGACCTGGTCGTCATTTCCCAGGGAAGCAATTCGGGCGGCTTTGGATTGGCGAAGATCTGCCGGGGGGCGGCGATTCCCTATGTGGTGATTGTCCAATGCAATAGCGATCAATGGTGGTTCGGGGACCAATTCCAGGAAGCCGTGGCAAGTTACACGGGCGCCCGTAAGGTCTTCTGCGTGTCTCGTAACAATCTCGAGATACTCGGTTTGCAGTTGGGCGAACCGTTTCTGAACGGCGAACTGGTATGGAATCCCTACAACGTCTCCACAGAGCCTCCTCCAGTTTGGCCGGATGAACAAGGGAGCTTGCGACTGGCGTGCGTTTCCCGAATCGAATTGGCAGCCAAAGGGCAGGATTTGCTGCTTCAGACGCTAGCGCGTCCGGAATGGCGGGACCGCCCCCTGGAGCTGAATTTATATGGGGCGGGCCCTGATGAATTGGTGTTGCGCCGCTTATGCGCGACGCTCCGCCTGAGCAATGTCCACTTTCGCGGCTTCGTGAAGGACATCCGGGGGATCTGGGCCCAGGATCATTTCCTGGTTCTTCCCTCGCGATACGAAGGTCTTCCTCTGGCCTTAGTCGAAGCGATGTGGTGCGGCCGGCCGGCGCTGGTGACCAACGTGGGAGGCAACGCGGAGCTTTGTGTGGATGACGGCACAGGCTTCGTCGCGGAGACCGCAACCGTAGCGTCCATTTCTCGTGCTCTGCAACGAGCTTGGGACAGCCGTAAGGAATGGCCGCGCCTCGGCCAAGCGGCGCGGGAGCGGGTTGAGAACCAAGTCCCGAGGGATCCGGTCGGGTTGTTCTGCGACCGCCTGTTAGCTTGCGCCGTAGCCAGGCCGAAATCAACTTGAAAAGGTAGGCCGAACTGATCAAGGTCGATACCTGCGTCGGAGCGAGGCAACGCTCGGTCAGTATCTTGCAAAGGCGAAGGCAACAGACCTACGGCAAGGCCACGCAGTCATCCCTGAGATAACGGGCAAATGGCCCGTTCGTAAGCGCGATGATCAAAATCACCGTGATCGTATGCACGTTTAACCGTTCCGAGAGTTTGGCGAAGTCGCTTCAAAGTGTGGCTGCTTCCACTTTACCGAGCTCTGTCGAGTGGGAGGTCTTGGTGGTGGACAACAACTCGACTGATCGCACACGAGAAGTGGTGGAGGACCTCTGTTGCCAGTATCCCGGGCGCTTCCGTTACCTGTTTGAGCCGAAATCCGGCTTGTCTCATGCCCGGAATGCTGGAATCCGGGAAGCGCAAGGCGATATCCTGGCTTTCACAGATGATGATATAACCGTTGACGCGGCTTGGCTGCAAAACTTGACGGCCTGTCTTCATGACACTGAATGGGCTGGTGCGGGAGGACGAACGCTTCTGCCGGAGCCTTTTTCGCCTCCTGGTTGGCTGGCACTTCAGGAGCCGCTTGAGATGGGAGGACCGCTCGCCGCGCTATTCGATATTGGCCTAGAGCCTTGTGAGCTGAAACGGCCCCCGTATGGGGCGAACATGGCCTTTCGAAAGAACATGTTTGAAAAATACGGGGCTTTTCGAACCGACCTGGGTGCCAGTCCCGGTCCTGACGTACCGCGCTGCAACGAGGACACCGAGTTCGGCCGCAGGTTGATGGCCAGGGGCGAACGGCTGCGTTACGAACCGTCGGCCATTGTTTATCATCCGGTCCCAAGAGAACGAGTCCGAAAAGACTTCTTTCTGGCTTGGTGGTTCGACTATGGGCGCGCCCTCATCCGGGAAAAGGGGGAGAGCCCTCCTGTTTGGAGGATCCCTCGGCATTACTTCAGCATCCCGAAAATGATAGGCGTCTGCGTGCTGCCAAGGGCGCTGACATGGCTGTCAACCTTCGATCCCAGGGAAAGATTCGCCCGCAAGTGTCGGACTTGGCTCATGGCCGGGGAGATTGTTGAGACTTACCGACTCGCGCGCGACAACAGGAGCCAAGAAGCCTCCACGGTGCGCGAGCAGGGTTAGGCCCCACCGTTCAGACTGCGCGCGAGGCAGAAAAGGACGAACCGAAACTCGACGAGGTCACGGATAGGAAATGAGCGGTCCCTTGATTTCAGTGGTGATGGTGGTGTGCAATGTGGAGCGCTTCCTCGCCGAGTCGATTGAGAGCATCCTGGGACAGACTTTTCGGGACTTCGAATTCATCATTCTCGACTTTGGGTCGACTGATGACTCAAAACCTATTGTTTCCGGCTATGCTGCCAAGGACAGCCGGATAAACTTCAGTGAGATACCCCATTGCGGCTTGGCCGAAGCGCGCAACGCCGTTAGTTTTCTCGCCCAAGGCCGGTATATCGCTGTTATGGACGCTGACGATGTGTCGATGCCAGACCGCCTCAAGTGGGAGTCCGCATTCATGGAAGCGCATCCAGAGATCGGCTTCGTCGGCGGTGCAATACAGTGGATCGATGGGACCGGCAAGGCATTGCGCGTTGATTCCCGCCCGACGCATGACGAAGAAATCAAAGAAGTCCTTCTTGATCATTATCCCTTCTGCCATTCCAGCCTCCTTATGCGAAGGGACGCCTTTGTCCGGGCAGGCGGTTATCGATCCGCTTTTGCTCCTGCTGAGGATTACGACCTGGCCCTTCGCATGTCGGAACACTGCAAGTGCGCAAATCTGGAGCAAGTGGTCCTCCGTTACAGGATCCATCCGACACAACTTTCGCGTCAGAAGGGAAAACTCCAATCGTTGTGCAAGCTGGCGGCGCGTGCTTCTGCGGTGTCGAGGAGAAAAGGCCACGCCGATCCCTTGAATTCGGTGGAAGAGATCACCTCCGCCTTGTTGGTGGGATTGGGCATAACGGAGGAAACGCAGCAGCGCGCCATCGCTCTGGACCGCTACCTATGGATCCGGGACATGTGCATGGCGGGCGAGTCCTCCTTAGCACTCGATGCGGCAGTGGAAATGTTGCAGTCCGATTTGCAATACGTGGAGCGATGGCTAGTCTCCGACTTGCGGCTGCGGGCCGCGCAACTATATTGGAAACAAAGGCGGTTTGGCAGGAGTTTGCTTACCGGTGCCCGTGCGTTCACGACGCGGCCCGCACTGTTGGGGCGCCCCCTGAAGCGACTGCTTCAACGGCATTCGTAATTCAGTCGCTTAGGATTGACTCGGGCGTAGCAGGGAAATGAGAATCACAGTAATCCTCTGCACGTATAACCGTTGCCAGAGTTTGGCGAAAGCGCTGGAAAGCGCAGCCGCCCTGAAGCTCCCCGACGCGGACGAGTGGGAGATATTGGTCGTGGATAACAACTCGACCGACAAGACGCGGGAGGTGGTCGAGAACTTCTGCCGGCGATACCCGGGACGCTTCCGTTACCTGTTTGAACCTCAGCAGGGCAAGTCTCACGCCCTCAACGCGGGGATCAGCGAGACCCACGCGGATGTTCTGGCATTTATGGATGATGACGTAACCGTTGATCCAGCGTGGCTCCAGAACCTGACAGCATCTCTGCCTGACGGCCACTGGGCAGGCGCCGGGGGGCGTATTCTCCCCCAAAAGACCTTCAGGCCTCCTCCCTGGGTTTCTCCCTCCGAGCCTCACGCGCTGGGTCCCTTAGCCCTTTTCGATCCCGGCCCGGATGCGGTGGAACTCGCTGTGGCGCCTTTCGGCACCAACATGGCTTTTCGAAGATGCGTCTTTGAGAAGTATGGTGGTTTCCGGACCGATTTGGGGCCTCGCCCGGGCAGTGAAATCCGAAGCGAGGACAGCGAGTTCGCCTGCCGTTTGCTGGTGGCGGGGGAACATTTGCGCTACGAACGGTCGGCGATCGTGTATCACGACGTTCCGGATAGCCGGCTACAGAAAAAGTACTTCCTCAACTGGTGGTTTGACAAGGCCCGAGCTGACATTCGGGCATATGGAGATCTGGCCAGGAACAAATGGCACCTCAAGGGGGTTCCGCTCGTTCTGTTTCGCCGGCTAACCGTTTGGACGCTTCGCTGGCTGGTGGCCGTGGATCCGGCCAGACGATTCTCCTGCAAGGTCAAAGTGTGGCTAGTAGCCGGACAAATCCAGGAATCATATCGCCAAGCGGCTGAGGCCGAGAGAACGGACGCAGCGGCGACATGACGCTGCCGTCCTTCGGGATAAGTTTCCCTCTGAGCTTCAGGGGTTCTGAAACGTCCGTCGCCGCCTAGTCCTCTTGGCAGAGATTCGGAGTTACTTAGAAAGTTACCTACTTCATGATCCCATTAATCTTTTGACGCTCCCGTACTAAAGTGCTCTTGCGATGCTCGCCCTAAAGGCCGACAACCGTTATCTGGGGAGTGATGTGCCAAGATGAAGCAGGGCGGCTGTCGTCGATTTGTGGTACAGTACTCGGCTCCGAACTCGACGTCAGAGACTTAGTTGACCAGTCATAGTTCGAAGATTGACCGAACGCAGTCTAGAAGCACAACAGACTCGAACAAGGAAAATGACCGCGGTGCAAGCACAGGTGGAGACAGATTCCGCAAGCCGGGTACTAGATGAGTATTATCGTTGCCCTGACCGTCCCGTGGGCTTGCGGTCGCCAAGTCATTCGGATGGGCCGCCGGGCTATTTTCGGTTAGGTCCGGACACAATTTGTTACGGGCGTCTGTCTTGTGGCAGTACGGCTAAAAGCCCTGTGGGAGTCCTGGAGGACGCCCTCGACTATGCCGAATTCGAGCCCGGTAGGATCGACCTCCCCTTCAGCGTGGACGAAGTCGTTGAGAATCTGCGGCGGGAACGCTACACCGCTCATTTTCGCGATGAGGGGAGAGTACTCAACGAAGCCTTACGAAAGACATACTACTTCGTACGGCCGCTTCTAGGAGTCCCAGTACGCCGGCAACTCCAGAAAATCTACTTGCGAGGTTGGGACAAAATTCCCTTCCCCTCCTGGCCTGTTGACGCCACTGTCGACCGCGTTCATCGCAAGTTGCTGGCCCTCCTTTTGAAGTCCCAAGGTTTGGACAGGACTCCGTTCATCTGGTTCTGGCCGCGGGGTTACACGAGTTGCGCAATCGTCACCCACGACGTGGAGGATCGACGCGGCAGAGACTTTTGCGCCAGCTTGATGGATTTGGATGAGTCGTATGGCATTCGCAGCGCCTTTCAGATAGTCCCCGAGAAGAACTATGACGTTTCAAAGAGCTTCCGGGAAAGTATTACCGCGCGGGGCTTTGAAGTGAATGTCCACGACCTGAAGCACGATGGGCGCTTATACGCTGACCATGCGGAGTTTAAGCGCCGGGCGGCGCGCATAAATAACTACATTCGGGAATACAACGCCCAGGGGTTTCGCTCCGGCATCCTTTTCCGCAATGCAGACTGGTTCGACGCCTTCCAATTCTCCTATGATATGTCGCTCCCCAATGTGGCGCATCTCGACCCGCAACGAGGTGGGTGTTGCACAGTAATGCCCTTCTTTATTGGGAAGATTGTCGAACTGCCGCTCACTTGCACGCAGGACTACACGCTGTTTCAGATTCTCGGTGATTATTCAATCAATCTGTGGAAAAAACAAATTGCCTTAATTCGCAAGAATTATGGTTTGATGAGCTTTATTGCCCATCCTGACTACCTCCTCGACCGTCGGGCGCTCGATACCTACAAAGCCTTGCTGGAATTCGTGGCCAACTTGCGGGATCAGGACGGACTTTGGGCCGCATTGCCCAGGGATGTGGCGAATTGGTGGAGACAGAGGAACCGAATGGAGGTCGTGCGCCAAAGCGGCGAATGGCGAGTGCAAGGAGAGGGTAGCGAACGGGCTTGTGTAGCCTATGCTACGCTGGCGGGAGATACCGTCACCTACAGCCTGGAAGCCTGAGCTGGAACCATGGAAAACCTGATTGCCCTTTCAGGCGGCGTGCTGGTGGTGGGCGGCACGCGAGGAATCGGGGGCGCGATTTCGCTGCGCTTCGCAAGAGCGGGGGCGTCGATAATCGCCAACTACCTTCGCGATCAGAAAGCCGCGGAGCACCTCAAGGCGTCAGCGGAGGAGGAGGGATTGCGCCTCCTGCTCTGCCGGGCCGACGTTACAACTCCCCGTGGCCAGCAGCAGATCGAAAACGCTATCCAGGAATGCAATGAGCCTCTCACGGGCCTCGTCTATTGCGCGGCCACCGGAGTGCACCGCGAAATTTCCGAGCTCACGACACGCCACTTTGACTTTACGTTTTCCCTGAATGTGCGGGCCTTTTTCGAGTTAACCAAGGCTCTCCTGGGCCGATTCGCAGACGGCGCCACCATCCTGGCCGTCAGTTCAATGGGCGCCCAGCGCGCGCTGCCGTATTACTCCCTCGTCGGTTCATCCAAGGGTGCATTGGAGGCGCTCGCCCGCCATCTCGCTGTCGAGTTGCGCCCGCGGGGGATTCGCGTGAACATACTGGTCCCTGGAACGGTGGCCACCGACGTTTGGAAGACGCTCCCAGACGGAGCAAATCGAATCGCGACGGCGGCGGCCCGCACACCTGCTCGACGTTTGGTAACAACCGAAGAGGTCGCGTGGGCGGCCCAATTCCTCTGCTCGAACGCGTCAGCGGGAATCGTCGGCCATACGCTTATCGTGGATGGCGGGGCAGGAATCGCAGGGTAGAACCTTCAATTACGGAGCGGCGAGAATGGACGATACTTTGACCAAAATCCAGGAAGCCTTTCATAAGGCATTCGGCGTGGACACGCAAATGGTCTCACTGGACACCACCCCGAGCGAAGTGCCGGCCTGGGATTCGGTGGGGCATCTGGAACTGGCCAGCACGCTCGAGCAGTCGTTTGGCATCAACCTGGATGTTGACGATCTGATGGAGATGGAAAACGTCCGTGAGATCGTCCGGGTCATCAAATCCAAGTTAGGCACCGCGACTTAACGGCGGCGCTCTGAGACCGCCGCCGTGGGACTTCTAAGTGGCTGGGCGCCCTCCCGAAAATCGCCGCATGGATGTCATCCCCGCGAAAGCGGGAATCCATCGGATTGGCAATCGGTTCCTGCTTTCGCGGGAACGACGGCGTCGGTTAGTCTCATCCCAATTGGACTGCGACAGACCCATGACGCCTCTCGAGGGAATTCTGTCATTGCCGGGCAAGCGGAACTCGATGTCTGTAAAGACGAAGATGGCGCCCTCTCGGGCCGCAAATTGAGGTACAGATGGCAGGAAGCCCTGATTGCAATTTTGCGGGGCAGTTAACAAGGCGGCTGGGAGGGCATTCTTCCCTGATTAATGCCGTCGGCGGCGAAGAAATCCGCCCCGGCGATCTTCATCCGCTGATTTCCAGCTTCGGCGCCGGCCTGCTTCGCGCCGGATTGAAGACGGGTGATCGGATCCTCATCGGTTGCACTCTCTCGCCCCTCAGCAGCATCGCTTATCTGGGCTCGATGTACGCTGGGCTGGTGCCGGTCCCCATCGAGGAGAATATCCTGGTTTCGTCCCTCGCTGGGTTGCTGAAAAAGACCTGCGCGCGAGCGGTGTGGACCGAAAAAGACTCCTCTCTCGAACGCGCGGGAGGCGCTTCCGTTCCTGCCTTGCATGGACCTCCCGCCGAAGTAAGAACGGATGCGATGCCGCCGGCCGCCTGCCAGGCAAGCGACCTTGCCGTGCTTGTGGCCACCTCGGGCTCCACGGGGACTCCGCGTTTTGTGATGGTCAGCCACGGCAACCTTACCGCCAACACTGAAGCGATTGTGCGCAGTCAGAATCTTCTCACGGATGAGCGAGCGATGCTCATCCTGCCCCTGAGCTATTGCTTTGGCGCCAGCGTCTTCCATAGCCATCTTTACCAAGGGGGAGGAGTGGTATTCGACTCCCGGTTCATGTTTCCCGACAAGGTGCTGCATGCCATCAACGAGTACCGGTGCACCACCTTTGCAGGAGTCCCGACCGTCTATAACATCCTGCTGCGTCGCTCCCATCTGGGTTCGATTCCCATGCCCGGCCTGCGCCGATTCTTGCAGGCGGGAGGGCCGCTGGCGCCTCAACGGGTCGCCGAGATGCGCGACACCGTTCCGACGGCGAAGTTTTATGTGATGTACGGTCAAACCGAGGCGACCGCTCGGATTACCTGCCTTGATCCCGCGCATCTCGACGCAAAACTAGGCAGCGCGGGCCGACCCTTGGACAACCTCACGGTCCGCATCGTCGATGAAGAGGGCAGAGATTTGCCCACGGGGCGGACGGGTGAAATCATGGTCAGCGGACCATCAATCACCTTGGGATACCTCGATGAACCGGAAGAGAGTGGGCGCGTCTTCCAGGATGGCGGGCTGCGAACCGGCGACTTGGGCCATCTGGACGCAGACGGATACCTCTGGATTGACGGTCGCAAGGCCAACTTCCTTAAGATTTGCGGAGTGCGCGTGAGCTTTGCCGAGGTCGAAGCTAGAGTAGCGAGCTTGCCTGGAGTCAGTGAGTGTGCGGTGGCTGCCGTGCCGCATCCGGAAGCCGGGGAGGCACTGGCTCTCTATATCGTGCCGGATAAGGACGCGTGCGAGGTTGTCGAGGGGGTGCGCCGCAGCTTACCCCCCTACTGGACTTGTGAATCAATCCACATCGTCTCCCAAATTCCGAAGACAGCCCGCGGAAAAGTGGCCCGCGGCGCGCTGTTACAGAAAGCGGTCGGAATCGATGGATGAACTGGGACGAAGAATCGACCAGATGCTGGCGATTCCTCCCTACAGTCTGCCGCCGGAAGCACGGCAGGCCGCGCTTGTTGAGTTGCTGAAAGACGAACTGGAGTACGCGGCCAACAGGAACGCTGCCTACCAGAATTACCTTAGGCACTGGCCCACGGAAATTCCGTCTGCGGAGGGAGTCGCCGATCTCCCTTACTTGCCAGTGGCAAACTTGAAAGGCGACGTTCCTTTTTCGCTGGTTGAGCCGAGCGATGTCAAGCGCACACTCTCCTCGAGCTCGACGACCGGCCAGAAGCCCAGCAGGGTTGTCCTGGATTCATCCACGGCGAGGCGCATGACGAAGGGAGTCGTCTCCATCGCGCAAGACTTCATCGGTTCGGCCCGAAGGCCCTACCTGGTGGTCGACGTGCCGGGCGCCGTGACGGGTGGGGCGGCGTTGGGGGCGCGAGGTGCTGCGATTCAAGGCCTCCAGCCTTTTGCGAGCGAGGTCACTTATTGCTTGAAATCCGGTAGCGAAGACCTTGCGCTTGACCGCCCGAGACTTCTGCAATTTGCAGAGGCCCGGCGCAAGGCGCGGGTGTTGGTTTACGGCTTTACCTACATTCTTTGGAAACACTTTGTGAAGCCGTTGCGTGACGAGAACATCTGCCTCGACATGCCTGACGTTCACATCCTGCACAGCGGCGGGTGGAAGTTGCTACAACATGAGGCGGTCGACAAGATAGCTTTCAACGAAGGTGTGGCCTCTGTTTTCGGATGTGCACCCGACCGGGTCATCGATTTCTACGGCATGGTGGAGAACGTGGGTGTCATCTATCCCGATTGCCCCGAGCTCAACAAGCATGTTCCGGTATTTGCAGATATCATCGCGCGGGACCCGCTCACGTTAAAGCCGGTTCGAGAAGGAGAAACAGGCATCGTGCAGGTCTGCAGCGTGCTGCCCACGAGCTTCCCTGGACACCTCCTCCTCACGGAAGATCTCGCTCAGGTCGTCGCTTACGATGGGTGCCGTTGCGGCAGGCGCGGCGTGAGTTTCCGGTTCATGGGACGAGTGCCGAAAGCCGAAGTGCGCGGCTGCGGAAACATCGAGCGCAGCCGCCAAAAAGCTCACTAGACCTCTTTATTTGCTGAACCTGTAGCGTTCAGGTCAAGTTTCTTGTGGGGCGAGTTGCGCTTGGTCGACTCGCCGGTTGATCTCGGCCTCGAGTTGCTGCAGACAGCGTTGCAGGGTTGAATCGAGAGGTGGAGCATTAGGCAGCAGTTGTGAGAGGCCGGGGCGGAGAATGCGGGCATGGACGCGGGTGAAGAAGAGGGAGGCGCGCAGCCCGAACTCCGTCACTTGGTAACGATGCGTTTTGGGAATGCGTTGGATGAAACCGTGCAGGCGCAGCCGCCGCAGATCATAGG
This sequence comes from uncultured Acidobacteriota bacterium, assembly GCA_963842495.1. GTDB lineage: Bacteria > Acidobacteriota > Terriglobia > UBA7540 > UBA7540 > CAVROP01. The sequence goes on from CAWJHY010000037.1 coordinate 103,612, forward strand.
TCATCCGGCCGGGGGTAAGAGATTCGGGCACTTGCCCGGTGAGCGCGGCGAGATGCCCGCGCAAGTCGCGATGCGCGAAACCGTACGGCAGGAGACGGAACAAGAGCAAAGCGGTCCAGAGCGCCAGGACGCGGGGATCAGTGAAGCGTAGCGCGGCGGCATGCTGTCCGTTTACTTCGTGGGGCCGATGGAGCTGCTGAAATACCTCTTCTCCCAGTTGGCAATCGTGGCTGAGGCATTGGACTTCGATCAAACGTCGGTTGGCTTGAAAGCCGATCTGCCGCAGGCGCGGCAGGTTAACCAGCCGTTTGCCGCAGAAGAAGTCGCGAGCATTGTTGATGGTGGTTTCGGTACGCAGCGCCCGCCCCTGCTTGTGATACTGCTTGATGCGGCAGGTTTTGTAGTCAACGTGCAGCGAGGGCGTGACGCCATCGGTAATCACGCGGGTGCGAAAGCGACCCGGGGTGGCGCGAGTCACACGCCGTCCGAAGATCAGTTGAACCTGATCAGGGCGGCCCAGATCCAGGTTCTCGCGGATGACCTGCTCGAAGAAGAGGCGACCTTGGGCTGGCCGATCCAGGACTTGGGTGAGCGAGAATTCGGCCTGCTGGATGGAAAGGTGGTAACGGTAACCAGCTTCCTGATCGAGGCTGGTGAACGGAGAGGGCAAGAATCGCAGCCATTTGGCCAGTAGCGCTTCGATCTTCGCCGCCGACAACGCGTCACAAATCTGTTGCAGGCGTGCAGGGTGAGCACAAGAGAGAATGCCGTTGTCCAGGGCTTGATAGGTGATCCCTTCCTTCTCCAGTTGCCGCTTCAGATATTCGTGACCATTGAGGCAGAGCTTGGCGTTATGAGGGAAGTAAGAGCAGAATTTGAGGAAGAAGGGGCCGAAGTCCCGGTCCACGCAGTAGAAGTAGTAGTGATTCACCACCGCGGTGGACTTCACAATCCAAGCATAGCGGCGGCCGGTTTGAGGGTTGCGCCGCTTCTGGGTGCGGAACAGGGTTGTCTTTTCCTGGGCTTTGCCCACGAAGACCACGCCCTCGGCGAATCGAAAATGCTTCAGATGCTCGGCCATGACGTTGTCTTTGCGCTGGCCCTTGCGAAACTCCACCACCGGAAGGGCACGGGCTTTGATAAATCTCTCAATGGCCGCCACGAAGTCACGTGTACGCGGCGCCATCAGCGCGGAAGAAGCCACCGGCTGGCCCAAGTGCCTTTCAAAGAAGGTCACCACGCCTCGCTCCCATTGCAGGCGTGGGACGCAGGCGTTGAGATACATCCGGTCAATGCCCTCGACCTGCAAGGTGACATGCTTTCGAAGCATCTCGGCCACGTTCGGTGCTATGCTCATCTGGGCTCCGTTTGCTGGACCACCGGCCTGAAGGCCAACCACCGCCTCGCGCGGTCCATGAGCGGGGGGACACCCCACCCGTTTTCACGTCCACGAACGGAGCCTTACTTTACACGCTTTGTGGGTCTGAGGCGAAGCCTCGTTAGGTACTTCGATGGGTGAACTCATCCTCGAGATCGACCAACCCGAAGGGATCTCCGCCGCCGCGTCCGAACTGCGCGAGAGCCTCAAGGCCGCCGAACTCACTCCCAATGGGGTACTGGAGGTCTTCGAAACCTGGGCCGCAGCTCTCGGCGAACGCGAGACCGTCGACATCCCCGGCGTTCAGTTCCTCCGCATGTGGCTGCGCCGTGGAACGCTGGAGCCCATCCTGGTCAGAGAACTCGGGTGCGAGGCGCTGGAAGGAAACTGGAGGACGGATGGCCGAGCGAGACTAAAGGCGTTCCCTGTGGGTGTGGTCGGCCACTGGCCGGCCGGAAACATCGAAATCCAACCCTTTCTTTCGATGACCTGCGCTTTACTAGGCGGCAACGCCTGTCTCGTGCGGGTGCCCAGCGGGTTGGAAGGCATCTCCCGGCAAATTATCGAGAAGCTGGTCCAAACTGACACTAAGGGTGTCCTGACGGATCGGACCCGTATGCTGGTCTTCCCACATGCGCGGCGGGACTTGCAGGAAGCGATGGCGAGAGTTGTCGATGGCGCCATGGCATGGGGGGGTGAGGAAGCTGTATTGCAAGTTCGCAGCCTTCCCTTCCCGCACTGGGCCAGGATCGCAATCTTCGGACCCCGCATCTCGATCGCTGCTATGGATGCGGATTCCTGGTGCAACGTGCAGGAGCGCGATTCGTGGTGCCGCCGCATCGCGCGTGACGTTTGGCAGTTTGACCAGCAAGCGTGTTCGTCGCCGCAGGTGCTCTTTCTGGAAAAGAGCGATGGCCACTCCTGCGAGGAGTTCGTTCACGCCCTCAGGGCAGCGTTCGAGTCCGAAAACCGCCTGCATCCGAGACAAACCATCCAAGCCGCCTTGACAACGGCCATCTGCCAGGCTCGAGCCTCGTGGTTGCTGGACGATGTTGCCCATCGGGCAATTTTCCCCAGGGAGCCCGATTGGACGCTCCTTATTGGCCGCGGCCCAGAAATCCCCAAGCCGACCCAGGGGAAAACGCTAACCATTTTAGAGGTCGATGACTTAAGAGACGCCTTGAAAGGTCTCGGCGGAAACGTTCAAACCCTGGGGCTGGCCGTGGCCGACGCTGCAAGAGAGGAGACGCTAGCCTCGCTGGCGGCAAGAAGAGGTGTGGATAGAATTGTAAAGCTTGGGCGCATGCATGTCTTTGCTCCGCCGTGGGACGGAGTTGATCTCATACGGCCGATGGTGCGCGTGGTCCGCCATGTGCCCTCGAGTGTTTAACCCAAACCGGCGGAGTTTAGCGCCCACTTACTGGTGATAACAATGGCGGATGCCAACACATTCCTGGAAGCGCTGGACCGCAAGGCCAGAATGTTCGCGCCCGCAGCCAGGGCGGCGGTGCAAGCTAACCATGAACTTTGCTCGTGGCTGCTGGAACCTTTGGCCCGCTGGGCGCAGGCCGCCTACGGCGAGAAGGCGTTCGAGGATGCAGCACGAGGCTACGCCCGGTATTGCCTGGGCGTTGCAAAGGCCCAGCAAGCCTACGAGCAATCAGGCCGGTATGCCCCTCAAGCCTTGACCGATGTGATTTCGGAGGTTTACGAGGACGAAGGGTACATGGTGCCCTACATGTGGGCAGCCATCCTCATCTATCCGTTCTGGCCCTCCATGGTCAATCATATCGCCCTGTACCGAAATGACTTTCTAAGGTCATTGCCGCCCCAAGCCAGGGTTATGGAGTTAGCGTCAGGGCACGGCGTGCTCAGCCTGCTCGCTGCGGAGGAAAGGCCGGACCTTCAACTCGAAGGAATTGACATCAGCCCGCCCGCGGTGGCCGTGGCGAATCGCATTCTCGCAGCCTCGGGACACGCGGGCCGAGTCAAGTTTGCAGTGGAAGACATTGTCGCCTTTGAACGGGACAACAAAGGCGGCAAGTATCAGGGAATCATTGCGGCGATGCTGGCAGAGCATCTTGAGGACCCCCGGCCCCTTTTCCGGTCGATCTCGCGCCTTCTCGACAAGGACGGTCTGGTTTTCTTCAGCACCGCCATCGAATCCGCCCAAAAAGACCATATTTATGAATTCAACCACGAAAGCCAGCCGCTGAGAATGGCGGAAGAGGTTGGCCTTCGCGCAACACGCTTGGTCAGCGATGCCAGCGCTCCACTGCCCGGCACTCGATTTCTGCCGCGCGCAACGGCCATGATCTTGCGCCATCGCTGAACGGGAGCAACTTCGTCGTTGAGCTCGAGTTGATTCTATGACAATGACCTTTGAGCAGATTAAGACCTACCTGAGGCAACGTTTCCCTCTTATCATGGTCGACAGGGTGTTGGAGGTCGAGCCCGGCAAGAGAATCAAGGCCGTCAAAAATGTCACCGGGAACGAGATCCAGTTCCTCGGGCATTTTCCCGACTATGCGATCATGCCTGGTACGTTCATTGTGGAGGCGATCGGACAATGCGCTTCCATCCTTTTTAGCCAGACTACGGGCAAAGGCGTTGAACAGGGTGAGTACCTGGTCCTGGCCAGCATCCACGAGATGCGATTCTTTGTTCCTGTCCACCCGGGTCATACCATGATCCTGGAAGTGACGATCGTGAAAATGACCGGAGAAGCAGCTCTTATCGAGGGAGTTGTGACGGTGGACGGGACCGTCGTCACCAAAGGCAAGCTCGGGTTCGCCAAAAAAACGCTCTGAATCGTTCAGTTCAACGCGGAGCCCGCAGGGCCGCAGGTGGTGAGTGCAGGTCTGGCATGAAGAGATCACTTTTCAGAAGGGTATTCAACAGAATACTCCATCTGATGGCCCGGTTCTTGCCGGGTTCGACCAGTTTGAGGCCGTTTCTGCATCGTTTGCGCGGGGTCAAGATTCAGGGCAGAGTGTTCATCGGTGACGACGTGTATCTCGAGAATGAGCATCCCGATTGCGTGGAGATACACGACGGTGCGGGGATCGGACTGCGGTCTACGATTGTAGCCCACTCCGGCGGCACGGGGGAGCACGGGAAGATCGTGATCGGAAAAAATGCGGCTATTATGTCCTGCTGTACCGTTATCTGCTCGGCGGGACAGACGCTGACCATTGGGGAGGGCTCAGTCCTTTCGGCGGGGTCGGTGGTGGCAAACGACGTCCCTCCTCATACTCTCTGCGCTGGGCCGAGAGTCCGTGGGGTAGCAACGGTCACGGTACCCTATACCTTGGAGGCGACCCATAGTGATTTTGTCCGCGGGTTGCGGCCACTTCGGGCGTCTAACAAAGGGAAAGAAGAGGCTGGAGAAGGCAGTTGAGGCTTCAGCCGGGGCAGGCTCGGCCCTGGTAGTTCATGCTGATATTCTTAGGTAGAAAGTAGCATCCCTTTGCACGAATTGGACAAGTTGTCTCAGCCAGCCCAGTGTTCGCCATGTGCAATTTCCGCACGTACTGACTTGGGGAATTTCGCATCTAGCCCTTGACAATGATAATGAGAAAGTCTACTATAGATGTGATATTAACTAGGCGATGGACCGCCATTAGAGTTGACGTTCCTCCCACCGGGATTGCTGAATGCTTGTCGCTTCGCGAAACCCAGTAGTTTTCAGTTCCTCCTCCAAGTTGGAGCACAACTCTTTGTTGTCCTTCTTCGCCTATGGCGTCAAATTCGAACTCCGGGCTCCCGACGCCCTTCTCTCGCAACTGGCGTGGCCGATCGTGCCTGGCGCTGAGTTTGCCGACGAGGGGCAGGCAGATGCAATGCTCACAGTCCAAGAGCGTCAATCTGCCGAAGGCGAGACCGGTTACGAGATTGTCGAAAACGGCGCCGTTTTAAGTGCAGTGAGCTGCCTTGAAGCGGCCGCGTGCGCGGTTGAGTCGTGGGCTCAGCTCACGGTTGCGACGTTGGCCAAAGAGCTGGTTTTCGTCCACGCGGGAGTCGTTGGCTGGAAAGATCGAGCGATCGTGGTACCAGGACGCTCCTTGAGCGGTAAGAGTACTTTAGTGCTCTCGCTCGTGGAGAGCGGAGCGGATTATTATTCTGATGAGTACGCCGTTTTCGACTCGGAAGGGCGAGTTCATCCGTATTGGCGGCTGCCAAAGTTAAGAGTAGCCGCCGGCCAGAAAGTGGCGGCTAGCCTTCTGGGTGGCACGCTGAGCGGCGCGCCTCCCAAACCCATCCCCCTGGGATGGGTACTTATCAGCCGGTATGAAGCAGACAGCCAGTGGCATCCCCGGAGGCTAAGTTACGGACGTACGCTGCTGGGATTGCTAGATAATGCGGTTCCTCTGCGCTGCCGGCCGGAGCAGTCAGTGAAGGTATTGGCCAGGGCAGTCAAGAACGCCCAGGGCTTTGAAGGGATGCGCGGGGAGGCGGCGGATTTCGCCGAACAAGTCTTAGCATCGTTGTGATTGGCTTTTGGATCAACTAAGTGGAGGGGACAATGAAACCATTGGCAAGGAAGAGTGGAATATTCGCAGAGAATTTGCCGGAAGAGGTAGTTCTCTACGACAAGACGCATGACAAAGTACATTGCTTAAACAAAACAGCGGCCGCAGTTTGGGAAAGCGCTGATGGCAGTAAGACGGTCGACGAACTGGCGCAGGTCGTCGAAGCGAAGTCCGGAGCGCCGGCGGATCGCACGTTGGTGCTTCAGGCCCTTGAGGAATTGGAGGAGGCGGGCCTCATGGAAGCCGGCAGGCCCGTGGTCGCAGAGGAAGGACTGCCCTCCCGCCGCGAAGCGGTGGGGAAGATGGTCATGGCGGGCACGGCCTTGGTAGCTACGATCGTTGCTGCAGCTCCGAAGGCGCACGCCTCCCAAGATCCGCCGAAGGGTGGGGATCCGCCGCCGGTGTCGTCGAGCGGGGTCCACTAGAAACACTAAACAGGAAGCGCCGGCTTCGGAATCAACAGGAATTAACCATGTCCGATCTGCAGAGCAGCAGGGGCGATGCGATTCGGCGTCTCCTCCGATTGCTTGTGCAGCGAGACGGAGGGGATGAGGGTTGGCCTCCTGCTGCTGCTTCGGACTGGAAAGCCTTCGCGGAGAATTGTGACAACCACCAGTTAACCCCGCTTGTTTATTGCCGCCTAAAGCAACTGCCCGCATCCGCCGTTCCGGCTGAGCTGCTGGATTTTCTTCGAGTACGCTTCTACCAGTCGTGTTCTCACAACTATCGCTTGGCGTCGAAGCTCGTCAGCTTGACCTCAATGCTTGAAAGCGAAGGGGTCTCGGTTCTTACTTTCAAGGGACCTTCGTTGGCCATGGCGGTTTATGGCGGCCTCTCTCTTCGCCAGTGCCTGGATCTCGATTTGATAATTCGCACAGATGAATTGGTGAAGGGGGCGAAGTTGATGAAGAGTTGGGGTTATGAACCAACACCTACGCCGGCGCGGCCTCAACTCAGTCCCTATTTGTGCCGCCCGGAGAACCCTCGACACATCGACTGGGGCAAGGAGATTCAGTACCTCTCGCCGGATGGCGCCTGCTACGTCGATCTCCACTGGCAATTCGCCGATCGTTTTTGGCGCCCCTTCTCCCCCGCCGTCGAGAAGCTTTGGGAACGAGCCGAAAAGCAGCACCTTCCGCAAGGAAGTGTCTTCACACCGTGTCGGGAAGATCTGCTTCTTGCCCTCTGTGCCCATGGGACACGACATCGCTGGTGGTGCCTCAAGTGGCTGGTCGACGTGGCTGAGATTCTACGCAAAACCGATGCCCTGGACTGGTCTCGCATCGAAGAGATGACGAGGATCCGTCCTGGAGCCGGCGCCGCGGCAAGCGTGGCTGTCAGCCTTGCGCACGACTTGCTGGAAGTGCCCGTGCCCGCCGAAGCCGAGCGCATCCTGCCTGCGACGGATCGGACCCGGGTCCTTGCGTCAGCGATACAGCAAGAATTGCTCTCACGCGGCTACTCGAGTGGCGACGAACACACAACGCTCTTGGCTCTCGAGGGAAGCCGCGCCGCACGCATGAATTACCGCGCCGCTCGCGTTGCCCGGTACCCCGAAAGCCTGTTCAGGCAGATCATTGCTGAGATAGGCCCCAAGGATCGCAGGCTGATTCGCCTGCCCCGGAAACTTGAATTCCTTTACCACCTCATTCGGCCCGCACGTTTGGTTTTGACCCGCTCACTGCGTATCGCCCGCACGTTTTGGCGGACCGTCAGCGGGGCAAAGCTCCTTCGCTCACCTCTGCGCGAAATGCCCAGGCAACGGGTGTCTCCCCCCCAGTCAAAACTGGATGCCTCGGCGCCGCATTAGTCTCGATTACCCCCCCTTCCGCCATCCGAAGCCTCATCCCCACTCGCCGCCCATGCTCTCACCTCGGGCTCCAGTGCGAGCAAGAATCCCCATCAAGCCTTAGCTGAAGCGGAATGACTGTTGCCGGGCCGGAAACCCGCGTCTTCAGTCGGAGCGGAGCTACGTGAGCTTTCGGTAGGGATGCGTAGGCGATGAATTCCCAAATCCACGTACCGTATTCGAAGGTCCTTCGCGACCACGCGGCCTGTGGTGCGGGGTCTCGCCCGCTGTGGAACGGGCATTCTGCCCGCGAGTTCTTGCGGGGGTGGCCCCCGCGTTGTGGCACGGCCATCTCGGCCGTGAATCGGCACGGGCAGAGCCTGTCCTGAGCGGAGCGAAGGAATGCCCGTGCCACTGCGGGCGGGACCCCGACAGGTCGGGGCAGGCTGCCCGCACCACGCCTCATACGCTCACCCCCTCTGCGGCCGGTCCTTTGTTTTCTAGGACATTCTCGCTTTGTTCCGGCGATTTTGAGGTTTCCCCGGCGTTTTCCTCTTCCGGACTTTCTGTCCTAGCGTCCAGCCCCACGACCTTACTCAGTTCCTCGGCCGCACCGTCCTCCGGCTCACGCCTAGGGGCGGTTCGCGAACCGCCCCTACCCAGGCGTGCATGTTCTTGGCGCATGGTCAGGATAATCCTCACCTTGCGGTCAATCGAGCGGTCCAGCGCCGCCTCCTGCCGCAGCAGCATCTCCCAAGTCTCCCCCGCCGGAGCCAGGCAGGCGTCCCGCTCGATCGCGTCATTCTCCTCTTGCACCGCGATCTCTTCCTCGAACGCCGCCTTCACGGCCGCGACCTCCTCCTCCAGCAGGCGCAGCAGTTCCCGCCACAGCACCTCCACGTTGGCCTCGCCGCCCATGTGTTCGTTGACGTATTCGTTCAACCCTTGCTGGTCCTTCTTGGCCTGGCAGTAGGCCCGATTGCTGAACATCAACATCAGTTGGTCAATCCGCGCCGGCCGCCAGCCGGGCACTGTCCCTAAAAAGTTCTGGATCACGCGCTGCTGCATCGACGTGATCACTCCCCGCCTGAGCTGCTCGTGGATCGCCGTCAACCGCGAGAGTTGCTGGCGCAGGCGCGCGCTCGGCTCGGTGGGCACGGCCAGTTTGGGGTCGGTGGCCAGGGAACTCGAGGCATCGAAGGTGGCGGCGGCGATCTGGTCGCGGCGGGTGCGTTGCCGCTCCTCGACCTGCTGGAGAGCGCGCCGCATCAGGCCCGTCTCCATGCGGTCGATCCGGTCGCGCCGCCAGTAGAGCCTCGACAGGTCGGCGATTTGCCGGTCCCAGAGCGCGTCGCCGGGGCCGTAAGTGGTGGCGAGTTCCCGTTGCAAAGCTGCATACCGTTCGGGATCTTCGCCCAAGGCGCGCATCACGGCGTCGTCGTTTTCGGGCGCGGCATTACAGCCGTGCTTGAGCGCGTTCATTTTCATTCGCTCTTTTCCGGCCTCGCTGCGGGGGCCGGTCGAGTGCTGCGCATTGCTCCGAGCGGCGTCGAGCCGCTGGGGTGTGAGACAAGTAGATTTGCGTAGAGACATAGTAACTCCATGAATCGGAAGGTTGGGAGCAGGGGCGGCAGGCGAGCCGTCCCCAACGAAGGTGAGACGGACGTTCACGACTCTTACAGCCTACCAGAATAGGCCAGATTTGTCAAGTAGCAACGGAGTACCGTTACTTCATTGCCATCAGCGGGTAGGGCAAGCCCTACCCCTACAAGCTGTCGGGGGACGGCTTGCCGTCCCCCTGATCATGCGACTTCCTGGGATTTGATAGGGGCGGTTCGCGAACCGCCACTACGCACGGGTCGCGGATGCGTGTGGCCGGCAGAGCGAAGCCCTGCGTTGCGTGGAGCCGGAATGAACCGAGACCGCAGAGCTGCGCCAGCCGCGTTTGCGCCACCCGCGCCAGCCCGCGCGGCTTTTTGCTGTCGACTGTTGACTGTCAACTCTTGACTGTCGACTGTTCGACTTTCGACTGCCTCACCTCACTCCGCCTGAGGGAGGAGGATGATGAGTTCAAGTTGGGGATTGGGGATGTCGCCGGGAACGTAGGCGGCGATGTTGCGAGCCCGCTGCACGGCTTCCCAGGCTGCGCCGGATTGATTGAGGCTGAAATACTGGTAGTTGAGCTTGATGGGGATCGACCCCGGGGGAGAAGGGACGTGGGTTAACTGCATGGCGGGCAGCGCCTGGCGGATGAGCGTTTCGAGGTGCGTGGCCGAACACATTTTGACGAGTTGTGGTACCCGCTTGAGCAAGTCGGCTTCGCTCAAATCCGCGCTGATGGCCAGATACATGCGCGTGTTGAGCAGGTACTTGTCGTTCGCCAGGGCGGCGGAATAAATGGAAGGCCGGCTGAGTTTCAGAGGCAGGGAGACGAAGTTGCTGGGCACCACGGTTTCGAGCAGGAGGCGCAGCTTTTCGTCAAGGTCGGTGAAGCAGGCGCCCAGATTATCGTGGTTGTAATTGGGGAGGTCGCGGGGCTGTAAGGTGCTCGAGAAGGTGGTGAGCGACGCGGCCAGGGCCAGCATGGTGGTATAGAGACCTTCCGGGTGGCCTTTCTTGGATTCGAAAATATGGCGCATGACCGGCAAGTAGCTGTTGGCCGTGTAAAGCAGCCAGAAGTTGGCAATGTCCGCGGCGGTGAATTCCGCCAGGCTCTGGTTCTTCTGCCGGCGGGTTCCGGAAAGCGTGCTGCTCTTGGCGGCGAGGATCTCGACCAGGCGGCGCAGAATGGCCACTAAGTATTCGCTGGCGGAAATATCGAGCAGAGGCGGAATAAACTGCGGATCCAACTGGTAAAGACCGGTCTCGGTCTTTTTCACACGGCCCAGGCGCAGAATCGTGTTGCCCTGAAGCGGCTCTCCTTCCAGAAGCAGGCGCAGATTCTTCCTGGCAACCTGCACCGGTTTTTCAGCCAGGCCGGTATTCTCGTCGCGGGAGAGAGCGATTTCGGCTTGATAGCGAGCCTCGCCGGTTTTCTGCCCTACGGAAACGTTTAGCCCACGATCGCGATGCTGAGGCACGGCAAGAAAGATCTCGAGAGTGGATTGATCCGGACCAAACGACTGCTCGATGCGCCTTTCACCCGGAGCGGCGTCGGAGTCGGGAATATCGAACGCCAGCCCGTCAGGAAACAATCCCACGGCGCGGGTAAGCGCCAGGTTGCCCGCGGAAAGCGCCTCGTGGTCGATCAGGAGCTCCGCAAAGCCCCAGGGACAGTACTTCAGCGCCCCCAGCTTGAACTCCAAAACACTTTCGAAGAACCTGTCCTGGAGTTGCAGATGCTGCGGTGTAAGGAAAGTGCCCTTGGCCCAAATTACCGGTTGGAGTTGACGCATAGAATATCAAACCTGCATTTGTGATTTGCGATTGGTGATTTGTGATTGGTGATTTCAAACCCGCCGTCTTGAATGACGGGTGGCGCATACGTGCCGACGCTGGTTGTCGGGATGTATGCGCCTCTCTGACATTAGAGGGGCGCAGACATGCTGAAGAACAGCACGTCTGCGCCACCCGTGATTTCGTTTCAATCGCAAATCACCAATCACCAACCACCAATCTCTAGAGCCCCTCGAAGGCGCGCGCGATTCCGGCGTGTCCAAAGGGTTTGTGAGCGCCTCCCGGGAGCTCGACTTCGGACTTGGATGAGTAGAACAAGAGGCGCGCGACTAAGCGGCCCTCGAAGGTCAGATCAGCCGTCATCTCGACGACCGGCTTAGTGTCTCCGGGCGCGCCGTGCCTGCCCGTCTTGCGAGTATTCAGCATCAGCTTGCCGGAGGGAAGCCGGGCCGTACCCAGCCAGGACAAACCGGCTTTCTTATCAATCTCCAACATGCCGCCCCGCTCTTCAACCGCTTCGCGAATCAGGTGAATTGCCTGATCCAGCCTCTCCTGTAGCTCGCTGTCCGTCATTAGAATACCTCAACGCTGTAGATGATTCCGCGCCCACAACTCCTGGACAGTTTTCGCTCGGCAACCGGGCGCACCGCCACCTCGCGCAACTGTCATATCACGAAGATCCTGATGGTAATCCGTCCCTAATAGAATTGAGCAAAAGGAGTTACGAAAGCAATAACAATTTTGGGTAGTGTCCTAATGTGGCTGTCATTCTGAGCGGAGCGAAGAATCTAGCTCTGCGTTTAAAATACTCAGCGCGAGATTCTTCGCTCCGCTCAGAATGACAGCCGCGAGATTCCTCGCTCCGCTCTCTCGAAAATTTTGCGCGGGCTACAACTCCGGGAGCAGAGAGCGCTCGCCGGAAATGAACTGAGACACGATGCGATTAGCAAGCCGCAGTTTTTCGTTCACGGCGGCGGCTTGCTCAGGCTCGAGCAGCATCATGCAGACACTCAGCACATCGCCGGTGCGAAACGACTGTTCATCGAGCATTTCGGGAAACCTCGTCAAGCATGGGCCGCTCTGCGGGAAAGAGGTGTAGAGATCGCACAGGCCGCGAACGTCGCGACCCCCTCACCCGGCCCGCCTCCCGATGAAGTGCATCGGGACTGCGGGCCACCCTCTCCCCCAAGGGGGAGAGGGTCTGAATTCATCTGCCCACTGCCTACTGCTTACTCCCTCCCGCGAGGGCATCGCGGATCATGCTCACCAGGAGGTGCTGGATCACGACGTGGATGGCTTCGGTTTGGGGCGTGGATTCACTCGGTACGCGAATCGAGCAGGTACATTCGCGATGCAGAAGCCCTCCGGAGAACCCCACCAGGGAGACCGTGGAGGCTCCGAGCTGCTTGGCGAAGCGCACGGCGCGCACCAGGTCCGTGGAGAATCCCGCGCCCCCATGCACGGAGACCGCCAGCAGCACATCCTCCGGCTTCAAAAGACCCCGGAGTTGGTTCACGAACACGTCCTCGCGGGCTGCATCGTTGGCCCAAGCTGTGTAAAGCGCGATGTTGTCAGTCAGGCAGCGCACATCGAAGGGAGGAGCACCCGGCGGGGCCACGTACTTGGCCAAGTCGGCGGCAAAATGCTGGGCGGTGGCTGCCGAGCCGCCGTTTCCCGCGGTATAAACCCGGCCTCGCCGGTGGTAGCACTCGAGCAGAATCTGTTGGGCGCGCAGAATAGCCGACTTGTCGAGTTGGTTCAAGAGAAACGCGGTTTGTTCCAGAAACTTGGTGACCTTCTGTTCGCCGTCCGCCACGAGCGTCCCCCAATGTCACGTCATTCCCGCCTGGGAGCGCGGGCTTCCAGCCCGCTTGCCCAGATGCGAGATGCGGGCTGGAAGCCCGCGCTCCCAGGAATGTAGAAACTCAAGGCCCCCGCCGGCGCGGGGGCCACGACCTTTATTCTCCTAGAATTTGACCAGGATGTCGAAGTCGAGTATAAACTCGCTCTTGACAAGATCCGGGAACCAGACAGTGCTGCCCAGGCTGGCGCAGGCTGTTTGTGCCGGCGAGAGAGCAGTCTGCCCGGACGGAGCACCGTTGTTGCAGGCATATTCCGTCGGATACCCGTTACCATTGATGACATCTCCGGCGGTGCCGATGTAGGGCGGAGGCGTAATCCCTCCGCGACCCGACCAATAAGGCACATTCGCGTGACGATAGTCGCCCTCGACACGGAACGTAATGTACTGTTTGGGCATCCAGTCGAAGGTGAGTGAACCGTCCCAGGCCTTGAATTTATCGCCGGGATTCTCTGTAAAATACGGAGAATTGAGGGCCGCCGAAGGCGCCGTTTCGCCGTTGATGGGCGGCAGCAGCACGAGATAGCGGCCCGGGTTGTTGATTGCGCCGCCCCCGAGTGTCAAACCGAATCGGTCCCGATCGAACCACCAACGGTTGTAGAGCATTCCCCCGATGAAACTCTGCTTGGGACCACCCCGGTGGTCGCCGGTACAACTCACGCCGGCACCATATTCACAGCCGAGATCGCCAGTGAAGGAGAACGCCATCTTATCAAGCCCCTTCTTTGCCGGCCTGTCGTAGTACCTGATCTCGATGCTGTCGTCCGTGTGGATGCGAGCACGGCCGGGCGCATACAAATCATCGTTGCCTAAGCCGTAATTGTTGAAAATAATGTTCATCCACGGATAGGGGGTCCACTTGATCTGCCCTCCCAAGCCGGGACGGTTGTTGGCCGAGCCGTATGACTGCCACCCGTTGATAAGCCACGGCTCAATCTTCAAGTGCGCGGTGGGGAAAACTTGTATGCGCACTCCGTTGAAAAACCACGGCGTGTTGGAAGAGACGTAGGAGGGCTGGTAGGCCCAGTTATCGAAGTTGTAATAGCTGAACAGCCCGATGTACGATAAGAAGATGCCCGCATCGACGTTGATTCCGTCCATCACATTGAAGTGGTAGCCGCCGTATGCCTCCGAAAGATAACGATACGCCGTATCGAGGTCCCACTCGCCGTTTGCAGGGCTGGGGTCATTGCGGGGCGTGGTCTCCGAATACATGCCGTATTGGGTCATGAACCGGGCACGAACGTTGTCCCAGTGGAAGTCGCCACCCACGCCGAGTTGCTCCATCTGGACTTCCCCTTCCCGGAAGATTTCGCTCGACCCGCCCAGGGAGTGGTCCCCAGGATGATGGTTTTGCCAGTTGTAATTCAAGTCAGTCCGGATTTCCGGAGTGAAGAATTTTGTGTCCCAGTATATATCTTTGGTGCGGGGATTGCCGTTGAGCCAAGTCCAATCCCAGTCCGAAAAGGGATCAATCTTCTTCTTTTTGTCGGGACTAGCCTCCTGAGGGGAAGAAACCGGGGTCCCACTCACGGGGGAAGCCTCGGATGGCTTGGCTGCCGTGGACGTCCCCGGGGCGGGCATAAGTGACGGCGCCTCGGACTTTTCTGCCGGCTTCAAGCCTGCCGTGTTATCCAATGAAGCAACGAGCACGGGCGTAGCCGGGGCGGCAGCCTGGATGACCCCTTTGTTGGGTGTAGCTACAGGCGTAGTCCGTGAAGCGGCGGGAGGAGTTGCGGGCGTTGCAGCCACGGCTGGGGCTTGCGCCCCAATACCGGCTTCTTTCTTAATTGCCGCCAGTTCGGTTTGCAGTTGCTCGATGACCTTTTCCAGGTTCTCCACGCGCTTCGCAATGTCGTCGGAAGCTGGCGTTGCGGCATGGGCTGGATCAGTCGATCCTTTGGAACCATTCGAAACTGCGAGAGTCATGTCAACCAGAAGGCTCTGCGAGGCTGCCAGTTCGACAGTGGTCAAGGGTGAGCTTCCGAATCCTGCTTTGCTTGCCGTCAATTGATAGCGCCCGGGTTTGAGATTCTCAACCTGGAAGGCTCCCTGGTTGTTGCTCTCGAGCCTTTGGTCGGTGTTTTCATCCAGGCTGTGGATAATCACCTGCACGCCGCCGAGCGGTGCTCCCTGGGCGTTCCGCGTGACACCGCGAACGGTGCCGAAACTTCCTCCCCCATAGATTAAAGGCGTCAAAAACAGCACGGCGCCTAATAAAGACACAATACGGGTTCGCAACATTTGAACGGACCTCCCCCAGGGCTGTATCAAACTCGCGGCGGTGTTTTACCCTGCGCCGCTCTGTGATCAAGAGCGAATTTATCCACTCCAAGGGTATAAGAACCGGCATAAAGAAGGCATGAAAAAGGCATAAGGATTGTCTAAGCGGTTCCCGGGATCTGGTATGTGGTAGGTCGTAGGTGGGGCAGAACAGATTCGTTCAGCCGACAACTATGCCGGTTTCAGCACGGTGCAGACGGAGGCGCAGATGGGACCACCGATGTTAAAGGTGGCGGCGACCCTGGCATTTTTAACCTGAAGTTCGGGCGGAACTTTGCCAAGCAACTGCCAGGCGGACCAGCCCAGCATCGCAATGCCTGTGGCGCCCACGGGGTGGCCCTTGGCGATGAGTCCCCCGGAAGTATTGATGCCGCACTCGCCATCGACGCGCGCCTTGCCCTCCACCCAGTACTGCGCACCTTTCGAGTAGGGGGCTTTGCCCAGCACCTCCGTGCCGATGGCGCCCATGACGGTGAAGCAGTCGTGGACCTCAGCCACGTTCACGTCCTCCGGCCTGACCCCAGCCATGTCGTAGGCCCGCTTCATGGCTTTATAAGCGCCGGCCGGCCGCAGCACGTCCCGGCCCTCTTTCTTCAATGCGTCCGTTGCCTGGGCGTAGCCCGCCACCTCGACGCAGTCCGCTTTCGCAACTCCCAGCTTGCTTAAACCTTCTTGCGTCGCCAGGATGAGGGCTGCGTAGCCGTCTGAAATCTGGGAACAGTCGTAGGTTTTCAGCGGCAGGCCTTCCACGATGTAGCGGTTGATGCCTTCGATCTTCACGGCCTGATCCAGCGTCAGGTTGACATTGCGCATTTGCGCGTAGGGATTATGGTGAGCGTTCTCGTACTCGGTGACGGCAATCTGCGCAAGGTCGCGTTCGCTCGCCTGGTGGACCTTCAGGTAGCATTCCATAACCTCGGCGAACAGATGCGGGAAGATGTACACCTTGCCGGCGCGTTCCTCGGGGTGGGAGAAGTAGCCGAGCGCTTTGCCGATTAACTTGCCGTCCATCTTGCCTTCGGCGTCACGCATCTTCTCGTAGCCGACGGCGATGCCTACATCGCCCCACCCCGTCTGGAGTTTCTGAATCACCGAAAGCACCGCCTGGCCACCCGAGGCGCAGGCGTTTTCGACCGATTCGAGCGGCTTGCCCTCGAGACCGGGCACCATGGCCATCAGGCCGGCGAGCAAGCCCTGCTCGTTGAGGGAAAAGTTGCAGGTGGCGCCGATAGTCCCCACGTCCAGGGCCGAAGGCTCCACATGAATCTCCTGACATGCCCCCAGGATCGCGTTCTTCACGATCTCAGGCACCGGCATGGCCATGAGCTTTCCGAACTTCGACTGGTGATAGGCGGCGATGTAAATGGGTTTCATAATTGCCTCTCCGCTTTAATCACGGCTTAGTCTCGTCAGCATTATGGTAGCACGGCAGATGACGCAAGGTGACGTGCAGTTTGCGGTTCAAACGTCTCGCCCGCTAGCGAGGAAGCGCGCCGATCGCGCGGCCGGTCCGCGGCGTAACGGAACCCTCGACTATGGGTGCCATAATCTCGCACAGCAGAGGTGGCGAATAGGCCGTGACCGTACTTCGGGCAGCGAAGGTCAGCTTTAATGGGTTTCTTCCTCGATAACATCATTGTCTACTTGTTCATGAGAGTGGCTCGGCTCATAAACGAACTGCGGAGCAACGCCTGGCCCGCTGCGGAGGGAAGAGTTGTGAGGGCATACCCGGGCGCATCGTTCTACCCCGCGGCCGAAGTCGTTTACAAGTATACTGTTGAGGGGAAGACTTACACAGGCATGAATACCATGCCTTTCTGGTTGAGCAGCTCAGCCAAGGTATATGCAGGCCGGTTTCTGCCCGGAACGACCTTAGTCGTGCGTTATAAGCCTGGCGAACCTACGGTGTCCGTTGTTCGTGAGTATGACTAGGTCACTCGTGCTGGGGCTCAAACATGAAGCGCAGCGCCAAAACTACACCTGATGACTCCGCCAGGGCCGCCCTGCGTCAATGCCTTGCGGAACGAGGCTATCTTCCTGCCAAGGG
Organism: uncultured Acidobacteriota bacterium; assembly: GCA_963842495.1. Taxonomy (GTDB): domain Bacteria; phylum Acidobacteriota; class Terriglobia; order UBA7540; family UBA7540; genus CAVROP01. The sequence continues at coordinate 120,898 of CAWJHY010000037.1, forward strand.
GCCGCTCCGAATCACTCCCGCCGAGCGCGGAAGCGGCAAGCGCCACGTCAGCCGGGCTCATGACCGTTACTTGTCGGCCCGATGAACCGAACTGACTTTGCCGATACTGGCCGAGACGCCAAATCAGGATCACCTGAGAGGGAGGCCGATCATGCTGGCCGTCCGCGCTAACTTTCGCTGTATCCGTTCCCTGCGCCGGGCAAATCGCGCTCGGTGCGGGGCCGAAGGAAACTGACCGTTCAGGTGGGTGAGGGCGGCAAGCGTGAATTCGAGCGCCTGCTCGAGATTGCGAAGGCGATGCTCGTAATGCATGGCCAACTCCTCGAGCGCTTCCACGGCTAGGGGAGGCTCGCGGCGCGAAAGCTCCAGCCACAACTCGACCGCGGACTCGTGCCGCCGCTGGCGCTTGAACTCCGCGGCGAGGTGTTTCAAGGCCAGGCTTTCTATTTGCTGAGGAAGGCCTCCCGCCAGCGCTTGGCGGCAGATGGTCATGGATTTTTCCTTCGAGCCGGCGCTTCCCAAGATGCGGCTCAGGCTGAAGAGATCGAGCGGAGACTCGAGCGTATCGGCTCCCCCCTCGCCCAGCGTGCGTGCCAACTCGACGGTCAGCGCGGCCAGCGACACCACGTCCAGAGCGTTGTGGTAAAAAACCGGCTGCAGGCCTCGCGCGTCGCCGCTGCGTAGGTAGTCGAAGTAGATGGCCGGGATCTCCGATCCGGGCACATCGCCTTCGCGCGTGATTCCTAAAATGGCCTCTTCCAGAACGGTGAGCTTGCAGCTCTCCAGCCGCAGTTTCCACAGGCGGCGCGACGGATGGAGGGCATCAAAGTGGACCAAGCGCTCGAGAGGGGATTTCATGCGGGCCAACGCATAGCGCGTTTCCAGGAGCGGCACGTCGAACGTTTTTCCGTTGAAGGTGACGAGGCCATCGCAATCTGCCAAGGCCTCGGCGAGCGACTCGAGCAGCGCTTTCTCCTCCGGATAGTCACGCAGGAAGAACTGCCGGACCACAAACTTCATCCCTTCCACATTTCCAATGCCGATAAGGAAGGCGCAGGTGCCCGTCCCCCCGGCGAGGCCGGTGGTTTCCGTGTCGAGGAAAATCAGCCGCGAGGGATCGGGCATCGCCGCGCCCTTCAGCAGCAGGTTTAGCGGACTAAGGTCCGCCGAAGGAATATCGCCGATGCGTAACTTTCCGTAAGGCCGCCCGAACGGAAACGCCTCCCGCGCCAGGAAGAACTCGCCGCTCGAGTTCTTCACCACCTCGCCGTCCACGTACTCTTCGATTCCTTTGGCAAATCTCTGGGCGGGCAGCTTGCGGGTAGGCTCCGGCTTCTCCAGGCGGCGCAAGTATTCGAGCGTGCGCTCGAGTTCTTTATTGCGGTCCCGAGTTCCGGACTCACGCTGAAGCCGGCGGAGTTTGTCGTCCAAATTCATGTTTGAAAAACGTCCGTGGTCCGTGGTCCGTTGTCCTTTGTCGCTAGTAAGTCCGCAAGGGCAGGGGAGAGGGCTGATTACCCACTAGAGACTACGGACAACCTTCTCAAGATCTCCAAGGCCACTTCCTTGCCTTTCTCTCCAACCTCCCCGATCGGCCCAACGCAGGAGGGGCAACCGTTCTGGCAGGGACAGTTTGCAATGAGTCGCTGGGTTTTCTCAAGCAGAGACTCGCTCATGCGAAAGAGCGGTTCGCTGAGCCCAACTCCGCCAGGGTACTTATCATAAAGATAGATGTTGGGCTCGAAAGCTACTACTTCGACCTTTGCGCCCATACCAGCGATTTTGGATTTTAGATTTTGGATTTTGGATTCGTCCTCTGCTGGATGTTCTTTCTCTTCCTGAATCCCGAATCCTGAATCCTGAATCCTGCTGTTTTCTCCCACGGCGCGCCCCAAATCTCGAGCGTCGCACATCACCAGCAGCGTGCCAATGGCTTCCAGAGCGTTGGCCAAGCCGTTCACTCCGTCCAGTTTCTCCGTCGAATTATAAGGCAGGCTTGCCATAAAAACGTGCGGGAGGGTCAGCCAGAAGGCCGTGGTATGCATCTCCTGCTCGGGCAATTCCAACTCTCCTGCGCCGACATTCTCCATAGTATGGAATTTGATTTTTTTGAAGCCGACGACCTGGGTATTCACCTGCACCTCGCCGTGATTCTTGCTGGCCGGGCCGGCGGGCGCCGAGTCGAAGCATTCGAGCACTTTGATTTTCGTGTAGGAAATCGCGTCGGTGAAATATTCGCTCGACACCTCGTGCACGTAAGCCTTCCGGTCGTCGTAGTCAAGGCGCTCGACGTGATACTGCTGGCCATCCTGGATGTAGATGGCCTTCTCGTGCAGAGTGGTCAGGGCGCTCGAGAAATCCACTTCGCCAATCACTTTGGGTTCCCCGGTGTTATCTACGATGACGAAGTTGTCGGAAGAAACGGAGCGCAGGCTGATGGCGTCGGCCGGGTAACTTTCCGAAACCCAGTGCCAGCCGTCGCTCGAGTGGTGCAGGAAGCCTGTTTCCTCCAGGTGGCGGCAGAGTCGCTGCAAGTCGAGCGAGCCGAATTTCTCTTCCTCCCGCAACGGCAACTCGAAGGCGGCGCATTTCAGGTGATTGAGCAGAATAAAGAGGTTGTCCGGATTGACGTAGCCGTGTTCCGGCGAGCGGCCAAAGAAGTAATCGGGGTTCTGCACCATGAACTGGTCGAGCGGGGCGCTCGAGGCCACGAGCACGGCGGCGGAAGTGCCTTCGCGGCGGCCCGCCCTGCCCACCCGCTGCCAGGTGGAGGCGATGGTCCCGGGGTATGCCGCCAGCACTGCCACGTCCAGGCTCCCGATATCGATGCCCAGTTCGAGCGCATTGGTCGCCACCACGCCCAGCAGACGGCCGTTGCGCAGATCGCGCTCAATCTCGCGGCGTTCCAGCGGCAGATACCCGCCGCGGTAGCCGCGCACCGGTTCCGGCGCGAGCGGGGCGCGCGAGAAGTCTTCTTTCAAGTAGGTTACCAGAATCTCCGTGGCCAGACGGCTGTTGGCGAAGACGATGGTTTGCAGGCCGCGTGCCAGAAAGGTATGTGCGATGCGGCGGGTTACGTTCAGGTACGACTGCCTGATACCGAGTTGCGGATTAACCACCGGCGGGTTGTAAAAGGCCAGGTACTTCTCCGCCGCGGGCGCGCCGTTTTCCTCCACCAGAAAGACGTCTTCCTCGAGAATGCGCGTGGCTAATTCCGCGGGATTGCCGATGGTGGCCGAGGTACAGATGAATTGCGGATCACTGCCGTAGAAGCGCGCAATACGTTTCAATCGGCGGAGAACATTGGCCAGGTGGCTGCCGAAAACTCCCCGGTAATAGTGAAGTTCGTCGATCACCACATAGCGCAAGTTCTCGAACAGCCGCTGCCACTTGGTGTGGTGAGGGAGAATCCCGGCGTGCAGCATGTCGGGATTGCTGATGACCAGATTTCCCCGCGCCCGGATGGCCTTGCGAGCATCCTGGGGTGTGTCGCCATCGTAGGTAAAGGTGCGAATTTCTTCCCCGAGCTTTTCCGTCCAGCGATTCAGTTCCACCAATTGGTCTTGCGATAGCGCCTTGGTGGGAAACAGGTACAGCGCCCTCGCCTCCGGCCTCTCGACCAACTCTCCCAGGATGGGCAGGTTGTAACAGAGAGTTTTCCCGGAAGCGGTGGGCGTGACTACCACCACATTCCTGCCCTCGCGGGCCAATTCACACGCTCGCGCTTGATGGGTGTAAAGGGAAGTAATACCGCGCGCCCTTAGGGCGTCAATCAGCCGTGCGGGCAAAAACTGTGGAATCGGCGCGGTCTTGGCCTGGCGCGCCGGGAAGTGTTTAAGGACCGTAACTCCGCCTCGGGTGGCCGGGCCCTTGAACCTCTCACGAATTTCCCGGAGGGCGCTCGGGATCGGCGCCAGGCCTTCCTTCCCTCCTCCTCTCAGGTTCGCTAGTGCTTGGGTTTCCTCGCTCACGTTGCCTCGTAAGAGCAGGTGTCAGGTGTCTGGTGTCAGGCGTCAGTCGGCGGGTTCTTGGTTGTCCCCGTGGTCTGGGACCGAAGAACCTCCGCAGCTTCTCTCCCTGGCACCTGACACCTGGCACCTCTGCATTCGCCTTTTATTCGCTGAATATAACACAACTGCCAGCTAAATCTAAAGATTTCGTTCCAGGCTGTCGATTGTGGATTTCCAAGGCAGTCGCTCATCCCCGCCTGCTGACGGGCACCCGGAAACTATGAAAATGGACCGACAGTGGACGGATGTGACGCGGGCGTCTCGCCCGCGGTCGCGGGAGCGTCCCGCTCCCGCGCGCGGGCAGGATGCCCGCGCGACAGCGGGCGGGACGCCCGCGCCACAGTTCTCAAGGCAGGTTCGAAAGCAGTGAATTGGCGATGCCCATTGATGTGATGGACTTCTTGAAGGCTTGGCTCGTCAAGCACATTATGGGCGTCGAGAAGCGATACGTTCCGCAGCTTACCGCCAGGGGCGTGCGTTAGTCGGATTCCCTCACAAGCTTCCACCAACTGGCCACGGGCGTACCAGGAGGGGGACCAGGCACTAAGATGCACTTTAATTCTGCGGCATTCCCGCCCGACAGTTTCATCTGGAACAGGACATCTGAGCCGCCGTCCGGGGTCTTGCCTGAGAAGGAGAGCAAGGCGCCTTCCAACTTCGCATTCGAAATGGGCACGGCATCACGCGGATCGGCCTCCTCTTTTACGCGCGCCACTTGGCCGCTGTCGTTAATGCCGAAACCGCCTACGGACACCGCGCCACTCAGCGAGCCGTCCGCTTCTTTCAGGGTTAGCAGGATGTAAGTCTTCCCGTTGAACTGGCCGCGCCAGGTGCCAAGGAATGCTCGGCGGTCTTGCTCTCCCCCGGCGTTTGCGCCCTCGTTCTTCGCCGGCTCACGGGTGAGAATCAGCGGCTTGGGAGTGGCGCTGCCTGGCGTTAACGGCACGTCCGCCATGATAAGCTCCGCCTTGGCATTTTCCACTAGCTTCAACTCGAGTTCGATGGTCTCTGCTGAATCTGGATCTTTGAACTTGATATGCAGGACGCCATTGTAGAGCCTGGCTGCAACGACTTCCGAGCCAGGGCCGCTCCCCGGTTCCGCCTCAGACAGGTTCCCGCTCGCATCGAAGTTGACATTGAAGGAGCTCAATGTGCCGGTAACCCGCTCTGCGTCTCTTCGGAGGACCAGAGTAAGGAACTGCTTACCCTGAAACTCAGCGCGCCAGGTTCCTAGAAATGCCCTCGGGTCTTCGTCGCGTCTCACGAACACGGCTTTTGCCACGCCGTCCAGATTACGGACCGGGTCGTGAGCCGCGATTTGTATGGTTTGCGTGTTGCCGTCAGGGGACAAGCTCCTGACCCATCGACCGGTGACGGCAATCGTGAGGTGCTGCTTGCCCTGAAACTCGCTGTTTCGTTCGAGCGTCCAGTCGGTGACCAGGTTGTTACCTTCCCAGTGAGTCTTTGATCTTACCTGACCGGGGCCGAATTGCTGAACGGTTACCTTGTTGTCCGTCGTGGTCGAGAAGTCGGGCACCATCAGAGCAAAGAGCGAGACGGCAATGGGCTTGTTGGGATTCCAGTCGTTCGAGCTCGAGGTCATCTTGAATTTCCAGCTCCACCCGAATTCCGAGGTGTGCTGGTCGATGATCTCCACCACGTTGTCCGGGAAGGGAGAGGGCAAATCACTCTGCGACTTGTCGAGCTCCCACCGCCCCGAGAAGTCAGTCTGAGGCTCAAGTGTGCTCACGGCCTTGGCGGTTCCGACCGCGGTGAGCGAGAACATGCCGGCCGCCAATGCGGCCACGACCAGCGCGAATGTGGCCCCGCCCAGCAGCAGTCTGGCGCGCCGCGGGCTCTCCTGAGGCCGATTGTCTAATAATCTCATGATCCTCTCCTCCAAAATGTTGGCGTCGAAGACTCCCAGGGTATAGCGGGGACTGAAAGCCGAGGCTCGGGGCGCAATGGACTGCGCCAGGTTGACCAGAGAGCGGGCGTACTCCGGCGCGCTGACGAGCAACCCTGCCGCGGCCTCGTCGCAGGCGAGTTCGCGGGTCTCCTCGATGCGCCGCTTGAGCAGCCAGGCAGCGGGGTGAAAAACCAGCGGCAAGAGGACGAATTCGCAGAGCAGGTTCACCAGGCAGTCCCGCCGGCGGACATGGGCCATTTCGTGGCACAACGCGGCAGTCAGTTCTTCCGAGGCGCCGGATTCGATGAGTCTCTCCGGCAGGACAATAACCGGCCTGAAAAACCCCAGCGTCGCCGGCCCCGCCAAATTCAAAGAACTGTTCACGGCAACAGTCCGTAGACCCAGCGCCTCCTGGCATCGCGTAACCAACTCTGCGAGGCCCGCCGGAAGTTGGCGCGCCCGAGCCTCGCGACCGAGCCGTGTGGCGCTCGCCAACGCCCACGCGAGGCGCGCGAGCTGGCCGGAGACCAAGAGCATGTACATGCCCAGCGCCGGGTACGCAAAAAAGAGCGGCAACGCGATCGGCCGGCTGTGACGGCGAAACGGATTCAGGAGCAGCAAGCGGCTCGAGCCTCTCGGGCTCTTCCCACCCGATGTTTCGAGATTTCGATCCGGCGCTGCCTGAAGCCCAGCCTCTTGCGCAGGCGGCTGGCCAAGGAGCGCGGGGTCGCCCGGCATCGTCTTTCCAACCAGACCGGACTGGCAGGCGAGCCTCCATGTCTCCGGCAAGGTCGTAAGCGGGAGGAGAATGGCAATCCCCAGACCTATGACCCACAGGGCGTGCCGGTACCGCGCCGCGGCATTCCGTAACAGGTGCGCCGCGATAGCCGTCAGGGCCGTCACAAGGCTCACCTGCCAGAAGGCATTCAGCAGGAAGGTGGACACCAGGCGGCTAAGGGTTTCCATGTTTCTCCTTTGCCGGGTTGTTGGCTTGTTCGACCAGGCGTTTCAGCTTGGCGAGTTTCTCAGGCTTCAGGTCGCGGCTGGCCACCAGGCTCATCACCAGGCTCTCCGCCGAGCCGCCGAAGAAGCGAGTCATGACGTCGCGCAAGGTCGTGCGCGCCGCCATCTCGCGGCTGACCAGGGGCGCGTACTCGTAGGCCCGTCCCTTCAGCGTGCGCGCTACCTTGTCTTTTCGGTGCAGCACATTGAGCATGGTTTGAACCGTGGTGTAGGCGAGCCGGGGCTCGCCCGGCAGCTTGGCTTGCACGGCCTGCACGGTGGCAGGACCGGAGTCCCAGAGGACCTTCATGATTTCGAGTTCCAGCGGGGTGAGGGGACGGGAGCGGGAATGGGAGGCGGGCCCGGAGTCCCAGAGCACTTTCATGATTTCGAGCTCCAGCGGGGTGAGCGGACGGGAGCGGGAATTTGATTCCATAAGTAGTCTCCTAAACTCTTAGGAGATTACACGACAAAACGTCCCCCTTGTCAACTAAAATTTTAGGACTTCCCGCGGCCCTTTACGGCTGGCACCGATGGGTGAGTGTAGTAGAATCGTACCGCGACGCCAATCTCGTTCTTCATTGCGGAATGACAGCCTGCGGATGACGAACATGAAACCTGATGACCAAGTTCGAAGGGCGGCCTTGGTAGTTTTGTTCTCCCTGTTTGCAACCGGCGCCACCGGCCAAACGGTGGGCCAGTGGGACGTCTTCGAAATCAATTTGACTGCCCGCAGCGCGTACGCCAACGCGTACGTCGAAGGCCTGCCGGCGAGCGGTGAGCCGCTGGTGCGCGTCACCTTTTCCGGCGTGAGCGGCGAGGCTCGCGGGCTGCGTTACGTGGTCGCAGGCTTCTGGGACGGCGGCCAAATCTGGAAGGTGCGATTCGCGCCGCCGGCCTCGGGCGAGTGGTCCTATGTCAGTTCCTCCGCCGATGCCGGACTGAACGGCGTGAAAGGCACATTGCGAGCGGCCGCGTGGACGGCCGCCGACCTCCAGGCCAACCCGGCGCGCCATGGGTTCGTGCACGTGGCCCAGCACGGCCCGCGGGCCGGCCGATATTTTGAGTACGCGGATGGCACGCCCTTCTTGTGGATCGGCGACACGTGGTGGGCCTGGACTAAGAAAGGCATTCAATTCTCCAGCTTTAAGAAACTGGCCGATGACCGCGCAGCGAAAGGCTTTTCCGTCGGGCAGATGTACTTTTCCGGCCAGGGATGGCTGCTGGATTCCGCGCACGAAGTCCCCGATATCGAGCAGATCCGCAAGGTCGAGCAGTTCATCGCCTATGCCAACAGCAAAGGCATTACCGTCTGGATTCACCCCTGGTGGAGCCGCGAGAAGCTGAACGAGACCGTCGGGTCGGAGAAGATTCGGCGCTGGTGGCGTTACGTCATTCACCGGCTGGGCGCGTACAACGTGATCTGGGTACTGGCCGGCGAATACAACATGTACAACTACGGCGGCATGGGCTTGCCGTTCTGGAAAGACCTGGGTGCCATGGTCCGCCGCGAGGACCCCTACAAGCGAATTATCAGCGCGCACCCCACTCCACCCGGATGGGACGGCGGTGCCGCCGCCCCGCAGTGGTCCACAGGAGAAGTCCTTCATGCTGAACCGTGGCTGGATTACAACCAGAGCCAGGTGGGACACGGTAAATGGCGAAATGAGATGATTCCTGTGGTGGTCGCTGCGGACTATGACCGCACTCCCGCTAAGCCCGTCGTGGTAACTGAACCGTGGTACGAGTTCGTCCGGGGCAATGCGCCCGCGGAGGATATCCGCTTCGGAGCGTGGTCCGCGATTCTCTCCGGCGCGGCAGGCCACACCTACGGAGGCGGGCACGTCTGGTGGGCGGACGTGCCGGAAGCGCCCGCCGACCAGGACGGCTGGCCGCTCGAGGCCGGCTTCGAGTCCGATACGCTCGACTACCCGGGAGCGGTTTCCATCAGCTTCCTGGCGCATTTCATGCGGAGCATCCGGTGGTGGGCCCTCGAGCCTCATCCGGAACTCCTGTCAGACTACACACCCGAGCTTTGCTCTGCCGTCCCCGGGCAGGAGTATGTGATTTACCTAGGTGGGGCGGCACGGTGAAAGTGGATCTGCGGCCCTCTGCGGAGAGCGACACATTTCGTTATACCTGGATCGATCTCGTGGAGGGAAAGGAACGCGGCAGCGGAACGGTTCAAGGCGGGGCCCCTCGTGAGTTGAGCACGGTGGAGGATTTTCCGAAGTATCCCCAATACAAAGACTGGCTGTTGCACATCTATCGCGCATATCGGGTGGACTGACGCCGACGCGGTGCTAACCAACCCCTGCCCAAATCGTCAATAGTGACAGCACACGTGTATCGTGCCTGACCGTCAGACGGTGGTCAGGACGTGTCGTGTTTTCGGGAACCTGCGGCGCTGCATTGCCGTAATGATCTCATGGAGAATCCGCAACGACGCACCGACGTGATGAAATCAGGAGGTTCGTGATGAAAAAGCTGCTCGGCAATCTTCGCTACGCGCTGCGACAGTTCCGGCAGTCGCCGGTATTTACCATCGCGGCGGTAGTCACCTTGGCGCTGGGAATCGGCGGAACCACGGCAATCTTCACGTTGGTTCATGCGGTGATGCTGCGTTCTCTGCCGGTGTCCGATCCTGGAAGACTTTATCGGATCGGCGAGGGCGACGATTGCTGTGTGGAGGGCGGACCGCAGGACCGTTGGGGATTTTATTCGTACGCGCTGTTTGAACGGCTGAAGGCGAATACGCCGGAATTTGAAGACGTCGCGGCATTCCAGGCCGGGAATTGGCTTTTGAGCATGCGGCGTCAAGGCGAAACGGCGGGCAGGCCGGTGCGCGGGGAGTACGTGACAGGGAACTACTTCACCATGCTGGGCGTACGGCCCTTCGGTGGCCGGCTATTCAGTCCTGACGACGACCGGGCCGGCGCACCGCCTGTGGCGGTGCTCAGCTACCGGATCTGGCAGGCCAACTACGGTGGCGATCCGAAGGTGTTGGGTTCGACCTTCGTGGTGGAGGATCACGCGTTTACCGTGATCGGGATTTCCCCGCCGGGATTCTTCGGCGAAACGCTGCGGAGCGACCCGCCCGATCTGTGGCTGCCCTTGCAGCAGGAGCCCATGGTCGACGGTGCAGGCTCGCTCCTGCACCAGTCGATATCGGCGTGGCTGCGCGTCATCGGCCGCCTGCGGCCGGGCGCTTCGATTGCCGGAATGGGTCCGCGCCTCACCGGCGTGCTGCGCCAATGGCTGCAGCACGACTCCGGGTACCCATCCAACTGGATGCCGGACGTGATCAAGATGCTTCCTCGGCAAGTGATCAACGTGATCCCCGCCGGCACCGGAGTGGCGGAGATGAAGGAAGAGTACGGGAGAAGCCTTCAGATCCTGCTCTCGGTCTGCGGACTGGTGTTGCTGATTGCCAGCGCCAACGTGGCGAACCTGCTGCTGGCTCGCGCCGTGACGCGCCGGGGACAAACCGCAGTGCGGCTGGCCCTGGGCGCCAGCGCGCGGCAGATTGTGACGCAGGCGCTCACGGAAAGCGTGCTACTGGCGATTGGCGGCGGCCTGGTCGGACTGCTGGTGGCCGTGGGCGGCGCGCGCCTGCTGCTCGCGCTTGCCTTCCACGGCGCGCACTTCCTGCCCATCAGCCCCATGCCTTCGCTCATGGTGCTGGCGTTCGCCTTCGCATTGGCGCTCGTAACGGGAGTTGTATTCGGCGCCGTTCCGGCCTGGATTGCCACGCGCACCGATCCTGCGGAGGCGCTGCACGGAGCGAGCCGCAGAACCAGCGATCATTCCTCGTTCACCCGGCAAGGGCTGCTGATCGTGCAAGCTACGCTTTCCGTGGTGCTGGTGGCCGGCGCCATGCTGCTGGCGCGGAGCCTGAACCGGCTCGAGCACCAGAATTTTGGGTACCAGGTTCACGGGCGCGTGGAGGTGGAGTTGCACAATCCCCCGCCCACCTACACCCAACCTCAGTTAGCCGCGCTTTATCGCGAGCTTGAGACGCGTCTCAATCGTCTGCCCGGCGTCGAGGCAAGCGGCCTGGCGATGTACAACCCGCTCACCAACAACTGGGGTGAGATGATCTATGTGGCCGGTCATCCCGCCCCCAAGATGGATGAGGAATCCGGCTCCTCGTGGGATCGCGTGAGCGCCAACTATCTTCAGAACTGGGGCATACCGGTTCTGCGAGGCCGCGGGTTTACCGCTGCTGACAACGAGACTTCGGAATTGGTGGCGGTGGTGAATCAGGCTTTCGTGAAGCGCTTCTTCAAGGCGGGCGAGAACCCGATGGACCAGCACTTCGGGCTGGATATGCCCGAAAATGCGAGCACCTTCCGCATCGTCGGCGTGGTGGGTGACGCGAAGTTTGCCAGTTGGGGGTTGTACAATCCGGCGCGGCCCATGTTCTACGTGCCGCTTGCCCAGTATGTGAATTACAAACAGGACATCCTGAAAACCCTTGAGCTGCGCTCCCACTTCATCGGCGGCATCATGCTGGTGAGCAACACGTCGGCCGGCGCGCTGGAGCCGGTGCTGCGCAGGACACTCGCGGAACTTGATCCGAACCTCACCATCGTCAGCGTCAGGACAATGCAGGAGCAGATCGCGCTCTCCTTCGATCAGGAGCGCGCCGTGGCCAGCCTGGCGGGCCTGTTCGGCATTGTTGCGCTGCTGCTGGCAGCCGTGGGAGTGTACGGCGTCACGGCTTACTCGGTGGCGCAACGCACCAATGAGATCGGGATTCGCATGGCGCTGGGGGCCAATCGCGCCAGGGTAATCCAATTGGTGCTCGAGGGAGCTTTCAAGCGTGTGGTGATTGGACTCGTCCTCGGACTGCCGCTGGCCATCGGCGCCGGGCGGCTGATTTCCGCCCAGCTCTATGGCGTTTCCAGTTGGGATCCCTTGGCGTTGAGCGTGGCGGCGAGCGCGCTCGCCGCCTGCGCTTTCGTGGCCACCCTGATTCCGGCCAGCCATGCGGCGGCGATATCGCCCATGGACGCCCTGAGGATAGAGTAGACTACTTATATAGGCTTATTGAATCGAACGGCCTCCCCGCCCCCGGCTTCACCTGCGCCCCGTCCGGGTTGGTTCGGGGTGACTCGGCCGGGTTCGGCAAGCCTCCGGAAGTGGCGCGGATGGGTCCGCGGATCCCTCAAATCTCAGTTTTCCGCTTCGGGTCGCTCCCCTCCGAGGAGCCGGTGGCCGGCAGCTCGAGAACGCTCCTGCCGGGGGTGATTAGAGACGAGCCCTCGGCCGCCCGGCCCGCTCCATCGGTGGAGGCGGGCCCCACGGTGCGGTCGCTCAGCAGTTTGTTCAGCAGCGGGATCTTCTCGCGATTCGACTCCACGACGTCCACTCCCACCGCGGTGATGGTGAAATCCGAGTTGTCGGCTATGGTGATGTATTGCTTGCTCTTCAGATACCACATCGTGAAGTCCAGATAATCGCGCGGGAACCCCATGCGCCGCTCCACCTCGGCAAGCGGGACCTCGGGCGTGAAGGGTTTGATGCGGCGCTGAATGTACAGCAGCGCGAGCACCGCCACCCGCCGGTTGAACTCGCCGTCGTTGGTATTCATGAAGTCAACCGAATTGGACAAGGGGACCGGATCCGGCGCCTGCTTTTTGTAAGTCGCATCGTATTGGGCGCGATGCTCCGGATCGGACAACACATCGTAGGCTTCCTTCAACAGGACGAACTTTTCAGCGTCACCGGTGCCCGGGATGTCGGGATGAAAGCGGCTCGCCAGGAAACGATAAACGCGAGAGATAGTGGCAGGCTCGGCGTTGGGGCTGATTTGGAGAAACTCGTAATAATCCGGAATTGCCTTGTTGGCCTCGCCGCTCAGGTACAAGGCGATCGCAAACCTTCCACGTCCCACCGGCATGACCCGGCGCACGTAAGATTGCCGGTCGAGCGCCTGGCGGCCGCCGGGGCGCTCGATCTCGCCGACGATCTCGACGAAGGTTCCCTCGGCCAGCCGGTTGCCGGTCTCGACGCTCAAGCACTCGTCATTGTAGTTGAGGAGCTTGGCTGTCATCATGCTCCGGACGGCTCCTTCCTGGCAGATGAGTGTAAGGTCTTGTTGACCCGGCAGAGGCTTAGATCGCGGCAGGCGACGGCGTTCCGGCTGTGAATTCATTGTGTCACTCCACGTCAAGGGGGACGTTCGACTGCGCCCTAGGACTAAAAGGTCGCACGTGGGCCGATAGTAATTCGTTTTCGGCAAGAGGTCAATAGCTGGTTCGACATTTTCCCTCGATTCGTTTGAGCCCGGTCCGTCTGGTTCGGTGTCTCGACCCTGAGTTTCCTGAGACATCGGTCCTTTGTTTTCAATAACATTCCCGCATGGTTCGTTCATTAAACCGAAGTTCCCCTGACAATTAGGCCGAACTTCCGGGTCGAGCCTTGATTACGCAGAACTTGGAAGAATTGTGGTTTTTGTTATGTTCCCATGTAAGTGCAAATATTATGCTTGACATTGGCTATTATTTGTTAATAATAGCTCCCATGTACATCGAAACCGTTCCCAACCGCAACTCCCCGCCCGCCATCCTCCTCCGCGAGGGCTGGCGGGAGGGCCAGAAAACCCGCAAACGTACCTTGGCCAATCTCTCCGATTGGCCGCAATCCCAAATCGAAACCTTGCGCCGCGTGCTGCGGGGCGAGATGCTGGTCTCCCCCAAGGATCTGTTGACTACCGCGCACACCTCCCCCCACGGCCACGTGGAAGCGATTCTGGCCATGATCCGGCGACTCGACCTCGACACGCTGGTCTCCTCCAAGCGCTGCCGCGAACGAGACCTGGTCGTGGCCATGATCGTCCAGCGGCTGATCTCGCCCTCCTCCAAATTGGCGACCACGCGGGAGTGGAGCACGACCACCTGAGCGGAAGAGTTAGGGGTGCAGGAGGCCAGCGAAGATGACCTTTACGCAGCCATGGACTGGCTGCTGGAACGGCAGGAACGCATCGAGAAGAAGTTGGCCGCACGCCATCTGACCGAAGGCGGCTTGGTGCTTTACGATGTGACCAGCAGTTCCTATGAGGGTCGCAGGTGCCCGCTGGTGCAGTTCGGTCACAATCGGGATGAAGACAAGCTACCGATCATCGTCTACGGGGTGATGACGGACGAGGCGGGGCGTCCGGTGGCCGTGGAGGTTTATGCGGGCAACACCGGCGACCCCACCACAGTGGGCGATCAGGTGGAGAAGTTGCGCCAGCGCTTTGGCCTGCAGCGGGTGGTGCTGGTGGGGGATCGCGGGATGCTGACCCAGCCGCAGATCAACAAGCTTCGCGCGCATCCCGGTATGGGCTGGATCACCGCGCTAACCAGCGCAGCGATTCGAGAATTGGTGCAGAAAGGGACCTTGCAACTCTCCTTGCTGAACGAACAAAACCTGGCCGAAATCACCTCCCCGGATTACCCGGGCGAGAGGCTCGTCGTCGGTCATAATCCGCTGCTGGAAGAGGAGCGGGCGCGCAAGCGGCAGGCTTTGCTGGAAGCGACGGAGAAGAGTTTGACGAAAATCGCCAAGGAAGTAGCGCGCCGTAAGAAGACTCCGCTCAAGGCGGCCGAGATGGGGCTAAAGGTGGGGAAAGTGCTGGGGCGCTACAAGGTGGGCAAACACTTCGACTGCCGGATCGGCGAGGGGAGTTTCCGATGGAGCCGGCGCCAGGACTCCATTGCGCAGGAAGAGAAGCTGGATGGAATTTATGTGCTGCGTACCAGTGAACCCGCGGTGCGCCTCTCTGCTGAAGACACCGTGCGCAACTATAAGAGCCTGGCGGAAGTCGAGCGTGCCTTCCGCTGTCTGAAAGGGATTGATCTGCTGGTGCGGCCCATTCGGCATCGCACCGAGGAGCGGGTGCCCGCACATATTTTCTTATGCCTGCTGGCCTACTATGTGGAATGGCACTTGCGGCAGGCTTGGGCACCGCTGTTGTTCGAGGATGAGGAGCGACGGGAGGAGCGTAAGCGACGCGACCCGATTCTGCCCGCGGAACCCACCGCTTCGGCAAAAGCCAAGAAGCACTCCCATGAAACGCGGGAGGGACTTCCCGTGCACAGCTTTGCCACCCTGCTGGCGGAGTTGGCCAGCCGAGCAAGAGTGACCTACGAATTCAAATCGGGAGAGCTGAAGTTGACCTGCAAGCAGGCGCCGGAGCCGACGCCGCTCCAGGCGCGGGCGTACGAACTGATCCGTGCGTTCCCAGTAACCGGAAATTGAGCTTGGCGCTATCCGTCAAGGAATCAGCAGAATACCCCTCGAAGCCTGTTGGAACTTCGGATTAAAGAACTCCTCTCGAGTTAACATCGGCTGCACGCTCGCTTCTCGCGAGGTCCGCGGGTCAGCGAAGGCGGCGAATAGGGTGTGAATTTATCTACAGACGGGCAAAGCGGTTTCACGCCAAGAAGCAAAGCACGCAAAGGTCGCAAAGAGAAGCAGGGAACTTTCCTTTTCTGGCAGTGTTACCCCTTATGCGCGCTTCCGGGAGTAGGCTCGGACGTAGTCCGGGACGGGGGTCTCCCTGGGAAGCCGGTCGTCGGGCACAGGAGTCGCGGGGGTGAGTTCGAGCGGCAGGACCCCGGCCCAGACCGGGAGGGCGTAATCCTCCTCGTCGTCGAGGGGCGGGCCGGTCCGTACCTTAGCGGAAAACTCGTCGAGCGGTATCGCTAAGACTATGGTGCTGCGAAGTTCCTTCTCGGAGGGTTGGCGGATCTCCTGCCAGCGTCCGGGCGCAACGTGCTCGGTGAATGCCTGAAGTGCTTCTCTCTTGGCGTCTGGGTCGTTGAGCAAGGAAGCCTTTCCAAAGATGACCACCGAGCGGTAGTTCATCGAGTGATGGAAAGCCGAGCGCGCCATCACCACGCCGTCCACCAGCGTCACGGTGATGCACACTTCCACGCCCTTCCCCAAGGTTTGAAACATGCGGCTGGCCGGCGAGCCGTGGAAGTAGAGCGTGTCGCCTTTGCGGCCATAGCCGGTGGGAATTACCACCGGTTTTCCGTCCACCACGAATCCGACGTGGCAGACCAGGCCTTCATCGAGAATGCTATAGACTTTCTCGCGGTCGTAAACACCGCGCTTCGGCAGGCGGTGCACTTGCGTGCGTTCGGTCGGGATGAATTCAGTCATCGCTGCTCCTGTTGGTTGAGTTTCCATTATGCCTTAGAAGAGGGAATAGGGAACAGGGAACAGGGAAGAGGGAACAGGGGAGAAGGAACACGGGATAGGGGACAGGGAACAGGGAGTAGCGTGAAGTCCGATGCAGGGGCGGCTTTTCGCCGCCAATTGGCGAGGTGAACTCGCCGCTACAACATCAAACTGCACCACTACCCGATTTCCTGTTCCCTATTCCCTAATCCCCAATCCCTAACTAACTTACATCCTGCCTGTAATCTTTACCTCCGTGTGCACCGCCCGTTCTCTCTAACCCATTGAATCATAAACCCTCGGAATTTTCGGAAGCGCGATTGCATCTAATAAACCGGGGCAGGGTGCCTCAATCAGCATAGGGAGGGTTAGTTATCAGCTCAGGGATGGCTGCGGGTGTATTCCGGTTGCTGGAGGAGTCCCCCGAGGAGCAAAGGCGGCGGCAGGCTTCCTTCGTCCTGGCGTGTGTTGCCGAGGCCTTGGCCGCGGGGTTGCTGACGGTAATCTGTGCATCTTTGCCGAAGAGTGCCGCCGGCCACGTCAACCGCTATGTCGTGCTGACCTTCCCTCGGGTGGCCGAGCAGCGACCCGTCCCGAAGCCTCCCCTTCTGCCGAGGATAGTTCCAAGGCTTCTCGCGCCCTATGTTGTTCCCACACCCCACGTCCAAACGCCCAAAATCGCCGAGCCTCAAATTCGTGCTAACACTCGCGTGCCGACGGTCCCCGAACCGCTGTTGAAGAACACCCCGGCCATTGCCCCGGCGCGCCAACTCCCCGCACCGCCTCCCGCGATTCGCACGGGACTGTTTAGCCAGGCGGCGGCTACTCCAGTGGCTGCGAATGTTTCTTCAAAAGAGGTACAGACCGGCGGCTTCGGTTCTCCCAAGGGGCTGGCAGGGCGGGCACAGGGCGGAAACCCCGGAAACGTGCCAAGACTCGGGAGCTTCGATATGCCTGCCGGGCCCGGCACGGGAAACGGAACTGGGGGAGCGGAGGGAATGCCGAGGGTTGTTGCCGATGCGGGCTTTGGAACACGCCGCCAAGTGGCGTTGATCAATGAGCTTGACGAGTCCGACACGTCGCGCCGGGTGGCCACTTCCGGGTTTGGAAACGGCGGCGTCAACGCCGGAGCCAATGGAGTGCCTGGAGGCGGAGCTCCCGCCGCGGTGAAAACGGGCGCCTTCGCAGCACCTGAGCCAGCGCAAAAGCCTGCGATCCGCCAGATGGCCGCGGCTCCGGAAATGCGCCCCGTCGAGATCCTATCCAAACCCACGCCGCAGTACACCGAGGAGGCCCGGCGCCTGGGCGTGCAGGGCGAGGTGGTCCTCTCCGTGATCTTTCGGGCCGATGGCACGCTCAAGGTGGTGGGTGTCATCAAATCACTTGGGCATGGATTGGATCAGATGGCGGAGCAAGCCGCCTCACAGATCAGATTCAAACCGGCAGAACAAGCAGGCAAGCCGACGAGCTTTCCCGCGGTATTGCACATCGAGTTCCGGTTGGCGTAGTCCCAATGGCCTGGGTGAGAAATCGTCCTTGTGGGGCTGAGAACCCTCGCCGCTGTGAAATCGTGTAGGGGTAGGGCTTGCCCTACCCCGTTCATTAGGGGACGGCAAGCCGTCCCCCTACAGGAGGTAAGGCAGGGGAATTAACTTTACGCAGGGTGGTCTCGGTTCTTCTGTGAGTTCGATGGAGAGAGGAGGGAAGTGATGATCGTT
Organism: uncultured Acidobacteriota bacterium; assembly: GCA_963842495.1. GTDB lineage: Bacteria > Acidobacteriota > Terriglobia > UBA7540 > UBA7540 > CAVROP01. The sequence goes on from CAWJHY010000037.1 coordinate 138,711, forward strand.
TCCCGAAGATATGCTCGCTCACCGCTGACGCCACTTGTCATTCTGAGCGGAGCGAAGAATCTCAGCAGGTTGCTCGCGTCGCCGGCGCTAGCGATTTTGCTTCTGATTATCCCCGCCGCCGGATATTGCCAGGGCGCTGCGGGGAGCCAGGTGCAGCCGCCGGCGCAGGCGAGCGCGATCATCGACCGGATCATCGCGGGTGAGCATCGCTACGTGGAGAATTTGAAGAAGTACTCGCCTCGCGTCGAGACTTATCTCCAGTACGACGACGCGGATGCCGAACTCGGCGACAAGGTGAGGAAAGATGCCTATTTCCTGGGCCGCATGAACTTTGTGGGTAAGCCGCAGGAAATCTCCTTCACCCCGGCTGCGGGCAGCGACTTCAACTGGCTGCATAGTGGACTGCGGCGATTCAAGACGCCTTTTGTGAGCCGGCTCATGGTGGATCAATTCATGACGGCGACCCTGGTAGACGCGCAGACGTTCGATACGCAGCACTATTCTTTCGAACCGGTGGGGTGGGAGTACTTGGGCGATGTGCGCTGTCTTGCTCTCGACGTTCATCCGCAGGGCAGGAGGATCGAAGGGGCCTTCGAAGGCCGCATCTGGGTCGAAGATCGCAATTACGCGATCATCCGCTTGAACGGGGTGCGAGTCAACCCTCGGCGTCTCAGGTTCTATACGCACTTTGATTCCTGGCGTGAGAACCTCCAGCCGCACGAATGGTTGCCGGTGTATATCTACAGTGAAGAGAGTGATCCCGGCAGCCGGATCCGTTACAAGGCCAGCACCCGGCTTTGGGGCTACGACCTTACGGCGCCGCGTCAGCAGGAGGCGTGGACGAAGATTCTCGTGGATGCTCCGGCGCCGGTTCGCGACACGAGCGATGCGGCTGCGGACCTGTCCCCGGTGGAAGGCAAGCGTCAAATGGAGCTGGAGGCAGAACAAAATGTGCTGTGGCGGCTCGAGAAGGCGGGTTTGATTGCACCCCCGGGCCCCGTTGACAAGATTGCGGAGACCGTGCTCAACAATCTGGTGGTCACCAATAACCTCACCAGCCTGCCCACCCTGCATTGCCGCGTGCTGCTGACCTCTCCTCTGGAGTCTTTCCCCCTGCGCTACACCATTGTGCTCAGCCGGGGGCTTCTCGATGTCCTGCCCGACGAGCCGAGCTTGGCCATGATCTTGGCCCACGAACTGGCTCACGTGGTGCTGGGGCACAAGCTCGACACGATGTATGCCTTCAACGATCGTCTGATCCTCCGCGATGAAGATCTCCTCGAGAGGCTGGATTTCGCCCGCGAGCCTAAGGAGGAAGCGGCGGCCGATGCGAAAGCCGTGGAGTTCCTCAAGAACTCACCCTATAAAGACAAGTTGGGAAATGCCGGCCTCTTTCTGAGGGCGGCTGCGGCGGCCGCGCCGCACACTCCGGAACTTTTCGGCGCCCACCTGGGCGACCGGCTGGTGACTCTTCAAGGGGGTGTGCGGTTAGGAGCGCTAATGGGAAGCGCGCCTGAACTCCTACCCTCGAAAACCGACCAGATCGCGGCCTTGCCGCTCGGTTCCAGAGTGCAAGTGAACGCTTGGGACGGAAGCGTCAGCTTCCCGAATCGCAAATCCGTGGCGCTTGTCGACCCCAGCGAGAAAATGCCGTTCCAACTCGCTCCGCAGTTTCCACACCTGACTCGCTACGAGGAGGTTAACGGCACGAACGTGGCGGCCCAGCAGAGTAAGTAGTCTTTCCCCGCGACCTGTCCCCCGCGCCTGAATGAGTCTTGGACAGGCCTCGTAGGGGCAACCGTCGTGGTTGCCCTGGGCGGCCGCGAGGGCCGCCCCTACAACGTGGGCGGCCACCTCCTCTGCACCCTACCTGTTTCCCCCTTTCGATGGTATCTTGGTGTTCAATGGAAACCACATCCAGGGAGGTTCTAGAAAGGCTTTTTGAGCGGCACTTCCGCTCCCCGGTGGCACGTGTGCAGCCGCTGCAAGGCCAGCTCGGCGGTTCGGGGCGGAACATCATCCGGCTCGCGAACGTCAACCATAGCGCGGTGGGCATCCTGTATCACGTGCGCGAGGAGAATGTGGCCTTCCTGGAGTTTTCCAGGCACTTTCGCCGGCACGGCCTGCCCGTCCCGGAAATCTATGCCGAGGACTTGAGCCGCGGCGCTTATCTGGAAGAAGACCTGGGGGACACCACTCTTTTCGAATTTCTCTTGAAGAACCGCAGCGGCGAGGACATTGCTCCTGAAGTGGTTGATGCCTACCGCCAGGTGGCGGCCATGCTGCCGCGTTTTCAGATCGAAGCCGGCCGCGATTTGAATTACAAAGTGTGTTACCCTCGCGGCAGCTTCGATCGTCAGTCGATTGCCTGGGACTTAAACTACTTCAAGTATTACTTTCTGCGGCTGGCCGGTATCCCTTTCAACGAACAGGCGCTCGAAAATGATTTCAACCACCTGACCAAGTTTCTCTTGAGCGCTCCACGCGATTACTTTCTCTATCGGGATTATCAGTCGCGTAACGTCATGTGGCGCGAAGGGCGTCCTTACTTCCTTGATTACCAAGGGGGGCGCAAGGGCGCGCTGCAATACGATATCGCTTCGCTCTTATTCGATGCCAAGGCCGACCTGCCGCCGGAGTTGCGACAGCAACTACTCGATCATTATCTCGAGGTGCTCGGCGGTTTCATCAGCTTCGAGCGCGCCGAGTTCATGCACTACTACTATGCCTACGTTTACGTCCGCATCATGCAGGCCCTGGGCGCGTATGGATTTCGCGGCTTCTACGAGCGCAAGGCTCATTTTCTCGAGAGCGTGCCCTACGCCATGAAGAACCTGCGCTGGCTGCTGCATCGCATCAAGCTGCCCATCGCGCTGCCGGCGCTCACGGACGCGTTTAAAGGCATGTTGGGCTCGGAAAAGCTCCAGAGCCTGGCTTCCCGAGGAAAGAGCCTGGCGGTGCGCATATTCAGCTTTTCGTTTCATCATGGCCAGCCGAAAGATGAGAGCGGGAATGGCGGCGGTTACGTCTTCGACGCCCGCAGCTTGCCCAATCCCGGACGCGAAGAGGCCCTTCAGGCTTTGACGGGAAAGGACGCGCCGGTAATCGCTTATCTCAATGGCCATGACAGTGTGCGCCAGTATCTTGACGCCGCCACCCTGCTGGTGGATTCCAGCGTGAACAACTATCTAAGGCGTGGCTTCAAGAGTTTGATGGTGTCGTTCGGTTGCACGGGCGGGCAGCATCGGTCGGTTTACCTGGCGGAACAATTGGCACAACGGCTCCGCAGCAAGCCCGGAATCGAGGTCGCGGTGCGCCACCTGGAGTTAGAGGAAATGGACAAATGAAAGCCATGATTCTGGCGGCCGGCATCGGCGCCCGCCTGCGGCCGCTCACCGACCATCGTCCCAAAGCGCTGGTGGAGATTGCCGGGCACACGCTGCTGGAGATCACTCTGTCGCGCTTGCGGGCCTTGGGAGTTCGCGAAGTGATCATCAACGTGTATCACTTCGCCGACATGATTGTCGAATACCTGAAAGAGCACGGCAATTTCGGGTTGCGCATCGAACTTTCTCGTGAGGAAGCCTTGCTGGAAACGGGGGGTGGCTTGAAAAAGGCCTCCTGGTTCTTCCTGGAAAGCCCCGGCGACCTCGATAAGCCTTTCTTCGTGCACAACGTCGACATCCTCAGCACGTTTGATTTGGCGCGCATGGCGGAATTTCACGCGGAGCATGGCGCCCTGGCCACTATCGCGGTGCAGGATCGGGAGACTTTTCGATACCTGCTCGTCGATGAGCACCTCCGGCTTTGCGGACGACGGTACGGACGCGACGGCAAAAACCAGTTGGTTCGGCCTTCCGAGCACCCGCAGGCACTGGCTTTTTCCTGCCTGCATGTCATCTCTCCCCGCCTCTTTTCCATGATGACGGAAGAAGGCGCCTTCCCCATCTTTGCCACCTATATGCGTCTCGCCGCGCAGGGGGAGAAAATCCTGGCCTTTCGCGGCGACGAATACTATTGGCGGGACCTCGGCACGCCCGAGCATGTGCGGCAGGCGGCGGAGGAAGCCGCCTTCTTTACGCCCGGCCTTGCCGAGCAGAGACAATAATTACAGGTACCGTTCGCTGAGGATTTTGACGTGGTGCGCATAGTGTCCGGCGATAATGTACGTGACGGTGTTTCACCCGCGCAATTCAAAATGTCGAGCCGCGGGTCGGGGCCGGGTTCACGCGCGCTCCGTTCGGGGGCGAAACACCAGCACCCAAAGCGCCAGCGCCGCCTGTACGCAAAGAGCGGTCCCAATCAACAGAACGAAGCCCTCGAAATGCTCCGCGCGCGCGTTACGCACAATGGCCGAGACGCCGATTCCCGCCGCGCCCAGCGCTGCCGCCAGCGCCAGCCAACGCCAGCTTGTGGTGGCTAGAAACAGCACGATTATCCCGATCATCAGGCTCCCTGCGCCGAGCAGCGCGTCCAGAATCATCCGGGAAGGGTAACCGGGGTGATGCAGGACGCTTTCCATGGTGGTAAGCCAGCCACAGGCCAGCACCATAAACGCGCAAACCGTCAGCAGTATGGTCCGCATTTTGCCTCCCGAGTAGACTTGACGACCGAGCAGCCCCGCAACCTGGCGGGGCTCCGTTTAGAACAAGGCAAGGAATTCCTCGACCGTCATTCCGGAATGCCGTATGAGAGCGCGAAGCGTCCCCACCGATAGCTCCTTATGTTGAGGAATAGAAAGATTCGCGCGCACATCCGGCTTGGTCATGACCACGTGACTTCCCACTTGGCCGATGACGCTCCACCCGGCCTCTGCGAAGGCCTTTACCGCTTCTTTGCCGGAAATGTTGGCAAGCCGTGCCACGCAATTAGACAGATACGAGTATTTCCGGCTGGTTGGTGCGTGGAAGCCGCGCTGTGGCTTTTTGATCCTCAGCCCACAGCCACCCAGCAATGGCCTCTTTGATATTGGATATGGCCTCTTGCTCGTCTTTGCCCTGCGAGACACATCCCGGCAAGGCCGGACACTCCGCCACGATCCAGCCATCTTCCGCGGGAGTGAGAGTAACGTGAAACACCATACTACCAGTATGCTACCACGCACCCCTGCTTGTGAACAAGCGGCGCATTGAGGTTGAGTTCTCAGGCGGCGCTGGAGCGCAACGTAGAAATCAACCTCGCATCCTGCGCCGCGAGCCACGCTCGCGAGCGATTCGTTCTGCCAGGAAGACTTTCATGAGCGACTGGTAGGGGACGTCCTTTTCGTTCGCCAGTGTCTTGAGTTCCTCTAGCATCGCTGCCGGCACGCGCAAGGAGATGGTCGTCGTCAACGGCTTGAGTTCCGGGAAGGTCGCGCGAACGGCTTTGCTCCAGTCAAAGTAGTCGGCCGTATCATGCCTTGCCCAGAACTTCCGCTCCTCGTCTTCGTTCGCGAAACGGGGAATCGCCTTTCTACTTGGTTTCCTCGACACGCTCGTAGATTCTCCTTTCACGGCGGCTCATGTTGCGGGCCGAGATTACGCGAACCAGCGTGCCGCGAATCGTAAAAACTATCGCTAGCCGCCTTCCAGACTTCGTCTGCCCAAGCGCCGCGTACCGCCGCTCCTCGGCAGAGCGCCCCTCGTCGATCGCCACCAGAATTGGCCGATTGAAGAATGCCTGCTCGCATACAGCCGGGGTGACCTGGTGCAGATCCCAGCTCTTGGTCGTGTTACCGGCATCCCAATCGAAGCCAGTGCAGTGCGCAAATTCTTCGGGGAATTCAGCCATCAAGCACGTATATTACAGTAATATACGCGCGTGCGTCAAGATAACCCTCCGGCTGGCTTGATGCCAAAGGCCGGGCGCAAGCACACAAGTGGATGTATGCGGCACCCGCGAGAGTTCACGGAAGGCGCCCGTGGGGAGAACGCTTCGTGGCCCTTGCCATTTCAGCGCCAAGCAAGTAATCTTGGGGGTATGAACAACGAGTGGTTGAAGCGGATTACGGTGGAGGACGGGAAATGCGGCGGGCGGCCCTGCATTCGTGGGCTGCGTATTCGTGTGTCCGATATCCTTGAGCTCTTGGCGGCGGGCGCTTCCTTCCAGGAAATCCTTTCGGACTACCCGTCGCTCGAGAAGGAAGACATCATCGCCGCGATCGAATACGCCGCACATCAAACTGACCACGCAGTCCTTCAGGCGTCGTGAAGCTTCTTGTTGACAACCAGTTGCCCGTTGCCTTGGCGCGGCAATTTGGGAGTACGCCAGCCAGCGAGGCTCCGTCGTAGTGTCCAAAGATGAGGACTTCCTCTACCTCGCCACCCGCCCCGAAAGCGGCGCGCGTTTACTCTGGGTGCGCCTGGGCAATTGCCGCACCAGCGCCTTGCTCGAGGCCTTTGACCGGCTGTGGCCGCGCATCGACCAGGCTCTCCTGAGCGGAGAACGGGTGGTGGAGATTCGATAAAGGCGAGATCTGTCTGGGTCGTAGCGAGAGAACGGCCGACAAGCCTTCTGCGGGCCGCAAGTTGCAGGGCAGGCGTCTGGTCCTCGGTCGAGACACGGGCATAGCCGTATTTCATGCCCTCCGTTTTGCACTAGACATTTGCAACACTCAAGACCCTGTGTTTCCGGGGCTTCCGGCAATGATGCATAACTTACCCTTTTTGAAACAGCGCCGCTGTTACATCCAGCTCTTTGTGTGCTTGCAGTAGTTGTATTCGTCGAGGCGCTTTAGGAGATTTGCTTCTTCCGGCATGGTTGGGGACAAGGTACGCGCCTGAAGCGCGGCGGTGAGGAGGAATGCGCTGTAATTGGCACCGTTTGTGCCCACGTTGCCGAGTTCGCAGCGGTACGCCTTAGCAATCGCCCGGTCCCAAAGCGGAAAGAACTTCGGGGCCAGCAAGTGCAGTGATTTCGCTGCTCCTACGGGGCGGAGGATTTGCTCAAAACTGTTGAACAGGCTCTCCACAATGGGGAGGTCAGGCGTGCTGACCGATTCAATGCCCCGAGACCGAAACCGTAGCGCGTCGTCCAAATGCTTTTGGAGTAGAGCTTCGATATCCGCAAAGTGCTGTACAGTAAACGGATGGTACTGGTAATACGGTGCGTTCCAAGTCTGCAACAGCACGGCCAACGCCTCCGCCACGGTGATGCTCGTCTTACCTGTCAGGGCAAGCTCGATCAGCTCGGAAGCAACTCGGTAGAACAAATCTCGCGGTTCATATTCCAAAAACCGCTTTCGCGCCTCATCAAGTTCCGGGACCGTAGGCGTATAGCTTTCGGGAGCGGCGGCAGCCGGTTTCATGGCGGGAATTTTAACATCGAACGGTCCAGTTTCCAAAGGTGAACGAAGAACGGCGGAGTAGGGAAGAGGCGAAACTAGCGGTGCAAATTGCACCCTTTGTGCAACAGCGAACGGCAGCTTCCTCAAAAGGCATCCGGCGGTTCCCAGCCAAAAGCGGACCTCGGGTTATTGGTTACACTGACAATGCGGCGCGCAGGTCGTGTACAATCTCATTTCTGCGGAACGTCGGCTCAAGCTATTCTGAAGAACCTGGGGTGGAGGTTTTGTACCATGGCAAAGCTCGTCTATGGAATGAACCAGTCCTTGGATGGCTACGTCGACCATCTGGAATTTAGGCCAAGCCCGGCGCTCTTTCGTCACTTCATAGAGCAAGTGCGCGACCTGACGGGCAGTGTGTACGGTCGCCGCATGTACGAGGTAATGCGTTATTGGGACGAAGACTGCCCGGAGTGGGTCGCGGAGGAACACGACTTCGCGGCGGCGTGGCGGAGCCAGCCGAAGTGGGTTGTGTCGCGCTCGTTGAAGTCGGTCGGACCCAACGCCACACTTGTCGAGGATGACATCGAGGCGGTGATACGTGGGCTGAAGGCTCAGCTCGTTGGGGAGATTGAAGTTGCCGGACCAGACTTGGCAGGAAGCCTAACCGACCTTGGTCTTATTGATGAGTATCGACTTTACCTCCACCCCATCGTACTTGGTCGCGGCAAGCCATTCTTCTCCGGCCCTCGGCCGCCGCTCCATCTTGTGACCAGCGATCTAATTGGCGAGGACGTGATTAGGTTGACGTATGTTCCCGCTTAATCGCGCGACTCGCCTGACGGATTGCGCCGGGGCGTCAGGTCCGCTTTGGGTCACGTCCAGGCCTTCCAGCTTGCGCCCCAATCTTCCCCGAAAGCGGTCGCACAAAGGAACCTTTGTGCAACGTGGCGCAAAGGACCCATTATGAAACACGGGGGGCGTTTCAGTGGCCGAAAAGGGCCTCGAGGTCGAGGCGGCCATGTACGACGCGAAGGATAAGCACTTCCCCGTTTTCAACACAGTAAACGATGACATACTCTCCCACAGCCAGGCTGCGGCATCCGGGGCCGAAATCGTCATCGTGGGCACGCCCGACATAGGGGAAGCCCGCCAGCATGAAAAAGCGGTCGGTGAGGGTGTCGATTAAACGGTTGGCAATCTCGACGCTGCCGCTTTCCTTGGCGACGTACTACCAGATATCGTCAAGATCGGTTTCGGCGCGGGGCGCTAAGCGATGTGCCATCAGCGGGGCGAGGCGAGTTCAGCGAGAAGGCGCGCGCGTCCGCGTTCCTTCACTTCCTGGGCAAGCTGCCGCATGGATTCCTGGGTGATGATGCGGCCCTCGCCACGGGCAAGCGAAGCCTTAGCGTCGTCGAGGGTCAGAAGAAATTCCGTCCGTTGCCGCTCGCGTTCTTCCCACAAAGCCAGCGCCTCCTCGACGGCGTCTTGTTCCGAGTGCGGCCGTCCGCTTTCAATCGCGCGGCGGGCGAAGGCTTTTTGATCCGGGGTGAGTTGTACATCCATGGCCCTCAGAATACGGGAAAACGGGCTTCGACGCAACGCTGAACGTGAGCCCGCCGGGCTCTTCGGCGGGCGCAGGATCGCGGCAGTTGCTCTTCGGACTCAGCAAGTTGCGACGAACTGCGCCCCTTATCGTTAACTTGAGCGTGAAGTCTGGATTGCAAATGCCCGAAGGGCATTGATTTCATTAGCCGTAGGTGAAACCTACGGTCGAATGGCCACCAGCGCTCAATTTCTGGCGACCCCGAAGGGGTCGAACGTGCCGCGTTCAACCCCTTCGGGGTTGGTCAACCCCGGGTGCACACGCGTTCCGTAGGTTGCACCTACGGCTAATGAGATTCGGTCCCTTCGGGACCCGGCGAAGGAGTTTAAGTTAATGCTTATGCGGCGTAAGCCGTGGGTTCGTGAGCCCTTCCCTCACCCCAAGCGCGGCGTTAATCGCATTTTCTGCTTGACAAACCCGGCGACGTATGGTAGCCTATAATTGTGGTCATTTTGTGGACACATTGTCGCTGGCGGGCTTCGGACCGCGAGGAAAAGCGCAATGGTCCCCGGACTCCGGAAAACCGGGGTCCGAAATAAACAAAAAATAGTACGATCAAAGCCAATATGTTATTGAAAACAAACGAGGCATTTCGAAAACGAACTCAAAACGAACTCAAATTGAGTGCTCAATGCGTGCATTAAACACAGAATTCGAGCCTTTTGACGCCACACGCGTACCGCCTGGAGTGTGGGATGCGGGAATGCGGCAGGGTTCGAGACTGCCCGGTTGGCGGAAATCCGGAGGCGCGCGAGAAAATACAAAAAGAGTGGGAACGAAGCTAAGGAGTACTTGAAAACAAAGGACATCACTTTTTTGCAGGGTGCAAATTACGTGCGTTTTGCGCGCAGATTAACACTAATCAGGCCCTGAAAGGAGCAAGAAACAGCGCACTTTCCGAAAACAAAGTCAAGGCCCCGGAGTTGCAACGCCACGACGAGACAGTGACAAGCAGTCGGCTAGGCAAGAGCAGGGTTTTCATCGGCGCTGTTATTCCGAGCGTGGCACGGGCGTCTCGCCCGTGGTGGCGGGAGCGTCCCGCTCCCGCGCGCGGGCAGAGCCTGTCCTGAGCACTGCGAAGGAATGCCCGCAGCACGGCGGGCGAGACGCCCGCACCACATCATGGGTTGACATTGGCTTTTGGCAATCTGATAATTCTCATGCGGCTCATAGAATGGTCAACTCGGGGGAAACAAAGCGGCGAGGGAGCGCGGTGCAGCCCCCCGCCAGGAACTCACGAGGGTCTGGTCCGGGACAGTACTACTACTTCCGTAACTTGGCGCCCGGCGCCTGACGTCGGCACAATACCTTGTTACCTCCTTCCAGCGAGGGCACATGTCCACTGTCACCAACCATGAGGTGAAAGCTACGAAGCTTACGAAGGAACTGCTCGTCAAGGCCTACCGGATGGTTTACATGTCGCGGCGGGTGGACGACAAGGAGATTCAGCTCAAGCGCCAGAACCGTGCCTTTTTTCAGATCAGCGGGGTCGGCCACGAGACCTTCGGGGTTGCGGTGGCCCTGCATCTGAAACCCGGCTACGACTGGTTCTATCCCTATTATCGCGACCGGGCGCTTTGCCTCCAACTGGGCGTAACGCCTTACGAGATGTTCTTAGGTTCGGTCGGGGCGGAAAACGATCCGGCCTCCGGCGGACGCCAGATGCCCTCGCATTGGGGCCACAAGAGGCTGCACATTGTTTCTCAGTCCAGTCCCACGGGGTCGCAAATTCTGCAAGCCGTGGGCGCCGCCGAAGGCAGCCAGTATTTCGAGCTGGTGAAAGAAGCCGCGGAACTTGCCAAGGGCTTTCATGCGGATGAAGTGGTCTACGTTTCGCTGGGCGACGGGGCTTCCAGCGAGGGCGAATTCTGGGAATCGCTCAACTGGGCTTGTGGCCGCAGGCTGCCGGTCTTTTATGTGGTCGAGGACAACGGTTACGCCATTTCCGTGCCGGTGGATGTGCAAACCGCCGGGGGCAGCATTTCGCGCCTGGTAAAGAGCTTTCCGCACCTCCTGGTGCTCGAATGCGACGGCACGGATTTTCCGGAGAGCTATGAAGCGGCCGGGAAAGCGGTCGAGTACGTCCGGCAGCGAAAAGGGCCGGCGCTGATCCATGCCCACGTCATCAGGCCTTACTCCCATTCTCTCTCGGACGATGAACGGCTTTACAAGTCGGACGAGGTGCGCCAACAGGAGGCACGGCGGGATCCTCTGACTCGATTTGCCAACCTGCTGCGACAGGAAGAGTGGGTCAGCGAGAAGGAATTGAAGGAAATTGAAGCCGGGGTGGACCGTGAGATCCGCGAAGCGGTGGATCAGGCTCTGGCGGCTGAGCCCGCTGCGCCGAACACCGTCTTGCGTTTCCTATGCTCGCCCACCGTGGACCCCACTTCCTCGCAATTCGACCAGCCGCCGAAATTCCATGGTGAGCCGAAGACCATGGTCGATCTCATTAACGCCGCCTTGCGCGACGAGATGGCGCGCGACCCGCGCGTGGTGGTTTTCGGAGAAGACGTGGCGGACTGCAGCCACGAGAACGAACTTGCCAAGGTGAAGGGCAAAGGCGGGGTTTTCAAGGTGACGTACGGGTTGCAGCGGCACTTCGGCAGCGCCCGCTGCTACAATTCCCCACTCGCCGAGGCGAGTATTGTGGGCCGTGCCATGGGCATGGCCACGCGCGGCCTGAAACCCGTGGTGGAAATCCAGTTCTTCGACTATATCTGGCCGGCCATGATGCAGATACGCGACGAGGTGCTCACCCTGCGCTGGCGCTCCAACAACGACTTCTCCTGCCCGTTCGTCATCCGCGCGCCCATCGGCGGGTATCTGGCGGGAGGCGCGATTTATCACAGCCAGTCCGGCGAATGCATCTTCACGCACTTGCCCGGCTTGCGCGTGGTCATGCCGGCGACGGCCCTGGATGCCAATGGCCTGCTGCGCACCGCGATCCGCTGCGACGATCCCGTCCTGTTCCTCGAACCGAAACACCTTTACCGGCAGACCCATAACCGCGCTCCCTATCCCGGACGCGATTACATGATTCCGTTCGGAAAAGCCAAACTGGTCCAGGAGGGGACGACGCTGACCATAGTGACTTACGGGTCGCTCGTGCACCGCGCCGTTCAGTCGCTAAAGGCGCTCGAGCAGGACGGGATTCAGCCGGAGATACTCGATCTGCGCTCGCTCAATCCCTACGACTGGGAACTGATCGCCGCCTCGGTGAAAAAGACCAACCGGGTTTTGGTCCTGCACGAGGACAACATTTCCTGGGGCTACGGAGCGGAACTCGCCGCCCGGATCGCCGACGAGCTTTTCGAGTTTCTCGACGCTCCCGTGCGGCGGCTGGCAGCCAAGGACGGGTACGTTCCCTATCACCCGGTGCTCGAGGACGCGGTGCTTCCCCAACCGGCGGATATCGTCCGCGCGGCGAGAGCCCTGGCGGCATTTTAGAAAGGGGCGCAGCAGGTTCTTGCGGCAGGTGCGCGGGCGGCTCCGAGAGACAAGCGTACTAGCCTATTCCCAGTTCGTCCACCCGTTCCAGCGCCGTCCCGCAGCGGCGGCAAATCACCGCCCCGCAGTCCCCGCACACCAGCGGCTCCACCACCTCCCCGCATCGGGGGCAATAGAGCGGCTGGCTTTCCTGACCCTCATCCTTGTCCATGGGTTCGCTTCTCTCCCCGGCTGTTATTCCCGGTCCTTCGTTCTCATTCCCCTGGCACTGTCATTCCGAGCCCCCTAGCACTGTCATTCCGAGCGCAGCGAGGAATCTCGCCCTGACCACTGCCTCGACGGAGCAGAGCGAGATTCCTCGCTGCGCTCGGAATGACAAGCGGATCAAGGCTCGGGACGGCAGGGAAGCCTATGTTGCGGACGGCGGGTTCAGCGCCGATTTCAAGAAGTCGCTGAGAACTCGCTGGACCTCCTCGAGCTTGCCGGTGAAGAAATGATCCGCATTCTGAATCCAACGGATTTGTTTAGGCTCAGCCAACGAGTTGTAAAAACGCTCCACTTCCTCGCGCGGCCCAAATGGGTCGAGCGTTCCCTGAACGATGAGCTTGGGTTTCAACACTCCAAGCAGGAAGTCGAGATTCATGACCGCCACGGGAACTCCCAGCCCCACCAACACCGCGACGCGCGGGTCGGCAGCTCCAACCCGAAGTCCGACACTCGCGCCGAAAGAAAACCCGATGAGGCAGACCGGAACAGCAGGGAAGCGCGCGGCGAGGAAATTCAGCGCCGCCGCGACGTCGTCGCCTTCGCCGATGCCGTCGCTGTAGCTCCCCGTACTCTTCCCGACTCCGCGGAAATTGAAGCGCAGAGCCGGCAGGCCTGCTTCGACGGCAGCCTTCGCGGCTCGGAAAGCCACCTTGTTGTGCATCGTCCCGCCATAGAGCGGGTGAGGATGGCACACCAGCGCCGCGCCGCGTGGCTTTATCCGGGGATCCCACTCGAGAAGGGCTTCGAGCGTTCCTGCCGGGCTCGGGATTAGAAGTCGTTCGACTTTCGTAATTCACCTCTATAATAGTGTAGAATAAGCCTCAAGATTTTGAGTACTTCTTGGAGTGCAGGCGCGGAGCTGCCGTAACCCAAGACGCGTCGAGCCTGGCGTGAGGACAGAATCCTGAACATGGGGAGGCTGCATATCCGATTCAAACTTCTTGCCTTCCTCTTGATCATCGCTGCCGGAATCATTGGCTACCATTATTATGCATCGTGGCGCAAAGCGGATTCCCCCAAGGATGTGGCTTATGTGCTGCCGAGTTCGCTGGAAGTGGTGGATGCTCCGGGGGAGATCCGCCTGGCCGTCGAATCGGTAAAGGCTGGTGACCGGGTGCAGGTTCTTCTTCGCTCGCGCAACTGGGCAAAAGTCAAACTCGAAGATGGCCGCACGGGATGGGTGGAAGGCAAGGACATCGTGGATGCGCCGGCCTACGAAGGCTCTCAAAAGCTGCTGAGGGACTTGGAGAACATTCCTGTGCAGGCGGAAGGCCACGCGCCGCAGTCGATCAATTTAAGATTTGAACCCTCGCGCGACTCGGTTTCTCTCGCTCAACTTCCCAACAACCAGAAACTCCAGGTGTTTGGGCGGAAGATCGTGGAGCGGCCCTCTCCGTCTGCCGATGCATCCTCACAGCCGGTCAAGGAGGCGTGGTATCTCGTCAAGGCGGACACCCGCGCAGGCTGGGTTCTGGGCCGCTTCGTTACGCTTGATATTCCGGCGCCGATCAGCGCCAACGCCCAGGGCTATAACTTGGTGGCTTGGATGGTGCTCAATACGGTGGCCGACAATGGCCGCCAAGTTCCACAATACCTCGCCGCCGATCGCGCCGCCAATCAGGACGCGGACTTCACTCACATTCGCGTTTTCACTTGGTGGGTGAAAAACCAGCAATACGTCACCTCCTACGCTGAAAGCGGCCTGCACGGGTACTTTCCCCTTCGCGTGACGCAGAATGGGAAAGTCCCTCAATTCCGCCTCAATCTGCTGGACGAACAGGGGAACAAAGTTCAGAAGGTGTACGCTTTGTTTGATACCATTACGCGCCCGCAGGGGTTTGTCGAGGGATGGGACAGCAATTCGCCGCCCACCCGCGTACCCTCGCGCCGCGCGCCGCGCCGCCGTTGGTCGACGGTCAGATGAAACCGGAGAGGGCTTCGGATGGAAAGTACCACGGCAACTATTGAGTTTGCTCCCAACCCGGCGCCGGCCATACCCTTTATCTACAGGTTTTGGCGAGGCGTGATCCGGCTGTGGTTTGCCCTCACGTTTCGAAAAATCCGCGTCCTGCACGAGGATCGATTGATGGAGCCAGACCCGGCCCTTCTGTTGGTCAGCCACCCGGAGAGCTTTTATGACGCCCTGATTCTGGTGGCGGGGTTCGAGCGGCAGGTGCGCTGCCTTGTCCCCGCGAGATTAGTCAAAGGACTGCTCCCCACAATTCTGGCGCGGGGCTTGGGCATGATTGGCTACAATCCCGAGAACCGCCCGGCGGCGCTTGAAACCTGTCGTGCCCTTTTGGCGGAGAAGGCTGCGGTGGTGACCTTCGTCGCACCGGGCCTTGCGAATTCTCTAGGTGCCCTCGCCACGCACGCGGCTTCGATCGCTCTAACCGCCGAGGGCCCGAATTCCGTGCTTGGGGGACTCAAGCTGTTCCCCATTCACCTTTTTGTGCCCGTGGGTCACACACGCACAAGAGAGGTATTGGTCGATATTGATTGGCCGGAGATTGCGAAAGACCTTATTTCAAGCGCTGTAGGCAGTGAGCAAGATCGAACGCAGGAAGTCGCCCGGCAGCTCGAAAAGAGATGTCAGGAAAACTCTTTCCGCCTTCAACCCTCGGCGCTCTCGGATTTCCTGGCGGACCTCGAGCATGCGTTGCGCGATGGCCTGAAGGAAGAATTTGAGTCGCAGCCGGGAGGGAAGCAGAAGCTCGAGGGGTTTGAACTCAGCCGTTTTGTGGTTCAGTGGGCAGAGCAGATGAACTACTTGCATCCCGGCTTGCTGGTCTCGCTGCGGGAAATGCTTGCAGCTTGGCGCGAGGCCAGCCGTAGGGGCGCACTCCACCGCCTTGAAACCGAAGGGGCGGGCGCATGGCTGAGCACACCTCTGGGCCGCGCCGTCGTTTTGCTGGAAACGGTTTTGGGGTTTCCCCTCGCCATCTACGGACTGGTCAATCACCTTATCGCCTTGGCCGTCCTCTATTGGACGGGTTTACTCAAGAAGGCAACGGACGGGGACAAGTTCACGACATGGCTCTGGCGCGGTCTGGTAATCTTGGGGTCGTATATCCTCGAGGTCATCTTAGTTGCGCACTTTTGGGGCCGGCGCGGAGCGGGATACTACCTGCCTTCCCTTCCTGTCTCAGGCTTGTACCTGTGGCGATACACTTGGCTGTTGCCTCACCAATCTCGCATCGCATTTCTGTCAATGAATCGCTCCGTTGAGACCGCCGGCAGCACACGCCTGCGGAAGGACTTTCTGCATGAGATTTACCAAGCCCTGGACCTCCACGCTGAAATGCTTGGTCTCCCACACTGAGTTCAAAGACCCTCAGAGTTAGGTTGCGCTCTCTGGCAGAGTGGCAAGTCTAACTGCCGCCGGATGAGCAGAGATTCCTCCTACACCGCCGAAACAAGCAAGGATTGAGTGAGGCCTTGACAAGGGAGGCCGCCAGAGCGATACTTTTCGAGGTAGGCGAAGAAAAAGCGAATATACGGAGTAAGGCCATGCCTCGGGATTTTAAACTGTTGCGCTCCCAAATTGCCTCGCTTCTGGCTTCCCGCATTCCAGATCCCTCTACTTGGCGGACCCCCAAAAGGGGTGAAAGAGTCCCCACGGGAAACTTTGAGACCGATTCCCTGACCGGGGGATTGCCCCGCGGCGCCATCACGGAGATTTGCGGGCCCAGCGGTTCCGGCCGGACCAGTTTGATGCTGTCGGCTCTGGCCTTGCGCACGGCGGAAGGCGAAGCCTGCGCTTTCATTGATGCGCACAACGCTTTCGACCCCTATTCCGCGGAAGCGACCGGTGTGGAATTAAGCCAGTTGTTGTGGGTGCGCTGCGCCAGCATCGATCAGGCATTTCGGGCTACCGATTTAGTCTTGCATGCCGGCGGCTTCGGGCTGGTCGCTTTGGACCTGGGCGACTTCCCTCCGGAAACGGTCCGCCGCCTTCCTCTCTACGTGTGGTTCCGGTTTCGTCGAGCTGTAGAGCACACGCCTACCATCTTCCTTGTGCTTGAGCAGGAACCGCACGCCAAATCCTGTGCGTCGCTCGTGGTGCAAATGGAGACGGGGACCGCCCAATGGTTGGAGGCTACACAAAATCACGAGGAGATCTCAGGGGATCCGGGGGTGCGCCTGTTCCGCGGTTCGCGGTTGATGGCGAAAGTGGTCCGTTCAAGAGCTCGGTGAGCTGCGGCGCGAAGAAAGCATGAAGAAATCGACCAGCTCCGTCATTCCGAGCGCAGCGAGGAATCTGCATTTGTTTTCCAGGAGATAAATGCAGATGCTTCGCTTCGCTCAGCATGACAGCCAATTCTTTCATACCTTCGAGGGAATGAGGACAGCGTCTATTATTCGTCGGTGCTGCCATGTCTTTTGCTTCCATTTTCGTTCCGGATTTTATGCTGCAAGCTGTGGTGCGCTCAGCGCCGGGAATCGGTATGAGGGCCATGGTTCTTGTAGATGCGGCTTCGCCGCTCCGCCCAGTTATATGCTTAAACCAGCAGGCCGCGACGAGAGGAATCAAGCCTGGAATGACCAAATCCGAAGTAGAGCAATTCGGTGGAATTGGCATCCTCCAACGCTCGCGCCTCCAGGAGCGAATCGCACACGCCGCGTTGCTCGATCTTGCCTGGTCTATTTCGCCCCGAGTTGAAGATACTGCGCCGGATAACATCGTCCTCGATCTTGCCGGGCTTGCTTCCTTATTCGGGTCAGACGAGAACATCATCCACCGTCTCGCTGAAGGTGCGAAGCGCCTTGGCCTGGAAACGCAAATTGCCACCGCCTGCAACATTGAGGCCGCTATTCTTGCTTCCCGTGCTTTCCCCGGGATCACAGTTATTCCTGAAGGTGAAGAAGCGGCCATTATTGGGAAGGCGCCGGTTACTGCCCTTTTATTCTCCGCCGCAGGCGCGAGTGTTTCCCGACAGAACGGCGAAACCGCGAGTGCAGCACATGATCTGACGGACCTTTTAGAAACGCTGAAACGTTGGGGCGTTCACACCTGCGCATCGTTTGCGGCCTTACCCGTCCTGGAGCTTTCGGAGCGTCTCGGGCAAGAAGGGGTTCGCCTGCACAAACTGGCGCGCGGCGGCGCAGTGCGAGCGCTGATCCCGGCCCAACCGGCTGGTCATTTTGAAGAGGAGATGGAGTTGGAAGACGCCGTGGCTGAGATGGAACCTTTATCAATTCTCTTGGGCCAGTTGCTGGAGCGAATGTGCTCAAGAATAGCTGCGCGTTCCCTGGCTGCGGGGGGCATTGATCTGCGGCTTCAGCTCCAGCCATCGTTCGAAGACGGTCGAATTACGGCCGGGCATCCGTGCGCCCAGACGACTGATCCGGGGGAAGGGGAGGCGTCGGACATTTTCCAATTGGCTTTGCGGCTTCCGGTGCCGATGAGCGATCCAAGGACTCTCTTGAAGTTGCTAGTCTTACGTCTGCAATCTGCTCCTCCTCCCGCGCCGGTTGTGAAAATCATGCTGGCCGTGGACGCAGTGCGTCCACGCACTTCGCAAGGAGACCTGTTCTCCGCGATTTGCCCCGACCCTGAAAAAGTCGAATTGACGGTTGCGCGCCTGGCGAGCTTAGTCGGAGATGCGAATATTGGCTCCCCAGAGCTCTTGGATACGCATCGGCCGGAGGGGTTCCGGATGTGCCGGTTTGATCCTATTTCAGCTTCGAGGGATAGTTGCCGGCCAGCGCGGAGCTCGCTTGGGGGGAGAATCCAGAGAGAACAAAAGGCTCATGCCCGCGCGCCTCGATCTCCGAGTCACGGACTTGAAAAAGAGGTTCAGAGTGCGTTGCGAGTGTACCGCCCGGCGCCGGCCGCTCGAGTCGAAATTCGCAATGGCTATCCTGTGCAGATTGCTTTTTCGGGTTTTCGCGGGCGAGTGATTGCTGCTTCAGGGCCCTGGCGCTCTTCGGGAGATTGGTGGACGGAGGACTCTTACGCCAAGGATGAATGGGATCTCGAGATTCAATCCAGTTCGAAGACAAAAAGCGGCAAGCAACAAGGGGTTTACCGCGTGTGCTATGACTGCGCCAAAAAGGGGTGGTACGTGTGGGGGACCTTCGATTGAGCTACGTTGAGCTGCACGCTCGCTCTGCGTTCAGTTTTCTTGAAGGGGCATGCACCCCGGAGGAATTAGCGAACCTCTGCGCGCACTATCAAATGCCGGCTATGGCTCTGCTTGACCGCAATGGCGTTTATGGATCACCCCGGTTTCATCTCGCTGCACGGAAATTATCCCTCAGCCCCCACATCGGCGCCGAGGTGGCATCGCCACAAGGTTGGCGTTATCCCCTGCTCGTCAAATCGCGCACAGGGTATCAGAACCTTTGCCGTTTGATAACCCAAATGAAATTGAAGGGGAAAAAAGGGGATGGTTATGTCCTCGATGAAGAGGTGGCGCAGAAAGCGTCTGGGCTGGTCTGCCTGACCGGGGGAGACGAAGGACCGCTGGCATACGCTCTGGGAACCGGTGAAATCCACGCGGGAATTGAGCAAGTGGAACTGCTTTGCCGGGTGTTTGGCCGGGAAAACGTTTACGTCGAACTCCAGCGGCATTTCAACCGTGAAGAGGAAAGCCGAAACCAGGCGGCTATAGAAATTGCGAGGAAATTGCACCTGCCTCTGCTGGCGACCAATGGGGTGTGTTATGCGCGCCCGGAGCAGCGTCAACTGCTCGATGTATTTACTTGCATTCGGAACCATCGAACCCTGGCCACGGCCGGGCGATTCCTCTCCCAGAACTCCGAGCGCTATCTCAAGCCCCCCGCTGAGATGACGCGGCTTTTTTCTGACCTTCCTGAAGCAGTGAAGAATACAGGGATTCTTTCCTCTCGTTTGGAGTTCACGCTTAACGATTTGGGGTATCGGTTTCCAAGATACCCTCTTCCCTCAGGCGAGACTCAAATGAGTTTCCTGCGGCGGCGTGTCGAGGAGGGAATGATCGCTCGATACGGATCGCATAACGAGAAGGCTCGAAAACAGGTTGAGCGTGAACTTGCCTTGATTGAAAAGCTGGATTTGCCGGGATACTTCCTGATTGTCTGGGACATTGTGCGCTTCTGCCGGGAAAAGCAGATTCTGGTCCAAGGACGCGGCTCAGCGGCCAACAGCGCGGTGTGCTATTCACTGGGTATTACGGCTGTCGACCCGGTTGCCATGGACCTGCTTTTCGAGCGCTTTCTTTCTGAGCAACGCGGAGAATGGCCCGACATCGATCTTGACCTTCCCAGCGGCGCCCAGCGTGAACGGGCGATTCAATACGTCTATGAGCGCTACGGGAAATTGGGCGCGGCCATGACCGCGAACGTCATTACGTATCGCGGTCGCTCTGCCGCTCGCGAAATTGGCAAGGTGCTTTCCTTCCAGCCGGAAGTTCTCGATCGTATTTCAAGCTTGGTGGGAGCTTGGCAATACCCCGACCCGGGCCAGACACTGGAGGGCCACGTTCGCGAAGCAGGCCTGGACTACCAGAACCTGCAAATCCGGAAATTCGTCGAACTGTGCCTGATGGCTCAGGATATGCCCCGGCATCTGGGGCAGCATTCCGGTGGGATGGTAGTGTGTCAGGGAGAACTCGATTCGATTGTTCCGCTCCAGCCGGCCACGATGCCGGGACGTGTTGTGGTGCAATGGGATAAGGAAGATTGCGCCGACATGGGGATCGTGAAAGTCGATCTGCTCGGCCTGGGCATGATGGCTACCCTGGAGGATTGTATCGAGATTATCCGGGAAGATTATGGAGAGAAAATCGACCTGGCGCATCTGCCGCCCAATGATCCCATGGTCTATGCAGCGCTGCAAAAGGCGGACACGGTGGGGATGTTCCAGATTGAGAGCCGCGCGCAGATGGCGTTTTTGCCGCGGCTTCAACCGAGGTGTTTTTATGACATTGTGGTTCAGGTGGGCATCATCCGCCCCGGCCCGATTGTCGGGAAAATGGTTCACCCCTACCTGAAACGCCGGCAGGGTCGTGAATTGCCGCAGTGCTTGCATCCTTCGCTGGAGCCCGTACTGGCACGCACACTCGGAGTGCCGCTTTTCCAGGAGCAGTTGTTGCGCATGGCAATGATTGCCGCGGGATTCTCGGGAGGCGAGGCGGAGGAGTTGCGGCGGGCATTCGGATTCAAACGGTCCGAACTGCGGATGAAGGACATTGAGATAAAGCTCCGCGCCGGAATGGCGAAAAAAGGGATTGAGGCGGAAACGCAAGACAAGATTGTAAAGGCGATTACTTCCTTCGCTCTCTATGGATTTCCGGAATCGCACGCGGCGAGTTTTGCTTTGCTGGCCTATGCCAGCGCCTTCTTGAAGTGCCATTACCTCGCGGCTTTTACAGCGGCGCTTCTGAACAACCAGCCCATGGGATTCTACCAACCGGCAACCCTTGTGAAGGATGCGCAAAGGCATGGATTGAAGATCCATCCGATTGACGTGATGTGTTCGGATTGGCTGTGTACGCTCGAAAAATACAAACAGGGTTTTGCTTTGCGCATGGGGCTTCGCTATGCGAAGGGCTTGCGGCAGGAGATTGGATTGCAAATCGTGCAAGAACGCCGCATCCGGCCGTTCTCCTCGGTCGAGGACTTGAAGCTTCGGATTCCGGCAATCCAGAAATCCGAATTGGCGGTTTTAGCGGATATCGGAGCTTTGAATTTCATTGCCGGCCAAGAGGCCGGAATCCATCGCAGGGATGCGTCTTGGCAGATCGAGCGGGCGGCAAGACGCGCGGGCCCGCTTCTTGAGCGGTTGCCCGAACAAAATTCGGCGCGCGAGAATTCTCCCTTAGCTCCCATGAGACCCGAGGAGAGGCTCCTTGCAGATTTTCGGGGCACGGGAATGACCATTGGACTTCATCCTATGGCCTATAAAAGGCCGCAACTAAGAAAAGAAGGTGTGCGATCGGCCGCCGACCTTCACCGTTTGCGCAACGGATCGACCGTTCGGATCGCCGGGGCTGTTATCGCCCGGCAGCGGCCGGGAACTGCGAAAGGTTTTGTGTTTCTCAGCCTCGAAGACGAAACAGGCATCACCAATGCCATCATCACGCCTCAACTGTTTGAGGAAGATTATGCGACCGTGGTCCAGCAACAATTCTTACTGATTGATGGCAAGCTGCAAAATCAGGAGGGTGTAGTTTCCGTGAAAGCAGAACACGTCCGTCCGCTGCCGGTGGCATTCGCCGAAATGGCCTCACATGACTTCCGTTGAGGCTCTATTTTGGGGACGGTGCTTTTAGCAGTGTAATCCTCTGCGCGGCTATCTCGCCGCTTTCGGCAAGATCGCCCTCCACCCTGATCCTCAGGCCTACTTTAAGGTCTGTGCTGTGGGCGGGCTTGCCGTCTTCGTCCTTGAACTCGGTCTTGTCATCGTAGCTCACGTGGAAAATGATGTTGTCCTCAGTGTGAACGGTGAGCTTGTTGTGATCTAGCGTATTGATTTTGCCTTCAAGAGTAAAATTCATCGCCTGCCCGGCACGCAGAATTATGGCCGGCTGGACTGTCAGAGGCTGAGCCCCATGCGCCAATAGGCAGAAACATCACCATAGCTATTGAAAGGGAGGCAATGCGTAAGCAGAACATAGTTTATCCTCTGGGCCTAGTATAACCCAAAGGGAAGTGCCAGGATGCCGGTGATGGCAGGAATGAGACGGTCATTGGCTCCAGCCAACCGAATCAAGGCGGCCGTGCGGCGCTGGTTTTTCGGCGTTAAGCACCAGCGGTATAAGGTGCAAGTTCCTGATGCGGAGCCTATAAACATATTCTTGCAACAGCATCTGGTTCTCGCACTTGATCCGCCCGGTCAAGTCCTGCAACAGCGTGCTCTCATCCGCTCCCCCTCAGGCAGGAGTTGTCTCTTTAAACGCTCCCGCGGCACTGGCTTCCTTTTCGGTCCCGACGCCGCGAACCTGGTGCCTGACGGCGGCTTTCCTCAGCCTTCACGGTGAATTATTGCGCTTTTTCTCACCACACAATCACCCTGGCGGTAACTCCCGCATCGGAGGCCACAAAATAGATGCGAGTGCCATCGTAGCTGGTTGGAGTTTGAAACCAGATCGCGCCGCCGCTGGTCATTTGAATGATGGCGCAGAGCGGGGCTCGGCCGAGTAGATGCGCGACCGAACCATTGCCGGCGGCAGCGGAGGTGATGTTTATCGAGCCATAGATGGGTGTGGCTTGCTGGACGGCAATCACGGTCGTGGCGTTTGTAGTTACCACGCCCACCAGGGCGTCGCCGGCCTGCGCACCTACTGCCCCAGTCTGGTAGTAAAACCCAGTGCTCGAGTTATAAAACAGGTAGCTGGTTTGATTTGCCGGCGCCGGCCCGAGCGTTGGCGCGCTCGTGGGCGCGTAGTCTGCGCCTTGCGCGAAAAGTACCCCTGACGTGATGCCGGGGACCAATGTGCTGGAAGTGGAGAGAACGAATCCCGACACCAGCCCGTTGCACCCGAGCGGCTGAAACAGGGAAACAGGAAGGTCGCTCAGGAACGCCACATTCGCATCGAGGAGCGTCCAGTTTTGGTCCTGGTCAGCCTCATAGCTGGTCAGGCCGTGTTGGGATTGGATCAAACCCTTGCGCGGGAGAACTGTTCTTGTTACCGCCATGTTTAAACCTCAGTGACGAGTGATGAGTGACGAGTGACGAACTGGATGACCAGTGGTCAAGGGCGAGTGATCAGTCAGGAGCCCAAAAGGGTTCGCTCGGACGTTTCTCTTTCGCTCGCCACTCGTCATCGGTCACTCGTCACTGCCTTTTAATTTGCGCTGTTCAAGCTCAAGCGTAAGCAGACTGCGTAAACCTTAATGATTCCGTCGTTGGTCACGACTTCCGTCCCGTTTTGCCAATAAGTTGTCCGGAGACTAACTACCCCTGTCGCATCGTTGATGTCCCAGGAGCCGGGGTAGTTGTAGAGCTGGCCCGACTGTGAATTGGCTTGGGCTGGTGGGGGCGCCTGGCCGGGAACGAATCCCGGAGCGGGTGCGCGATTGCTGTAGATCATCCAGACGAACTGGCACTCGCCGCGCGAGTAGGCGTAGCCGTCGTCTGGGTCGATCGGGGTTGGCACCGTGTTGCCGTTGGCATAGAAGCCCATGAAGATCAGCTTGCTGCGCACCGTACCAAACTTGGCGTTATGAGAGATCTTCAGCATGCTATCGTCCGTCAGGGGCTGGCCGGCCGCGATGGCGCTGTCCGCAAGATCGAAGAATCCCGGAATCGAACCTAGTGTTAGTTGAGACATGCATCACCATTTCTGAATACGGAAACTGGAAAATGGAAAATGGATATTCGCGACGGTAATTGGGTGATGTGATCTGGAAAACAATCCCAGTTTCCAGTTTCCATTTTCCAGTTTCCAGTTTCCAGTCCAAACCATTGTCCGCTCTCAAAAGATTGTGTTCCCCGCTGTCCCATCGCTGTTCTCACCACCCATGCTTGCGGAAGAAATGAACATGTACTGCGCTCGCTGCTGGGCCGAGGCCTGACTCCAGGGTGGAATATTGGCTGCGGCCGCCGCGATCTGGTAAGGCGGCGAGATATTGATGAAGCGCGTGTCAAGCAGGGTGAAATCGACCGTGGCCTGGCTATAGTTGGGTTGCCGGTCGAGTACTTCGCAGACCACATTGTTCAGCCCCAGCTTACCGGAATTGAGATCAAGGACTTTCGGGTGGCTCAGCCAAACGTAATCACCCAACTCCACGGGCAAAGTAGCGAGCTGCGCCGTGAATTTATAAGTGGGCGGGCCGAAGGCGTGACGGCGAAAGATGCGATCGGAGAGTAGGCGCGAGAGCATCATGCCACCGCGCGCCACGCGAAGGCCGGTAGA
This sequence comes from uncultured Acidobacteriota bacterium, assembly GCA_963842495.1. Taxonomy (GTDB): domain Bacteria; phylum Acidobacteriota; class Terriglobia; order UBA7540; family UBA7540; genus CAVROP01. The sequence continues at coordinate 163,138 of CAWJHY010000037.1, forward strand.
CTGAATTTGCTGTTCGAAGACCTGCCGATAGGTTTGAAGTGAGGTTTGCTGTTCGTAGTTCACCTGATAACCGTAACTGCGCGCCGACGTGGTGACGCCGCCTTGCTGGACGTCCAACTGAAAGGTAACCAAGTTGATGATGTTTTGCCGCTGGGTCGCGGGGATTCCCATGATGTTCTTGGCGCTGAAAGAGAAGACAGGCGTTTGCTCGACGGGCGGCTTCATGGTCTTGAGCGAGAGGTGGCCATCCGCGCGAACGATCCAGTAAAGGCCGAGTGCCTTCAGGATCTGCTCCTCGATGAACTGCTTGCCATCGATGGGCCGGGTGATCACAAAATCGAACCAGACGCCGGAAAACTGACTATCTCGCAAAGCCAGCAAGCCCGGCACGTCGATATAGGGATTGGGATTAATCAACGTGGAATCTTGTCCAGGCGTATAGATTGCCCAGCCTTCCGGTGGCGGCAAGGGCTCATAATTCTGCTGCGACTCGTACACGGGTGCGAGGCTTTGCATCACGTAATTCGAGGTCAGCAGCGCCGGGTCCTGTCCCACGCCCAATTCGTTCTGGAGCACCGCCAGGATAATGTCGATGGGGTTCCCAGCCACGTAGCGAGGGTTCTGGTCGCTCACCGGGTAGCCGTTCTCGAGCCAGGATGCACCCACCGGTTGCTGCGCGGTGGGCTCTCCGGGCGCCCACCATAGGGGCCCGCCCCTCAACCATATTTGCATCCCTTGAATAAAGCGCTGCACGTCCGCGCATTGAATGGTGATACGTCCATCCGGGTCCTGGCCAACCTGGGTGATCTGCATGGTTTGGAGGGTTGTGAAGTCGCCCACCGCCATGCCCGGAAATCCTTGCTTGAGTTGCACCACCCTGCCGATGAGCACGTTCTGAGCCGCCAGACCCTTGAGCGTGCCATTGGGGTCGATACAGGTCACCGTCATGCTGCCCAGCGAAGAAGCGCCTTCGAGCTCATTGACAGACTGGCTTGCCCCCTGGGGAATTTGAAGGTAAGGAATAATCGTCGGGATATTACCAAGTGTGAGCAGCAGGCCGGGATGTGTTGAAACAAGATAGAACCATGCAGTTGGGGTGAAGCCCGGCCAGACCTCGAACTCATAAGGTAGATCGCGGGAGGCCAGGGAATACATCAGGAACGAGCCATCGCCGGTGGTCGACCGCACGGTGCGTTGGCTGGTGATCAGCGTGGTGAGGTAATTATCGAGGCTGCCGTAGACACCCGCGAAATAATTGGCAACTCCCGAGACATTGTACAGGCCCAGCAACGCCAGAATCATGCTCCAGCTCTGCTCTTGTGAAACGCTCAGAGGCGAACCTGAATAGCCTCCCGGAGAGTCGTTAAAGAACTTGAATCCACCGAAGGGCGTTAGCTGCTGGTAAGCTTCGTTATAGGAATTCGTGGCCGAGGACAACAGAATCTGCTGATTCTGTAGCAGGAAATTCTGGTCGACAAACTCGACGCATTGCAACGCCAGGTCGTCGCGCCCGATGGCGTGGCAGAAAAGCGCCGCCCAGGTACCTGCCGCGTCGCAAGCCTGGCTGGTATCCAGACCCGCTGGCGGGGTAGCGGCGGTTCCGGCGCCCTGAGCGAAGTGCCCGGGAACCCCGTTGCTGGGGGGAATATAGAGGGTGCCAACGGCGTTTGCGGCGATGGTATCCGAGGCGACGGCAACCTGCGCAGCCGTGGCATTCAGCGCCGCCGCTTGAGTTGCAGTGATCGTGCCGGTTTTCTGAAGCTGGATCGCCGCCGTGGGCAGGGTTGCGGCGCTGCGGTGGAAAGCAAAATAGAGGTCGATCTGGTGTTCGGTGGACACTCGATATTGAATGCCAGGCACGAACTGATACCCGGGGTTGATGTAAGAACCATAGCCAAGGTAGAAGAGACCCGAGGTGATGTCGCCGACTCCGTAGGGAACAATTCCGTATAACCCCACGCCGTAACCACCCCCGCCGGCGGATTGAAGTGTCAACAGGAAGTCGAGCATGCGCTGGAGGTAGAGCGCAGGACTGTAATCTTGGGTGAGCTGCATGTAGATGCAATAGGCATAGCACACCCAGCCCATGGCTCCGGCACGAACATAAGCTTGATCCACCAAGCCGTTGTAAGTGTCGTAACTGAAGGCAAGGGAATTTGCAGGCTGAACGTTCCCGGCGGAGAAGTTATCAAAGTACAGGTCGCCTGCGGCCGTCAGGGTAACCACGAAACTATGGATCGAATTGAGCGTGTCACCAGCGAGCGTCGAGACTAGTCCGCCCACGTCCACCAGTTCGAAGCGGTAGAGGCCATTCCCGGGACCCACGGCGATAGTGATCACGGTTCCGTTGAGAACGGGATCCGCCGGAGCGCCTGAGGTCACCTGAAGGCTCGTCACCTTCTGAGCCGCCGTGGTGACGCCAATAGTGAAATTAAAGGTGACGGCTTCGGCTTCTTTGTGCTGGAACTGGACCTGTGTGTCCGTGGTGTCGGGCAGCCCGCTGCCACTGTAAGTGAAGGTGTCATTGGCAGCAACCGCATGAAAATCGACCACCAAACCTTCACCATAGGGCGGCTGCGTTGGATCATTGATATCGGTCACGGTATCTGCCGGATTGCTCTTCGTCCAGCGAGTTGCGGATTGCCCATCTTCACCGTTCTCGAAAATGATCGCAGCCAGATACCCGGGGCTGTCCAAGATCTCGTCAAGCTGCTTGATGATTCTCGCCGCTGCGACAAAGTTCCCCGAGGCCGTGAAAGCGATAATCGCCAGCGCGCAATCGTAGATATAGCTGCGATTCTGGAGGGCCGCCCCGTTGGTCATGGTCGGGTCAGGGAAGTAGAGGGGGTCGGAAGTGGGAACAATAAAGCTGAGGGGCAGAGAAGGGAAAGCCCAATCCGCGGCCAGTGAGGTGCAAACCTGGGTGGGGCCCTTCACCGGATCGTCGTACATCACGTGCACGGTCGGCGTGCCCGGATAAAGAGGATGACTCGATCCACACCGTGCGTGGTAGTCGTCCTGGACAATGATCGGGATGTTGTCTTCCTGTAGGTACTCAACGTCCGTCTTGGCGTAAATGCGCGCAAAATAATCCGTCAGCTTGTAGCCAACGCCTGTATTGGAGTGGCATATCCAGCCGGAGGGCAGATACTCGCCGGACCAGCTCGCCGCGGGTTGCGGCACGCTGGTCGGGTAGAGCACCGCAATGACCAGCCCCGGATGGGGCACCTGCGCTCCCCAGTATCCGTAAAGTCCCTGTTGAACCAGCAGCGACTGGAATTGCGAGGGCGCCGGATATTGTCCTAACAGCGGCCCTGACGTGTAAGGCCCCGTGCCTACTGCCGACCCCTGGTAATAAAAGAGATCTGTCTTGGCGAAGAGGTCAACACGATAATTCGTCATCACCTGTTGAGGGTTGAAGAGGTACCCATAGATCGTAAGGCCCGGCAGCACAGGGCAAGTAACGCCGTTGATTACAGAGCCATTCGGGTTGTCGGCGTACATTTGCTCGTAGTAGGCGCTGATCTCGGCAGCCGTAACGGGCAGCACGGGCGGGAAGAGCAGACCGTAGGGAAGCGGGATCGGCGAGAGGTCGATGGGGCAGCCGTCCGGGCCAAGTTGGTCGTCCATCCCCAGCATCAAAATGCCGGGTGGAACCACGGCGATACTTTCGCAAGCAGTTTGGGCAACCTGGCTCAGATCGTTCTGCGAAACAATCCCACACTCGATAAAAGGCGGCGTGGTCGGGACGCAGGGCGCCCCCGGCCACGAGGTTGCGGGAAAGCCCGTTTCCACCGCATTGGCGTCCCAGCCTTGAACCAGCTTTTCCTGTCGCGCGTAGAGCCAAGCGAGCGACTGGGCAGCGTCGCCATAAAAATCGCCGGGATAATATTGTGAGACGGTTGGCATATCCTCACTCAAGCTGTCAGCTCTCAGCCATCAGCCGTCAGCTCTCAACCAAAAGACGTTTGCTGAAAGCTGATGGCTGAGAGCTGAAAGCTCCTTACGTTCCGTACCCCCCAACACCATAAAGCGTGATGCCATACCCGCCGAGGGTTGTCACCACGTTAGCCGTAGTGGAAAAGCTCGCGATGGCGATGGCGAAGTCCGGGATCTCGACGAAGTAGTAGGGCTGCTTTTGCGCCTGCGCCAACGCTTGCGTCCAGGTTTGATTCCCTTGGATCATAAAAGCCGGAAACTGGAAATTGGAAAATCGAAAATGGCCCAGTTTCTAGTTTCCATTTTCCAGTTTCTCCTCACGTAACAACTTGGCGGAACTTCAACTTAAAAGAATACTGTCCGGGCGCTTTATACGCCGCCGTCCAATCGCTATCCTCGAGCCAGTAATTGGTGAAGGCCGGTTGGGAGGCGTCCGGGTAGTAGCCGAACTGCCCACCGCCGAGGGCGAATTGCATGAACTGATTCCAGGCCTGCACATCGGCGCCGAGTCCCACCCACTCCATCTCCAACTCCAGGAAAGCTTCGATACGTTCGAGCACTGCCTCACGCACCCCGGCGCTCGAAATGTTGTCGTGCCGGACGGCGTTGTAGTCGTACGCCGGAACCTTACGCGGGGGACGAGTGAACGCCAGCGTCACGGGGCCAGTTCCGGGATCGTAAACAATCTGTGGGTTTGCCATAAAAGTCTAAAGTGTAAAGGATGAAGTCTGAAGGCCGCCCTCTCGGCTTCTGCCCTCGGTCCTTAATCCTTCACGTTTCGTCCTTCCCTCTTCAGCCTTTACCCTTCATCCTTTAACCTTTACCTTAGCCCGCCGCATACGGTGACTTCTGCACCGTCGTGGCGTTCAGCGGCACGCCCCGCTGTACTGCCGTGTTCAGCGTGGTAGCGAGCCATTGTCCGGCCTGCGCCTCACCCACCACCATCACGGTGAGGTTGCCGCTGGGGGGATTCAGTGCCCCCGCCGCACCTGGAGCAAGGCCGTAGCTGCCGGTTTGCGGAGCGCTGCCATAACCGCCCCCCGCGGATCGGCTGGCTGCTTCGCGACTGGAGCTTGAGCTTTTGCCGCCCGGCATCGCGGCGGCCGCTGCGCCTGCCACTCCGGCAATGGCGCCCCATTCCGCCGCCGCTTCAAAATCTGTAGCCGCAGCGGCCGCCGCATCGGGGTCACCGAAAAAGATCGCTTGTGCGAGAAACCAGAGTCCCTGCGCCAGAGCATTGAGTGCGTTGACGCCCGCCTGCTCGGCGATGGAGGCCAAGGCGGCTTTGGCGGCCTGCTCCATCGCTTTTCCGACATTCTCGCCGTACACGGACGCCGCGATCCCCGCCGCCGTCATGGCATCGGCGGTTGCCATGAATGCCCCGCCGGCCACCATCTGGAAATTCTGCATGGCGTTTTGAGCGGCGGTGATCGACTGTGTCGCCTCGCTCGCCCAGGTTTGCATGCTCGGCCCCAGATCGTTCACCATATCCTCGGAGACTTGCCGTGCCAGGCTATCGAACTCCTGAAGCGGGGCGACAATCTCCGAATTCAGGTCGCCCATCGAATTTGACGCGGGCCCCGTCATGCCCGGCGTCCTTCCCCTGCCTTTGGATCTGTCTGTGGCCATCTCGTTCCTCTAGTTTTCAGTCATCAGTTTTCAGTCGTCAGCTCCTACTAAGAGTCTGCTTTCAGTGGTCCGTTCTTACTGAAAACTGATGACTGACGACTGATAACTTCTACCAAAACACCTGTTTTTCCTTCTTCTCATCGGCGTGATCCACGTCATCTGCGGCCATCAGCGCCTGGGTAGCTGCTTCGTCAATTCGCCAAAGCGCCACGGCACGGAAGAGCATCTCACTCGGTGTTTTGCCGTACATCCGGCCCATCGCGGCCGCTTCCCTCAATATGCTCCGGCTTGCCGCGACGAAAGGACTCCAGGTCCTGGCCGTTTGCCAGAACCTGGCCTCGCAGGTACTTCAGAATGAAATCCGCGTCCTCTTTAGGGAGCCAGTTGGGATCGAACTGAGTTGCACCCGGCTCCAAGGAGGGCTTCGGGTCAACGAAGGCCTCGGAAAGCATCTGCCGGTCTTCGCGAACCAGTAAAAGTGTTTCCTCGGCCGTTAATGCCGTCTGCACGCCGACGCCGACCAGATCCAGCTTCTCGCGTAACTCCGCTGGCCACCCGCTGCGGCGCAACGCCCAATAGAATTTCGTGGGCCGTCGAAGCATTACTGCATATCCACTCACGGGCAGCACCACGCGCCTTGCTTCCTCGAAGGCGCTCTCTTGCGCCAGCTTACGGAAGTCAGCGGCCGTGGCGATTTCGTTTCCAGTTGTCATAGCTACCTACCGTCAACAAACCCCTGATCGGGAAAACTCCTGCCACGCCAATCCGAGCGAGGAATCGCGCTCTGGTTCTCGGGCGCCCGTTCAGCCAATCAATCAGGCAGCCGATGCAACTTCAGCTCTTTCTCCCGCCGCTGGGCCTCGAGCGCACGCAAGATGGCTTCTGCTGTCCCCACCGGCGTAAGCTCTTCCACCACGTCGGCCCTCTCGTGCTGCACCATCGCCAGCCCATCGAGGCCAACGAAAATACTCAATTCGTCTACCGGGACTTTCATTGTCTCCACCCTTCTGATCCACTGTCCGGTGCTACCGCGAGGTCGGGTGAATAACTTGGCTACCCCAATCGCATCGGGGAAAGTCGAGGCCGAGTACCGTTCACCCGATCACCCGATCACCAGGTTGACCGATCTCCGGTCAGACTTGTCTCCAAACCATACCCACCTGGTCCCCTGTTGGACGGGTGGAATCTGCGACACCCTTGAACTTCACCCCAAAAGTCGTTTCCTTCCCGCGCTGGAAGGGGAGTTTGACCGCCTCGGCCTGGTAGGCCTGGTAGAGATGCGAGACGACGAACTTCCCCGTCACGTCACGGCGTGGAGAGATAACTGCGACGCCCAGCTTAAGTACAGGGATAATGCCTCCGAACGTGATCTGCTCGTAGGCCTGCGCGCCGGAAGGCTGGTTGGCGTCCGTGCCGGTCGAGAAGGTACCCGGAGCAAAGAAGCTAATCAAGTTGGCCAAGTTCGACTGCTTGATGGTGACGTCGATCTCGTAGGCATCGGCAGTCATCACGACGTCGATGGGAGAGGCCACTTGGTCAGCTCCAATCTCCTGATACTTGGGTGTCAAGGTGGAGGTGATCGCCCCCTCCGTCGCTCCTGCAAAGTAAGCCCCGTAGGGTCCGACGAACAGCCAGGCAGCCCCGCCATCGCTGATGGCTGGGCCGACAGAAGTCAGCCAGGACGGTGCCGAGGAGCCGGAGGTGCCGGCCGCCAGGCAAAGCTCCGTGTTGTTGTTGGCGTCCTTGATCATCTGGCCGGCCATGTAGGCAGTTGTCGCCGCCCAGGACCCCAGCCCGCTCGGCTGCGTCGGCGAACCGTCCGTCCCGATTACGAGCCGGTTTCCGTGTGCAGGCTCGGGCACATAAAGCCAAAGCCGGCCCGGGCCTTGATGGATTGCGGTCGGCGTTAAACTCGGAGCCATATTTCCTCCAAAACTAGAAACTAGAAATCAGAAAATGCCTTTTCTGCTTTCTGCTTTCTGATTTCCTACGTCTCTTCGATCTCCGCAACAATCGACATCGTTGCCGCCATCGCAAACCCGCTCTGGGGGGCGCGGCGAATTTCCTCAAATGTGTGGCGCTCCGCAAAGAGCCCCGTAAGTTTTCCGTTTGCCAAGCCGGGCGAAAGTGCGCCCCGTGGAAAAGGCGGCGAAGGCAAGGAAAGACTGGTGAGCATAAAGTCGCCCGGCGTCAATTCCCAAAGTGAATCGAGCACTGCACGCACGGCGCGCACGTAATCCTGGATGAGCTCCGCCAAGGCATTGCGGTCCTGATGCGTGACTGTAATCACGCACGTGAGCCGCATGCTCTGGTGTAAGGTAAAGTTCGCTTGTTCATCGACGGCCACCGTATCGGGAGTCAACAGAAGCGCCGGGAACTGCTGCACAGGAAGCAGCGCCAGGTCGTATTCGGCGAAGGGCGCGTAAGTCCCAGGCGTGCCCGAAACAAAATCCAGCGCCGCCTGAATGTCCCGTTTGATCACCGCAAGGAGTTGCCTTACCACCTGCTTCGATAAGCCCGCGTTGTAGTATGAGATCCACATTTCAGTTCTTATTCTTTAATCGGGTGATCGTGCGAACAATTTGTGATTGGCGATTGAAACGCCCAATCACAAATCACAAATCACAAATAATTCACCCCATCTCCCGATCACCTGATCTCCCGATTCTCAAAACACTTGATCCTTGCTGAAGGCTTTATTCTCACCACGCTCCCGGGCCGTGGAGTGGTCCGTCTCGCCCCCTGCCGTCCCGCCGAGCGTCGGCTCGATTTCTACGGTTCGGGCAAGCTGGCTAAAGAACTTGTCGTAGAGACCTTGCTTGATCTCTGCGATTTGCCGCTCGAAAGACTTCCGCCGCTCCGCGGCGTGGGCGTCCTCGCCCGCTTGCAGCGAAACGTTTCCTTGCAGCGCGTCGGCCAGGTCCGCAATAGATCCGTCGCGATTAAGCGCTCGAAGGAAGTTCGCCTGGTCGGGCGTCAGAGCCATCGCGTCGGGATCGATGCCCCGCGCGTAAAGCGCGGAGCGGATACGCGCCTTTCGGTCATCGATCCAGTCCTGGATCTGGGTGTCCTGAATCGAATTGGCCGCATTTCGCACGAAGCGTGGAAACGCTGTACAGACATCGTCAACGGTGCAGTAGGACATAAGTCTAAAGTTTGAAGTGTAAAGGATAAAGTAAAGACCCTTGGGAGCGCGGCCATCCTTGGCCGCACTCTGTGCGGTCTAGAGGCCCGCGTCCCCGACGGACGCGCCTAAAGCTGAGGCACTACCGGCCTTATGACTTTACCCTTTACCCTTTATCCTTTCTCAGTATTCAACATAGATGTTGCACGACGTTCCCGACCCCGCCCCGGCGCCGACATAGATGTTCGTGCTGTCGGCAGCCTGATACTCATAAAAGGTGTTGTTCGAACTGGGCTCGATCGATACGGTGATCGGTGTGGCGGCGTTGCCTTTGCCATCGTTCAGGCCGTGGGGCACGCTGTTGTTTGCGCCGGTCGTGAGTCCGGTCACGGTCAGTTTGGCGTTCTTAACGTACGGACCGGCCAAAGTCTCTTCGATGAACTGCTCTGTCAGTGAAACGCTGACTGCCATAGAACCTCCGGTCGCGCGGAGCTCCCCTGGGGATTTCCGCGGGTCTTTGAACTGGTGTAGGAGCTGTGCTATCGGCCCCTACTTTCGGAACGATTGACTGCCTGCTACTTCGGTTTAACCACTGCGCTCGTCGGAGTTGCGGGGAGCCCGGTCGCGCCGGCTGCCGGTGCGGGCGTCTCCACCGCGCTGAGGACTGCCCGCGCGGCATGCTTGAATTTCAGAAAGATCTTGGCCAGCTCGTCTGCCAGCTCCACCACGCCGCGTTCAAATAGCTTTCCGTCGTGCTCGATGGGATTCAATATCTCGATTTTCATGCTTTCCCCTTTCCCGATAGATCGGGAGATCGGTAGATCGGATGATCGGGTGAATTATTTGTGATTTGTGATTTCTGATTGGCCTTTCAATCACCAATCACCCATCGCCAATCACAAATTGTTCACTCGATCACCCGATCGCCAGAACACTCGATTAAATGCAGCTCAGCCACATGTACGCCGCCGCAGGCGCCACGAGCTGTTGTGCGTAGTACTTCTTCACCCGCAGGTAATCCGATTCCAGCGAGAGCTCGCGCCACCTCAGAACTCCGCTGCGCTTCGCCCAGAAGAAGGTGTAGCCCAGGCTGGGCACGCGCAGGCCGGGCCGGGGCGGGCGGTAGAACAGCAGGGCATTGTTGGCCATGAGGTAGCCCAAGCTATCCGCCTCGCCTTCGTTCGAGGTCTGGTAGATGGCGGCTGAAACCAGCACTTTGTCGACCTTGAAGACCCGCGCCAGATCCTGCTCGTCGAGCTGGTTGCGCGCCCCGTTGGCGGTATACTTCACCCGGTCCAGAATGCGGGGGTGATTGGCGAGCGTGTCGAGCACCGGCTGCGAGAGCAGGAGGTTGTTCGGGAAGTCGCCGATCTGCTGCTGCACGGTGCGCCGCGCCGCCACGACCACACTGACCGGGTCCGAATTGACGTAATCCGACCACTTCGAGGTCCCGGAAAGCGTGAGGTTCTGCGTGATGTTGGCGGTGGTAAGAATGTTGTTGAAGAGATTGATTTCCTCGTTGAGCGCGATGATGTTGGTGAGCTTCTCGGTCTTCTCGATTTCGATCTGCGCGCTCGGGTCCGCTTGCTCGCGTTCGTCGTCGGTGATGGAGTCTTCGAGGGCATGTCCGTCGGCCATGTAGAAGCCGCGCGCGTCGAGATCGACTTCGATCTGTTGGGCCCGCTGGCCGGCCGCGTAGGCATCTTTGTACGCGCGGAAGTGCTGCTTGGAAAACTTGAAGAACACATCGTTCTTCTTCATGACGGGCACCACCGGCAGCACCTCCTCCGCAACAAACGCCTGGTTGCGATAAGCGATGCTGATCTGAGTTAGCGCCTCGTCAACGTGTATCTGGTTGAGACTCGGCATTGTTCATCCTCCGAAATCAGCAGGCAGGTGGTGAGGTGGCCGGATGGGGAGGTAGTCCGCCGTTTGCCGACTTGCCTACCTGCCGATCTGCCTACTGCCCACTTGCCTGTTTGTGCTCGGAGTTATCCAGGGCAACACCACGAGCGCGATGTACGGGCGAACGCCCTGGCGGACGCCCGTTGGAAGGGAACAGGGAGTAGGGAAGAGGGAACAGAACCTGTTCCCTGTAACCTGTTCCCTGTTCCCTACATTTTGTACGTAAACGGCAACACCAGCACGCGGATCACGTCGCCGGCATTGACCGCGGCGTCGATGGCGATGCCGACCACGTTGATGTACGTGCCCACGGCTTCGCTGACCGCTTTCACCTGGCCTTGCGCGTTGGCGATGTTCACATAGCCGGCGCGCGAAATCGCGCCCGACGCCACCACCCGCGAGATCCCGAAGATGCGGGTGCGGATGTTGCGCCCCAGCCCGCTCGACGGAACGGAGTTGGCCGGCCAGGCGGTGCCGCTGGTGAGCGTGTACACGCCGCCGGAATAGTCGGCCATGGCGTCCGGCAGGATGGATTCCTGCGCCACGCCCAGGAACGCCCCGTTGGCCCCGCTCGGCACGTTGCACCCGTCGGCCGACACCGTGGAATCCGGCGCCAGGCAAGTGAACTTGCCGATTTCGAGGTTGTAATTCAAATGGTAGCTTTGGTCGATCGCTGTGATATCACTCATTCGGTTTTCCTCCGTAGCGCCGACCTTTAGGTCGGCATCTCAAATGCTGCTGACCTGAAGGTCAGCGCTACATCTTCGGCTCGGGTAATCAGGAGATCGGCGGCTCTCAGCAAGCCGCTCGCTGAAAGCTGACGGCTGATAGCTGAGAGCTGGCTGCCCGATCTCCCGATCCGCCCTTAGGGCGTCGGCACCGGAGCCGCCGTGGTTCCGGTTGGGTTCACCACGGGCCTTCCGGTTGCCATGTTGGACAGCACGGCGGTGATGGCAGCGGTTACGGTCTGGGTGATTTTGGCCAAGTCGTCATCGCTGATCACGGTGCTGGTTGCCTGCTCCTGCCACTGGTCGGCTGCGGCCAGTTCGGCATGGCGTAGACCTTGCTGCGCCGCGGCGTGAGCTACCCCGACCGCGTTGAGCAGCGCGAGATTCGCGGCGTTTTGCGCGTCCGTCAGAATCTTGGTCTGTGACGCCAGCGCCGTATCGAACATTAACTTCACGTTCGCCGGCCACGCCCCTGCGAGGCACGCCTCGGGCGGCGCCGACGGTGTGTTTACAGTTCCATCCGACATTGTTTCTTCTCCTTCTCCGCCCTGTACCGTTTGGTACAGGGCTCCGCGCTTAAGAGGCGCGGATCCCTGATTGAGCTATCAGCTTTCAGCCTTCAGCCATCAGCAAACAGTCCCAGCCTCCCGCGATTGGCTTGCTGAAAGCTGAGAGCTGATAGCTGAGCGCTATTCTTCTTCCTCTTCTGCCGCCTCGACGGCGGTAACGATTTCTTCCGAGTACTGCCGCCAGAGATCCGGGTCGCGCTTGGTGATATCCGAGAGCGCCACGCTCAGCGAACACTTGTTCTCTTTGGCGTAGGCGTTCACTTCCGCCATCAGCGCCTGTTGTGCGGTGGGTTGTTCGCCGCCGCCCGCATGCCCGTGGCTGCGCAGGTCGACCACCGGACGGGCCTGCTCCACCAGCGCGTTGAACACCGCGGCATCGGAGAGCGCCAGCCTCAGCGCCTGAGCGCGGTTTTTGGGCAGCACCTTGCCTGCCTTCACGGCCGCGTCCACTCGGCGTTCCGCTTCCTGACCTCGCAGCACGGTGGAAAAACTGACGCGCCCCGCATCCGCCAGCTTGCCGGCTTCCAGCAAGTTGATCCGGCCGTCGTGGATGCTTTCGGAGAGGGCGGCGAATTGATCCAGCGGGGCTTCGATCCCGCGCTTTACCAGGGCCGCGATATCCACGAACGACATCCCGGGCAGCCCGATTTCTGACGCGAATACCTCCGCCAGCTTCTTGACGTCTTCGCCGTCGCCGTGCGGGGCTTCCCAACCCTCGGCGCCGTCCGCAACGCCGATCAATTCCTCGCCGTCGAAGACTCCGATCTTGCCCTTCAGTTCCGGCTCCAGGCCGTGCTTCTCGAGGTGTTCGTCGGTGAGGCACTTCAATTTCAGAATTTTTGCCATTTCCTTCTCCTTTTCTAACAGTGACGAGTGACGAGTGACGAGTTTCGAGCCGGGTAGCGCAGGCCCGCTTCTCAGATCTGCGCCTCTTTTCGACTCCTGACTCCTGACTCCTGAATTCTGGTAACCAACCGAAATCTGATTGATGGGCGCAGGAAGGTGGAGCTGGCCCAGACTCACAAAGGCCCTCGTGCCGTCGACCTCACACAACTGGATCTCGGGCATCTCTTCCAGGAAAGGCTTATTGACCAGCGCCACGCTGGTGAGAACGGTTCCCGCGGTTTTCCCCGTCACCTTGTCTTTGGCGCCCCAACGAATGGCCGGCGATATGTACCGGTATTCCTTGGCCGCGATAAGCTGCCGCGCCCTGTCCGTAGGCTCGTACCAGCCCCACAGGATAAAGTGGGCAGATGGTGAGATGGTCAGATAGGCAGATGGGTCTTTTTCTACCCGCTCACCTGCCGACCTGCCTATCTGCCCACTGCCTACCTGCCCTCTGCCCATCTGCCCACTGCCCACCTGCCCACTGCCGTTCTGGAATCTTTCCGGCTCATCCAACTTCACGATTCGCCCTGCGGACAGGACCGGGCCGCCGGTTCCGAAGGGCACTTCCGAGGCGTGTTCGTAATCAACGTTGATTTCGCGCGTCGGCTTGCTCGCAAAGTTCTCCCGAATCTCCTTCAGATCGTCGAGCCCAATCGAAAACTCCTTCTCCGCGCCTTTCCACTGGCCAGTCACGGCGATCGGAATCCGAATCAAGCCCGTGCCCGGCGGCTCAGAAAGCATCATCACGAATCGCGGCCCACCAGGATCGGCGATGGTCGCTTGTCGCTGCTGGATTGCAGATGATTGATTGCCGATTGTCGATGGATGATGGCCGATTGCCGTTCTTGAATCTTGAATCTGGAATCTTGAATCCCCGCCATCTGCCCACCTGCCCATCTGCCCATCTGCCAGCTTGCCAGTCTGCGCGTCCGGCATGTCCATTCCCTCGGCCCTGTACAGCGCCTTGAGCTTCTCGATCGCCGCGTTCTTTCCCGGCCCTTCGTACCTGTTGCCGCGATAGCCGCCGTGCAAAGCGGCCCAGGCGGCGCCCATCAGGTGGTGGTTCAGCGGTCCATCCGGGGTGTCTCGCACCGGCAGATGTCCGTTACCGTTCTCATCCACAATCAAGTACTGCTTCAAGCTGGCACGTCCTGCCATGTTTAAGCCTTCAGCCTTCCGCTCTCAGCTTTCAGCCCCAAGCCGTTTGCTGAGGGCTGATAGCTGAAAGCCGATCGCTATCTATAAATCACGCTGATGTTCACCGGCGCGGCCGTTCCGTAACTCGAGCACGCGAAAGTGAACGCCGTCGCTTGACCAAGCCCCAGCGCCGCCGTCGAACTCGCGGTCGAAGTGATGACGGAGTTTGTTCCCAGTTGTTCAATGAGGGTCCAAGCGTTGACGGCGCCGGACGTTGCCGTTACCGTTACGGGAGAACCCAACGTGAGGTAGTTCGTGCCGTCGTAGCTGGTTTTGGCTTGCACCGTGCAGCCCGAATAAGTGCCGCTCACCGTGCCAAAGGTCCACTGAACCTGGGCCTCGCGCGCACTCGTGGTGGGCGTGGCGCTGCTGGTTGCCGTCGCGTTCGTGATCGCAATCGCCGGCGTATCCGTCACGGCGCCCACCGGCCGCGGCTGCACGTTCGCCGCAGGCGCCGCTTTCACAAAGTAGGCGGTCGGCAGTACGCAATAGGCCGCCAGCAGCAAAACCAGCGCCCCCATGAGAGGCAGTGCGATCCTCGACCGCTGCTGAATCCCGATTCCCGAAACTCGAGCCCTGTTGTCCATTTCATCCATCTCCTTCAATCGCAAATCGCTAATCACAAATCAGTTCCCCTACTCCACCACCCGCAGCGTCACATCTCCCTGGTACTTCTCTCCCACCGAGGTAACGATTTGCACTGAGATCAGGTGCGATTCCCCAACCACTCCTCCGGTCACCTCGAACGCCACCGCCGTGCCGGAAGAAGAAATCGACGGCAGGGGCGCGGCGGCAATGACCTCCGCTGTCGAATCCGCCTGGGTCAGGTTGTTGACGGCCGTCACCGCGCTGATGCTGGTGATGGTGTTCCCCGCGCCAATGTCCGCGCTGAAATCCAGCGAAACCCCGAATTGTTCGTACGGAGATTTATAAATCGTCATCGTGCACACCCGAAAAGCGAAATTCGAAAATCGCAAATCACCAATCGCCAATCAAAAATTCAGCGTCCACACCACCTGAAGCGTGTCACCGCTGTTCATGGCCACCGGGCTGAAAGTATTTTCGAAGCAAAGCGTCCCGCTGCTGGAAGCGTTAAAAAGACCCGCCTTCTGCGCGGATTGTGTCCCCGTTGCCGTAAACGTGTAAGTCAGCGTATAACTGGAAGTACTGCCTGAATGCGCAGGCGTAGCGCCGGCTCTGGCCAGGCCGTTGCTCGTGATCTCGGCGGCGAGGGCCGTGTCCGTGGCGGAAGGCGCGGAGGAGTCGTTCGAAAGCGCGAGGTAAGTGCAAACTCCCGCCGTCGTGCCCGCCATCTGGTTGAACTGCCAATTGACCCCGGCGTTGGTGCGCAGGTTGTGGACGGTTTGATCGTAGAAGACCATCCCCTCGGCATGCCGGGCGATGAGGTGCACCAGGTTGGGCACGCGGGGCGTCACGTTTTCACGCATGCCGAGGCCGATGTCATTCCGAGCGGAGCGACCCGTCGCCCAAAGGCTTTGGGCCGCAGGACGAGGAATCTCGCCCTGGCCGGTTGCCGGGGCGCTCTGCGCATAAACGGCGTCACCTTCCGCCATGATCTGGGAGAGCTCATGGCTGGCGACAATCGACCCGGCGGCTATTCCAAGGCTCAGAACCGCCGCCACATATTGAAGTATGGTAATTTTCCTCTCCATGATTCCGATTCTCCGAGTCTGAGCAGTCACCGAGCGTCGCTTCAAGATTTATTCCTTTGCCGCCGTCTCCGGCTGGATGGCCGCATCGCTCTGCGTTATTTCTTCAATCCGCTCCTGCACCGGGGCGTAGCGGGCCCGCGGCGTCTTCGACTTGAGCGGCAGGCCGCACTTCTTACGAATCCAATTCTCCGTGTCGTCATCCGGTTGGAGCAGGTCCACGTCGAACCTCCCCACGTCCTTGGCCACTTCGAGCAGTTCGAGCGGGTTAACCACCAGGATGTTCGAGGTGATCAGGCGGGGGTAGGGAAGTTGCCGGCCAGGCTGCGGCGTATAGTTGTAATTCACCAGGCGCCGGATGCTGGTGTTGGAAATGGTCTCATCGATCTTGCGCGAAATCGCTTCCAGCGAAAGATAGAAGAAGTCGCGCATTGACCCGCCCAGGGCGCGCGAGCCGGTCTGGGTGGTTCCCAGGGTGAGGAAGTTGGCCAGCACGGAGCGCATGATCATTTCGCTGTGGTGCTGGATTGAGGCCTGCGGGTCGCGCACCCGCCCGGAGACTCCGGTCAGAGCGAACTCCCACCCGTTCGGCAGGGAGAGCCCGGTGCTCTCGTGCGCGGCCAGCATCTGGACCCAGGTCTGCGCCGCCTTGCGATCTTCGGCGGAAACGTTGGCGCCCTGCTTGATGGTGGGCACGCCCAGGCCGTTGCGCTCGATCGAGATCGCGTCGATGCGGTAGATCTGGCTTTTCATGTACCAGTGCTGATAAGCCGCGCGCAGCACGGAGCGCCCGTAGAAGTACGCCCCTTCCATGTCGTTCACGAAGTAGGCAAGCTTCTCGGCCGGCACGAGGACATTGACGAAGTTGTTGCCCCGGTAGCCGTACTGCTCGAGGAAGAGCAGCGACTCCCCGTCCTCATCGACGTGGTACCGATAGAAAGTGTAGGGCAGGCGCGGCGCAAGCTTTCGCAACCGGACCTTGTCACCGTCGATGTGCCATAAGTCCTCGTGCGCGGCGCAGCCGAAATCCAAACAAAGAAGCGCATTTTCTTTCACCGTTTCGAAGTTTTGAGTTACCCAGCACCCGGTGCTGGTGGGCGATTCGAGCCCCACGAAGAGGTTTGCCCGGACCTCCTCGGCAATCTGTTTGGCCAGGGCGAAGCCCGGCTCGTTGTCCTTGAGGCCCGGCACGATCTGGTAGTCTGCCGCCCGGATGGGCAGCTTGCAGGCCAGCAACGCCGCCTTCACATCCGCGTCCGAACGCCGCATCTTTTCGTAAACCAGGAAAGCGTTGCGGCCTTCCAAAGTGGCGTTGTACTCGCCCAGGTCTCGGATGAAGCCCGCGAAGTTCGCAGTTCCGACGGCGCCGAGCAGCGCGGTCTCCGGCTTGCCGGGGACCGCGCCGGCAGATGGTGAGGTGGGCAGGTGGGCAGGTGGCTTGCCATCTGCCGATCTGCCGATCTGCCCATCTGCCTGTACTTGCGGTTCCGGAACAGCTCCCGCGCCAGGCTGCGCGCTGGGGTTCAATCCAACGTCATTGCCGATCGGCCCACCGGGGAACAAGGTCACCATCGGATAGCTGATGGGCGGCGTCAATACTTGGCGAATTGTTTCAAAGAGTGGCATAGTCGGTACCTTCTGCGGTCCCTCCGATCTGCCCTGCCTTACGATGCCGCCATTGCGGCCAGCATGGCATCGTACTGGGCGGCCACGCCGGGCTGTTGGCGCATCTGCTGCATGATCGTCCAGACCTGCACGTAGCCTTTATAGGCGGTCTGCGAGGTTTCCGCAGCCAACTCGGCCAGGGACGTACCGGGATAAGACTGGATCGTGGCGACGGCCCAGGATACGTAGTCAAGCTTCACAGGGTTGATCGGGGAAGCCGCTGCTTGCGCAGCTCCCGCGCTCGGATAAGGACCGGTAAGCGCAGGCGGCGCTACGGGCGCCGGTGGGTTGACCACCGGATTCAGACTCGCCAAGGTCTGCGCGGTTGTATCGGTTGTAACTGCCCCAAATTGCGGCGGTACTAATGTTGCCATAATGGATAACCTCCGATCATTGGCAATTGGCGATTCCCGATGGACTAATCAGAAATCGCAAATCACAAATCACAAATCGCAAATTCAAAATTCCGCCGGCAATGCCGCCGGCATCCACACCGCCGCTCGGGGCGTCCCCACGATCGCTCCATCGCTCAGAGCGGCAGCGACGGGCTGTTCGGCCGCGAGGTCGGCGAGGGCTTTGGCCCAGAACTCGTCCGCGTGTCCGAGGTCGGTGCGCTCGGCATCGAAGCGGGTGTTTCCCGCCAGCGTCACCAGCTTTTTCACCGCGCCGAAGGCTCGAGCGATTTGCGCCGCCTCGGGAAGGAGATCCAGGCGCTGTTCCATGCGCCGCCGCACGCGATACGCCATATCTTCTTTCACCGCCGCCGTAAACATCACCGGCTCGACGCGCGGCCCGAATTCCTGCTGCAACGATTCCGCCAGCGGTGCGCCCATACCCGTCGCGTCGAGGCAGGCGCGCCGGATCAGCGGGCGGCCGTCCGGCCCCTGAAGGGAGAGCAATTCCCTGGCGTACGCAAGCTGCTCGGCAAACGGTGTATTCGAGAACGTCCGAACCAGGCGCGCCACCGCGGTTCGTGGCACGGCCATCCTGGCCGTGCTCAGCATAGGCGCGCCGTCCGTGCCCGGCACGGGCGGGACGCCCATGCCACTCACGCAATCCACCCAGAACACCGTCCGGTCATGCCGCCGCCCGATGTCGATGCCCAGGTAAAAGTCCGCAGGGAGGGGCGCACCATCATGCGACCCCACAATCGCATGCTCACTCCACGTCCCGGGAGGAACGGGACCATGCGCCCCTACCTGCGAACTCCCCGATTCCAATTCGGGGTGGGGCGCCGAGGCCAGGAACTGCGGAGGGCAGTCCATGGTGGCCTCGGCGCTGGCGCACTGGGCGACGAGTGCGGGCGGGATGAAATTCTCCGCCGTGGAGACGAATTGGCAGCAGTATTCCTGTTGCCACGACGTTTCGTCGTCGCAACCCGCGCGGAGAAGTTGAAAGTCAATGTTGAGCCCCTGGCGGATGGCTTCGTAAATGTCCACACGATGGCCGGACCAGGCCAGTGACGAGTGACGAGTGACGAGTGACGAGCCGGGTAGCGCAGACCTGCTTTCCAGGTCTGCGGCTCTTCCTGAATCCTGAATCCTGAATCCTGAATCCTGCTCTACCAGCCCTGCGGCTTTCGCCAGCTCATAAAATTTTCCTTGCTGTCCGTTGGGCGTCGAGATCACCTCCAGGCAATACCCGCGGGTGATGGTAGGGAAGAGCGCGCTATAAATCTTGTCGGCGTCGGCATGGAAAGCGAATTCATCCAGGGTGACATTGCCCGAGTAGCCGCGCGCCGTGTCCGGGTTGGCGGGAAGGCCGTAGATGACCGATCCGTTGGCGAACCGTACTTCCAACTGCTTGATCAGCGTGCCTTCGAAAAAGCTCGACTCGCAGGCGCGCGCCAGAATCCCGCAAGACTTGGTGTGTTCCTGCACCTTTTCCATCAGCAGCCGGGATTGCCGCTCGCCTTTGGAGAGGAATATCCAGGTGGTCTTTCTCTTCAGGCATTCGAGCAGAGCGCGAATGGAGGCCGCAAAGGAATAACCGATCTGGCGGGCCTTCACCACGATCTTGAGGTGTGAATCGTCTTCAACCCAGCGGCGCTGATAAGGCAGCAATTGCAGAACCGGAGCTAATGAGGTCAGGACGGTCGCCTTCGATTCCCCTGCGCTATGGTTCTCGGAAACATCTTCCGAGCTGTTAATCCCAGCCTCGGGTTCCGGCGTATTATTACAGACGTCCCATCCAGGTCTGTCATTCCGAGCGAAGCGAGGAATCTCGCCCTGGTTCTTGTTTCGGCCGCGCCTCGGGACAGTGCGAGATTCCTCGCTTCGCTCGGAATGACATGCTCCCGCAATTGCCTTGAGAGTAGCGCTGGCGTTTAGGCCGGCATCGGCCGCCAGTCTTAACTGTTGACTGTCAACTGTCGCCTGTCGACTGCTCTCCGGTTTGTTACGCTTTCGCGGCATCGCCACGTCCCCCATAGGGCATCGGTTGACAAGTCAGTCCGTAGATCTGCTGAATTCTCTGTAGCATCGCCGGCCCTAGCGGTTCGCCGGCCTGCTGTCTCTTGGCATCCTGCTGAAGCGTTGCCATCTCTTGCTTGACCTTCTGCTGTGTCAGAATGAGAAGGCGTATTCTTTCTTCCGAAAATCTCAGGGCCTGCCGGGCCTTGTCTCTCTGCACCACGACGAGCTTGTGCTTGAGGTCCAGATTGGCGCGCTCCATGCGTGCGTGCTCGGCATCCTTGGGCGTAATCGGCTCGGCATCCTGGTAGAGGTTCAAGTAGCCGGTCAGGAAGGCGGCCCTCGCCAATCGCGCTTCTGCGGATTCGGGGTCGCCGAGGCCTTTCAATAGCGATTCAGATGTCTCAATCAGGTAGTGCACGCGCTTGGCCTGGAGTTCCGGGTTTCCCTGAAAGTAGCTCTTGACTGCGGTGAGGGTGGCCCCGGAGACGCCGCGTTCATTCGCGGTCTCGACGACCTCTTCAAAGGTCGAACCCTCGGTCAGCAACTTCTCGACCAGTTTCCGCGCGGTTTCACTCCCCGGGAAGGCGTCTTTGGCAGGGCCTTTGGTGGCGGGTGCTGCAACACCGGCTGCGGAGTCCGCTTCCCCGCCGTTCTTCTCTTTCGTTCCCGGCTGCCTCGAAGGCGGCGAATTGGTTTCGGCCGTCGAACCGGTCTGCGCCGGCGCTGGGTCGTTTGTCATCCCGTCCTCGATTTTCGTGGCTGGGACGATTTGGGCGCGTGGCTTCATAGCCGGGGCTCCACGTAGATTCCTTCGTCGGCGGGAAGCCGGCCATCGTAATAGTCGATCCCCTGGGCGGTGATCTTCACCAGCGGGATTTCGCGGTGCGAGCGGGGCCCGCGCACATGCTCGACGGCGAGCAGTCCTTTTTCGACGAGGTAGGCGATCTGAAAATTCAGCTCTTCCAAGGGTACGGGATAACCGATAATGTCCAGCTCACCTTGCAAAAGCGGCAAAGTAGCCGCTTGCGGGTAGATGAGTCCCAGGTAATAGAGGATCTTGCCCCGGATCATTTCCTTGTGACGAATAGTGGCAGCCATGGTTGATTAGCTCCTTCTTTCCTGTTTCACTTCTGCTGCATCCGGCGCCGGCTCCTCGGGCGGGCCACACAACGCATTGATTGCCGGTAAATGACATTCCCGTCTCAACTCGGACGACGAACTGCATCGCCCCGGCAATCCCGCCTTGGAACGGAAGGCGCACAATTCATCGGTGTTGCGGCAGCGCAAGGTGTTCATGTCGTGGTGCAGGGCTTTCAGGGCAATCAGAATTTCCTGGTGCTCGAAGCTCTCCTGCGACTCGTGATGCTCGACGGAGTTGGCAAGCCGCGCCAGCGCGTCGGCCTGTCCCGCCTGTGCCCCCAGGAACTTCTCGATGTACTGCCGCACCAGGCCGTAAGCTCCGTCCATCTGCTGCCGCTTCATTTCCATTGACTTCTCGATCCAGTACTGCGCCAGGCGTAAGAATCCCCAGCCGAAGGTGATCAGAACCAGAACGCCGGGGCCCCACCAGAGCGCCACGTGCTGAAAATCCAAAGGGTTCATCGGACCAGCACCCCCGCTAGGAATCCGCCGGCGAAGATTTCCACGGCGTGGTACAAGCGCGTCCGCCAGGTGCCGCGAGCCGCCTTAAGCTCCGCGCGATGCGCCGCTTCGCTGCGGGCCAGAATCTGGTCTTTGTCGGCCAGCGCGCCGTTCAACTTCGAGATCGTCCCTGCCTGTTGTTCCTCGAGGGCCGAGTCGAGCTTTGCCCGCTGCTCGCAGTTTGACACCTGCTGCGCGATCACCTGGCTCTGCTGGCGGCAGGCATCGAGCTCCACGAAGGCGCTTTCCACCTTCCGCACGCCCTGGTCCGACAGCACCATCGCCGCCTGTGGTGTAGCCGTTTGTGGTACAGCCGTTTGTGGTGCGGGCGTCCCGCCCGCAGTCGATTGTGGAGGAGGCGTCAGTGGTGCGGGCGTCCCGCCCGCTGTCGCCAAACCCTCGCCCCCGGCTGTGGCCAAACCCTCGCCCCCTTGGGGGAGAGGGTGGCCCGCGACGGCGCTTTCACCAGCCGTCGCGGGACGGGTGAGGGGGTTGAGGGCCGCTGAGCCGGCTCCTGAAACCGGTTCTTGCTTTCCAGTTCCCTGTTCCCTATTCCCTATTCCCTGCTCCCTGTTCCCTGTTCCCTGTTCCCTATTCCCTGTTCCCTGCTCCTGCAGCCGAGCTGCTACCCTCTTCACTACTTCTTCGGTAGTCAGGCTGGCCAACTCGTTGGCGCGCAAAAGCTCCTGATTGCGGAGCGAGTCGAGGCTTTGACGCAGCCCATCGGCGTCGCGCGTAAGCTGTTGTCGCTGCCCCTCGAGCTCCTTGGCGGCCTGGCTGCTCTGCTGGGCGTCTCGAACCGCGCTTGCCGCCTGCTTCTCGAGCTGTGAGATCTGCTCTGCGGCTTGCTTCTTTTCCTGCCGGGCCTCCGCCGCCTCGCGCTGTCGCGCCCGGTGCTCGCACGACCAGGCAAGAAACAGGATGGCCACACCGGCCAGCGCAGCCGCGGGCAGGCCCGGCGCGATCCGCAAAAGTCCCTGCACCAGGGGGAGGCTCCCCAGTTTGCTGAGTGCGGCGCGAATCGCGCTCGAGTCGGTTGTCGGCGATGGCGGCTTGGTGGTTCCCATTACTTGCTCCCAAACAGGCGTTGCAGCGTCTCGTTGGCCTTCCCCAACCCGTAGAGGGCCCCGATGAACAGCGTCAGGCCCTCCAGGCTGGGAAGGATGTGAGTGTGAAGGACAATATAGGTAATCCAGCCGCAGGCAAAGGCCAGGGCGATAAACGCTCCTAAGCGGCCGAAACTCGCTTCACCGGATTCGGAAAAAAGCTGCTGAAAGAATTTCACCATGTGGCGTTTCTGTTACCTTCCTTCCCTTCGCCCTCCCTGATCGCTCGGGAAGGGGCGGGGGTAGCTGAACGGGTCTACTTCGTTCGCCACCCCCTACCCCTCTCCGTCCAGGAGGGGGAAACACCTTGAACCTGCCTACCGCGTTGACGCGGGTGACGTCGGCTGAGTGCAGGCGTCCGGCCGGGGAGATCAGCGGGAGCGCAAGCCACGGCCCCGGCGGCGCCGGCGGCGTTGTCAAGGGGTAGGCTCCTCTGGTGCTCGCGGCCTGCCCCGGCGTAGCTGGCATTTCTTGCTCCATAATAGTAGCCTACCACTTGGAAATGGGAGAATGGGAAAAGATGCGAAAATTAATAAGAATTTTCTTATAGTGCTGTATTTAAAGGAAATATAGTTATTAGAGATTTTCACAATGTGAAAAAAGGGCCTTCGACTGTCCCTTCCTGACACATATATGCAGAATTCTGCATGTTTGCCTACGGGGCCTCTTGGCGCCCAACTCTTGGGGTCTTTCGCGAATTTATTCGCAGCTTCTTCGCCGCCTCGAGCCCGCTGCGTCTAGAATAACTACTGCGCCAACGGCGATGTCAGGCCGGCTCTAGAGCGGGGAGGTTAATGCCATGAGGGCTGTCGTCCAAAGAGTCAAAAAGGCGGAGGTGCGCGTCGATGGCCGCCCCGTGGGGGCGGTCGGCAAAGGGATGCTCGTGCTGCTGGGGGTCGGGAAGAACGACACTCCGCAAGATGCGCAATCGCTGGCCGACAAGATCCTCAACCTGCGCATCTTTGACGATTCTGCGGGGCGTATGAACCTGTCCCTTTTGGAAACGACCGGCCAACTGCTCTGCGTTTCCCAGTTCACGCTTTACGGCGATTGCCGTAAGGGGCGCCGGCCGAGCTACGACCAGGCGGCCCGGCCGGAATTGGCTGGCGTGCTGTACGAGGCTTTCGTGGCCGCGGCGCGAGCCGGGGGTGTCACCGTCCAGACGGGACAGTTCCAGGCCATGATGGAGGTGGAGCTGGTGAACGACGGGCCGGTTACGATGCTGCTCGACTCGGAGCGGGGCTTCTAGCCGCAGGTCGGCGTTCCCGTAGCGCGGACCTGAAGGTCAGCGCTACCGGAGAGCCTCATACCAGCTTCGCGATTCGGGCGGAGACTTCCTTGGCAAAGCGATCGATGTAGCCCAGGGTGTACTCCTTGACATCGACCTTGGGGTCCATCACCGGGGTCAGGTCGATGGCAAAGATCAGCGACGTGGACTCATCGACGCCGTGCGAGGCTAGATAAGTGGCATTGGCTCGCCGGCGGCCCAGGGTGGCGAGATCGTAGCGCTTGCCGCCGGCCACTTGCGAATCGAACAAACCCACCAGCGAGGTGGCGAGGTTCTCGTGGCCATCCACGTTGAAGATAACCTTGTCGTCGTCGTTCAGCCAGTCGAGATTGCGCCACACTTCACAGCCGTAGAGGTGCTGGGGCCGCGCCTCCGCGGGCAGGTCCCGCAAGGCCTGAATCAGCCGCAGCGTAACGGCGACGTGGGTGTCGTGCTTGTCGGCCAGGTTGTGGGTATAAATCACCCGGGGCTTCGCCGCCGCGATAAGGCGCTTGAGGTCGCCCATCACATGGGTGTCATGGGGGTCCTTGACGGCGCTGCTGGAGTAGTCCAGGAAAACATGGGCGCTATACTCGCCCACATACGCCGCCTTCTTCTGCTCCTTCCGCCGCACCACCTGCATTTCTTCGTCGCTATAGCGCGCGTAGATCCCGTCGCGCGGACTCCCGGCCCCGTTCGTGACGGTCACCCCGGCAAATCCTTTGTCCGGCTTGCCGAAGCATTCCAGGATGCCATGATAAGCCATGATTTCCAGGTCGTCCTGATGCGCCGCCACGCCTAGATGCGTGGTCCGCGCCAGCGCCGTGTCCACAGGAGAACCGTCCGCGACGTAGATCTCCGCTCCAGAATTATGTAACTCCATCCGCTTCCTCCTTTATCACAGGGAACAGGGAATAGGGAATAGGGAACAGACGCGCACGGTGGCCGGTTGTTCCGTATTCCTGATTCCCTGCTCCCTGTTTCTCCTTGCCGATCCTAAGTTATGTATATCTTAACTTGTAATGCCTTTCTACATAATGATTCCTCACAGATTTCTTCCCACCTGCCCACTGCCCATCTGCCCACTGCCCATCTGCCCCCTGCCTACTGCCCCGCCGCCGGCAGGCTGGCCGCCGCCACGGCCTGGCCGACCCTCCGCGTGGCTTCGTCCGGCAGCCGCACTCGGAGGGTCTGCGCCAGTTCGGGGAATTCCGTCCGCAGCACGTCCTGCGCCCGGTTCAGGATGATGTTTCCGCTTTCGCCCGAGGTCACGCGGCCCAGGATGA
This sequence comes from uncultured Acidobacteriota bacterium, assembly GCA_963842495.1. Classification (GTDB taxonomy): domain Bacteria; phylum Acidobacteriota; class Terriglobia; order UBA7540; family UBA7540; genus CAVROP01. The sequence goes on from CAWJHY010000037.1 coordinate 188,166, forward strand.
GGACATTGCGCAGCACATAGAAATCCGCATAGTGCGCGACACCGTACCCGACGTAGCAGCCGATGGTCTCGAAGATCTGCTTGGCGCGCTCCTCCCCGGAGTCCGCCATTTCCTGGACCGCCTTGAGTTGCTGCGCGGGGCCAAGCCGCGGGTCCAACTTGATGCCGGCCTCGGGCGCCAGCCGAAAGACCGCTTGTTGGGAAAAGTACTGCGCGCCGCAGCCCGGATCGCCGGACCACTCGTCGATGGGAGCCTCGGGGTCATAGTCCACGGGACAGAAGGCCAGTTCGTTCAACCAGGTCGTCAACTCGCCCGTCTCGGTGACGTAGCCTCCCGCTTCGCTCGAACCCAGAGCGATCCCCAGCACCGCGTTATCCTGAAGCGACATGGCGCCGGCCAGCGCCGTCACCTCGCCGTCGTTGACCACTTCGAACGGGATATCGCCCCAGGCGCGCTTCATGTCCAGAAAGAGGTTTCCCACGCGAGTCTCGAAGAGGTCTTTGGGCACGCCGCGAAACAGCGACGCGACGCGAGGCCGGTTGTTGATGTAGATTCCGGCAGAGCTGCCCCCGATGGCGTCCACGCGCGGCAGGTGCTGGGCGGCCGACTTCAAACCCGCCATGATCTCGTTGTAGTGGTAGCTGGGGTCTGCAGCGTTGCGGGGATCCCAGACCACTTCTTCAGTAAAAACCGGTTCGCCGTCGATGACGGCCGCGGCTTTACGGTCGGTAGCGCCCAGGTCGAATCCGATGCGGCAGCCCGCCAGATGCCGTCCCAGGGCCATGGCGCCCTCCGAGGGCTCGGGGGTTTTTTCAGCGCTGGTCACCTCCACGGTGAACCGGTGCTGATACACTCCTCCAAAAAATTCCGCGTCGAAGGCGCGCAGGCCCTGCGGCGAATAGGCCTCGCGGAGGTGCTCGCCCACGCTGCGGGGCCCGCCTACGACGATTCGCCATCCGCCATGTTTCCAGAGAAGGAACTTCACCAGCCGCTCGGCAAAGCGCAGGTTGAAATGCGACGACTCGTGACTTTCATCGAAACAGAACGTCTTGTAAACCGAAACGAATCCTGCGTGGCGTTCCAGCGCAATATTCAGCGGAACTGCCGCGCCGCTGTCCCGGACCGCCTTCAGGTAGGCATGATTAGCGAGTACTGCTGGAGCAAACCGCGCATGCAGCGGCGGCATGACTCGAGGTTTTACCAGGTGCGCGAACTCCGTCATTCTCCCCCCAGGGCTGTCACAACGGTCCACCGTCTAATCTCCGCCGTTCGACGCCACGAAAAAGTATAGGTGTCCTTCCGCCGTCGGTCAAGAAAGGTGTCGGGTGGCGGCGCCAGGCGCCGGATGGTCCGTCGGCCAGAATCTCCTGATCATACTGCACGTAATAATACTATATTATATATCAACATAAGCTGTATTACTAAAAGATGTGCAGTTTCAGCGTCAGGTACTTCTTGGGATTCTTCTGGAACTCGCTGAGGAAGTCTTTCATCGATTTCGAACTGTCGCTCAGATTGTTGTAGAGCGCGGGATCCGTCGAGAACTTCCCCAGCGTGCCTTGGCCATCCGCCATTCGGGTGGAGATCTTATCGACCCGGTCGAAGACGTCGTTGGCACGGTCGTAGAGTTGAGAGTCGGTGGCGAGTTTGCCCAGCGTGCCCCGGCCTTGATTGATGCCGTCAAAGAGCGAGTTGGCCTGGGCCACGAGATGATTGACGTTATTGTAGACGGTGGGATCGGAGATGAGTTTGGCAATACTTCCCTGGCCGTGCTGCATATCGTCGAGTAGTTTATTCATGCGGTCAAAGGTGGAGGTGGCGTTATTGTAGAAGCTCTCATCGGCCATGAGTTTGCCGAGCGAGCCCTTGCCCTCGTCGAGATTGGTTACCATCAAGTCGAGTTTAGCGGCCGTGGTATTCAGGTGGTTGTAGAGGGTTTGGTCGTAAAGGAGCTTTCCGATCGACCCTTTCCCCGATTGCATCTGGCCGGTGATGTTATTGAGTTGAGCGCTCAGGACGCGCAAGTTGACGATGACGTCATCGGCGTTTTGGACGACCTGTTTGATATCCGCTCCCTCGGAGCTTTTCAGCACGCCGCCCTCGGGAAGCACTTCCTGGCTGCGGCTTCCACGCGTAATGTTCACGTAGCTTTCACCCAGCAGGCCGACCGTTTCAATGCTTGCCAGCGAGTCGGCCCGGATCTCCGCCTGGTAGCTGCGCGAGACGGCCATCACGATCTCGACGGCGCGACTGCGCTCCGTGTAGGGCGAGATCTGCACGCTCTTCACGTTGCCGACTGCCACTCCCGCCAGCCGGACCTCCGCGCCATCGCGCAGCCCTGAGGCCTCCGCGAGGTAGGTCTTCAAGGTGTATCGCTGGGTAAAGAATCCTACCTGACCGCTGATGAAGAATATCCCTACGGCCAATATGGCCAGGCCAACGATGACCATGACGCCCACGCGAAGCTGAGCCCAAGCTACTCGTTCCTGTTGAGGCATGATTTGTCTCCTTCTCGAGTCAACGAAGCACTACCGAGCCACTGTTCTCACTAACCAGCCCGCAACCGCTTGCCACCTCTTCCGTCACCTCCCATTGTAGACCAATCGGGCGCCCCTGTGTGGCGCGGGCGTCCCGCCCGCCGTCGCCCCGGCATTCCCTCGCTCCGCTCACGGCAGGCTCTGCCCACGCGCGGGAGCGGGACGCTCCCGCGACAGCGGGCGTCCCGCCCGCACCTCCCGCAACTCGGGGCGCCTGAGGGCATGAATCTGCCGCCTCAAGCCAGAAACTCGAGCAGGTAAGCGTCGTGGGTGGCTGCCAGTTCTTCGGGAGTCCCCTGGAAATATGATTTGCCCTCGCGCAACAACAGAAAGCGAGTGATGGGCGCAGGGCCTGGGTGATTCAAGCTTAGCAAGGGCACCAGCGCCGCTTTCTGCTCCAGGTAGAAGTAGTTTGCAAGCACGAAGGCGTCTTGGAGGTGGTGCGTAACCACCAGCGACGTGACGTGTTGCACGTCCCGTAATTTGGCAATCTGAATGGTTATGGTGTGGCTGGTGACCGGATCCAGACCGGCGGTGGGGGAATCATAGAGCATGATCTCGGGCTGGCTGATAATGGCGCGGGCGATGGCGACGCGGCGGCGCATACCGCCGGAGAGTTCGGAGGGCATTTTGTCGATGGCCTCCTCCATCTCCACGAACCGCAGCACCTCTCGAATTCTCCGCTCGACTTCGGCTTCCGGCCCCAGCGCCTCTTCCCGCAGACGGTAGGCGACATTCTCATAGACAGAGAGTGAATCGAACAGTGCGCCTTCCTGGAAGACAATGCCCATTCGCCGGCGAATCTGATCGAGTTCGTCCTCGCTCATCGGGGTAAGGTCCCGTCCGTGGATCAGCACCTGGCCGGACCTCGGCTTAATAAGGCCCAAGATCAACTTGAGCAGCACGGATTTTCCCGCCCCTGTCACGCCGAGGAGAAACAGCGTCTCACCCTGATCCACGCGGAAGGAAATTCGGGAAAGGACCTGCTTGTCTTCATGGGTCAGCGAAACGTCGCGCAACTCGATGACCGGCGGTTTGTCCATGGGTTCAGAATAGGATCGCCCTTAAAAGAAGTGGATGGCGATCAGGAACTTGGTGATAAAGAAGTCGAGCACAAGAATCAAGACAGAGGCGACCACCATGGCCTGCGTCGTAGACCGGCCGACGCCCTCGGTGCCCCCTTTTGTGTTTAAGCCGTAGTAGCAACCCACCAGGGCGATGACCAACGCAAAGACGAAGGGTTTCAGCAGGCCTTGGGTGACGTCCTGGAATGTCAGCGTTTGATAGACCGAAGTCCAATATTCTTCGGTGGTTAGCCGCACCGTGTAAAAGCTGATGAAGAACCCTCCCAAGATTCCGCAGAAGTCGGAGAGAATGGTCAGAACAGGCAGAGTTGAGACGGTGGCAATTAACCGCGGCAGGACCAGTTTTCGAATCGGGTCGGTGCCGAAAGCGCGCATGGCGTCGACCTGTTCGCTGACCAGCATCGATCCGATCTCGGAAGCAATTCCGGAACTGATGCGCCCGGCGACCATCAGTGCGGTCAGGACCGGACCGAGTTCGCGGACCACAGAGAGCGACACCACTTGTCCCAGCAGGCTCACCTCGCCGAAAGTGCTCAGGGTTCTGTAAGTCTGCAGCGCCAGCACGCCGCCCGTGAAAAACCCGGTCAGCACCACAATGGGCAAGGACCCTACGCCGATGACGTCCATCTGGAGCAAGGTGTCAACGATGTAGCGGGGGGGCGTGAGGGCGCGGCGGAAAGAGCCTACCAGGAGCAGGGTGAAATCCTGGACGGCCAGCACCCTGCGCTTCACAAAACCCACCGTCGCGGTGCTGAGCGTCATAGCGAGTAACCGTCTGAACCATGAACTCTTCGTCGGACTAAAGTCACTGTAGCCAGCCGAGGTGAGGAAGTCAAGCGGCAGGGCGGGTGGCGGGGATAGGCAGCGAATCGGCAGCATGTCTGCGTGTAAAAGCCACGGCGTGACCTAGGGACGCGGTAGCGTCTACAGAACACCGCGTTCAACCGCCAGGGCAGATTCGGAAGCAGCTTGTAACGGTACAGGAATCTCTGAGACTGGACACTTCATAAAACCACAGAACATATAATCCAGGGCGGCAAGATATTCCTGAATCTCAAAAAGCGGCTTGCGATCTGCATGGGTCTGAAGGAAACTTCCAGGTGGACAAGTCGGCGCACGTAAAACTGAAGTACCTCCACGGAGTACATCAACTCGGCGCCTCCACATCATCAGAGAATGCTGAACTCTGGCAAGAGGCGGAGCGGGTATCATGCGCTGCGGGCGCTCTGTTTTGGGTGTGGCGGCGACCTTTAGGTGGGTGGATTGGGACTGGGGGAAAGCGGCTAGAAAAAAAGTGAGGGGGAAGTCCCCTCCCCCCTCCAAGCGTCGGGTCTTGGGTCTATTACCCGGACTCTTAGTCTTCAAATTTTTTAAGTCCGGTATACGTCCGCTATGGTGGTGAGCACGTTGCGTTCCAATGCTCGGAGCAACTCAGAGTCCCTCACTTAGCTTATAACTACCTTACTTTCAATATGTTAACACATTGCCCGGGAAGCCCCTTCAAAACTCGAGGCCTTGCCCATACAATTTTTTATATTCTCTATTTGAAATTCATATTTCCGAGATTCCGCGCCCGCTACAACCCATGCTAAACTTTACTGCCATGATTGATATTCACAGCCACCCGTTGTGGGAGGTCGATGACGGCGCAGAAACGTTCGAGGATGCGATTGAGATGTGCAAGATCGCGGCGGAGGACGGCATTACGCACCTGGTCGCCACGCCGCACTGTAACTACACTTACGTTTTCAATCCCGAAGTCAATCGCCAGAAGCTTGCGGAGTTGCAATCCGCGGTCGGCGAATCGCCCAAACTCCTCTTGGGTTGCGACTTTCATCTTTCCTACGACAATATCCAGAAGCTGGCGGAGACTCCCAAGGATTTCACCATCAACCAGACTTCTTACCTGCTGGTTGAATTCCCGGACCAGTTCGTTCCGGAGCAGTTCGATCGCATCTTCTACGACATCCAGGTGGCGGGGCTGATACCCATCATCACGCATCCGGAGCGCAACCCGGTTTTCGCGCGAAGGACCAATCTGCTCTACCACTGGGTTTGCAGCGGATGCCTCTCCCAGGTCACGGCCCAATCCTACACGGGGGGATTCGGGGAGCACCCCCAGAAACTGGCCGAAACGTGGCTGGACTTGAACCTCGTCCATTTCTTCGCCTCCGACGCCCACAGCACCAGATTCCGCCGCCCGGTGCTCTCGGAGTGCTATCGCAAAGCGGCGGAGTCGAAGGGAGAGGCAACGGCGGAGAGGCTGTTGAAGAAGAACCCCGAGGCGGTCATCAACGACACGCGCCTGCCCTATCAGCCGCCGCCTCTGCGGCCCGAGAGACCGGAACGAAAGCGCCGCTGGTTTTCTTTCTTGGCTGGCCGATAGGGGCCGATAGGGACGGACCACTTCCGTGTTCGCGCGCAGAATCCGAGTTGAGCTGGCGGGCTCGCAGGGGCCTGGACCCTGCCCACTAGCCTGGCTGGATAGCTTCTTCATGCGGAGCTTTACGGGACGCTCGGCCTTTGATGAGACTCTTCCGGTAGCCGACGGCCTGGTCGAAGCCGGCTTCGGAGTCGACCTGGAGGCGCTCGAGTCGGACCTGGAAGATTGGCTGACGCGGAAGTTCGGGGTAGGGAAGCAGATCAAGGTGAGCCTGACGGAGATCAGCGGTTAGGGAACGGGGACTAGGGATTAGGGCATTGTCATCCTTCGCTGGCGCTCAGGATGACAGGCCCGTAACCGTACACGAGTCCCTCACCCCTAACCCGTAATCCCTAACCCCTAGTCCCTAGTCCCTAGCCCCTAGCCCCCAGTCCCTACTTTGATGGCGATGAGGACCTTGTCGTCGAGGTGAGTTCCCTCGCGGGAATAGACACTGACGTCGGCAGCCACGGCGCGGACGACCTCCGCCGCGCTTTGGGAGATGCTGCCTTGCACACACTGCACCAGCCGCTGGGTTCCGTATTCCTCCTGGTCACGATCCATGGACTCCGTAATGCCGTCGGTACAGAGAACGAGCACATCCCCCGCCCGAAATTTGCAGCGCCCTCTTTCGTAGCGAAGGTTATCGATGAGGCCCACCACCATGCCACCTTCCGTCAGTTCCACCGGCTCGCCTTCCGTTCTGACGACGACCGGTATAACGTGGCCGCAGTTGACGTAGCTGATGGCTTTGCCCGGGAATGTCAATGACGCCCAGGAACATGGTGAGGTATTTCCCTCCCCGGGTTCCCGCCAGGATCATGTGGTTCAAGGATTCGGCCAGACGCTCGAGCGAATGAAGGCTCGGCGCCAGGGCGCGCAGCATCGCCTGGAGATTCGACATCACCATCGCCGAGCTGATCCCTTTGCCCTCCACGTCAGCGATGACCACCATCAGCGTGTTGGGGTCAAGCTGGAGGAAATCATAATAGTCGCCGCCTACTTCATAGCAGGGCTCATTCATCACGGCGATTTCAAATCCCGGAAGCTGCGGCGGCGTCTCGGGAAGCAGGCTGCGCTGGATGTCGCGAGCCAGCGCCATCTCGCGTTCGAGCCGCTCCTTCTCGAGCTGCGCGCGATGCAGTTGAGCGTTCTCGAGCGCCAGCGCCATGTGATCGGAGATGGCCAGAAGGAAGTCAACGTCCCCGGCGGTGAAGGGACCGCTTTGCTTGTTCAGAAGTTGCAGGGCGGCGATGATCTTGCCGCGCTTGTTCCGAATCGGCAGGCAGAGTAGACTGCGAGTGCGGTAGCCGGTGCGCGCGTCCACGTCGCGATCGAAGCGAGAATCGGAGTACGCGTCCGGGATGTTGAGGATCTCGCCGCTCTTGGCCACGTGGCCCGCGATGCCCCGGCCGAGCGGCAAACGGATTTCGCGTTTTTCGATGCCGTGCGCGATCAGCGACCAGATCTCGTCGGTCTTCTCATCCACCAGAAAAAGCGTGCCGCGCTCGGCGCCCGCCTGGGATTTCGCCACCTCCAGGATTCGGCCCAGTAATTCGCCAAGGTCCAGGGTGGAGGCGAGAGCCTTCGTGGCCTCCATCAGGAAGCGCAGTCTGCTTTCCAGGTCCTCGATGCGGCGCTTCAGGCCGGCGGGGCTTTCGTCAGTTCTCGTCGTTAGGTCGGCACCGGCCGTAGAGCCCGTATCGGTCACGCTGTTCCCTCTGAATTTGAGTTCGATCGGAGGAACGAGTATATCCGGGCCTGAGGCAGGATGCAATCGCAGCGGCGAGGGGCAAGCGTCCTAGTCTCAGCGGAGCGCCGGCCTTTAGGCCAGCACTTGCCGAGTTGAAGGCCGGCGCCACGTTCTTCCTCGTACCTCACGGCATTCCCGCGAAAGCGGGAATCCATGGCAGACGCCTGGGAGGGAGAAACGGTACCAGGAACCGTTTTTCTCGCGCCTTTCGCGCCGTGATGTCACTCGCGCTGCGGGCAGGATGCCCGCGCTCCCTGCAGACTGGCGACGAGAGGCGATAGAAGTGGGGGGAACGGTGGGGGGGAACGGTGTCAGGAACCCTTTTGGGGGCGCCAGGGGTTGCGGAGGGTATTTTGCAATCCAAACTGCGCCACCGCCTTCGACACCCACCGCTCCGAACCGTACGGCCTGCTTCGCTTAATGGCATGCCGGATATTTTCTATTTCCTCTTTCGGTTGTGGGTGGTTCAGCCACCGCACGTAATCCTTCGGCTCAGCGACCGGCCACCGGCTGAGAAGTTGCTTTTGCTTTTCATTTCCGTAAAGGCGGGCGTGCACGCTCGACCAGGGCCAGTCTTCGGCCTTCTTGACCAGCCCGGAGCGCTTGGCGTTCCTTTCCACGTAGCGAACCAGCGTCAGGAAATGTTGGCCGGTTTGGACGGGCAGGGACTTGTAACGGCCTTGATAAATGTGGCCGTATCCTACTGTCCGGGTTTGGGCGTGATAGCGCTGCGAGTGGGTCAGGGTGATCCTTTGCATGAACTTCGACAGATCGCCGTCGGCGCGGGGATAGAGCACCAGATGCCAGTGATTCGGCATCAGGCAGTAAGCCAGAATGCGCATGTCCACGAAATTCAAGCTCTCTTCCAGCAGGGCGAGAAAATCTTGATAATGCGCCTCGCTTTTGAACAGCCGGGAACGAAGATTGGCCCGGTTCCATCCGTGGTAAACGATTCCGCCCACATCCACTCGCCGGACGCGACCCATGACGGAATCCTACCCCATCCTTCCTGAAAAGAAAAGGGTACCTGACAGTGCGCCGGGATAAACCGGCGGGCAGTAGAGAATGAGAGAGTCTTACAGGAAAGGAGTAGCGAACCGCCTGGCCTCGAGTCTTGCGGAGGCAGTCGTGAGGCTGCCGTCGAAGCGTAGACAGAAGAAAAGGGTACCTCACACCGTTCCCCTCTTTGAGGTTGAACGGTCGCCAGACTGACCGTGCCGAAGGCACCTTGGAGTGCGGCGGCTTGACGCCGCCTTGGTTTCGAGGTTAATGCCAGGCTGCCAACGAAGGGAATGGCTTTGGTTCAGAGCGTGGTCGGTATGAATATCAAGACTGCAAGGCGGCGTCAAGCCGCCGCACTCCAAGGCGCTTGGCGCATCACCGTTCCTCTTTAGGGCACGCTCAGTCTTGACGTCCTCTTTTTTCTTGCTGGATTCGATATTCTCTGTAACGGCTTTTTAGCTCCTTCTCCGCTTGCGATTCCGGCGATAGGGAGTGTGCGAATAGCACGACGATGAGCATGGTGCAAAGGGTCACGGCAGCCAACATAACCACGCCAACCCACCACTTCACATGCCACAACGCCGCCATAAAACAAGGGTGCAGTTCCCCTCCACTTTGGGGTAGACGCTCAGCGGTTGGTTCTTTCCGCCTCACGTTTCAAATCGTCGGCGTAGCGCCCGAAAATGGGCCTGAAATCGGGCAACGACTTCTTGACTAACGGTAACATGAGACCTGAGAAGCGTTCCTCCATGGCAAAATCTGTCGAGCCATCAGGGCGCGGTTTAAGCTCGAACTTGCGCACGCCCTTGAACAGAGGGGCGAATCCGCCGGTCCATGTCATGCGCTCGCAAGCTACGACCCCGCATACCCTCGGCGTGAAGGTGCGATCGGTGCCAGGAACGTGCAGGCGGAGTTGCTCGCCTTCGCGAATCTGCCCTTCAACTGCGGAGACGGTGGAGTTCCAGCGCGGGAAGTCCTTGGCGTCTGTCAAGAGCCTCCACACGCTTTCCGGTTTTGCGCAAATGTTGACCTCGACGCCGCACGCCATTGAAAAGACGCCGCGTGCCTGAGTAATTTTCGGTCCATTCATTTCGTCTGCCCTCCTTCACTTTTGCCGCTGGGCTAACAAGCGCAACTTCAGTCCAGGATCGAACACGCTGCAAACCGCAGTGATCCCGCCCGCTCAAAACTTGTTCCCTGCCCAAAGATGGGCAGATGCCAAAATGATGGCGCCCGGGCCCCCGCTTAACAGCATATTGGTTTTGACTACTCGAGAACTTAAGTGGTTGCCTCAGCAAATCGTCCGCATTTCCCAGAGGGCGCGGCAAGAGATGGAAGATCAAGTGCGGGATGGACACGTGTATGGTGGCTCGGAGGCGTGGCTTCCAACATCGGCAGGTAATCGGGCGGCGCCTGAGGCGCGCTGCGCGCGCGCAACTCATGCGTAATTCGAATCGGCCTTGAATTGACCCTAATCCGTCGATAAGGCGCGGGTTGGCGGCAAAGAAACAGGGGCGAGGCGCCGCCTCGCTCCTACAGGGAGCACCCTCCGGCCAACAGACACTGGGCCGAATCCGGGCACAGGAAAAGTGCGGCCCCTATGAACCCGATTGGCCGGAGCCTCTTCGTCACAAAAGGCGTTCGATGACGGGCAGGCGCAGAACGACTCTACGCATATCGGAGAGGTCCCTATCGCCCACGCCTGCCGTCAACCTCAATGGATCGTCACTAATGACGTGTAGTGCTTGGTATTCCACCAACGGGGTGTGTCACCTTCGTTCCCTTAAGCGGGTCAACTTGGACGACAGCAAGGGTCCCCCAATTTATGAGCTGGAAGCCTGTTGTGCCGTCCGTCTCGTAAACCGCCCAAATACCCGACTGAAAGCTAAAGTAGTAACTGAAGGTGACGTCCCCAGCCCCGATTAATTCGCCTGAGTTGTCTGTCGTCAGGAGGCCCCGACCTCCTACCACCCCGAGAGGGCCATGGGGAGTGCCGATCACCACAATGCCGTTCCCCAGAAACGTATAGTTGCCACCTGCTGGGGCATTAGCTCCGATACCGCAACCGTCCGCATAATTGTGGACCCCACCCACCACGTCGCCGTACGCCGTCAGTTGGAAATAGTCGCAATACTCGAAACTATGAGTATTGTCCCAAAACAAGAGCTCGAACGTTCCCGTGGGATAACCGGAGACGGTGAAGTTGGGCTCAGTGACCGAAGCCGAGCGCTTCTGCCAGGAAGCCTTCTTGGCCCCGGAAGTTACGAACGCCTCCACAACGGAGAAGGTGCCCCCGTTCCACCATTGCTCGGGCAGGACGCCATCGCTTTCCACGTAAAGGCCCCAGGTGCTATTCTTGAAATTCAGATAATAGGTCGTGGCGCTATTATCAAGCAAAAGCACCCCAATATTGTCGGCCAAGGATATGGGTCCGATGTCTTCCAGGGAGTCAAACTTGCCGACCGTTATACTGTTAATGCCGTCAACCCAAGTCTGACTGCCCGCGCAGTCATAATTATCATGGGTCCCGGTGACAAAGCCGTTCGATCCGACGGTCACGGTTAGACCGTCACAATAGCCGTTGAAAATAATCGAGTACGTCAGGCCACTCCTCTGTGCGTAGAGCGATTGCGCCAACATAAACATTCCCACCAGACTGACCAGAACCAGCTTATTTCTGCTCACCATGCACCTCCGTTGTGAAATAGGTTATCCGGTTTGAAACCTGACCGGGCGACAGTATAGACCTCGCAGGCTCGTTCCCGTGGACTTTTCGAAAGCCGAGGTGAGGCACTCTCCCACGTCGAGGGAGCTAGACTATTCCAGCCCTCCAGCCTTCTCGAGAGTTTTTCAGGGACGAGTCAGAAGCACGTTGCGCTGCCAGCGCCCTGTGCCACGCGCACAGGAGAAGCAGCCAGTGATTCAATCATCGACCTCCTCGATTGTCAAGAATCTAACTCAATGATACCTTTGTTATAGTACACATATAATTTCATACTATGACCACTTAGTAATCTAGGACGTGCAATAAGCCTGCAAGGGGCTCCTGAGCCTCTTTCTCTCCTCCTTTCCCTTCTCGGCAGGGACCATCTTCGCTGATTTTGATGGCGGCGGGCGTGCCGCCGGCCGCTGAAAATCTCGTCGAACGGCGCTCTGGGTAATGCGGGAGGGCGCGGCGGCGCGGCAGGCGCTCGTGCAAAAGGAAAAATCAAAAAAGGTTGTTGAAAAACACGTTAGGTCAAGTATAATAGTATATTTGCGGTTGGCAACGTGCACTGGAGTGTGGAGTGGGAACCTATTTTGCGAAGGCGAGCAGGGGAAGAATTCACTGGCGGTTGGTTGATGCTGAGGGGTGGGTGTTGGGGCGCTTGGCTGCGCGCGCGGCTCGAGTGCTGACGGGGAAGGACTCTCCGGACTACACGCCGCATCAAGATCATCGCAGCGGGTTGATTATCATTAATGCCGAGAAGATTCGCCTGACGGGCAAAAAGATGGACGACAAAATCTATCGGCACACGACGGGATATCCGGGCGGTTTGAAAGAGATCAGAGCGCGAGACATGTTTGAAAAGAAGCCGGAGGGCTTGCTTCGGGAAGCGATTCTGGGCATGCTGCCCAAGACTCGAATGCATTCCCGGTTGGCTCGGCGGCTGAAAGTCTACGTAGGCAGCACGCATCCGCACGCCGCACAATCCCCTGAACCGATATCCCTGGCGCGGTAGTTCGTGGCGCTCGGAATCCAAACATGGATAGGAGTCTTTGTGACAGAGCTTGCTGAGTACAGGGCGACGGGACGCCGCAAAACGTCCGTCGCCAGAGTGATTCTTAGGCCCGGCGACGGGAAGCTGAAGATCAACCGGCGTGGTTTCGACAGTTACTTTCCCTCCGAGGCTCTGCGCGCGGAGATCCAGCAGCCGCTGGTCAGCACCGAGTTGGCGGGGAAGTTCGACGTCCTCGGTCAATGCCCGGGGCGGCGGGGTCCACGGCCAGGCGGGTGCGACCAAGTTGGGCATCGCGCGCGCGCTGATCATTTTCAATCCCGAACTCCGCCCGCGTCTTCGACAGGGCGGGTTCCTGACTCGGGATCCGCGCGCCAAGGAACGGAAGAAGTACGGCCAGAAGGGCGCGCGCAAGCGGTTCCAATTCTCGAAACGGTAGGGGCACGCCATGGCGTGCCCGTACGGGGGCGGCCTGGGTGGCCGCTCGCGTCGGGGAATTACAAAGGTTGACCCCGCACCCGGTCTGCCAAGCCTGTCATTCCCCGCTTGGCGCGTCGCGAGACCTCTCATTCCCGCGCAAGCGGGAATCCATTGGAGCTGGGTCCCCGCCTTCGCGGGGACGACGAAAGCTGGGTTCCCGCTTTCGCGGGGACGACGAGATTTGCTACTTTGATCCTTGTGGGTCCTAAGAGGAGGAGTTTTTGGCGAATATAACGATGAAGGAATTCCTGGAAGCCGGAGTCCACTTCGGCCACCAGACGCGCCGCTGGAACCCCAAGATGAAGGAATACATCTACGGGGAACGCAACGGGATTTACATCATTGACCTGCAAAAGACGCTGAAGCTGTTCAAAGAGGCGGCCAAATTCCTTACCGACCTTTCGCGCGAGGGCAAGACCGTGTTGTTTGTGGGCACCAAGCGCCAGGCGCAAGAGGCCATTGCGGAGGAAGCCGTCCGGTGTGGCATGTTCTTTGTGAACCACCGCTGGCTGGGGGGCTTGCTGACCAACCACGCGACGATTCAAAAATCCATTCAGCGCCTCAAAGAACTCGAGGAGATGAGCAAGGATGGCCGCTACGATCTGCTGACCAAGAAAGAGGTTCAGCGGCTGGAGCGTGAGCGCCACCATCTGGAACAGAATCTTTCCGGCATCAAGGAAATGCCGGAACTCCCCGGGGCGCTCTTCGTGGTGGATTCCCACAAAGAGGAGATCGCCGTTCAGGAAGCGCGGAAACTCGGCATCCCGGTGGTGGCGATCGTCGATACGAACTGCGACCCGGACTTGGTCGATTACGTGATTGCCGGCAACGATGATGCCTTGCGCGCCATCCGGCTCTTTACCTCGAGAATCGCCGATTCCATTATGGAAGGGCGCCAGGCCGCCTTGGATAAGCAGATGGAGGAAGAGAAGATCGCGGCAGAGAAAGCGGCCGAGGAGTTGGAAGCGCAGCGCCTGGCCGCCGCGGAGGCGCTGCAAGGGGAGGGCCAGCCTGGCGAAGAGTTGTTTATCGGGAAAGAAGGGATTGGCCTTTCTCCCGCCGTTCTGGAGGCGGAGGAGAGCGCCGACGGCCGGGTGCGTGTCCCCAAGCTCCGGCGCAAGGGCCTGGACCCGAAGGGACGTCCACGCAAGGGAGAGGACGGCGAAGGCACCCCTGAGGCCTAACATGCCCGGGTAGAAGAGGCCTGCGGGTGCAGGTCTGGGGCCCTTTATTGCCGGTGAATTCAAACCCAGAATCTGAAATAGGCGGGCCGGGTGGCTGCGCCGAATATTGTGCTGTGCGGAGGAAGGAAAGGGATGAGTGTATCCGCCGAGCTAGTCAAGAAACTGCGTGAAATCAGCGGCGCTCCCATGCTGGAGTGCAAGAAAGCTCTGGAAGAGGCGGGGGGCGACCAGGAAAAGGCCTTCACGGTCCTCCGGAAACGCGGCCAGGCGGCCGCGGCCAAGAAAGCGGGCCGTGTAACTTCCGAAGGCGTGGTGGGGAGCTATATCCACGCGGGCGGGAAGATGGGTGTGCTGATCGAAGTGAATTGCGAGTCTGACTTCGTGGCGCGCAATGAGGAATTCCAGCAATTGGTCCACGATCTGGCCATGCAGGTCTGCGCCACCGATCCGCGCTTCATTCGCAAGGAGGACGTGACGGAAGAGGTTCTCAACCGGGAAAAGGAAATCCTGAAGGAGCAGGCGGCCGCTTCGGGCAAGCCCGAGGCGGTGCTGGATCGCATCGTGGAGGGCAGGCTGGGGAAATTCTACGAGGACGCCTGCCTGTACGAACAACACTTCATCAAGGATACCAGCGGCGCCATGACCATCGGAGAGTTGATCGCTTCCAAGATCGCCAAGTTCGGCGAGAATATCACGGTCCGCCGGTTCGCGCGTTTCAAGGTGGGTGAAGGGACGCCCAGCGCATGAGTGCTCCCGTATTTCGCCGCATTCTGCTGAAATTGAGCGGTGAAGCGCTGATCGGATCGCAGGGCTTCGGGATCGACCCTGCGATGGCGGCCCGCATTGCCGCAGAAGTTGACGAAGTTCGGAGGCTGGGAGTCCAGATCGGCATCGTGGTGGGGGGCGGGAACTTTATCCGGGGAGTGGCGGCTGCCGAGTCCGGGATCGATCGGGTGGTCGCGGACCAGATGGGAATGCTGGCCACGGTGATTAACGGCTTGGCGCTGCAAGACGCCTTGGAGAAACTCGGCTGCCACACGCGAGTCACCACGGCGATCGAAATCCGGGAGGTCGCGGAGCCCTTTATCCGCCGCCGCTCCGTGCGCCACTTGGAAAAAGGCCGGGTGGTGATTTTTGCCGCCGGAACCGGCAGCCCCTATTTTTCCACGGATACGGCTGCGGCCCTGCGGGCCATCGAGATCAAGGCGGACGTGATTCTGAAGGCCACCAAGGTTGACGGCGTCTACGATGCGGACCCGCAAAAGGTTTCGGAAGCCAAGATGTTTTCGCGCATTAATTATCTGGATGTGCTCTCGCGCGGGCTGAAGGTGATGGATACGACCGCTATTTCGATGTGCATGGATAATAGCGTACAGATTATCATTTTCAATCTTAACGTTCCAGGCAATCTCAAGCGCGTCATTCTCGGCGAAAAGATTGGTTCACTCGTATCCCGTTGAGCGCACGCCCGGAGAGGCGGGCCAAAGATGATTAAGGAGACTCTCGCAGCAACTCGCACGCGCATGGCGAAAGCAGCAGAAGACTTGCGCGCGGAACTTGCCACTTTGCGCACGGGCCGCGCCTCAACCGGCCTGCTGGAGCATCTGAAGGTGGAATATTACGGCACGCCCACACCTCTGAACCAGGTGGCGACTTTGGGGATTCCCGATCCTACCTTGCTGACCGTGCAGCCCTGGGATCCAAGTTTGTTGCCGGCGATCGAGAAGATCATTCGATCTTCGGGCTTGGGATTGAATCCGGTCAACGATGGAAAGATCCTGAAAGTTCCCATTCCGGCGCTTACGGAAGAGCGGCGGAAGGAGCTGGTGAAGCACCTCCACAAGGTTTTGGAAAACCACCGGACAGCGGCGCGCAATATTCGCCGGGATGGGAATGAAGAAGTGAAGAGACTGCTCAAGGACAAGAAAATATCTGAAGACGACGAGCGGCGAGGCCTGGAAGAGATTCAGAAGCTGACCGACGATACGATGGAAAGGCTGGAAAGTGTGGGCAAGGCGAAGGAGAAGGAAATTCTCGAGATGCGCTAGCGCCGCCTGTGTGGCGTGCCCTCACGAATTGAGGGTCGCCTCAGAATTACGGTCATTCCCGCGCAAGCGGGAATCCATGGGACGGTGTTCCCGGGATTGCGCGATGGATTCCCGCTTGCGCGGGAATGACGTATTTTCGATGCCAACGCCGCAAGTTGCTTGACAAATTTTTTGCCGGTCTGTTACATTTGTAAGGATCGACTGTAGGCCTTGTTCGGGTCCATACAGAGGCAGTCGCAGAGGATACCCGTTGCGGGGGTGGGAGAGAGGCCCCGGAATGCCAACTTTTAGTCAGATGGTTCGGCTCGGCCGAAAGCAGCCGAGGTACAAGACATCCAGCCCGGCGCTGGACGGCTGTCCGCAGAAGCGTGGAGTATGCGTTCGCGTGTACACCCAGACGCCCAAGAAGCCGAACTCGGCATTGCGGAAAGTGGCGCGCGTGAGGCTGACGAATGCGATGGAAGTGACGACGTATATTCCGGGCGTCGGCCACAATTTGCAGGAACACTCGATCGTCCTGATCCGGGGCGGCCGCGTCAAAGATCTGCCCGGAGTCCGCTATCACGTCATTCGCGGGACGCTGGATTCTGCGGGCGTGACGGATCGCCGGCAAGGGCGGTCCAAGTACGGGGCCAAGCGGCCCAAGGCAAGTTAGGCAGTAGGCAGGTGGGCAGATAGGCAGGTCGTTTAAGATCTGGGAGACTTCCCGCTTTCCACTGAAAGCTGAAAGCTGACAGCGCGAACTGAAAACTGAGAACTGAGTACTGACAACCATTTATGCCTCGTAAAGGTACAACTGAGCATCGAGAGGTAAGCGCCGATCCGGTTCACGGCAGCCCACTGGTTCAGAAGTTAGTGAACTGCGTCATGCTGATGGGCGAGAAGAGTGTCGCCCAGAAGGTCGTGTACGACGCCTTCGGCTTGATTCAACAGCGAGCCAATGATGATCCGCTGAAGATCTTCAAGAAGGCGGTGGAGAACGTCAAGCCGACCCTGGAAGTGAAGACCCGCCGCGTGGGTGGGGCGAACTATCAGGTGCCGGTGGAAGTCAATCGGAATCGTCAAACCTCGTTAAGTCTCCGCTGGCTTATCAGCTACGCGCGGGAGCGGGGCGAGAAGTCCATGGTGGAGAAGCTGGCCGCGGAGTTGCTGGACGCTGCGAACAACCGCGGAGGCGCCATCAAGAAACGGGACGACACGCACCGCATGGCGGAAGCCAATCGGGCTTTCGCCCATTACCGCTGGTAACCTTGGTCATGGCGGGAGGTGGGACCACCCTGGCCCACGATCCGCTTTGAGGCCGCCGCAAGCGGCTTAAACGATCAATAAGCTGCTGGGGGCAGCATCCTGGTCCGAGGACCGGGAGGATGCTCGTTTCTGTTCGTTGAAGGATCTATGCCGCGTCAGACGCCGCTCGAAAAAACCCGGAACATCGGCATCATGGCCCACATCGATGCCGGAAAGACGACGACGACCGAGCGCATCCTGTATTACACCGGCCGGACGTACAAGATGGGTGAAGTGCACGAAGGCACGGCGGTCATGGATTGGATGGAACAGGAGCAGGAGCGCGGCATCACCATTACCTCCGCTGCTACCACCTGTTTTTGGAACGATATCCGAATTAATATTATTGACACGCCGGGCCACGTGGATTTTACGGCGGAAGTTGAACGGTCGCTCCGGGTGCTTGACGGAGCGATTGCTATTTTAGGGGCGGTGGAGGGCGTTGAGCCCCAGACGGAAACGGTTTGGAGGCAGGCGGACAAGTACCGGGTGCCGCGCATCGTTTTTGTGAATAAGATGGACCGCGTGGGCGCGGACTTTGAAACGTGCGCCAGCCAGCTCCGCTCCAAGCTCCATGCCAATCCCGTCATTGTGCAACTGCCTCTGGGCGCGGAAGACGCTTTCGAGGGGATCATTGACTTGGTCAGGCAACGCGCCATTGTGTGGAAGGAAGAGACGCTGGGAGCGGCCTTTGACGATGTCGAGGTTCCGGCCGAACACCAGGAGAAGGCGCTGCGGTTTCGCGAGCAGATGATCGAATCGCTGGGTGAAGTGGACGAAGCGATTATGGGGAAGTACGTCCACGGCGAAGCCATTGGGGAGGAAGATCTTCGAGCTGCACTGCGGCGAGCGACCATCGCCATGAAGGCCTTTCCCGTGCTTTGCGGCGCCGCTTTCAAGAACAAAGGCGTTCAGCCGCTGCTCGATGCGGTGGTGGATTACCTACCCTCGCCGATGGACGTTCCCCCCATCGAGGGCACGGAACCCGACGACGAAGAGAAAATGCTGACTCGAAAGCCTTCGGACGAAGATCCGTTCGCCGCCTTGGTGTTCAAGATTATGACCGACCCCTACGTCGGCCAGCTTGCGTTTCTGCGCGTTTATTCGGGAGGCGTACAAAAGGGGGACTCGGTTTACAATCCCCGCCGCGACCGCCGGGAGCGCATTTCGCGCTTGTTGCAGATGCACGCCAACAAGCGCGAGGAGATCACGGAAGTGTTGGCGGGAGATATCGCCGCGGCCGTGGGTCTGAAGAGCGTCTCGACCGGCGACACGATTTGCGACGAGGCACATCCCATCGTCCTGGAGTCCATGGATTTTCCCGCTCCCGTCATCTCGGTGGCGATTGAACCCAAGACCAAGGCGGACCAGGAGAAGTTAGGGAACGCCCTGTCGAAACTGACGCAGGAAGACCCCACCTTCAAAGTTCACACCGACCCCGACACCGGACAAACCCTGATTTCAGGCATGGGCGAATTGCACCTCGAGATCCTGGTGGATCGCATGGTGCGGGAGTTCAGCGTGGCGGCCAACGTGGGGCGCCCACAGGTAGCCTACCGCGAGACCATCCTGGCTTCCGCCGAGGGAGAAGGGAAGTACGTGCGGCAGACGGGCGGCCGAGGCCAGTACGGCCACGTTTTTCTGCGTGTCGATCCCCTCCCGCATCCCGACCTTAACGCCATCGCCGAGCTGACCAAGAAGAAATCCAGCAACAAGTTTGATGCGGAATTGAAACTGCTGTTTCGCGACGAGATCGTGGGCGGAGTGGTTCCGAAGGAATACATCGGGCCCACTTATGAAGGCGTGCGCGAGGCGATGGAATCCGGCGCCCTCGCCGGCTATGAAATGAACGGTGTCTCGGTAACCCTCACCGACGGCTCGTATCACGAAGTCGATTCTTCGGAGATCGCCTTCAAGATTGCCGGCTCGCTGGGCTTCAAGGAAGCTGTCCGCAAGGCTAAGCCGGTGCTGCTGGAGCCGGTGATGAAGGTGGAAGTGGTGGTCCCCGAGGAATACATGGGTGATGTTCTGGGCGACCTGAGCGCGCGCCGCGGCCACATCGAAGGCATGGAAAAGCGCGGCTCGACCCAGATCATCCGCACCAAGGTTCCCCTGGCGGAGATGTTCGGCTACGCCACGGATTTGCGTTCCAGGACGCAGGGCCGCGCTTCCTACACGATGCACTTCCTGCGCTACGAAGAGACGCCGGCGTCGATTTCGGAGGAGGTCATCGCACGAGTGCAGGGGCGAGTTGTGGGGCGGTAGCGAGGCTGCGTTGGCGCGAACTTTCCTGTTGCCCTGAGATTTCGGTCGAGGGAAGCGACTTGGATTCATCGGGAAACCGCGCGGCGCGCGAACACTTGAGATTAGCGGAGGGTTTAATCAAGACGGTCGCAATCGGCGAGACGGCTTCGGAATTCGAGATTCGCAACGCCTTTTCTCGCACCTATTACGCCCTTTTCCATGCGTGTTGGGGCTATCTTTGGGCGTTAGGAATTGACGTTCAGACTCCTCGGGCAGGAAGCATGGCCGCCTGCACGACGAGATGGGAAGGTGGATGGGTAGGTCCTTTGGATCTTTCTTGAGGAGTTCTTACGAATTGCGGCGCCTGTCAGATTATATGCCGGGATGGAATCCGCCGCACGTGGATTTATCGAGTGAGATGCTGCGAGACGCGCAGAGGCAGTGCTACTTTGTGATGGTGACGGGCCGCAAGCTCTTTCCGGATTAGGTCGAAATGGTATGACGAGTGGTGAATTGGAAAACTTGATCAAGAGCCGTTTAGGCGTTGCAGGCCTCGCGCAGTGCCTCGACGAAGGGAAGGAGCAGTACGTCGAATTTCCCGATGGCTTTTTCGCAGAGGTGGTTTTAAAAGACGGGTCCAGGCTACCCGACGCCCAGAGAATCCTCCGAGGGGTAAAGGAGGAGCTTGGGAAGCAAGGTGTTGAGCTGAGCGTGATCGTGCGGGCAATTTGGGAGGTCGTTGCGGTTCAAAGTGTGGGCATGGCACCGCCGGGGTCGAACGGCTTCCATCGCTTCATTGTGAGTCTGCGGTCGGGTGGACGCGAATGCACGGTGACCGGTGGACGTGACTGGACTAGCTGTGGCTGGGATACGGAATGCGTTGCGCGCGGGTAGTTTGAAAGAGATGGCGGCGGACGAACGGTCCGCCGTTGCTGCGGTGGTGGGGGAATTTGTGCGCTACGAACTATCCCATGGCGGTGAGAGCTTCTGGGATTGAACGCTTGACTCTGAACTTACATTGAATGAGAACGCGTTATCATATTTGTTGATTCATGCTCCTACAAAGTCGAGGTTGCTAGTTAGAACTCTTTTAGCATGTTCGGGAGGGGCTACTGCATGGCCAAAGAAAAGTTTGATCGTTCAAAGCCGCACATGAACATCGGGACGATTGGGCACATCGATCACGGCAAGACGATGTTGACCTCGGCGATCACCAAGGTATTGGCGAAGACCAATCCGAAGGTCAAGTTTCGGCCGTTCGACTCGATCGACAACGCGCCGGAAGAGAAGGCGCGGGGGATCACGATCGCGATTGCGCATGTGGAGTACGAGACCAAGAACCGGCACTACGCGCACGTGGATTGCCCGGGGCACGCCGACTACATCAAGAACATGATCACGGGGGCGGCGCAGATGGACGGGGCGATCCTGGTGGTGGCGGCGACGGACGGGCCGATGCCGCAGACGCGGGAGCACGTGCTGTTGGCGCGGCAGGTGAACGTGCCGAACATTGTGGTGTTCATGAACAAGTGCGACGCGGTGGACGATCCGGAACTGCTGGACCTGGTGGAAGTGGAAGTGCGCGATCTGCTGAACAAGTACCAGTTTCCTGGGGACAAGATTCCGGTGGTACGGGGGAGCGCGCTGAAGGCGGGGGAAGGGGATCCGAAGTGGGAGAAGTCGGTGCTGGAGTTGATGGAGGCGGTGGACAGTTACTTTCCGCTGCCGCAGCGGGAGTTGGACAAGCCGTTTCTGATGCCGATTGAAGATATCTTCTCGATCTCGGGGCGTGGGACGGTGGTGACGGGGCGGGTGGAGCGGGGCCGGGTGAAGGTGCAGGAGGAAGTGGAGATCGTAGGGTTGCGTCCGGAGTCGTTCAAGCGGGTGGTGACGGGCGTGGAGATGTTCAAGAAGCTGCTGGACGAAGGGCAGGCGGGGGACAACATCGGGGTGCTGTTGCGGGGCACGGAGAAGGACGACGTGGAGCGGGGGATGGTGCTGGCGAAGCCGGGGTCGATCACGCCGCACACGAAGTTCAAGTCGGCGGTGTACATCTTGACGAAGGAAGAAGGGGGGCGGCACACGCCGTTCTTCAACGGGTACCGGCCGCAGTTTTACTTTCGGACCACGGACGTGACGGGAGTGGCGACGCTGCCGGAAGGCACGGAGATGGTGATGCCGGGGGATAACGTGGCCCTGACGATCGAGTTGATCACGCCCATCGCCATGGAGAAAGGCCTGCGCTTCGCCATCCGGGAAGGCGGCCACACGGTGGGCGCCGGAAGCGTGACGGAAATTATCCAGTAGCTGTCAGCTTTCAGCTGTCAGCTATCAGCAAGAGCGGGATGTCAGGCAAGACATGGCGGCAGTGGAAGACAAGCTGAAAGCTGAGAGCTGACGGCTGACAGCCAAAACGAGGAGTGATGCTGCATCAGAAAATTAGAATTCGGTTGAAGGCATACGATCACAAGATTCTCGACCAATCGGCGGCTGAAATCGTATCGACTGCGAAGCGCACGGGGGCGCAGGTCGCGGGCCCAATTCCGCTACCCACCATTAAAAACAAGTATTGCGTGCTGCGCTCGCCGCATACCGACAAGAAATCGCGGGAGCAGTTCGAAATCCGCACGCACAAGCGGCTGGTGGATATCCTGGAGCCCACTTCGAACACGATCGAAGCTCTGACGAAACTGGATCTGCCTTCCGGCGTGGACATCGAAATCAAGGCGTTTGGCAAGGAGCACACGAAGTAAAGGCCTCCGTTGTCCGTGGTCCGCCGTCCTTCGTGACGGCAGGCGGCAACGGACGACGGACCAGTGACCACTGACTTCTGACAACTGAGAACTAAACATGGTGAAAGCAATTCTCGGCAAAAAGCTCGGCATGACGCAGGTCTTCGGCAAAAATGGAGACGTGACGCCGGTGACGGTGTTGAAGGCGGGGCCGTGCGTTGTCATCCAAAGGAAGACCGCAGGGCGCGAGGGTTATGACGCGGCCCAGCTCGGCTTGGTGGAGTTGCCGCCTCCGAAGCGCGTGAATCGGCCTCGGGACGGACATTTCAAGAAGGCTGGCGCGAACCCGGTGCGTTTTCTGCGAGAAGTGCGTCTGGGCGCGGACGCAGGGGAAGTCAACGTTGGGGACAAAGTTCTGGCTGACGTGTTTGCCGCCGACGACTTTGTCGATGTGACGGGAGTGTCCAAAGGACGGGGCTTTGCCGGATTCCACAAGCGGCATCACTTCGGCGGCGGCGGCGGCTCGCACGGGTCGATGTTCCATCGCGCGCCGGGCTCGATTGGGGCATCGGCGTGGCCTTCCCGCGTGCTCAAGGGGATGAAGGCGGCCGGCCACATGGGCAATGCGCGGACCACGGTGCGAAACCTCCGAGTGGTGCAAGTCGATGCGGAGGAGAACACTTTGTTGGTTGCCGGCGCCGTACCGGGTCCGGAAGGCGGCTATGTGGTCGTTCACCAGGCCAAGGCGCCGCATAAGTAGGCAGATGGGCAGGTCGGCAGATGGCCGGCTGCTCGAAACTGATAACTGTTAACCGAGAACTGAAAACTAACATGGCGACAGTCGAAGTCAAAAACATGGATGGGGCGACCGTGAAGCAGCTCGAGGTCGCGGACGAGGTCTTCGCGGTAAAACCGA
The DNA here is from genome assembly GCA_963842495.1 of uncultured Acidobacteriota bacterium. GTDB lineage: Bacteria > Acidobacteriota > Terriglobia > UBA7540 > UBA7540 > CAVROP01. Next base: position 211,575 of record CAWJHY010000037.1, read on the forward strand.
ATCAGAGCCTGCTCTGGGAAGCCGTGAAGCAGTACCGGGCGAGCCTGCGGCGCGGGACACACGCCACGAAGACCCGGGCCGAGGTGAGGGGCGGCGGCAAGAAGCCCTGGAGGCAGAAGGGCACGGGGCGGGCGCGCGTGGGGAGCATTCGCAGCTCGTTGTGGCGTCACGGTTCAATCGCTCACGGTCCCGTGAAGCGCGATTACTCCTATGCGCTCCCGGCGAAGATGCTGCGCGGGGCGCTGCGTTCGGCTCTGGCGGCGAAGTTCCTGGAACACAAATTGACGGTGGTGGACCAATTCGGCTTGGGCGAGGCGAAGACCAAGTTGTTTGCCGGGGCCCTGAAGAAGTTGGGAGTGGAAAAGACCGTCCTGGTGGTGAACGATGCGGCGAACCATAATCTGGAGCTCTCCTCGCGCAATGTCGAGGGATGCGAGCTGGTTCGCCACCACCAACTGCATCCCTACCAGGTGTTGAGCCATGATCAGATGCTGATTTCGGAAGGAGCTCTCACCCGGCTCCAGGAGTCGTTGCTATGAAGAGCCCCTACGATATTTTGCGCAAGCCGATCGTTACGGAGAAGAGCGTGGACGTCAAAGAGCGCCATCGAACGCTCTGCTTCCAGGTCGTCCCCGAGGCTACCAAGATCGACATCAAGGAAGCCGTGCAGACGTTGTTTAAAGTCAAGGTGGCGTCCGTCCACACCTCCGCTTACGCGGGTAAAATGCGGCGCCGGGGAAGGACGTTCGGGTACCGGCCGGACTGGAAGAAGGCGTACGTGAAGCTGAAGGCCGGGGAGAAAGTACCGGAGTACGTTGAGAGTGAGTAGAGGAGTTTGAGCGGCGAAGTGGTTCGCTGCCGAAGACGAAGGCTATGGGAATAAAAACCTACAGACCCTACACCGAGACGAGAAGGTTCCAGACGGGCTTGACCTTTGAGGAACTCTCCAAAGTGCCTCCTCACCGGCCGCTGTTGGAGCCCAAATCGCGCATCTCGGGGCGCAACAACCACGGTGAATTGACGATTTGGCACCGCGGCGGCGGGCACAAGCGGCACTATCGGGTGGTCGATTTTAAACGCGACAAGATGGGGATTCCGGCTCGTGTGGCCAGCATCGAATACGACCCGAACCGCTCCGCTTTCATTGCCCTCCTGCATTACGCGGACGGAGAGAAGCGGTACATTCTTGCTCCCTCGGGATTGAAAGTGGGTGACAAGGTCGTTTCCGGTCCGGAAGCGGATATTGTCACCGGCAACGCGTTGCCGCTGAAGAGTATCCCGGCCGGCACTTTGATCCACAACATCGAACTGCGCCCGGGAAAGGGCGGCCAGATGGTGCGCAGCGCCGGAAGCTCCGCCCAGTTACTTGCCAAAGAGGGCGAATACGCGCAAATTCGTCTGCCGTCCGGGGAAGTCCGGAAAGTTCTCATGGAGTGCGTGGCGACCATCGGGCAGGTGGGGAATCTCGAGCACGAGAATATCTCCATCGGCAAGGCGGGGCGCAAGCGCTGGATGGGCATTCGGCCCACCGTACGGGGCGTGGCGATGAACCCCGTCGATCATCCCCTGGGAGGCGGGGAAGGGAAGACCTCCGGAGGGCGCAACCCCGTGACACCTTGGGGCCAGCCCACCCGCGGTTACAAGACGCGCAACAACAAGTTAACGGAACGGTTCATTGTGAAGCACCGTGAGAAGAAATAAAGGGAGGAAGCCTTGGGAAGGTCGTTGAAGAAGGGTCCCTTCGTGGATGACCACTTAATGAGGAAGGTCGAACTGCTCAACCGGCGGTTCGAGAAGAAAGTGGTGAAAACCTGGTCGCGACGTTCCACTATTGTTCCCGAGATGGTGGGGCATACGATTGCCGTTCACAACGGCAAGAAATTCATCCCCGTGTACATCACGGAGAACATGGTCGGCCATAAGTTGGGCGAGTTCTCACCGACTCGCACCTTCAAGGGGCATAGCGTCAAGGTGGCGATGGAAAAGGCCACCGCTGCGGCTCCACCCCCCGTGGGAGGCGCGAGGCCGGCCGCCGCGCCGGCGCCGGCGACGGGAGGAGCCGCCAGCTAATTTGTAGGGGCACGCCATGGCGTGCCCGTACATCGGCCACCAGTGAGGATTCCCGCCCAGGCGGGAATGACCAGTTGGACTGAGAGAAACTATGGAAGCACGAGCCACACAAAAATACATCCGCTGTTCGCCGCAGAAGGCGCGCCTGGTCGTAGACCTGATTCGCGGCAAGAACGTGGGTGACGCGCTGAGTACCCTGACCTACACGAAGAAGCGCGTGACCGAGGCGGTGGAGAAGATATTGCGCGCCGCCATTTCCAACGCCGAGCAGAAAGCCGAGCATGTGGATGTGGACCAGTTAATCGTCTCCAAGGCCTACGTCAACGACGGACCGCGCCAGAAGCGGGTTCGCCCCGCACCCATGGGCCGCGCGTACCGCTACCAGCGGCGCACCAGCCACGTCACCATTGTGGTCGAGTCGCCGCAAGGCAGGGATTGATCAGGGGCTAGGGATTAGGGGCTAGGGGTTAGGGACTGGTTGTCACTGCTAATCCCTAGTCCCTGACCCCTAATCCCTAACTGAAGGAGGAGTGGATGGGCCAGAAAGTACATCCTTACGGATTCCGTCTTGGATATAACAAGACCTGGAAGTCGCGCTGGTTCGCGAAAAAGGATTACAGCGATTTTCTCCACGAGGACCTGAAGCTCAAGAAGCGGCTGAAGGATCAACTGCAGGCGGCGGGAGTGGCGTCCATCGAAGTCGAGCGGCCGGGCAACAAGCTGAAGATCACCATCCACACCGCGCGGCCGGGCATCATCATCGGCCGCAAGGGCGCGGAGATCGACCGGCTTCGGCAGGAGATGCAGAAGCGCACGGGGCGGGAAGTACTGCCCATCAACATCCAGGAGGTTCACCGCCCCGAGTTGAACGCCCAGTTGGTGGCGGAAGCAATTTGCCTGCAGCTCGAGAAGCGCGTGGCCTTCCGGCGCGCCATGCGAAAGGCGGTTGATTCCGCGCTGCGCTTCGGCTGCAAGGGGATCAAGATTCGCTGCGGCGGGCGCTTGAATGGGGCTGAGATTGCGCGCTCGGAATGGTACCTCCAGGGACGCCTGCCTCTGCACACCCTGCGCGCGGACATTGACTACGGACTCGCGGAGGCGAGGACCACGTATGGCGTGATTGGCGTGAAATGCTGGATCTATAACGGAGAGATTCTGGAACAGAAGAAGCGGCCGGAGAAGCCCAAGGTTGCGGAACCCGTGGCTGCGGTTGCGCCTGCGGCTCCCCAAGCGCCGCCGGCCCCGGCCCCGACGCCAGCGGCCGCCTAAAGTTGGGGCGTTGCGAATCGCAGTAGTAGGGGCGGTTCGCGAACCGCCCCTACAGAGTGGATCGAGACTATGTTAATGCCAAGCAAGGTAAAGTACCGAAAGCAGCAGCGCGGCCGCATGCGCGGCAAGGCCTGGCGAGGGTCGCGCCTATCGTTTGGGGACTATGGGTTGAAAGTGCTCGAGCCGGGCTGGATCACGGACCGCCAGATTGAAGCCAGCCGCGTGGCCATCATGCGCTTCATCAAGCGCGGCGGAAAACTTTGGATTCGCATTTTCCCTGACAAGCCGGTGACGAAGAAGCCGGCGGAAACCCGCATGGGAAAAGGCAAGGGCGCTCCGGAGTTTTGGGTGGCGGTGGTGAAGCCGGGACGAATCCTCTTCGAGATGGAAGGCGTGCCGGAAGCGGAAGCCCGCGAAGCGATGCGCCTGGCCGGCCATAAGCTGGCTTTGTCAACGCAATTTGTTACCCGCAAGATCGGCGCGATATAGGCGCGGGCGGTGGCGGTAGGGGCACGCCATGGCATGCCCGGACAACGAGAGAGATGGTCATGAAACTGGAAAAAGACAAGAAGTGGAAGTGGCCGGCCGAGAAGATGCGCGAATGGACTGACGATGAGGTGAAAGCGCGCGCGGCCGAATTTACCGGCCAACTGGGCCGGTTGAGGTTCCGAATGGCGAGCGGGCAGGCGGAGAGTCTGGAGACCCTGCGAGCGTTGAGGAAAGGCATCGCCAGGGTGAAGACCGTGGCGCGGGAGCGGCAACTGAAGGCGAAAGGGGCGGCTTAAGCCGTCAGCTATCAGCCATCAGCTTTCAGCAAACAGGTTGTGGCAGGCGGCAAGGCGTTTACTGAAAGCTGAGAGCTGATAGCTGAAAGCTGAAGATCATGCAAAAACGGCGACAGGAAAAAGTCGGGACTGTGACCAGTAACAAAATGCAGAAGACCGTAGCGGTTACGGTGGAGCGGCAGATTATTGACCGCTTTTACAAGAGGGTAGTGCGGCGCTCCAAAACTTTTCTGGCCCACGACGAGAAGAACGAGTGCCGGCCGGGCGACAGGGTGCGAATTCAGGAGACGCGGCCCCTCAGCCGCCAGAAGCGCTGGCGGGTGGTGGAAATTGTGCATAAGGCCGTGAAAGTGGCTCCGCTTCCGGAGGCGACCGTATGATCGGGATGAGGACGATTCTGCATGTGGCGGACAATTCCGGGGCGCGCCGGCTGGCCTGCATTCTCCCGGTGGGAGGCGATGTGGGCTTGCAGGCGGGACTGGGTGATGTGGTTACCGCCTCGGTGAAGGAAGCGGCGCCGGACAGCGCCATTCCCAAAGGCCAAGTGGTCAAGTGTGTGATCGTCAGAATGCGTAAAGAGCAGCGGCGGCGGGACGGCAGCTACATTCGATTCGATGAGAATGCCGCCGTGCTCATCAACGAGGCGAACGAGCCGGTGGGGACTCGCGTCTTCGGGCCGGTGGCCAGAGAGCTTCGCGAGAAGAAATTTCTGAAAATCGTTTCACTCGCGCCAGAGGTTCTGTGATGGGAATGGCATTGGATATTCGCAAGAACGACCAGGTGAAGGTAATTGCCGGGCGGGATAAGGGCAAGGTGGGGCGGGTTCTGGAAGTCGTACCGCGCAAGCGGCGGCTGTATGTTGAGCATGTGAACATGATCAAGCGCCACACGCGGCCCAATCCGAACAAGCAGATCCGAGGCGGGATCCTGGAGAAAGAAGGGCCGATCAGCGTTTCCAATGTGGCCCTGGTGTGCAGCGAATGCGGACCCACTCGCATCCAGCATCGGGAAATGGCCGGCAGCAAGAAGGTGCGCATCTGCGCTAAATGCCAGAAGTCTTTGGATAAGTAAGGGTGGCGCAGACCGGCATTCAGGTCTGCGGCTCTAGGCGGGAGGAACTCGAGGGAAAATGGCTCCGCGGTTGAAAGAGAGATATAAGAACGAGATCGTGCCGGCCTTGTTGAAGGAATTCAATTACCCGAATACCATGGCCGCCCCGCGTCTTAGGAAGATCGTGCTGAACATGGGGTTGGGTGAAGCCATTCAGAATGCCAAATTGCTGGATTCAGGGTCGGCGGAGTTGGGCTTGATTACGGGACAGAAGCCGATCATTACCCGGGCGCGCAAGTCGATCGCGAATTTCAAGCTGCGCAAGAACATGCCGATCGGTGCGATGGTGACTCTGCGGGGCGACCGGATGTACGAATTCTTCGATCGCCTCACCAGCGTGGCGCTGCCGCGCGTGCGCGACTTCAGGGGACTTTCGACGCGGGCTTTTGACGGCCGCGGGAATTACACGATGGGTCTTCGCGACCAGATGGTCTTCCCGGAAATTGACTACGCCAAGGTCGAAAAAGTGAAGGGACTGAACATTTCTATCGTTACTGACGCTCGCAGCGACGCGGAAGCTTTGGCCCTGCTCCGGCACTTGGGGATGCCTTTCCGCACAGAGGCGCAGCGCAGAAAAGCAGTGACGAGTGACAAGTGACAAGGGCAGTGACAAGAGACGAGTGACGAGTGATGACGAAGAAAAAGCAAGACTACGGGCGGAAGTGGCCGGCGGGTTCGTCACTGTTTTTGGCGTTTGCTCGTCATTCGTCACTCATCACTCGTCACTGTACTTAGGAGGTTTTTCGTGGCTCGATCTTCAATGATGGCCAAGTTGCGCAAGAAGCCGAAGTTCGCAATCCGGCACAGGAATCGCTGCCTGATTTGTGGCCGGCCTCGCGGTTACCTGGGGAAGTTCAAGATGTGCCGATTGTGTTTCCGGCAATTGGCTCTCAAGGGCGAGATCCCGGGGGTGGTGAAGTCGAGCTGGTAGCTTGCAAGTTAGCATTCGTCACCCCCGCGGAAGGGGGGTCCATGGCCCGTCCGGGAACCAATGGATCCCCGCTTTCGCGGGAATGACGTGCGCATCATCGAGTTAAGACGGAAATTCAGGTGGCAGGAGTTTTATGGCAGCGGTATCAGATTCTATAGCGGACATGTTTACGCGTATTCGGAACGGGATTCAGGCCCGGCACCAGCGGGTGGACATGCCCTCCTCGAAATTGAAGGCTGAAGTGGCGCGCATCCTGAAAGACGAGGGCTACATCAGCAGCTACAAAGTGAATGAGGAGGGCAAGAAGAAGGTGTTGCGAATTGTTCTCCGCTACGGAGCCGACGGTGAGAACGTCATCTCCACGATCGACCGCGTTTCGAGGCCGGGACGGCGCGTCTACTGCGGGGCGAAGGAAATCCCCAAGGTGCAGGGGGGACTGGGAGTGAACATCGTCACCACCCCGCGTGGAGTGATGACCGGGAAGCAAGCTCGCCGCACCGGCGTAGGCGGTGAGATTCTGGGCGTTATATCCTGATTACGGCAGGGGCGGTTGCGCGGAACGCCCCTACCATGGGCAACTGAATGGAATAAACGTTATGTCGAGAATAGGAATCAAGCCAGTTCAAGTGCCCTCCGGAGTGACGGTGCAGGCGGAGGGGGAAGCGATGGTGGTCAAAGGGCCGAAAGGGACTCTGCGCGTGCCCGTGCCCCGGGGGTTTCAGGTCGAGAAACAGGACGGCCAATGTGTCGTGAAACAGGAGGGCCAGGAGGAGGGGGCGTTGCACGGCTTGACCCGCAGCCTGCTGGCCAACGCGGTGCGCGGTGTTGTCCAAGGCTTTGAAAAGCACCTGGACATCGTGGGGATCGGATACCGGGCGGAGGTGAAGGGTTCGTCCGTATCTTTTACCCTCGGCTATTCGCACCCCATTGAAGTGCCGATTCCCGAGGGGATGGCGATCACCGTCGAGAAGCTGACTCACATTGTAGTCAAAGGCGCAGACCGGCAGCGCGTGGGACAGTTGGCGGCGGAGATTCGTGGCCTGCGGCCTCCGGATCCCTACAAGAACAAGGGCGTCCGTTACACGGGCGAGCGGCTGAAGAAGAAGGTGGGCAAGGCCGCCGCTGCGGCTGGAGGCGGTGGGGCTGCCAAGGCCGGCTAGATCTTGGCGTAGGGGCACGCCATGGCGTGCCCGTAGAATTGCCGGCGGGGGTGGTTTTCAGGAGAGCGCAACATGTTGCAAATGGTTTCCAGGGACGCGGCGCGGCGACGGATTCATGTGCGAATGCGAACGCGATTGGCCGGGCGAGCGCACATGCCCCGGCTGAGCGTTTTCCGCTCCCTTAATCATATCTATGCGCAGATCGTTGACGACGCAGGGAGCCAGACGTTGGTGTCCGCGTCGACGCGAGACAAAGAAGTTCGGACGACGCTGAAGACGGGCGGGAACGTTGCGGCAGCGAAAGTGGTCGGACAGGCGCTGGCGAAACGGGCGAGCGCGGCCGGAATCTCGCGCGTGGTGTTTGATCGCGGAGGCTACGCCTACCACGGGCGGGTCAAGGCTCTGGCGGATGCGGCGCGCGAAGCGGGATTGAAGTTTTAGGATGTGGTGCGGGCGTCTCGCCCGCAGTCGCGCGGGCATTCCTTCGCTGCGCTCAGGACAGGCTCTGCCCGTGCATCGAAGGGTGGGCGCGACGCCCCGGCGACAGCGGGCGAGACGCCCGCACCAGAGAGCAGCGGTAGGGAGGAAGCGTTGGGAAATCGGATTGATCCAAATTCGTTGCAGCTCAAGGATCAGGTGGTGGCGATCAATCGTGTCACCAAGGTGGTCAAGGGCGGCAAGAACCTGAGTTTTTCAGCGTTGGTGGTGGTGGGCGACGGCGCGGGCACGGTCGGATATGGGTCCGGCAAGGCTCGCGAAGTCCCCATGGCCATCCGCAAGGGCATCGAAGCCGCGAAGAAGGCGTTGGTGAAGATTCACACCACGGCCCTCTCGATACCCCATACGGTGATTGGACATTACGGGGCCGGCAGGGTGCTGCTCAAGCCGGCCGCGGCTGGAACCGGCGTGATTGCCGGCGGGGCCGTGCGCGCCGTGGTCGAGGCCGCCGGGATTCAGAACGTACTGACGAAATCGCTGGGCACCACGAATCCCTATAATGTTGTGAAGGCAACCATGGATGGCCTCCTGCAGTTGCGCGGCGCCGAGGAAGTGGCCGCGATGCGGGGCAAGACCACAGAAGAACTTTAGGTTTGGTAGGGGGACGGCTTGCCGTCCCCCGGGCGAACGGGAGTTCAACGACGGGATAGGGCAAGCCCTATCCCTACCGAGGTCAAGCAACTGTGTCTGACAAGGCTCAAAAGACCGTCCGAATCAAATGGATTCGCAGCACGATAGGCTTCACGCATCACCAGAAGCGGATCGTGCGAAGTCTGGGATTGAGGAAATTGAATCAGGAAGTTGAACGGCCGGACACTCCGCAAATTCGCGGCATGGTGGCGAAAGTCCCGCATCTCGTCAAGATTGTGGAAGCGCCTAAGCAACCCGCCTGGAAGCTGGTGCCGGAGTATACGATTCACGCACCGGCGAAGTCCGAGGACACCGCTCAGGAAACTCCTGCAATCGAAAGCGAGAAGATCGAGGCGCCCATGGAAGCCGGCACAACAACCCCTGCGGAACCCGGCCCAACGCCCAGCGAGCCGGCAAACACCGGTGAAGAGGGAAGCGGTTCAGCGAGCGCAGGGCCTTCGCCGAGCGGAGGTAAGTCTTAAGTTTGAACGAAGCAGGCAATAACTCTATGGCAACGCACATCGGAACACTTCGCCCGCCTCGCGGCGCCACTCACCGCCGAAAGCGGATTGGCCAGGGGATGGGCTCAGGGCACGGCAAAACCGCAACTCGTGGCTCCAAGGGACAACGCTCGAGGACCGGCGCCAGGATGCGCCCCGGTTTTGAGGGCGGGCAGATGCCGCTGCAACGGCGCCTGCCGAAGCGCGGCTTCACGAACATCTTCAAGAAGCACTTCGCGATTGTGAATTTGAAGGACCTGAACGACTTCGGCCCGGAGGACAAGATCACTCCCGAACTGCTCATCGAACGCGGGTACATCAAGGGGCTGGGCAGCGGTTTGAAGGTACTGGGCGACGGCGAGTTGAAAGTCGCTTTGCAGATTAGGGCCCACCACTTTTCCAAGTCGGCACTGGAAAAGATCCAAAAGGCGGGGGGCACGGCGGAGGTTATTTCCGCATGATGGAGTCCCTCAAAAGTATCACTGAGATTCCGGATCTGCGCCGGCGTATGCTGTTTACTCTCGCCATGCTGGCGGTGTATCGCTTGGGCGCCGTCATCCCTACTCCCGGGATCAACGCCGAAGCCTTCGAGCAATTGTTCAATCAGTCGTTGGGCGGCGGGCTCTTCGGATTGTTGGCCATGTTTTCCGGGGGCAGCCTGAAGCGCATGACGGTTTTCGCCCTGGGCATCATGCCCTACATTACGGCGTCCATTATCCTTCAGTTGTTGGGCGTGGTCTCACCTACCTTGGAAAAGCTGAAGAAGGAAGGCGAACTGGGCAGGAAGAAGATCACGGAATACACGCGCTGGCTGACCGTGGCGCTGAGCGCGTTTCAGGGATTCGGTATTGCGCTGGCTTTGCAGCGCCAGGGTTCGCAGTTGGTCACCAACCCCGGGCCGGGCTTTGTTCTTGCTACGGTTCTGACGCTCACCACGGGCGCGGTTTTCATCATGTGGCTGGGCGAGCAGATCACTTCCCGGGGAATCGGCAATGGCATGTCGCTGCTGATCTTCGCCGGGATCGTGGCGGGTCTGCCGCACGGGGTCGCTGACCTCTACGAGAAAGTGTTCGTCACGCGTGTTTGGAGTCCGCTGGCGCTCCTGCTCTTACTGGTGTTCATGGTGGCCATTGTCGCCTTTATTGTGCTCGTGGAACGCGGGGAGCGGCGCGTGCCCATCCAATACGCGAAGCGCATCGTGGGGCGAAAAGTGATGGGGGGCGTCTCAACCCACCTGCCGCTGAAAGTGAACAGCGGGGGCGTGATGCCGATCATCTTTGCGGTCTCGATTCTGACCTTCCCGCAAACCATAGGGTTATTCTTGGCGAAGAGCAGCCTCGTGGGGAAGCTGATCGGGAAGTTCGTCACTTTGTTCGCCTGGGGCGAGCCCCTCTATACGTTCAGTTACGTGCTGTTGATCATGTTTTTTGCGCACTTCTATCTCTCGATTGTTTATAACCCTGATGAGGTCGCCGACAACGTCCGCAAGCAAGGCGGCTTTATTCCCGGAATTCGACCCGGCAAACGCACTGCCGACCACTTGGACGATGTGCTCACGAAGATTACCTGGGTGGGCGGACTCTACTTAGCCCTGGTCGCGCTGATTCCGGAAGTTATGCTGGCGGGCCTGCGGGTTAACCACTTGCCGGTTTGGCTGGGGGGAGCGTGGTTTGACGCCAACTTTCCCGCTTGGCTGTTGCATGGCTTGAATGTGAATTTCTATTTCGGCGGAACATCTTTGTTGATTGTGGTTGGGGTGGCTATGGACACCGTCCAGCAGGTCGAAGCGCAATTGATCATGCGCCACTACGAAGGCTTCCTGAAGAAGGGCCGGGTGCGAGGACGGAGAGCGTACTGAAGACCTTGGTTGTCATTCCGAGCGGAGCGAGGAATCTCGCCCTGGGCTTGAGTTGTGGAGAGAATTGAATCCGGGCAAGATTCCTCGCTGTGCTCGGAATGACATGGTAGGGAGAACGGCAGGGGGAAGTAGAGGACGTGGATGAGGTCGCAGGCTCTGATATTTCTAGGTGCTCCTGGCGCAGGGAAGGGGACCCAGGCGCGCGAGGTCTCGAAGCACTTCTCGATTCCCCAGATTTCCACGGGAGACATGTTGCGCGAAGCGGTGCGAAATGGGACTCCCTTGGGACTCGCCGCTAAGGTTAAAATGGAGGCGGGGGAGTTGGTCCCTGACGAAGTGGTGTGCGGAATCGTTGAGGAACGGATCGGCCAGCCCGACTGCCGGAGCGGTTTTATTCTGGATGGTTTTCCCCGCACCATCGCGCAGGCGGAATTCGTGGGTCGCATGCTGTTCGCTAAGGGGCGAGGCAACCCCCTGGTGATTGACATCAAGGTCGATCAGGATCTGCTCCTCAAACGGCTGACCGGACGGCGCACTTGCTCGCTGTGTGGCGAGATTTACAACATCTACTTCAACCCGCCGCGAGTCGAGGGCGTTTGTGATAACGACGGTGGAAAGCTTTTGCAGCGGGCTGATGACAGCGAAGAGACGATTCGCCAGCGGCTGGTGGCGTATGAAAAGCAGACCAGTCCCCTGATCGAATATTACCGGGCGAAAGGTCTCCTGCACGAGGTGGATGGCAACCGCAAGCCGGAAGTGATTGCGGAGGGACTCATCGAGTTTTTGGGGAAGGCATGATTATTTGCAAGTCACCGGCGGAGGTTGAACGACTCCGGCGCAGCGGCAGGATGGTAAGAGGACTGCTGGAAGAGTTGCGGCAGCGCGTACAGCCGGGAGTCAGTACGCTGGACCTGGAGAAGTACATCGACAAGCGCATCACCCAATCAGGTGCTCGGCCGGCCTTCAAGGGCCACCGAGGTTACCCGTGTTGTTTGTGCGCTTCTGTGAACAGCGAGGTGATCCACGGGATTCCCTCCGAGCGCCCGCTCAAAACAGGCGACATACTAAGCCTGGACTTAGGTGTGATCATCGACGGCTTTTACGGGGACTCGGCGATCACCGTCCCCGTGGGCAAGATTTCGGAATCGACGCAGAGGCTGCTGCGAGTCACCCAGGAAGCCTTGCAGCTTGCCATTGAGCAGGTTCGGTTGGGAAATCGCCTGGGTGATGTTTCTGCAACCGTGCAGCAGCACGTGGAAAAGAACGGCTATTCGGTGGTGCGGGAGTTTGTCGGGCATGGGATCGGGCGGGAACTTCACGAGGAGCCGCAGGTCCCCAATTTCGGGCAGCCCGGACGCGGACCGGTTCTCAAGCAGGGGATGGTTCTGGCCATCGAACCCATGGTGAACGAAGGCGGACCCGGGGTTCGAGTGCTGGACGACAACTGGACTGCGGTGACGGCGGACGGAACATTGTCCGCCCACTTCGAGCACATGGTGGCGGTCACCCGAAATGGCCCGGATATCTTGACGCTGCAATAACGTCCAGGTAGGGCACGCCATGTCGTGCCCCTACGGAGTGAGTATGGCGAAGGAAGACGCGATCGAAGTTGTGGCGACGGTGCTGGAAGCTCTGCCCAATGCGATGTTCCGCGTGGAGTTGGATAACAAGCACCAGGTGTTGGCGCATATCTCAGGCAAGATGCGGAAGAACTTCATCCGAATTCTTCCCGGGGACAAGGTCGCCGTCGAGCTTTCTCCCTACGACCTGGGTCGCGGCCGGATTGTGTTCCGGTACAAGTGAAGATCGAAAATCGAAATTTGAAAATCGAAATTCGGAATATGCAGTCTTGAATCTAGAATCTGGGATTTGAAATCTGAATGCGTTACGATTTTCGAAAGGGTGCGAGGAAGCAATGAAGGTTCGTTCGTCGGTGAAAAAGATCTGTTCGAAGTGCAAGATCGTACGCCGTGCCGGCGTGGTGAGGGTGATCTGCGAGAACCCGAAGCACAAGCAGCGGCAAGGATGAGGCCCGAAACTCGAAAACCGAGAATCGAAATTCGGTCCTTGCAGTTTGAAATTCCACTCTGATGCTGGCAGGCCTGGCGAATTTCGAATTTCGAATTTCGAGCTTCGGCTCTTGGACGAGGTGATAGATGGCTAGAATTTCCGGTATCGACTTGCCGCCGAAGAAGCGTGCGGAAATCGGGTTGACCTATATCTACGGAATCGGCCGGGCGCGCTCCATGTCCATTCTGGTGCGCGCCGGAGTGGATCCCGACAAAAAGGTCAAGGATTTGACGGAAGACGAGGTGACGCGCATCCGTCAGATTATTGAAGAAGAAGGGGGCGTGGAAGGCGACCTCCGGAAAGAGCTGGCGATGAATGTCCGCCGGCTGATCGAAATCGGCTCGTACCGCGGGATGCGCCATCGGCGCAGTTTGCCGGTGCGTGGACAGCGCACCCATACTAACGCGAGAACTCGCAAGGGACCGCGGAAAGGCACGATCGCAAACAAGAAGCGGTCGATGGCGAAGACGTAGCGGCGACTTCACGCCGCCATTCAGGTTGGATCGAGGTAGGGGCGGTTCGCGAACCGCCCCTCCATCAAACGCAAGCGAGGATACATGGCGAAAGCGGCAGCAAAGCCTGGCAAGAAGAAGGTCTTCAAAAAGAAGGAAAAGAGAATTGTTCCCACGGGAATCGTGCACGTTCAGGCGTCGTTCAACAACACCCTGGTGAGCATCACCGACTCCGACGGGAAGCTGATTTGCTGGTCGAGCGCGGGTTCGCTGGGTTTCAAGGGCTCGCGTAAAGGGACGCCTTTTGCCGCCCAGCAAGCGGCGATGCGGGTGGCCAACGCCGCGCGCGATCACGGAATGCGAAGTGTGGAAGTGCGGGTCAAGGGACCTGGATCAGGCCGGGAATCGGCCATTCGCGCTCTGGCGACCGCCGGGCTGGAAGTTCGCAACATTAAGGATGTAACCCCCATACCGCATAACGGGTGCCGGCCGCCCAAGCGGCGGCGCGTTTGATCGAAAAGCGAAAATCGAAATTCGAAAAACGGATTCCGAAAACCCGGACCGAAGGTTCAATGTTGGCAAGTAATAACCCAAAATCGCTTGATGAGCACTACCTGGGTGAAGCGAAGTCGGCGGAACTCGAGGGGTTGGCCCAGCGCGTTATCCAGTTGATCAATGGCTATATATGCTCAACGATGGCATTGAAGGCCAGAGCTTCATGATCGAGGCATGCACTGGCAAGTCGCCGTTTTTCGCCTTTCGATTTTCGACTCGCTCCAGAATAGGGGGGTGTAATTGGCTAGATACAGAGAAGCAGTTTGCAGGCTTTGTCGGCGCGAGGGGACCAAGCTGTTCCTTAAAGGCCGGCGCTGCCTGACTGACAAGTGCGCCATCGAGAAGCGCAACTTTGCGCCGGGCCAGCACGGCAAATCGCGCCGGCCTAAACTGATAGGTTACGGACTTCAGCTCCGCGAGAAGCAGAAGGTCCGCCGCCTTTATGGCATTCTGGAGGACCAGTTCCGCTCCTATTTTGAGAAGGCGGCTGCCATGAAGGGCGTGACAGGCGAGACCTTGCTGCTCATGCTGGAGCGGCGCCTGGATAACGTCGCCTATCGCCTGGGCCTTGCCACCTCGCGCGCCCAGGCCCGGCAACTGGTACGGCATGGCCACATTGAAGTGGGAGGGCGCAAAGTCAACATTCCGGCCTTTGAGGTCGCGCCCGGCCAGGAGATCGCGGTCCGCGAAAAGAGCCGTCAACTGCCGGCCATCCTGCAGGCGCTGGAATTGACCGGCAACAAGGCAGTTCCCCCTTGGTTGGAGTTCAACCGGGAAGCGCTGCGGGGAAGGGTGATCTCTTTACCCAAGCGGGAAGATGTGAACTTCCCCATCCAGGAACAGATGATTGTGGAACTCTATTCGAAGTGAAGACGGTTATTGATCGGGGTAGCCCTTGTGGCCGCCCGGGCGGCCGGAAAAGCCGCAGTTACGAGGATCAGGGCAGTCAGCAGCAGGAGGTCCCGACGGATACGGGCCTCCGGGAGGTACGAACGCGATGCTTTGGAAAGGCTTTCAGAAACCCAAGCGGTTGGTTTGCAACACGGATACGCTGACCGACAAGTACGGTCAGTTTTCGGCCCAGCCCTTTGAGCGTGGGTTTGGGACCACGATTGGAAACGCCCTGCGGCGCGTGCTGCTTTCCTCCATCGAGGGAGGCGCGATTACCGCCGTGAAGATCGAGGGCGTCATGCACGAGTTTTCTTCCATCCCGGGCGTGGTGGAAGACGCGACGGACATCATCCTGAATCTGAAACAAATCCCGCTGAAGATGCACACGGGAGGCCCCAAGACGTTGTATCTGAATGTGGACAAGCAAGGGGAAATCACCTCGCGGATGATTCAGGAAGACGCGGACGTGGAAATTCTCGATAAAGACGTCTACATCGCCACCATCAGTGAGGGCGGCAGCCTGCACATCGACATGCGGGTGAAGGTCGGCCGAGGGTATGTCTCCGCGGAGAAGAATTTCGACGAAGACCTTCCCATCGGCTACATCCCTGTGGACTCGGTACACTCTCCCATCCGCAAGGTGAACTACACCGTGGAGGCCGCGCGCCTGGGGCAGATGACCGACTACGATAAGCTGACCCTGGACGTCTGGACGAACGGCGCGGTCACGCCGCAAGACGCAATTGGGTTGGCTGCCAAGCTGCTCAAAGACCACATGGCCACCTTCATCAACATCGAGGAAGAGCCTGAACTGGAACAGGCTGCTCCTGAGAAGCCGTCCGCTGTCTACAACGAGAATTTGGATCGCTCGGTGGAGGAGTTGGAGCTTTCGGTCCGCTCTTACAACTGCCTCAAGAACGCCAACATTACGACCATCCGGGAATTGGTCCAGAAATCTGAGCAAGAGATGCTGAAGACGAAGAACTTCGGGCGCAAATCCTTGAACGAGATCAAGGAGATCCTTAGCGCCATGGGTCTAAGCCTGGGCATGAAGACGGACGAGAAAGGCAACCCGCTGATGGCGCCTGCTCAGCCTGCAGTGCAACCCTCGCAACCCGACAAGGGACAGGATTGGGAAGATGCGACATCGTAACTACGGAAGAAAACTAAGCCGGAAGACCGAGCACCGAAGGGCGCTGCTGCGCAATCTGGTCACCTCGTTGATTCTCACCGAGCGCATCGAGACGACGGTGGCGAAGGCCAAGGCGGCGCGCCCCGTCGTTGAGCGCATGATCGCTTTGGGTAAACACGGCGATCTGCACTCCCGGCGCCTGGCGGCGAGTTACCTCCTCAGCCCGGAAGCGCTCAAGCTGCTCTTCGGCGGTCTCGCCCAGCGTTACGCGGACCGCAAGGGCGGTTTTAGCCGCATTGTGCGCACGGGTTGGCGAAAAGGCGACGGCGCTGACTTGGCCGTGCTCGAATTGGTCGGTTCCGAGGTCCTCCAGAAATTGGCCGAGAAGCGCGCCAAGCGGGCGGAAGCTAAACAGAAAGCCGCCGAGAAAGCCAAGGCCGAGGAAGAAAAGCAAGCCCCACCCCCTGAAGGGGACGAGGACGAGAAGAAGTAGCATGACCAGCGGGTAGGGCAAGCCCTACCCCTACGCCTGTAGGGGGACGGCCTGCCGTCCCGTCGGTGTTTGTTCCGCCCGCGACGTAGGGGCGGTTCGCGAACCGCCCCTACCCCCTTTAACCTCTCCTCTCTGGACCACTACGCGCTAACGGAAGGCGTGCTGCGCGCCTGGATCGCCGACCTCGTGCCCAGTGCCTCGCGGGGCTCGGTCTATGGAGTTTTTAACTGGTTGGCAGGCGTGGCGGCATTCCCTGCCAGTGTGCTGGCAGGATGGCTGTGGCGGCGCTTTTCTCCCGCGACGCCTTTCTTTGTATCCGCCCTGCTTTCGTGTGCAGGCGCCGCCTTGCTCTTGTTGGCCTGACCGATTCTACGCTGTAGGGGCAACCCTGGTGGTTGCCCTCGGGCGGCCACAAAGGCCGCCCCCACGGCGAGACGGAGTTTGCGCGGAGACGCTGAATGCGCCTGCCGGCATAGAGAAGGACGATCCCCAGCAGCGCTCCGAACGTGTCGATGCCGCAGTCCTTAATGGACGCGGTCCTGCCGGGCACGAAGCTCTGGTGGTATTCATCGGTCAAAGAAAAGAGGCCGGCGACGATTACGGCGCTGACGGCGCTTCGTGTGTTCCAGCGTTCCGACTGCCGGAAAGTGAAGGAATGGTAGAGAAACAGCGCAAACATGCCATATTCGGTGCAATGCGCGAGCTTGCGGATCAGAAAGTGGACGATCTCGAAAGTTGGGCCGGCAAGATGAATGTGTACCAGCGACAGCAGTTCCTTCAGGAGCCAACCCGTCACGGAGGCGCCGTAGGATCCCGTGGAGAGGAAACTGATATTGCCCGCCCAGGCAAGAGTGATAGCCCAGGTGATGATCACGCGGGGCTGCCAATAGACGGGTGGCTGCGGCGGCCGAACCTCAGTCGAGCCAGTAATTGGGGGCTTCCTTGGTGATGATGACATCGTGAACGTGGCTCTCCCTCAGGCCGGCGGCCGTGATGCGGATAAAACGCCCCCGGTTTTGGAGTTCTTCGACGGTGGCGCACCCGCAGTAACCCATGCCGGAGCGCAGTCCTCCCACAAGCTGGCCGACGAGGTCTGCCAGGAGGCCCTTGTAAGGCACCCGGCCTTCGATTCCTTCCGGCACCAGCTTCGTCACTTCGCCACGGGCAACGGTCACTTCCTGGGCGTAGCGGTCTCCGGAGCCCGCCGCCATGGCCGCGATGGAACCCATTCCGCGGTACGACTTGAAGCTGCGCCCCTGGTAAAGGATCGTCTCTCCCGGGCTCTCTTCGGTTCCGGCAAACAGGCTGCCGATCATCACGCAACTGGCGCCGGCGGCGATGGCCTTGGTGACATCGCCGGAATACTTGATGCCGCCATCCGCGATGATAGGCACCCCGCATTCCCGCGCGGCGCGTGCGCACTCTGAGATGGCTGTTATCTGCGGTACTCCCGCTCCGGTTACCACTCGCGTAGTGCAGATGGAACCGGGGCCTATGCCGACTTTCACGCCATCCACTCCCAGGTGCATCAGATCAGCCGCCCCTTGGAAAGTCGCGACGTTGCCGGCCATCAGGTCGACGTCGGGGAAACTCTGCTTGACCCGGCGCACTGCCTCGATCACCCGGGCGGTGTGACCGTGAGCGGTGTCGATCACCAAAACATCAACCTTGGCCCTCACCAGTTCCGCCGCGCGCTCCAGAAAATCGCCTGTCGCTCCAAGGCCCGCGCCGACTCGCAGGCGGCCCTTTGAATCCTTGCAGGCGTTCGGGTATTTCAATCGCTTCTGGATGTCTTTAACAGTGATCAGGCCCTTGAGATTGAATTGGTCATCGACCACCAGCAGTTTCTCCACCCGATGCTTGTGGAGGATCGCCTCCGCATCCTCGAGCGTCGTGCCCTCGGGGACGGTGATGAGATTTTCTTTGGTCATCACCTGTTCGACGGGTAGGTCGAACCGGCTTTCAAATCGCAGATCGCGGTTGGTGAGGATTCCCATCAACTTGCCGTGGCGAGTCACGGGAACGCCTGAAATCTTGTACTTCTGCATAATTTCCTGGGCCTCGAAGATTTTGCTCTCCGGACTCACGGTGACCGGATCAACAATCATGCCGCTTTCGGAACGCTTTACTTTGTCGACTTCCATCGCTTGCGCATCCACCGGCATGCTGCGGTGAATAATGCCGAGGCCTCCCTGCTGCGCCAGGGCAATGGCGAGCCGCGACTCCGTTACGGTGTCCATTGCGGCGCTCACGACGGGCAGGTTCAAAGCAATGTTCCGTGTCAGTTTGGTTTGCGTGTCCACTTCGGTGGGCAGTACGGATGAAAGGGCGGGCAGGAGTAGAACATCGTCGAAAGTAAGCCCGTCCGGGATAGGTCCGTCAAGCATATGGCCCCCTTCTCGCTTCCGCGCTCAAGGATTAAATGAGTCATTTTAACGGCCACGGCGGCAAGTGGTCAAGCAAGCGAAAGGCAGACTGGAATCGGGTGATCGGGAGATCGGGTGAACAATTCAATCGGGAGATCGGGTGAACAATCTAATTGGGATATGGGGCGAACAAAGAATAGAGATGGGGGCAACTGGGGATTAGGATCATCACAGCCGGAGAACATGCCGTTGTTCACCCGATCACCCGATCTCCCGATCTACCAAAGGGCTTTCCAGATCCTACTGGCAGCGGCTTTTGTTCCCCTCACGGCAGCGCCCGGAGCTGAGACCACGTCGGTCCGCACTTCGCCTGTTTCGTTCTTCAAAGCTGCGCGCGTCGCCCTGCCTGCATCTTCAACGCTTGCCGCGGCCGTTCCGGAGGCATCGGAGGTCTTTTGAACTGCAACTATGGATCCTTTGTGCAGTTGTTTGCTCGCGTACCGAATGGCCCCTGCGTGCGCGCTCTGAACAGACCAGGCCAAAGCAATAATGGCTCCCAGAACTGCAATGACATTGAAACGCATTGTGAACCTCCAAACGGAATTCTCCGCGCACAGTGATAAGGATGCCTTCCGGTCCCAGCCCATGCCGCTCTCAATCAACTCTTCGTTTGTTTGACGCTGAAACTTAAATGAGGGTTGGTTAGTTGTGCCAGGGCAGCCAAAAGGGCCGCCCCTACGATCTCCGTTCCGCGAAAATTGACACTCCTGAGTGCGTATGCTAGGTTGAAATTCAGGTCGAACGTTCTGCCATCCGACTGTGCGATTGGGGCGCCGGTTCAGGGAGTAGAGTGCTGCGACAGCAGCGCAGCAGCAGGGAAGCATGGCGAATATCGAGCGTTTCTTTTTCGAGCACTATGGGCTGACGGAAGCCGGCCTCTCGCGCTATCTTGAGGCGGCGCTTTCGGAGGGCGGAGAGTACGCCGACCTCTATTTTGAGCACACCACGACATCTTCGATTCTTCTCGACGAATCGCTGGTGAAGACGGCCACGGAAGGCATCTCGATGGGCTGCGGAATCCGCGTGCTGTCCGGCGAACAGACGGGCTACGGCTACACCGATGACCTAGCGCCGGAGAGGATTCTCAAGGCGGCAAAAATCGCGGCGCGCATTGCCACAGGCCCCGCGCAACTCTCGAGCCTGGGGCTGAGTACCATTGCGAACGCCCACGATTTCTATCCGGTGGCGTCGCCGGCCACCGAGCGCGAACTCACCGAAAAGCTGGAACTGGTTTTCCGAGCGGACCGCGCCGCGCGCGCGTACGACCCGCGTGTCAAGCAAGTCCGCGTGAGCTTTGGCGACCAGGTTCGCCACGTGCTGATCGCCGGCTCGGATGGCCGCGTGGTGACCGATTTCCAGCCTCTGACGCGGCTGGGCGTTTTCACCATTGCCAAGGATGACAGTAAGCTGCAATCCGGCACCAGTGGCGGCGGTGGCCGGGTGGGCCTGGATTTTTTCAAGAATGACCATTCGCCGGAACACTTCGCGGGCGAGGCGGCGCGGCAGGCCATCGTTCAACTCGAGGCCCGCGAAGCGCCGGCGGGTGAAATGGAGGTTGTGCTGGGACCCGGCTGGCCGGGCATCCTGTTGCACGAAGCGGTCGGGCACGGCCTCGAAGCGGACTTCAATCGCAAAGGGATTTCCGCCTTCAGCGGCCGATTAGGCCAGCGCGTAGCCTCCGAACTTTGCACTGTCGTCGATGATGGAACCATTCCCGGGCGGCGCGGCTCTCTGAACGTGGACGATGAGGGTGAGCCCACGCAGAAGACCGTGCTGATTGAAAACGGGATTCTGCGTTGCTACCTCGAAGATAAACTGAGCGCCGGGATTCTGAAGACCACGCGAACGGGCAACGGCAGGCGCGAAAGTTACGAGCACATTCCCATGCCGCGCATGACCAACACTTACATGCTGGCAGGAAACGATGACCCTGTGGAAATCCTCCGCTCCGTGAAACGCGGACTGTACGCGGTGTCTTTCGGCGGAGGGCAAGTTAACATTACGAACGGGAAGTTCGTTTTTTCGGCTTCGGAAGCGTACCTGATTGAAGATGGCAAGGTGTCCGCCCCGGTAAAGGGCGCAACACTGATTGGCGACGGGCCGACCGTCCTCACTCGAGTGACTGCCGTTGGGAATGACCTTAAGCTCGATCCCGGCATCGGCACTTGCGGGAAAGACGGCCAGAGCGTTCCGGTGGGGGTGGGAATTCCCACCCTCAAGGTAAGCCGGCTGACGGTGGGCGGAACGTCAGTCGGCAGATTGCAGTCGTTTCAATAGTGAGCAATGCTGAATGGTGAATAGTGAATTATGAATTGTAAATTATAAATTATAAACGCTGAGTCCTGCGCGTGGGGCGCGACGTAAACCGAGTTAGTAATACGTGACTTGCAATTCACTATTCACTATTCATAATTCACTACTGATCATTCTTATGACCGATCTCGAACAAATTGCGAGCGAGCTGGTCGAACGGGCGACGCGCGCGGGCGCCAGCGACGCCGATGTTGTGGTGCGGGAAGCGGACGAGTTCTCGACCAACCTGAGAACCGGGAAGATCGAGAGCCTGAAGGAGGCCGCGTCCAAGGCCTTGGGATTGCGCGTGTTCCTGGGAATCAGGAGCGCGACTTCTTTTTCGAGCGATTTCTCGGAGCAGTCGCTGGCGCGGCTTGTGGCCAGGACTGTGGCCATGGCCAAGGTGACCTCTGAGGATCCGGCCAGCGGTCTCCCTGAAGCAGGGCAACTGGGACGCTACGAGGGCGACCTGGACCTCTATTCGAGCGATGTTGAATCGCTTTCGACCGGCGACCGGATCCAATTGGCGCGCCGCGCGGAAGAGGCGGCGTTGGGGGCCGACCCGAGGATTCAAAACTCCGAGGGCGCGGGGTTCGAGGCGAGTCAGAGGACGACAGCTTACGCCAACTCGCTGGGTTTTGCGGGAAGCTATCGCTCGTCATATTGCGCGCTGGCTGTATCGCCGATAGCCCAACAGAACGGCAGCATGCAGCGAGACTACTGGTACACGGTGGCGCGGAGAGTGGCCGCGCTGGAGGCCCCGGAGGCCGTAGGGCGGAAAGCGGCGCAGCGCGCCTTGCGCAAGCTTGGGGCGCGCAAGGTCTCAACCTGCCAAGTGCCGATTGTCTTTGACCCGGAGACCGCCCGCTCCCTGCTCGGCCACATCTTCGAGGCGGTTCGCGGGGACGCGATCTATCGCAGCGCGTCATTCCTGGCCGGTAAGTTGCATCAGAAAATCGCGCACCATGAGGTCACGATTCTGGATGATGGGCTGCGCCCGGGCGGCTTCGGTTCACGCCCGTTTGACGGCGAGGGGATACCTTCTTCGATGACCCAGGTTATCGAAAAAGGGGTGCTTCAAAACTACCTGCTGAATTGTTACACCGCCCGGAAACTGGGTAGGCAGACCACCGGCAATGCGGCGCGCGGGATCACCGGCCCGCCCGGTGTGGGGTTCAAGAATTTTTACATGCCGCCCGGCCCGTATTCCCCGGAAGAAATACTGCGGTCTGTGCAGAACGGGTTTTACGTCACCGAGTTGATCGGCTTCGGCGTGAATACCGTGACGGGCGATTATTCGCGCGGCGCCGGCGGGCTGTGGATCGAAAAAGGGGAACTCACCTACCCGGTGGAAGAGGTTACGATTGCCGGCAACCTTGCTGAGATGCTGCAGCACGTCGAGATGGTGGGTTCCGACCTGGAGTTCCGCAGCGCGCTGGCCTCACCCACTTTGTTGATTTCCGGGATGACCGTGGCGGGGACGTAAAGCCGTCGAGAGTCGAGAAGTAGCGCCGACCTTCAGGCCGGCAAATTCTCCGGCCGGTTAGGGCGCTACGAGTCAAATCAGGACATCGCGGTATCGCGTCGAGGCTTGACTTCTCGCCCTTTCCTACGCACAATTCGGCCATGCATTCCAATGACAAAGGCATCTCAACCCTCCATATCATTCTGATTGTTGCGGCGACGATGGCGGTAGTTCTTGGCCTTCTGCTGTTCTTCTGGCACTCCCACCCGGGCGCCGAGCAGTCCGCCGGCGCCGGCACGATCCTGACCGAAGAGCAGAAGGCCTACTTACCTCAGCTTGAATTCACGGATGCGCACATGAGCGCCGCGGAGAATTTCCTCGGCGACAGCGTGACCTACCTGGACGCCCGTGTGACCAACAAGGGGACGAAGACGGTGCGCAGGCTGGACGTGGATCTGACCTTCGTTGACATGCTCAACCAGGTGGTGCTGCGCGAGCGGGCGCATCCCGTGAGCCCGCACACGCAACCCTTGACAGGCGGGCGAAGCCAAGGCCTTTCGGATGAGCTTCGAGCACATGCCGGCGGACTGGAACCAGGCAGTGCCCAGCATGGTGCCGGTCTATGTGCAATTTTAGTCGAGAGTCGAGTTGGGTGGAGTCAAGGAGTAACCGAGAGATTAGGCCACAGTTCTTGACTCCTCTTGACTTCTCTCGACTCCTCGACTGCCCTTCTCACCGGCCATGTTCCAGTCGCTCGATGAGCAAATCCGGCAAGCCTGCCTTGCGCATTTTCCCTTGTGTTCGCTGAAGGTCATAGGACGCGCGGAAATACTGAACCGTTCGTTGGGTGGTGTCAATGACAGCGAAGGCTGCGCGGGAATCGCCGTCCCGCGGCTGTCCGACCGAACCAGGGTTGATCAGATAGCGGCCCTGATCCTCCAAGGGGAGGGTGAGGATCAGTCCGTCCTTCTTCATGGGTGGGTGAAGCGATTGGTAGCGACCCTGGGGCGAAATCATGAACCCGCCTTGGTGGTGCGTGTGGCCAAAGCAGATGACCTGTGTTTCCGGGCTGCGAAGCAGAGGTAATGCCTGACCGGGCCCCAGGATGTAGTCGTCCTCGTCGAGGGGCGAGCCATGAACGACCTGGAAGCCATCCAGTTGCACCGGGCCGGCGGGTAAAGAGCTGAGGAAGCCAAAATGCTCGGGAGTGAGCTGATCTCGAGTCCAGTCCGTCGCTTGGCGCGCCAGGTGATTGAATTCCTCGGCCACGGGATCGCCGGTACAAGCCTTATCGTGATTGCCGCGAATAATGACTGAGGCCAGAGGCTTGATCTTCTCAATGACGGCGTTGGGGTCGGGGCCGTAACCGACAAGGTCCCCAAGACATATAACCTGCTCATACTGCCCTTGCGCCAGTTCGAGGCATGACTCCAGCGCTTCCAGGTTCGAGTGTATGTCGCTGAGAAGAAGGTAACGCAATCTGGTTCCCAAGTAATCTCCATTATAATCCGGCTGAGGACCGGAGACAATTTGTGAAGCCCTCTATTAATGGACAATCGAACTCGAAACCGGGAAGAAAAGATGAACCACAAAGGGCGCAGAGGTCGCCGAGAAATCCTAGCTGCACCTCTCCGTGTGCTCTGCATCCTTTGTGGCGAACTTCGTCCTTGTAGTACCGTTTCGCTGCTGAACCTGGTTATCGCGAGCCAACTTTTGGCAAGCGGAGGGCCCCAAAACTCGCCCGCGGAGAGCACGTCCTTGACGGGCCGAAGCTTCTATGTCGATTCACGCCAGGGCAAGGATACGAACCCTGGGACTTCCCCCGCCAAGCCTTGGCGTTCTCTCGATAAAGTCAACGGGACGGTCTTCCGCGCCGGGGACAGCATCTTTTTGAAGAGCGGTTCAAAGTGGGCGGGGCAGTTGTGGCCCAAAGGCTCCGGCGCCGAAGGGTCTCCGATTACGCTGGACATGTACGGAGGAGGAGTGAAGCCGGTTATCAACGGAGCCGGCCGGGTGACAGACGCCGTTCTGTTGAAGAACCAGGAGTACTGGGAAATCGGGAACCTCGAGATTATAAATGCCGGGCCGGCGGGCTCGATCCGCCGCGGCGTGCACGTGGCGCTCGAAGACTATGGGGAGGCACACCACGTTTACATTCGCTCGCTGACGATTCACAACGTCAGTGGCAGCGATAACGAAAAGGCCAACGGCGGTATCAACTACACATGCTCCGGAAAACGCGAGCCAAGCCGTTTCGTCGATTTGCGCATCGAGCACAACGGAATCTACCACGTCGATCGGAGCGGCATTTTCGGCTGGTCGGACCGGTGGGAACGGTCGAAGTGGTACCCGAGCCTGGGCGTGGCCGTGCGGGGCAATGTGCTGGATGACATCGGTGGGGACGGGATCGTGGTTGTGGCCACCGACGGTGCCGTGGTGGAGCACAATATCGTCGGGCACGCCAATCAACGGTCCCAAGGCTACAACGTGGCGATCTGGCCATGGAGCGCCGACAACACTCTTATTCAATTTAATGAGGCTTACGCCACCAAAGGCCAGCGTGATGGCGAAGGGTTCGACTCCGATTGGAACTCCACGAACACCATTATTCAGTACAACTACAGCCACGATAATGATGGCGGGTTTCTGCTGATCTGCGCGGATGGCAGCCAAAAGCCCGAGGCCAGCGTGGGGAATAGCGGCACGGTGGTCCGTTACAACATCAGTGAAAACGACCGCACGCGCGGCATCAATCTTTCCGGCCCGGTTAAGAACAGCTCGATTTACAACAACACGATCTTCGTGGGTCGAGAGCACAAAGTGGATTTGCTGCTGTATTGGGATTGGCATGGTTGGCCGGACGGAACATTTCTATACAACAACATCTTCTACGTAGAGGGCAGCGGGCAATTCTCCTACGGAACTTCGCGGGCCGTGAATGGCGCATTTGCTACGACGCCTGGCTTTGGCAAGAGCCAAGGCAATGTATTTGAGTCCAACGTTTATTTTGGCAACATCGCCGCGCCGGATGATCCACAGGGCCTGACGAGCGATCCGAAGTTCGTAGCTCCGGGGACCGGGGTTCGGGGCTGGGCAACATTGGCAGGGTACCGACTGCTGCCAGACTCGCCGGGGCGCGGCACGGGAAAACTGATTGAAGGCTCGGGCGGCAGAGACTTCTGGGGAGAAGCTGTCCCGTCTTGCGGCAAGACGGATCGAGGGGCTGCAGAATCTGACCATTGCACGGGCGTGAGCAAGGGATAAGACTGAAAGCGCGCGGGCGGGACGCCCGCACCACATCGTCCCCTTTTTTTCGAGACACCCGAGGTTCAGGAAGATTATAATGAGAGACTGTAACACGATCAGGGGCTCAATCAAATCTAAGGTGGCGAGCGAGGCAGAGGGGGGACCCTTGCCATCGCGATAGGCGGCCAGACGGGCCGACCCCATAACAGGGCCGCGCGTGCGCGGCGCATTTTCGGAGAGGAGCGAATATGAGCAAAGTCAGAGTACTGGTCGGGACGCGAAAGGGAGCTTTCATTTTGGAGTCCGACGGCAGGCGCAAAGACTGGGAAGTTGCGGGACCGTTTTTCGCGGGATGGGAAGTCTACCACATGAAGGGTTCACCCGCGGACCCGAACCGCCTTTACGCATCGCAGACGAGTTCATGGTCTGGCCAAGTCCTGCAGCGCTCGGATGACGGCGGCAAAACCTGGGAAGCGCCGGGGGGAGGAGTAACGAAGTCGCCGCAGGGCTGGCCGGTTGGCGAGAGCAATCGATTCGTTTACGACACGTCGCCAGAAACCGGCAAGCCGCTCACCACCCACCAGTTCTACGATGGCACGCAGCACCCTTGGGAGTTCAAGCGCGTCTGGCATCTCGAGCCGTCGCTGACCAGCCCGGACACGGTCTACGCCGGAGTCGAGGACGCAGCCATCTTTCGTTCTACTGACGGCGCGCGGAGTTGGCACGAACTGCCCGGATTGCGCGGCCACGGTACAGGTCCCAAATGGCAACCCGGGGCCGGAGGGATGTGCTTGCACACGATCATTCTGGACACGAAAGACCCAGGCCGCATCTATATCGCCATTTCGGCGGCGGGCGCCTTCCGCACCGACGACGGCGGCCAAACCTGGAAACCCATCAACCGCGGACTGAGGTCGCAATTTCTTCCCGACCAGGATGCCGAAGTGGGCCACTGCGTTCACCATATCGCCATGAATGCGTCCCGCCCCGGCATGCTCTTTATGCAGAAACACTGGGATGTTATGCGCAGCGACGACGCTGGCGACTCCTGGCATGAAGTCAGCGGGAATCTGCCGACCGATTTCGGATTCGCCATCGACGTCCATGCGCACGAGCCTGAGACCGTCTACGTGGTGCCCATTAAGAGCGATGCGGAGCACTTTCCGCTGAATGGGAAGTTGCGCGTCTATCGCAGTCGCACGGGGGGTAACGAGTGGGAGGAACTCGCCGCCGGTTTGCCGGAACGCAACTGCTACGTGAACGTCTTGCGGGATGCGATGGCTGTCGACTCGCTCGACGATTGCGGAATCTATTTCGGCACCACCGGCGGGCAGGTATACGTTTCGCCGGACGCCGGAGATCATTGGTCGCCTATCGTCCGCGACCTTCCGCCCGTGCTTTCAGTCGAAGTGCAGACGCTGGCGTGAAGGCGGCAGGTGCGCGACGCCTACGCACCCTCGAGTCGTTTGAAGATGATTTGCTCATCAGCATGAAGGGTGGGGCAGCGGAAAGAGGTATTTTACGGTTCGCGTGGTTCTTCCCTTTCATTTGCGGACTCTGGCCCACGTCGATAGCGAGGTGGAGTTGGACGTCCAAGGCGTGGCCACCCAGCGCTCGGTCCTCGACGCGCTTGAGGCTCGCTATCCCGTGTTGCGCGGAACGATCCGCGACCACGTCACGCGCCAGCGCCGGCCTTTCATCCGCTTCTTTGCCTGCGAACAGGACCTCTCGCACGATTCGCCGGACTCGCCACTTCCGGAGCGAGTTGCGGACGGAACAGAGCCTTTTCTGGTGATTGGGGCCATCGCCGGCGGCTGAGGTTACTCGTAGTACCCGGGTTTCTTGACAGTTTCGGGCATGGCGGTTAGAATAGATAGTGGAGGACCGTAGGCTCTAGAAATTTGAGGGCTCGGGACTCAGGTTGGAAATGAAAGAGCGTGAGGAGCTTCCAAGACGCGAGCGGGAAATCCTGGTTGCCTTGGTGCGCCAGTTTATTGAGACCGGCGCCGCAGTGGGCTCAAAGACGTTGGCGGAGAGGCTGACGGAAGCCCCCAGTTCGGCGACAATCCGCAACGTCATGGTCAACCTGGAATCCTTGGGGTATCTATCCCAGCCGCACATATCCGCCGGGCGCGTCCCGACTGAACGGGCCTACCGCTATTACGTGGACCGTATGGTGAGTAGTTCCCGGCTGGCTCCCGCCACCCAGGAATATATCCACCAGAGATTGCAGGCAGAGGGCGGCGCCCTCGAACACATGATGTCCAGCGCCTCACGGGTTCTTTCCGAGGTGTCGCATAACGTCGGACTGGCACTGGCTCCGCCGTATGAGGAGAAGGTGCTCGAGTACATTAAGTTTGTCCTCCTCCCGGACCGCCGCATCCTGGTGGTGATTAACTCGAAGCCGGATTTGATCGAAAGCAACGTGGTCCGCCTGGAGGAAAGCCTGTCGCAAGAGGAACTGGAGCGGACAGCGGAGTTCCTCAACGCCGAATTCCGCGGCTGGTCATTGGGAGCCATTCGGCTGGAAGTATTCAAGCGGATGGAAGAAGAGAAAATCCTTGCCGACCGCCTGCTGAATAACGTCGCAACGCTCTTTATGTGGGGCTCTTCAGCCGCCGAATCGCCTGGGTCTCTGTTTGTTGATGGCACGGCGAAGATTCTTGACCATGAGGAGTTCGACGATATCCGCAAGATTAAGGCATTGCTGGAGACCTTTGAAGAAAAGGCCAAGCTGGTAAGGATTCTGAACGCATGCCTGAAGACGCGGGAGGCGGGGGTACGCATCCTGATTGGGCGTGAGAATTTGGAAGGCGGGATGCACAATTGCACCTTGGTGTTGGCGCCTTTGCATTACCGGGATCGTACCGTTGGAGCGTTAGGGGTCGTCGGTCCGATGCGCATGGAGTACGACCGTGCCATCAGCACCGTGGACTATATCGCCCACCTCTGCAGCCGGCTCCTCAGCTCGAACTGATCGGCGTCAGGGTTGGCATTTCAGAAGACTAGAGTTTGAATCCGTGATGGAATTGAGTGGTCGCATCAGTGCACCCACCCACAGAAGGTATAAAATCGAAGGGCTATGGAGAACGAAAAGGAACAGCTCGCTACACCCCTGCCGGAAGCTCGAGGGAAATCCAGCACAAATGATTTGAGGGAGAATGCTGCACCTGTCGGCGAAGACACGGGAGCGGACTCGGCCGGCGCGATGGGCGTTGAAGCCCCGGGCGCGATCGAGAAACTGAAAGGGGAGATTGCGGCTCTCTACGATCGTTTGCTGCGCAAGCAGGCGGAGTTGGACAATTTCCGCAAACGCACTCAACGGGAAAGAGATGAGTTTCGGCAGATCGCCAACGAGAGTTTAATCCGCGAGTTGCTGCCGGTTCTGGACGGCTTCCAACGGGCCTTGAAACAGCGCGCCGCGGCGGTTCCCGAGACTTTCTACCAGGGAATGGAATTGATCCATCGCCAGTTGCTCGAAGTTCTGGGACGGGCCGGAGTGGAGCCGATGGAGACTTCCGGCCAGTTGTTCGACCCCCACTACCACCAGGCGGTGGAGACCGTTGAAGACCCGGACCGGCGGGACCAGGAGATCGTGGGAGAGTTGCAGCGCGGCTATATGCTCAATCGCCGCTTGCTGCGTCCTGCCATCGTGAGAGTGGCGGTCAAGCCCCAGGGTGCGCGGTCGCCGGCGAAAGAGGAGATCGAGGGTTGAGGAAGGGGATTGTTCGACAGGCCTCGCCTCAGGATGACTTGCGGGGGCTAGGGTTGAGTGGGGTCGAACGCTAAGTGAGGTTGATCGTTGAATAACAATAAGCGAGATTATTACGAGGTCCTGGGCGTTGATCACCAGGCATCCGAGCAAACCATCAAAAGCGCTTACCGCAAGCTCGCCATGCAGTACCACCCTGACCGCAACCCCGACAACAAGGAAGAGTCAGAAGAGAAATTCAAGGAAATCACGGAAGCTTATAGCGTACTTGCAGACACGCAGAAACGGGCCGCGTACGATCAGTTCGGCCACGCGGGAGTTAGCTCCTCAGGCGGCTGGACGCCCGACTTCAATTCCACGATTTTCTCGGACTTCGAGGATCTGTTCGGCGACTTCTTCGGCTTCGGAGGATTTGGACGAGGGCCTCGGCAACGCCGCCGCGCTGCTCGCGGCGCAGACCTGCGGTATGACCTGGAGATTACTCTCGAAGAAGCCGCCCAGGGGCTGGAGACCAAAATCAAGATTCCCCGGTCGGAAACTTGCCCCGAATGCCGTGGCAGCGGTGCAAAGAAAGGCAGTGAACCGACCGCTTGCCCAGCCTGTGGCGGACGCGGGCAACTCCGGCACCAGCAGGGTTTCTTCTCGGTTTCGCGCACTTGCCCGCACTGCCAGGGAATGGGGCAAGTAATCCGCGAGGCGTGCCCTGTCTGTATAGGCAAGGGACGCGTTCAAGAGGAGAAGGTTCTGGGCCTCAAAATTCCGGCGGGGGTTGAAGAGGGAACGCGCCTGCGGGTTAGCGGGGAGGGTGAAGCGGGCGAGATGGGGGGCGTGCACGGCGATCTCTATGTTGTGTTGCGGGTCCGCGAGCACGCCTATTTCGACCGCCAGGGCAACGACCTCTACTACACTATTCCCATCTCCATCACCCAGGCGACTCTGGGAGCGGAAATCAAGGTCCCCACGCTGAAGGGTCAGGAAAGGCTTCGAATCCCGGAAGGAACTCAAAACGGCACGGTATTCCGTTTGCGCGGCCATGGAATGCCCAGTGTCGACGGGCGCAGGCAGGGAGATTTGTTCGTCTCGGTCTACGTCGTCACCCCCACACGGCTGTCGCGCGAGCAGCGGCGCGTGTTCGAAATGCTGAACTCGGCGGTACGGGTGGACAATCAACCCCTGGAGCGCCGCTCGTCCGAGAGAGCCAGGGACATGTTCCGGTAGAACAGCAAACAGCCGGCGCCTGGCAATGTGCAGCCGCTCGAAACGGAACCTGGAATTCAAGATCTCAAACTCAAATCCCAAATCCCAAATCCAAAATTGCCCGCCGTCGCTCATGTGGTATAAAATCGAAGAGAAGACAATGCAGCGACAAGAGACATCTCCAGAGGGAGTGAACGACGAACGGGAGAATCAGCGACCCCCGCGGCGCAGGTTTTTTGAGACTCGTTACTGGTTGCGGGACCTCATCCTTTCCATTCTACTGGCCTTCATCGTTATTGTTTTCCTCTACCAGCCCGTGCAGGTCGAGGGAACCAGCATGATGCCTCGACTGGAGAACCACGAGCGGATTTTCATTAACAAATTTGTCTACCGGTTCGAGCCCATCCACAGGGGTGATATCGTGGTTTTCTGGTATCCCCTCGATCCGTCGAAATCTTACATCAAACGCGTCATCGGATTGCCGGGTGAGTGGGTAAGCATCGAAAAAGGCCGGGCGCTGGTGAACGGGACCGCTCTGGCGGAACCCTACCTCCCTTCGTATTACCTGGATCACCAGAGTTGCCCGCCCGTACACGTCGAACCGAACCACTACTATGTGTTGGGGGACCATCGAGATTCATCCAACGACAGCCGAGTCTGGGGAACCGTCGATCGCAAATACATCTACGGAAAAGCCGTCTTCGTGTATTGGCCTTTCAGCGAGTTTGGACCGTTGGAGTGAAGAGCAGTCAACAGTTCACGGTTGACAGTCGACAGTCTAACTCTGTGGGGATAGGCAGTGACATATTCCCTTGGGTAATTGACACGCGACTGTGAACTGTTGACTGTTGACTATCGACTGTCGACTTCTATGGATGCGATTCTTGCTTTAGAAGATGGGAGAGTATTCCGAGGGCGCGGCTACGGCGCCTCGGGCGAACGTTTTGGCGAAGTGGTCTTTAACACTTCGCTTTCCGGCTACCAGGAAATCCTGACCGACCCGTCCTATGCCGGTCAGATTGTTATTCTGACTTATCCTCACATCGGGAATTACGGAGTGAACCCCCTGGACTCGGAATCCGCGCGGCCCTATGCGGAAGGCCTGGTGGTGCGCGAACTGTGCGAGCTGGCGAGCAACTGGAGGTCAGTTGAGGAGGCGTCGGATTTCCTTGCGGAATACAGTCTCCCGGTGATTTCTCACATCGACACGCGCGCCCTGGTGCGCCACTTGCGCACACACGGCTCAAAGCGCGGAGTGCTATCCACGATTGATTTCGACGAGGCCGCCTTGATCGCCAAAGCCAAGGCTGTGCCGAGCATGGTGGGGCTCGACCTGGCCAGCCGCGTCACCACGCTTTGGCGTTATCAGTGGACGGAACCGACACGGGACATCTTCGCGGCCGGAAAACAAACACCCGGGCCAGCCCGATATCACGTGGTGGCCTACGACTACGGAATCAAGCAGAATATCCTGCGCAGGCTCGTGGATGTGGGCTGCCGCGTGACGGTAGTGCCCGCAACGATGACGGCGGAAGACGTTCTGAGCCTGAAACCCGATGGAGTGTTCCTTTCCAACGGCCCGGGCGACCCTGAGCCTCTCGAGTATGCGGCGCGGGCCGTGCGAGGTTTCATGGGTAAGGTGCCGGTCTTCGGAATCTGCCTTGGCCACCAGATTATCGGGCTAGCGCTGGGAGGGAAAACCTACAAGCTCAAGTTCGGCCACCACGGCGGCAATCAGCCGGTGATGAATCTGGAAACCCGGAAAGTGGAAATTACCGCCCAGAATCACGGCTTCGCGGTTGACCCCGACTCGCTCAATGCGAATGACGTCGCCTTAACCCATATAAATCTGAACGACCAGACGCTGGAGGGCCTGCGGCATAAGTCGCTGCCGCTTTTCAGCGTACAGTATCACCCCGAAGCTTCGCCCGGTCCGCATGATTCGGCGTACCTTTTCAACAGCTTTGCGGAGATGATGACAGAGTTCAAGAAATAGTGAATGGTGAGTAGTGAATGGAAATCCGCGACGAGCAGTTCCAACTCGAGTCCATCCGGCGTGGGTTCGCAGAAATGGAAGCGGGGCACTATATCCCGCACGAGGCGATGAAGGGCTGGCTCCTGTCCCTTGGCTCGGAGCACGAATTGTCGGTGCCGAAGTGTGTTTGTGGTAAATCCCACGACGAGCCGAGCGAGCATGAAAGGCGGAACGGAAGGGCGGGCCTTTAGGCCCGCCGTTACGGAGCGATCAAAAGGAGGGGCTTTAGCCCGTGAAGCTACATGGCCAGACCCAAACATCGAACGAAACCTGGAGAGACGTATTTCGTTACTACGGACACGTGGGAAAGGCGCAAGATCTTTCTAAGAGAGCACAGCAGCGGAGCTTGTCGAAGCGAAACTTTTCGAATACCGAGATAGAGGGAACTATTGCGTCCACCATTATGTCGTGATGCCGGACCACTTTCACGTTCTCTTGACTCCTGAAATGACGAACGTCATTGGAGAGGGCCATCGGACATATCAAGGGCGGGTCGTCCTTTGAGATTGGGAAGGCCCTTCGCATGAGATTCCCTGTTTGGCATGAGGGCTTCACGGAGCACGGGATTCGTGATGACGAGGATTACGAAACTCATGTGCGCTATATCCAATCCAACCCTGTTAAAGCAGGCTTGGTGAGGGAGCCAAAGGACTACCCTTACTGTTCTTTGAATGGGAAATATCGTCTCGATCCCTGGCCACCGGCTTCAGGGGCTAAAGCCCCTTAATTAGGCGGCACGTTAGCGGCGGGGCTAAAGCCCCGCCCTTCCGGGTCGTGGGACAATGAGGGAAACAGGATATCCATGGAAGGTGGCCCTTCAGGCACGGCAACGACGGAGCGGTAGCTCGAAATAGCGGGATTTGGTGGAATGGAAGGGCGGGCCTTTAGGCCCGCCGTGACGGAGCGATAAGAAGGAGGGGCTTTAGCCCCTGAAGCGCGGCATGCAAGAGTATGTGGCATTCAATTGACAGTTGGCCTGGAAGCGGTAACTGGGCGCCTACGTTCCAGGGCGTCGCCACACTTGTTGGGGTTTTTGTCGCCATCATGACGGTCGCGTGGCAGATTCGTGCTTCAGAAGCCAACGTCCGCAAACAGCTCGCCGGGGTAGATCAACTCCGTGAAGTGGTAGCAAAATATGCCCAGACGCACTGATTTACGCAAGATTCTGATCATCGGCTCCGGCCCGATCATTATTGGCCAGGCGTGCGAGTTTGACTACTCGGGGACGCAAGCGTGCAAGGCGCTGAAGGCGGAGGGTTATGAAGTTGTGCTGGTGAATTCGAACCCTGCCACCATCATGACCGACCCGGAATTTGCCGACCGCACCTACGTCGAGCCGCTCACTCAGGAGTACCTGAAGGCGATCATCGCGCGCGAACGTCCGGACGCACTTTTGCCGACCGTGGGCGGTCAGACGGCTTTGAACTTATCGGTCGAGCTGGCTGAGAGTGGCGTGCTCGACGAATTCAATGTGCAACTCATCGGCGCCTCGTTGAACGCCATCAAGATGGCCGAGGACCGGCTGTGGTTTAAGGACGCCATGCAACGCGTGGGGCTCGACGTTCCCAAAAGCGTCCTGGTCAACAACGTGGACGCCGCGCTCAGCTTCTCGCAGCAAGTTGGTTTCCCGCTGATTATTCGACCCTCTTTCACGCTGGGTGGGACGGGGGCCGGCATGGCCTACAACCGTGAAGAGCTGTCGGAGACGGTGAGGAACGGACTGGAGCTCAGCCCGGTGCACGAGGCTCTGGTTGAGGAATCGGTGGTGGGGTGGAAGGAGTTCGAGCTCGAGGTGATGCGCGACCACATGGACAATGCGGTGGTGGTCTGCTCGATCGAAAACTTCGACCCGATGGGCATCCACACGGGGGATTCAATCACCGTGGCGCCCGCGCAAACGCTCACTGACAAGGAATACCAGATCATGCGCGACGCCGCGTTCAAGGTCATTCGCGTCGTCGGCGTCGAGACAGGCGGTTCAAACATCCAGTTTGCCGTGGACCCGCATTCGGGGCGCATGGTGGTGATCGAGATGAACCCTCGCGTGTCGCGCAGTTCGGCGCTGGCGTCGAAGGCCACCGGCTTCCCCATCGCCAAGATCGCCGCGCGCCTCGCCGTCGGCTACAGCCTGGACGAAATTCCCAACGACATCACGAAGAAGACGCCCTCCTGCTTCGAGCCGACGATCGATTACGTGGTGGCGAAGATTCCGAAATGGGCGGCGGAAAAGTTTCCCGACTCTGATCATACCCTGGGCCCGCAGATGAAGTCGGTGGGCGAGGTGATGGCGATCGGACGCACCTTCAAAGAAGCGCTGATGAAAGGCATGCGGTCGCTCGAAACGGGCAGGAAACCGCCGCGGCCGCCCGACGATCCGGCCGAACTCGAACGCGGCTTGACCGTTCCCCATCCCGAGCGCTTGTGGTACCTGCTCTTCGCCTTGCAAGGCGGTTACAGTGTCGAGGGCCTGGCGGAGATTACCCGCATCGATCCGTGGTTTTTGACTCAGCTCGAACAAATCGTGAGTCTGCTGGACGAGCTGAAGCGCTTCGAGGTTGGGACTTCGCCGGCTTCGGTGCTGCGAGAGGCCAAGCGTCACGGCGTGTCGGACGCCCACCTGGGCGAAGTGTGGGGCTGCACGGCGGAAGCGGTGCGCACGCGGCGCCAGGCGCTGGACGTTCATCCGGTCTTCAAGCGGGTAGATACGTGCGCCGCGGAGTTCGAGTCGTTCACCCCTTACCTCTACTCCACTTATGAAGATGAGGACGAGGCCGAACCGACGGATCGCCGGAAGATCATGATCCTGGGCAGCGGTCCCAACCGCATAGGGCAGGGAATTGAATTCGATTACTGCTGCGTGCACGCCGCCTATGCGCTCAAAGAAGAAGGCTTCGAGACGATCATGGTGAATTGTAATCCCGAGACTGTCTCGACCGACTACGATACGTCGGACCGCCTTTACTTCGAGCCGCTCACTTTTGAAGACGTGATGGCGATTGTGGACGAGGAAAAACCCTCGGGCGTGATCGTGCAGTTCGGCGGACAAACACCGCTCAACCTGGCGCGCCAACTCAAGTCTGCGGGCGTGCCGATTATCGGCACCTCACCCGAGTCGATCGATCTGGCCGAGGACCGCAAGCGCTTCGGGAAACTGCTTGCCGACCTGAACATCCTCCAGCCGCCCAATGGCGCCGCCATGAACGCCGAAGAAGCGGTGGCCATCGCGCGCGAAATCGGATACCCGGTTTTGCTGCGACCCTCGTATGTGCTGGGCGGGCGGGCCATGATGATTGTTTACGACGAGGCAATGCTGCGCGATTATGTGCGCCGGGCGGAAGAGCTTCAGCGCGCATTCCCCATCCTGGTGGACCACTTCCTGGAAAACGCCACGGAAGTGGACGTGGACGCGCTGGCGGACGGGAGCGACGTGGTCATCGCGGGCGTCATGCAGCACATCGAAGAGGCGGGAATTCATTCCGGTGACAGTTCCTGCGTGCTGCCGGCGGTGAGCATCGGCGAGGCGCAACACGCCGCGCTCTGCGAGTACACGGTGAAACTGGCCAAGGAACTGAACGTCGTGGGCCTGATGAACGTCCAGTATGCCATCCAGAACGGCCAGGTTTACGTGCTGGAAGTTAATCCGCGCGCCTCGAGGACCGTGCCGTACGTGAGCAAAGCCACCGGCGTGCCGCTGGCGAAGATTGCCGCGCGGCTCATGGTGGGGAGTCAACTCGCCGGATTCGGTCTCGAACCGGAACTGCCCGTGCATCACGCCTTCGTGAAGTCCCCTGTTTTCCCCTTCCAGAAGCTTCCCGGCGCGGACACTATCCTTGGCCCGGAGATGAAGTCCACGGGCGAAGTGATGGGTGTGGCGGACTCCTTCGGCCTGGCCTTTGCCAAAGCGCAGCTTGCAGCGCGCAACCGCATCCCGATTTCCGGGCGCATCTTCATTTCCGTGAACGATCATGACAAGCCGTTGGTGATTCCCATCGCGCGTGATCTGGCGGAGCTTGGCTTCAGCTTGGTGGCCACACAGGGCACATCTCAGGCGTTGCGGGCCAGCGGTATTCCGGTGGAACGGGTTTTCAAGGTGACGGAACGACGCCCGAGCATTGTGGACATGGTGAAGAGCGCCGAGATTGATTTGATCATTAACACTCCGCTGGGACGTTCCTCGCGCCAGGACGATCGCTTGATCCGACGGGCCGCAGTTCAGCACGGCGTGACGTGCATTACGACTCTGTCCGCTGCCGGAGCGGTGATCGCAGGGATTCGGGAGTTGAGAAAAGGACAGGTGTGGGTGGCAAGCTTGCAAGAGCTGCATCAGAACGCCCACGAGGGCTGTCATTCCGAGCGTAGCGAGGAATCTCGCCCTGCTCTGAGGTGAAGCGCAGTTCGGGCCACACGGCAGTGGACGCGGAAGACCGCAGGGCAAGATTCCTCGCTGCGCTCGGAATGACAGTGGAATAAAGGGTTGATAAACATGACACGCAAAGAGATTATCCAAGGGCTTAAGGGGATCTTTCCTCCCGTCGTTACGCCGTTCAATCAGCAGGGCGAGATTGAAGAAGGATTGTTCCGCGAGAATGTTCAGAAGCTCACTGGAATAGGGCTTGCCGGAGTGCTGGTCGCGGGCTCCTCCGGGGAAGCTCCCTATCTGACGGAAGATGAGCGGCTGCGGCTGGTGGAAGTGGCGCGCGGTGTGGTGCAACCGCCTGAGATTCTGATCGCGGGCGTCGGCCTCGAGAGCACCGATGCCACCATACGGCTCGGGCAGGAAGCCATTGCGCGCGGCGCGGACGCCCTACTGGTCATCACGCCGAACTATTACAAATCCAAGATGGACGCGGACACGCTGGAGGCGCATTATCGGGCCGTCGCGAAGAAGGTAGAGCGGCCCGTGATTGTTTACTCGATCCCACAATTCACGGGGCTTCACCTCGAGCCTTCCACCATCGGCAGGCTGTCACGAATCCCTAACGTGGTGGCATTGAAAGAGAGCTCAGGGGACTTGCAGTTTGTGCGCGCGGTTTTGCGGCGAGTGCGGCCCGGCTTTCGAGTGCTGGTTGGATCGGTGTCGATTCTGTATGACTCTTTGCGCGCCGGAGCGGTGGGTGCGGTGTTGAGCCAAGCGGATTATGTCCCGGAGTTGTGCGTGGGCCTCTACCAGGCATTCCGGCAGAAGAGGAAAAAGGAGGCTCTGGAATTCCAGGAAAGACTGCTCCCGCTTGCCCGCAAAATCGCCGTGCCTTATGGAGTTGCCGGCATAAAGGCGGCGCTCGACCTCAGCGGATACTCGGGTGGGTTCCCCCGCGCTCCGTTGGCGCCGTTGGGCTCCAAAGCACGCAAAGCAGTGGCGGAGGCGCTCCACGAGGCACGGGCCGGGCTGGAGTACTGAGGGCAGTATTTGAGAATTTAGAATTTACTCTTCACCATTCAGAGTTCACCAATTCGATGATAACTGCATCCGTTCCCTACCAACAGGTTCCACACTCCAGCGCGCTGTTGCTCGACTACCTCTATCATTTTGACCGGGTGTCGCGCTTCTATAACGCGCCCCCCTACTCGCCTTCCAGTTACCAAAGTGTGGCTTCCCAACTGCTCGGCTTCGAGTGGAAGCGGGCGGAACTCTGCGCAATCCTGACTCGCCAGAACCAGGCGTTCGGTTGCGGCGCGGCCACTCTTGAGAACCTGGAGAGACTGGCCAAGAGTGGCACCTTTGCCGTGGTCACGGGCCAGCAGGTCGGCTTGTTTAGTGGGCCGGCGTTTACGCTCTTCAAAGCCTTGACAACCGTCCGTCTGGCAAACTACCTCAGCGAGCAGGGAATCCCCGTCGTGCCTGTCTTTTGGCTTGCATCGCAGGACCACGACCTGGCAGAAGTGGCGCAGGTGGGAATCCTGGATGACGAATACAACCTCATCTCGCTTGCCGATCACGGAGATTCGCCCAGCCCTCGGTCGCCGGTGGGGAACGTGCGGCTAACTGGCGAATCCAGCCAAGCCCTGTCGCGTCTGGAGGGCTGTCTTCCTGCCGGGCCGCCGAGCCAAGCCTTGTTGCAGGATCTGCGCGAAACCTACGCGCCGGGGGCGACGTGGGTTGAGGCCTTCGGGAAATTCCTGGCGCGTCTGCTCAGCCGTTGGGGAGTGGTATTGCTGAATCCCCTTGATCCAGCCGTTCACCATCTGAGTGCTCAGGTATACCAGCAGGCCTTCGAACGCGCACCCGAACTACGGGGGAAACTGCTCGAGCGCTCCCAGGTGTTAATCGGGAACGGCTATCATGCCCAGGTGAAGGTGGCGGAGGATTCGACGCTGGTGTTCGTCACCCGGAAAGGCAGCCGGCTGCCTGTTCACGAACACGACGGCGAATACTCGGTGGAAGGGGAAGGGCACACTCGGCTTGAAGAGTTGAGGCAGGAGCTCTCCGCTGGACCCATGGCGTTTTCGCCCAACGCTCTATTGCGGCCTTTGGTACAGGATACTTTGCTGCCCACCGTCGCTTACGTCGCAGGTCCCTCCGAGCTGGCTTATCTTGCCCAGGCGCAAGCTTTGTACCAGGCATTCGACCGGCCACTGCCTGTTGTTTTCCCCCGAGCCTCATTCACGCTCGTGGACCATCGCATCCAGAAACTGCTGGAGAAGTACCATTTGAGCCTTGAGGATGTATGGTTGGGAGAACAGCACCTGGGGGGAAAAATCGCCGCGGCAGGGCTTGGGGAGGGATGGTCAGAGCGCTTCACGCAGGCGCAAGCGGACATGACGGGCCTACTGGAGCACCTCCGAAGCGACATCGAGCGGCTCGATCCTACTTTGCTCGACGCCCTGCAACATGCCCAGGAAAAGATTCTCTACCAAATGGACCGGCTGCGCGGGAAGGTGAGCCGTGCCGGCCTGGCGCGCTCCGAGTTGCTTGCCCGGCATGCACAGGCTCTCGCGCGGTTTCTTATGCCCCAAAAGGACCTTCAGGAACGCCAAGTGGGCGGCGCCTACTTCTTAGGACGCGCCGGCTACGAATTGCTTCCCGCGCTGCTGTCGCAAATCCGGATCGACTCTCCCGGACATGTGGTAGCGAGCCTATGATCTCCCTGTCAAGCTGGACGGAGCGAAGCATCTCTGCATTTGGCAGGCGTGTCTACGGAGGGTTACATAATATCGTGACGGACCAACCCCCCCACCTGTCCGTCGGCTGACGGACACCCTCTCCCCCAAGGGGGGCGAGGGCATAGACTCGGGTTGTTTCTCCCCTCGCCCCCATGGGGGAGAGGGGTCGGGGGGTGAGGGGGTGAGGTCCCTTAATTCTGTAATCCTCTGTAGGCGCCCATGAACCATGGGGATTCTTCGCCTGAACAAATCGGGGCTCAGAATGACACAGGTGGGCGATGACAACTTCTTTCGCGCGCAAAAGTCTCCCAATTTGCTTGTCATATTGCTCTGCTATAATACCCGATTGCGCCTAGGGCTGGCGCTTTGCGGAGGCTTGCTATGAGTGCACGTTCCATACCAGATTTGCTAACCCGGCATAAGTCAGTTTTCGAGCTTTCCAATGGCGGAAGTATTGTTCTCAGGAATCCCCAGAAATTCGTGAGCCAGACGCTTGACCAGTTGGTCACGGGCGCCGTGTTCGGAGAAACTGAAGAGGTACGCAGCGGGGCGCGCTGGATCATACGCCGCGCCGGATTGGAGCTTGGCGTCGTGCCTTCCTCCATCCAGGGCCTTTATGAGGCCCGCGCCCGCAAGGAATGCAAGGGTTTCACAGTTCCCGCCATTAATGTACGCGGCCTGAGTTACGATGTGGCACGCGCGGTTTTTCGTGCCGCGCTCCGCTTGAAGGTCGGCGCCTTCATCTTTGAGCTCTCCCGCACCGAGAGTCATTACACCGACCAACGCCCAGCCGAGTATGCCACGGTGATTATCGCGGCGGCAATCCGCGAGGGGTATGAGGGCCCGGTGTTCATTCAGGGCGACCACTACAAGGTCAACGCCCTCAAATTCGCGAAAGACCCGGAGTCGGAGTTGCAAGGCGTCCGCGACTTCTGTCAGGAGTCGGTTGCGGCAGGGTATTACAACATTGATATCGATGCGTCCACCCTCGTGAACCCCGACAAGGCCGGCGTCCATGAACAGCAAAGGGCCAACTTCGAGGTCACCGCTAGCCTGACCGCATACCTTCGTTCGATCGAACCGCCGGGTATAACTCTGACGCTGGGCGGCGAGATCGGCGAAATCGGGGAGCGGAATTCCACTCCTGGCGAGTTGACCTCCTTCATGGACGGGTTTATGGAGACCTTAACCCGGCGCAGTCGTTACAAGAAGGGATTGGCAAAGATCAGCGTGCAGACCGGAACGAGGGATGGCGGCGTGGTGCTGGCTGATGGCACCGTGACTCAAGTGGCCATCGACTTTGAGACGCTGCGCG
This sequence comes from uncultured Acidobacteriota bacterium, assembly GCA_963842495.1. Classification (GTDB taxonomy): domain Bacteria; phylum Acidobacteriota; class Terriglobia; order UBA7540; family UBA7540; genus CAVROP01. The sequence continues at coordinate 252,768 of CAWJHY010000037.1, forward strand.
CCCTCTCGGCTTTAGCTCGGGATCGGTACGGAATGGCAGGCACTGTGCAACACGGAGCGTCCACGCTCCCTGCCGATGCTTTCCACAAGTTTGTGGAATGCGAGGCCGCTGAGGTTCACTTGGCGACAGAGTTCCAGAACATGATTTATGAGAACGCCTCGTTTCCTCGGGATCTGAAGGAAGAGATCTACAAAACACTGCGGAAGCTCTGCGCCGATGAGAAAAAGCCCTCCGATACGGACGCCCAGTTCCTGTACAAGACCCGCAAGAAGGCCTTTGGCCCCTTCAAACGCAAATTCTGGGACCTGCCGGCGGACCTGCGTGAGCGATTAGGTCAGGACCTGGAAAGGAAGTTCGCGTTTCTGTTTGAACAATTGAACGTGGGGCGGACCGCGGAACTGGCTAAGAAGACCGTCGCCTTGGTGCCCGTCATCCCGCCCGCTCCTGCGGCCAGGACTTGGAAAGGAAGTTCGCGTTTCTGTTTGAACAATTGAACGTGCGGCGGACCGCGGAACTAGCTAAGAAGACCGTCGCCCAGGTGCCCGTCATCCCGCCCGCTCCTGCGGCGATGAGCGAGGCGCTGGAGAAAGTGATGAGCCCGCACTGATCAGAGGAGAGCCAATGAAGGCTTCAGCAATCTTGGCAAGACAACAGTATAGGGGCCACGCCGCACACAAGTTTTCGGCGAACGGATTGCCCATCCTGGTTTCAGTGCTTTTAGTGTTGCTAGCAGCTCATCCCGTTTCTGCGGGCGATGCAAAGGCGCACAGCACGTCGAATCAACCGCCGCGCAAGGTGATCGTAGGCACGGCGATGCAGGCTTTCTGGGTGGAATACCCGGGTCTTGAAAAGCGCCTGGCAGAATTGGGAGACATCGTCGATCGAATGTCTGAGGAGTCAAAGAAGAGGTATGGACGGGATCTCGATCTCGCCGTATTGCCGGAGACGGCCGTGACGGGAGAGGCTGCGGGCAACGCAGTGGACTCTGCCGTGCCCCTGGAAGGTCCCCTGAAGGATGCCTTTGCACGGAAGGCGCGGGAACACCATTGTTACATCGTTGTGCCGACGTATCTGCTCGAGACGCAGGGAAAGAGAATCTGCTCGAACGTGGGAATTCTCATCGGCCGCCAAGGTGAAGTCGTGGGCATTTACCGCAAGCTCCACTTGGCGGTTCCGGCAGGGAGTGACTCCATGGAAGGCGGTTCGACTCCCGGCAAAGAGGTACCCGTCTTCGCCTGTGATTTTGGCAAGCTGGGAATCCAGATCTGTTTTGACATGGAGTATGACTACGGCTGGGAGCAACTGGCTCGCAAGGGCGCTGAACTGGTGGCCTGGCCCACTCAGTCGCCGCAGACGGCGCAGCCTGCGTTCCGAGCCCTGCGGCACCGATATTACATCGTGTCCAGCACCTGGCGCAACAACGCCTCGATTTTCGAGCCTACGGGCAGGATCGCCGCTCAGATAAAGCCGCCGGAGCAGGTCCTGGTGGAGCAGATCGATTTGAGTTACGCCATAGTGCCCTGGAGCAGGGAACTGAAGAACGGTGAAGCGCTGCGCGAAAAATACGGCGATAAGGTAGGCTTTCACTACTACGAGGATGAGGACCGAGGCATCTTCTGGTCCAACGACCCCAGCGTCACCATCGGCCAGATGGTTCGATCGATTAGCGTGACCGAAGAGGAGGAGGAGTTTCTCCGAATCGATAAGCTGTTCCAAAAGGCCGGAGTGCCTGGCTCCTAATTCTTCGCAGAAGTGAAGGAAAGATGCGGAATCATCCTTTGAGTTCGATTGGGTTGGCAGGTATTCTGATGTGCGCAGGCGCGCCGGGGTGGGCACAATTGCCGGACTTCTACAAGACCATGGGCGGGGCGCTATGGGTCGTGAGAGACGCGTCGCGGCCCGTTGCCGCGTGGCGGAACGTCGGCTTGGAAGACATACGCGATCACGGCCGGATTACCTCGGGTGGTTCTGGGCGGCGCGCGGCGCGGCTCATCACTGGTCGGCTGGGGAGCTTCGCCGTGGAAATCCTTCAGCCCGTTGCCGGCGATCCGGTGTTCGACGGTTTTCTCGCATTCCACGGTGAGGGTGTTTTTGCGGTGCTGTACGCAGTGCCTGACCGTCAGCAAGTGGAGCTGGAAACCACCCGGCTCCGCGGCCTGGGCGTCCGGGTGCTGCACACGTTCGACGCCGCCGGTGGACGCTACACGTTCTTCGACACCGAACCGTCAGGCAAGTATGTCCTGGGGCTGGTCACGCGTCCGCAGGCCGAGGCCGGCGCGGGTCCGGCGAAGGTGACGCACCTCGGACTGGTGATCCGGAGAGCTGCGCCCGTTTCGGCATACTGGCATAGTCTAGGGTTTCCCGAAATGTCGCTGGCCAATGCCTCTCCTCGTGAGGACGGGCGATACCACGGCAAGCCGCTGTTGCTGCCGTTTGTGGTCGGCTGGCAGAATTACTCGCACCCGACTTATGAATGGATCATACCGCCGCAAGACCCGCCCAATTGTTACGACGACTTTCTGCGCGCGCACGGCGAGGGCGTGCAGCACATGGGAGTGCCGGTGGATAACCTGGAGAGTGCGCTCGAGCGCTATGCGCAGCTCGGCTGGTCGCCCGTGCAAAGCGGCGCCTGGGGTGAGGTCGGAAAGCCGGGCTCCGGCCGGTACGCCTACCTGGACACGGATGTGCTCGGCGTCAGCCTGGAGTTGATCCAGACATTTCACTAGGCAGCGTGCCCCCGCCCGCTGTGGCGCGGGCAGCCTGCCCCGACCTGTCGGGGTCTCGCCTGCTGTGGCGCGGGCATCTTGCCCGCGAGTTCCTGCGGGGGTGGCCCCCGCGTTGTGGCACGGCCATCTTGGCCGTGAATCGGCACGGGCAGAGCCTGTCCTGAGCGGAGCGAAGGAATGCCCGTGCCACTGCGGGCGGGACGCCCGCACCACTTCTCATGCAGCGACCCCCTCTGGGGTCGGTCCTTTGTTTTCAGAGACATTCTCGCTTTGTTCCGGCGATTTTGAGGTTTCCCCGGCGTTTTCCTCTGCCGGACTTTCTGTCCTAGCCGAACTTCGTCACGGAAAGTCAGATTGTAACTTTTTTCAGGGATTTTTGACGGAGAAGTCTTTGGCGTTCAATGAACGTGTTCAGGAAATGGCGTGTAGTGTAAACCTACCCTCTTGATTCGGGCTGGAATTGCTGGCAAGTTGTGAGCATGTTCCTGCGAGAATTGCGGCCGAAGAAAGATGGCAAGGAGCACAGCTATTGGTCGCTGGTGGAGACGGTGCGGACGCCCGAGGGGCCGCGGCAGAGGACGCTGTGCTACCTGGGTGAGTTAAACACGTCGGCCCAGGCGCGCTGGCAAAAAACCATCGCGGTTTTCAACGAGCAAGGGGAGAGCCGACAACTGAAGCTTTTTCCTTCCGAGGTGGAGCCGCCCGAGAATGATCCGGACGTGGCGCGGGTGTTACTAAAGAGGGTACGACTGGAGCGGCCGCGCCAGTTTGGAAATTGTTTTCTGGCGCTGGAGCTTTGGAAGCGACTGGGGTTGGGGGAGTTCTGGCAGAGCCGGTTGGATGAGGAAGCTGCGGAGGTGCCCTGGTCGCGGGTGGCGGCGGTGCTGGCGATTAATCGCCTGTGCGCGCCGGGCAGCGAGTTGGCCATCGAAGAGCGCTGGTATCCCACGACCGCCTTGGACGATCTGCTGCAGATGCCGCCAGCCAGCGTCAATGACAGCCGGCTGTATCGCTGTTTGGATCGACTGATCCCGCACAAGGCGGAACTGGAGCGGCATTTGCGCGGGCGCTATGGGGAGCTGTTCGGAGCGGAGTTTGATGTGCTGCTGTACGACTTGACCAGCAGCTATGTGGAGGGAACGGCGGCGAAGGACCCGATGTTGCAGCGCGGCTACTCGCGGGATCATCGTCCGGACTGCAAGCAGGTGGTGATCGCGCTGATCGTGAATGCGGAGGGTTTTCCACTGAGTTATGAAACCTTCGACGGCAACCGCGCGGACGTGACGACGGTGGAAGTGGTGATGCGCATGGTCGAGCGGAAGTACGGGCGGGCACGGCGGATTTGGGTCTTTGACCGTGGCGTGGTCAGTGAGGAGAACTTAGCAGCGTTGCGGAGGCGGAACGGACAATACCTGGTGGGCACGCCGCGCTCGAAGCTGAAGCAGTTCGAAGCGGAACTGCTGAGCGGGGGTTGGGAGCGGGTGCGTGAAGATGTGGAGGTGAAGCGGGTGCCCGTGCCGGGCGGTGAGGAGACGTATGTGCTGTGCCGGACCACGTCCCGGCGGGAGAAGGAGAAAGCTATCCGCAGCCGCTTTTCGGCGCAGATGGAGAAGGCGCTGGGAGGATTGGCGCAAAGAGTAGCCACGGGCAAGTTGAAGGATCGAGGCAAGATCGAACGGCGCTTGGGGCGCATCGAAGCGCGCTATCCCTCGGTGGCTGACTTATACCAGGCGCGACTGGTCGAGACTGCGGCGGGGTTGCGGGTGGATTGGCAGATGCTGGCGGACCGGCGTGTGTGGCAGGAAACTCGGGAAGGAGCGTATCTGCTGCGCACCAACCTGCAGGCCGAATCGGCGGCGGAGTTGTGGACGAAGTATATGCAGTTGACCGAGGCGGAAGCGGCCTTCCGAGTGCTGAAAAGCGAGCTGTCGATCCGTCCCTTATTCCATCAACTGGAGCGCCGAGTCAAGGCGCACATCCTGGTGGCCTTTCTCGGTTACGCACTCTGGGTCACGCTGAAACACCTGTTAGGCGGGAAGCAAAGCCCCCTGACCCCTGCCCGAGTGCTGAGCCTGCTGGCGAGCGTGCAGAGTGCCGACATCATTCTGCCGACGACCGATGGCCGTGAGATCCGGCTTCGCCGCGTGACCACACCCTCGCCTCAACAGAACGAGGTACTCAGGGTCCTCGGGATAGCACTCCCTGAGCGCCTCGATTTGAATTTCGAATGTAGTGTAAACTCGGCAACCGCCTGACTGATTCTGAACAGGTTAGCCGACGTTTACCCCATTCCATGACGAAGTTGGGCTAGCGTCCAGCCCCACGACCTTACTCAGTTCCTCGGCCGCACGGTCCTCCGGCTCACCCGTAGGGGCGGTTCGCGAACCGCCCCTACCCAGGCGTGCATGTTCTTGGCGCATGGTCAGGATGATCCTCACTTTGCGGTCAATCGAGCGGTCCAGCGCCGCTTCCTGCCGCAGCAGCATCTCCCAAGTCTCCCCCGCCGGAGCCAGGCAGGCGTCCCGCTCGATCGCGTCATTCTCCTCCTGCACCGCGACCTCCTCCTCGAACGCCGCCTTCAGCGCCGCGATTTCCTCCTCCAGCAGGCGCAGCAGTTCCCGCCACAGGGTGTCCACATTCGCCTCGCCGCCCATTTGGTTCACGAGGTCGTTTAACCCTTGCTTTTCGTTGTGTGCCTGGTAGTAGGCCCGATTGCCGAACATCCACATCAGTTGGTCAATCCGCGCCGGCCGCCAGCCCGGGACTGTCCCCAGAAAATTTCGGATCGTATACTTCTGCTCCGACGTGACCACCCCCTGCCGGAGCTGCTCGTGGATCGCCCCCAGCCGCGAGAGTTGCTGGCGCAGGCGGGCACACGGCTCGGTGGGCACGGCCAGTTTGGGGTCGGTGGCCAGGGAACTCGAGGCATCGAAGGTGGCAGCGGCGATCTGGTCGCGGCGGGTGCGTTGCAGCTCCTCGACCGCCTGGAGGGCGCGGCGCATCAGGCCCGTCTCCATGCGCTCGATGCGGTTGCGACGCCAGTAGAGCCTGCCCAGGTCGGCGAGTTGCCGGTCCCAGAGGGCGTCGCCGGGGCCGTAGGTGGTGGCGAGTTCCCGTTGCAAGGCTGCATACCGTTCGGGATCTTCGCCCAGGGCGCGCATGACGGCGGCCTCGTTTTCGGGCGCGGCATTACAGCCGTGCTTGAGCGCGTTCATTCTCATGCGCTGCTTTCCGGCCTCGCTGCGAGGTCCGGTGGAGTGCTGAGCATTGCCCCGGGCGGCAGTCAGCCGTTGGGGAGTAAGACACGTAGATTTGCGTAAAGACATAGTATTCTCCATGCATTGGGAATTGGGAGCAGGGGCGGCAGCCGAACCGTCCCCACGCGAGGTGAGACGGACGTTCACCACCCTTACAGCCTACCAGAATAGGCCAGATTTGTCAAGTAGCAACGGAGTACCGTTACTTCGTTGCCATCAGCGGGTAGGGCAGGCCCTACCCCTACAAGCTGTAGGGGGATGTGGGTGGCGCAGACGTGCGTGTGCCAGGGAAAGCCTGGCCGATCTTGCAAGCTGAAAGGAGCTTGTCCTGTAATTGCCCATTCGACAGGTAGCCAATCGAGTGTGGGTGGGAGTAATCCCGCCGGCGAAGCCTCGAGCGGCGAATCCGTGAGCCATAACGCAAGTGAACCCGTTTCGGCCTCGTTAGCGCAAAGGGGAAGTGGTCAGTCTTCGGATGTGGATGAAACCTGAAACTCGCCGTGAAGCAAGGGGCGCAAGCAGCGGCGGGACTTCTCGAGGTGGTAGGGGATGGCGCGCGGAGAAAGATCGGCCGAGGAACCTGGGAGACCCGACGGGGTGGTCGCGCTCGGCGGGACCAACGCCTTGGGGGAATAAATAACCGCAAGGTCGGCCCCGGTCGGGAGTCGGACCGGCTCATAGTAGCGGGGAAGCGGGTAATGACCGTGGAGCGAAGGGGCCGGAGCAGAAGTACGATTCGGTAAGAGGAAGGGAGAGCCGCTTGGAGAAGATCCCCACTACGGGACAACCGACGGTGGCTGAGATCGCACCGGAGACGGGGCGAGAGAGGCCGCTGCCGGAGAAACTTTCCCATCTGAGACAGAGTCTGGGCCAGAAAGCCAAGCAGGAGCCGAAGTTCCGGTTCTATGCGTTGTATGACCGGATCTATCGGCGGGACACACTAGAAGCGGCTTGGGAGCGGATGCGGGCCAATAAGGGCGCACCGGGCGTCAACGGGATGACGATCGCACAGATCGAGCGGACCGGTGGCGGGGTGAAAGGATTTCTGGATGAACTCCAGGAATCGCTACGCACTCACACCTATCGCCCTCAAGCGGTGCGACGCGTCTACATCCCCAAGGCGAACGGGAAGCTGCGACCCTTGGGCATACCGACGGTGCGAGACCGAGTGGCGCAAATGGCCACCTTGCTGATCCTGGAGCCCATCTTCGAGGCAGATTTCGAGGCCTGTTCTTACGGGTTTCGGCCGGGACGCTCGGCGCATCAAGCCCTGGAGGAGATACGCGGGCACTTGAAAGCCGGGTATCAGGCGGTGTATGACGCGGACCTAAAGGGATATTTCGACTCGATTCCACACGACAAACTGCAAGCCTGTTTGCGGATGCGGATCGCGGACCGGAGCGTCTTGACGCTGATCCGGCAATGGCTGGAAGCAGCGGTGGTGGAACCGCCCGAGGAGTCGGGAGGGCCGCCTCGAATCAGCCGGCAGAAGCGGGGAACACCGCAAGGCGGAGTGATTTCGCCCTTGCTGGCCAACCTCTATCTACACTGGTTCGACAAGGTGTTTCACCGTCCCAGCGGTCCGGCCTATTGGGCCAAGGCCAAGCTGGTGCGCTACTACGCCGATGACTTCGTGGTGCTGGCGCAGCAGCAGACGCCGCGACTGGTGGGATGGATCGAGGAGAAGTTGGAATCCTGGATGGATTTGGAGATCAACCGGGAGAAGACGCGGGTAGTGAAGCTGAGGCAGCAGGGAGCCCGTCTGGACTTTCTAGGATTCACGTTTCGGTACGACCGGACGCGCCCCGAGTGGGGGCGGGGTCGTTACCTGAATGTGGTTCCGTCGAAGAAGGCCCTGGCGCGGGAGCGGGCGAAGTTGCGTGAACTGACCAGCGCGCAACAGAATGGTGTCCCGATCCCCCAGTTGCTCGGGGAATTGAATCCTCACCTGAAAAGCTGGGCCAGCTACTTTCGCTACGGCTATCCGGGGCGCGCTTTCGGTCACATCAACAGCTACGTGCGGTGGCGCCTGTGGAAGCATCTGCGGCGCCGCAGCCAACGTCCCTACCGGCCCCCGAAAGGCACGACCGTCTATGCCCAGATGCACCAACTGTGCTTGATGAAGTTGTGATTCTCTTGCGGGGGTCGACCTGCGCATGCTTGCGGCGAGAGTCTCTGCGAGAGCCGGATGCGGGAAACCTGCACGTCCGGTTCGACGAGGGGAGAGGTGCGGCATCTTGGATCGCTTCCTCTCCTACTCTACCGCCACCCGCGTATGCACCACCCGCGCTGCCGCCTACCCTGACCATCCGCTGATCGTTCATTTACAGCTTTCCCCAGCGAAACTCAGAGCCGGATAACTGTTTTATTGCAAGGAAATAGCGGCCCGGCATTATTGACCATTTGTCCATCCCGGCTTAGCCTAGATCAATCTCAGGGATTAGGGTGAATCTAAACTATGAAGAGAGTTGGCAAGCAGGGGTTCTGTGCTTCCATTCTGTTCCTGGCCTTCATGCTGGCAGGCGCACCGCTCCTCGCCCAGGAAGTTACGGGCAGCATCCGGGGCGAGGTGCTCGACCCAAGCGGCGCCGGCGTGCCTTCCGCGGAGGTCACGGTGACGCAAGTTGAAACGGGCCTAACGCGTGTAACGGCTGCCGGGCGTCATGGTGGTTACTTATTTGTACTCCTGCCGCCGGGGCACTATCGTCTGGTGGCGACGGCGCAGGGCTTTCAGAAGTTTGTGCAGGAGGGGATTACGCTCAGCGTTAATGAGAGCGCCAACCTTCCGGTCCATCTGGAGATAGGGTCGCCCGCGCAGGTTGTGCAGGTGCATGCGAATGCTTCTTTGATTGAGAGGGCGGACACCACGCTGGGGGAGACGGTGGGCGAGCGCGAAATCGTCGATCTGCCACTCAACGGGCGCAATTTCTCTCAGCTCGGATTGCTTCAACCCGGAGTCGTCCCTCTTACACCGGGCTTGGCGGAAGCCGGGGGCTCGTTGCGCGACGGGCAACCCTATTCCGTGAATGGCCAGCGGCCAGAGTCCAACGATTTCCTCATTGACGGCGCTTCCAATTTCAACGCCGTAGATGGGGGCTTTGTGCTGAAGCCCCCGATTGATGCGATTGGGGAGTTCAAGATTCTTACCCACACCGCCGACGCCGAGTTCGGCGGCGCGTCAGGCTCGACGACCAACATCGTCACCCGGTCCGGGTCAAACCATCTGCACGGTGACGTGTGGGAGTTCGTACGCAACGACGCCGTGGATGCCTCGAACTTCTTTGAGAACGCCGACGGTCTGCCGAAGGCCGAATACCGGCAGAACCAGTTCGGCGCCACGCTGGGCGGCCCCATCCGGCGGGACAAGACGTTTTTCTTCGGCTATTACGAGGGCTTCCGCAATCGCCAGGGCGAAACGCTGAGCGATGTGCGCGTGCCCTCCCTGCTCGAGCGGCAAGGGGATTTCTCTCAAGACGTCGCCCAAGACGGCCCGCTCCTCAACCTGTTTGCCCCCGGCGGTCCTGCGCCGCTTCCGGGCAACAAAGTTCCTGGCATCGACCCTACCGCGCAGCAGGTGCTGGGGCTTTACCCGCTCCCCAACGCCACCGATCCTTACGGCGTGCTCGATCTCTATAACGTCAGTCAAGTATTGCGCGACAGTGAGGACCAGGCCGGAGTGCGCGTCGACCATTACCTCTCCTCCCGCGACACGCTGAGCTTCCGTTATATGTTCTTGAACGGCACTCTGTTCGATCCCTTGTCCACTTCAGGCGCAGGAGTTCCCGGCTTCCCGGTCGGCGAAAACCATCGCACCCAGAATCTCGTCGCCCAGTTGACTCACACGTTTTCGCCGACGGTCGTAAACATCGCGCGCCTTGCCTTTCTGCGCAACAAATTTCTTTTTGACGAGCACCTCAATCACGTTTCACCAGCCTCCCTCGGCTTCGAGTTCCAACCCACTCTGGGCATTGCGGCCGGCCCGCCCTTCTTCGAGTTTGGAGGCGGAGGCTACGCCAGCATTGGCGATCCCATTACCGGACCGCGCGACACCTACGAGAACGCCTTCGCGGCGGCGGAGTCCCTGACCTGGATTCACGGCCGTCACGAGCTGAAATTCGGCGGCGATTATCGTCGCGACCAAATCAACGTGGTGAACGGGATCGCCTCAAACGGCTTCTTCGTCTTCATCCCGGCGCCCCTCACCAATGCCCTCGCCAACTTCCTGATCGGGCAGCCCTATCTCTTTCTGCAAGGCGGCGGGGACCAGCCGGACGGCGCGGGCGACTTGTCGCGGGGCCTGCGAGGCAACGACTTTAACTTTTATGCCCAAGACACTTACAAGGTAAATTCTCAAGTAACACTTAACTTGGGACTGCGCTACGATCTGCCTTTCCCTTACACCGAGATTCGCAATCGCCAGAACCTGTTTGTGCCAGGAGCGCAATCCAAGGTGATTCCCGCCGCGCCGCTTGGGCTGCTTTATCCGGGTGACGCGAGCGTGCCCGGCGGCTTGATCCCAACTGACACGCGAGCCTTCGCACCCCGCATCGGCTTGGCATGGGATCCTCATGGTGATTCGCATTGGCTGGTGAGATCCGCCTACGGCGTCTTTTACGACCCGTATTACAACGGCCAGGGAGGTCCCCTGCAAACTCCCATCAGCGCGCCGCCGTATCTGCGTACGGCACAGTTGCTGTTCCCTGGGAGCCTCTCGAACCCGTTCGCCAGCGGCAATCCTTTCGCCTCGCAATTTGCCGAGCCGATGACGCTGCTGACGCTTTCTCCCCAGTTGCGCCTCCCCTACGCGCAGGATTGGAACCTGACCATCGAGCGCTCGTTCGCAAACGATTGGCTGCTCGAGGCCGGCTACGTGGGCACGAAAGGAACTAAGCTGCCGAGGTTTATCGAAGGCAATCCCTCGATTCCCGAGGCCGGCCAAACCTGGGCAGAGCAGCAGAACAACATCGACCAGCAGCGCCTCTACTGCATGCCGAACGCGCTGGGCAACTGCACCTACAGTTCCGTCGGGCTGGTCGCCGGCATCGCCAATTCCTCTTATAACGCGCTCGAGACCAGCCTGCGCAAGCGTTTCAGCCGCGGCTTTACGTTCCTTGCTTCCTACACTTATTCGAAATCCCTGGACGATGTCTCGTCGTTCAATATCACCGGCTCCGCATCCCAGCCGGTCGCCGGGGAGAACGACTTGGCGCAGAATCCTTTCGACCTCGGCGCCGAGTACGGTCGCTCCATGTTCGACGCGCGCCACCGGCTTGTCCTGAGTTACCTGTGGGAACTGCCTTTTTGGAAGCAGGGACACAATTGGTACCAGCGCGCGCTGGGGAACTGGCAGGTGAACGGCATTACGACGCTTATGAACGGCACACCATTCACTGTAGAAGACCAGAGCTATAACGATGACGCCCCCGAGATCACCGGCTTTTCGTCCTTCCGCCCCAATCTCATCGGCAACCCCAATAGCGGTCCCAAGACGGTTGCGCAATGGGTCAACACCAGTGCGTTCCAGCGCATCGACCTGACCACGACGCCGGCGGGGGTGTACGGGACCGAAGGCCGCAACGTGGTTCAAGGACCCGGCTTGGCTCAGTTTGATTTTTCGGCCTTCAAGAATATTCAACTCGCCGAATCGAAAAGCCTCCAGTTCAGGGCTGAGTTTTTCAATCTGTTCAATCGCGCCAATTTTGAGCTGCCCAACAGCGATATCAGCTCGACCACTTTTGGCGAGATTCAACAGGCCCTTTCGCCGCGGCTTATCCAGTTCGCGCTGAAGTTCCTGTTCTGATCGCACCGGCCAGGCTGTTGTTTTGGACACCGACACTACGCAGAGGAGAAATTCAAATTATGGCGTGGATTAAAACCATTCCGATGACAGAAGCTGACGATGCTTTGCGCCGCGCTGTGGAAGGCCAGAGGGCGCTCTATCCAATCGAGTACGCAACACCCGTACACGCATCGGAAGGAGGCGGCGCCCAGATCGTGGAATCACACAGCCTGATCCCGGATGCTCTCTATCACGCCTTCGCGACCTTTGGCGCGCTCATGTCGCCGCAACTTCCGCTCAGCCGACGCCAGCACGAGATCATCACCACAGTGGTCTCGGTGACCAACCGGTGTGTTTATTGAATCGAGTCCCACGCAGAGTTTCTGCGTCGCGTCACACTGGATGAATCATTGGTAAGAGCGCTGGAGTCGGATTACACGACGGCGCCGCTCACCGCGCAGGAGCGGGTGATGGTGGATTATGTGGTCCAGCTCACCAAGGATGCCACAAGAATTAGCCGCGCCCACCACGAGCGGCTGCACCAAGCCGGCTTCGATGATAAGGCCATTCTTCAAATCACCCTCATCGCATCATGGTTTAATTACATCAACCGCGTTGCGGACTCGCTCGGCGTGGGCCGGGAAGAATAAGGGCTGCCGCGGCAACCACGAAGCATGGTTATAGACCAGCGCGACAATCCGGCGGCCGAATCGTGGCACGGCCGTCCCGGCCGTGGTCACGGGCGGGACGCCCGTGCCACCGCGTGCCTGAGCGAAACTGATCTGCATTATTACGGCTGGCGTGTGGCGCTCGCGGCATGCCTGGGGGTCATGGCGGGGTTCGGCTCGCTGTTCGTGTACACCTTTGGCGTATTCGTCAGGCCTCTCAGTGCTCAATTTGGCTGGAGTCGCGAGGGAATCTCGCGCGGCTTCGGTTTCGCGGCGCTGAGCGTGGCCATTTGCTCCCCCATGCTCGGCCGCTGGCTGGACCGCTACGGCCCGCGGCGGGTGATCCTTCCCTGCGTGACCTTATTTGGCTGCGGCATTGCCTCCCTGGCGTTGCTGCGATCACACTTGGGGCAGTTCTACGCCACTTGCATTTTGCTGGGCGCGGTTGGAAACGGCGCCGCTCACCTTTCCTATGCTCGAGCCATCTCCACCTGGTTTCGACGCCGGCTCGGAATGGCGCTGGCGTTTGTCATGCTGGGGGCGGGCTTGGGCGCCATGATCCTGCCGCTGGTGGCCCAATCCATCATTAGCCGATCCGGCTGGCGTGCCGCCTACCTGTTACTTGGGGGACTGCATTGGTGCTCGGTCTGGCGCCCACCTGGGCTTACGTCCACGAGCGTCCGCAAACACAGGACGATCCTGCTCCTGTCGCACGCTCCGGCATGACATGGCAGCAAGGCGTGCGGACCTATCCTTTCTGGATTATCGTCGTTGCACTTTTTGTGGGCTCGATAAGCATGAACGGGGCGATCACCCACATGGCGGCGTTGCTGACGGACCGAGGCGTTACGGCCGGCAGCGCGGCGCTGTGCGCGTCCCTGCTCGGCGGATTGAGCGTGTTTGCCAGGTTGGGAGTGGGTTCGCTGCTGGACCGCTATTCTGGCGGTCGTATTGCCATGTTGGTTTATCTGGCCACCGCGGCCGGGATCTTTCTGCTCGCCCGAGCGAACAGCTTTGTAGTGGGCTGCTTGGCTGCCGCGCTCATAGGAGTTGGAGCGGGCGGCGAAGCCGATATCACACCTTACTTGTTAACTCGCTATTTTGGGCTGCGCGCCTTCTCTACGCTTTACGGTCTCACCTGGACGT
>CAWJHY010000038.1:0-31900 GCA_963842495.1 uncultured Acidobacteriota bacterium
CATCAGCATAGCGGACGAGGTGAGCATCGTGCTTCCGCTCGCCGTAGTCTCTGCGCTCCCAAAAGCGGTCCAACCAATGGAGGTACAGGTTCGCCAAAAGTGGAGAAATGACCCCACCCTGGGGAGTTCCGGTCGATTCCTTCCGGACCTGCATGTCCTCCATAACCCCGGCTTTCAGCCAAAGTTCGATCAGCTTGACCACCGACCGATCAATGACTCTGAACCGTACTGACAGCAGAAGGCGATCATGCGGGATGGAGTCGAAATACGACTTCAAATCCGCATCCACCACCCAGTGGCAGCCGAAGTTGATCCACTTGTAGACCTCTCGCAGGGCCTGTTGCGCATTCTTCCGCGGTCGAAAGCCGTACGAGAAATCCTTAAAGATCGCTTCGAATAGAGGCTCGATAACGATCTTCACTGCTGCCTGGACTACACGATCAGTAATGACGGGAATGCCAAGCGGCCTTTGCGTCCCATCGGCCTTCGGGATATAGACCCTTCGAACCGGTAGGGGCTTGTACCGCTTCTTCAACAGTCGTTCCTTGATTCCACGCAGGAACTTATCAACGCCAATCTCCTTCTCGATGATCTCGAAGGTTTGTTGATCGATGCCGGGGGCACCGCGATTGGCTTTGACTTGCTCGTATGCAGCTCTCAGAACGTCGTCGCGGCATACCTTGTCATAAAGCACTCCGAATTTCCGCGTCGGATTCGCCTTGGCTGCCCGGTATAGTGACCGTTGCAATACTCGCACCTTGTCTAGCGTCGTGTTTTGAGCTTTCGCAATCACGCAGTGCCTCTTACATCGATCCGCATGGCAGAAGCAGAGGTCCTTCCCTCCGGCGAGGTTTTGTTGTCCTCACCATCCTCAGTACTATGACCTCCTCCGACTCCTCTATCCCGCGTTTCTCCAGATTTCGGTGGTCGCCTTATACCTTCGATTACGCGGCGGGTTAGACCGCGACGGGTAGAGGTCTCGTCTGTTCCATTCAGTTCTCTCCACACATCCCGTCCTCTATACCCCGAGTCCCATCCCTGGCTTCGCGTGGTTAGTTGATCCACCAAGGATCACTGGCCTTCGTCCCCATTCTAAAGACTCGGCGGGACCACCCTACACCATGCTCTCCCAGCATAATTGCATGGCTGACATTTACGAGGCTTGTGACGGTTCACTTGCGTTACGGGCTGTATGGTTGCGCGCGCCCACGGTCTGGGTCTGGGGCCACGTTTGTACGGCGTTGCTCCTGTGTCTCGGTCGCCCTCCACACATACGCCATAGCTACGCAGGCAACTAACCTTCTCCTGCGGCAGGACTTTCACCTGCAAGATACTGAATGGTTTATCAGACCACTCAGAAGGGGATATTTTCGTCAGCTGTCTCGCTCTGCGGTTCGCTAAACGGGTTGTCGCTCTCATCGATAGCCTGGGTGGCATTCGAGGATTCACTCGCCTTCGCGCCGTTTCCACTCTTGGGCGGCCCGAGGAAACGAAGCGTGGTGACAACTACTTCCGTCACATTGCGCTTCTGCCCTTCACGATCCTCGTAACTGCGCAATTGGAGCCTTCCTTCGACAAACAGAAATTTCCCGCGGGTCACATGCTCGCCCACAATCTCGGCCCAGCGCCGCCAGGCAACACAGTGAATCCAGAGGGTGTTGGTCTTTTTCTCTCCGTCGCCGTTCTTGTAAGTCTCCTTCACCGCCAAAGAGAAGTTTGCCACCGGTATGCCACTAGGCGTGAATTTCATTTCGCTGTCAGCTCCAACGTATCCAATCAGCATCACTTTATTCAACATAGGTGTTTTGACCGGAACCATAAAATGGCCGCTTAAGGCCCCCTTACCGTCCCGCCATCTCCTTTCGAATTGGTTAATTAGAAGTTGCGCCCCTCATAGTTGGTCCCAGGGCCGGAATCCAGAGGTCATTTGACGGAAACGAACCGGCTGGCTATTCTGCACTCGATATGGAAGCAACCATTCAATCCTCCAGTGAGAGCGCCGAAGTGGTCCTGCGTCGCGTCGTCTCCGGCACTGAGCGGGAAGGCGAAAAGACGATATGCCACTTCAATGATGATGGCAGCGTCCTAGTCTCAAACTTCCTGGGAACCCTTATTCAGTCGGGGGATGAGGTTAACTTCCCTCTGCCCACTGACTCCGCCGAAGCACGTTCCGAAATCTACGTCCACAAATCCTCGTTCCCTGGGCGGGGTCGTGATGTCTACCAGACCCCAGTCAGTTATGCCGCGCAACCCAAAGCCGATAAGCGAGAGCGACTTTACATACGGGCAGAGGTTCCAGCGGGCCGGCTGGGGATTTCCTCCATCCATCTGCCTTGCGAGGTGGTCCGCGATTATTTCTACGTCGCCACACGGCGCCAGCGCTGGGAACGTCAGACGAACCTGTATGACGTTCTTCGGATCACTTCTACCGCCTCGCTTGCGGAGTTGCGAGTGGCCTTCAGGCTCAGACAATTGGAACTCCGTGCTGCGGGCGCTTCCAACCGCGACGGCGCAACCTTGGAGCGCGCCTTCAACATCCTGACGCAACCTGAATTGAGGGCTTGTTACGACTCGCTGCTGAAGGATGCGTCGGCGCCGGCACTTTTTCCGTATGGGGGCTGCGGTTTGATTCTGGTCGCCGGAGACCGATCGCGCGATGGTCAGACGTTCTTTGCGACCCAAATCCTCTCGTTCCAGCCCGAACTGCGGGAGCGCCGGTTCCATGCGCCGTTGCGGAATTTTGACTTTTACGATGACCGTGCCATCTACCGCGATGTTCGACGGAAACTCGAGGCCACACTCGACCAGTCAGCCATGCCGATCCCTTGGGACGCAACCTGGAACCGATGGAGACACCTGTCGGGGGTCAAGGTTGAGCTGCAGGGAACGTTCGTCCAGACGGGCAAGTACCGGCACCGGAACGGTCAGTGGAACCTGGTGAAGTGGGAGACCGCTTTGCCAAGCCGCATCCGCGTGAAGATTCCGCCCAACATTACCGACCAAATTGAAACAGCCCGAAGGAGCTACCATCGGTTTGGCAAGTTTTCGGACGCCTTGGGCCAAATTCGTGCCCGCATCGAGCGCGAGCCGATGGAAAGGGAACAACTGCGCAGCCTTTGTTGGGATCTCGGTATTCCCAGCGACTTTGAGGTCGTGCAGATCTCGTGGAAACCAGATTACGATTCGTTCTTCTACCAGCAGCTTTGTCGGCGGGCGCGACGGCTTTACCTTTTCCGCGAGGAGTATATCTTTGACCTGCCGAGGGCAATCGCAGTTGAGACGCCACAACTAGGTCACGCAACGTACCTCTTCGCCAAGCCTGAGAGTGTCGAAGCCTTTCTCGCAGCTTACGTAACCACCACGAAGGAGGCTATCCGACAGAATCGTGCCAACGTGGCGGAAAAGCTGGGATTCTTGGGACGTGTCGTCCACGGTTCCAATCCACGAATCTGGCTTCGTTCCTTAACCGCCCGCCTGGGCGAAGCAGCCGATTACGCTCAGGTCGCATCCGAGGGAGAGTGAACATGCAAAACGAATCCAACACGAAGTCTGAAATCATTGCCCTTCTCGAAGGCCGGACGCAGGTGAGCCTCGAGAACATCCGTCAGTTCATCCTGGACCTGGACGAACGCGATTACATGGAGTTCCTGTATCCTCTCGACCCTGGTTTCGCCGGAGAACTTGACGAGCGATCCGCTGAAGCTGAGGGAATGCTTGAAACCCTGAGAGACATTGAAGGAACTCTTCGCGGCCTGGACCAACGCAAGATCAAAGTCCAATGACATGCGTTAGCAGGAGCACCGGTCACCACGCGGTGAGTCTACGACGGAGAAGGTTCATGTTGCGTGGCGGCGGGTCATGTCCCCCCACTCGCGGCAAGGGTGCGATAAGGGTTCGATAACGATTCCCATGGGTGCCTAAACGTGTTAACGTAAGCCATCCGTGCCTTAGTTTTCTATAAGTTACCAACCCGGGTCGCCCTTTCACGGCGGTAACGCGGGTTCAAATCCCGCCGGGGACGCCAATCCTTTTATTGAGTTACAGGCTTTGCTTCGGGCAGTGCCGGTTGTCCGGTGACGATTGGGTGACTAACGACAGCGTTTTGGCCTTCCTGAGTGACAGAAAGTACCGCGTCAAGCCCGGTTACCGCGTCCCGGACTTGGGCGCTGGCAATGCGGGCATACCGCTTCGTCATCCTCAAGTCCCGGTGTCCAAGCTGGCTGGCGATCACGTCCAATTCAACCCCCTGCTGGCGAAGCCACGTCGCAAAAGTGTGGCGTAGGTCATGGAGCCGGATATCCGAGATGCTCAGAATTTCACAGACGCGGTGAAAGGCCATGCTCACGGCTTCCGGGGTGACTCCGGGGAAGAGCAAGTCATCCGGGCCACCTTCGGGAATGGACGCCAGCACGTTTTGAGCGAATGCGTTAAGGTGGATTTCCTTCGGCTCATCGTTTTTGGACGTGGGAAGCAGGATGCGGGCGCCGTCAACATACTTCCATTTGCACCCGAGCAATTCACTGCGGCGCATCCCGGTAGCGGTGAGCAAAGCGAAGATCGGCTTCACGTTCTCCGGGGCGGCTGCCAGCACGCGGCGGAATTGATCGGGGCTGAGATGCTGAGTCCGTTCGTCATGCACCTTCGGCGCCGTCACATCCAAGCATGGGTTGGCGAAACGGGGGAGAAGCTTCCATTCGCCGCACGCGAGCCGGAAAAGGTGCTTGAGGGCTACCAGTTCCTTCCGCACACTCGACTTGCTCACCTTGCCCAGTCGCTCCGTGATTAAGTCCGACACCTGGGAAGAGGTGATTTCCGCGAGCTTGCCGGTAAAGAATGCCTTGAGATCATCCACGATGCCCGCTTCCCGCTGGTAGGAGTTCCGGCCCAAGAGCCGCGGCTTTTGGTAGGCGAGGTATCGGCCGGCCACGTCCGCGAATGAATCCCGGCACATCAAGACTTCTCCGGGCTTCAAATTGCGCTGTTCGCGGACCTGGCGCCGTTTGTCCTCACGGTAGGTTTGGGCTTCCCCATGGTTTTGCGCGTCGGGCGCGGGCTCGCGGACCCGTTCCCCCTGTGCATCCACGTAGGACACCCACCACTGACTTCTATCTTTCCGCCAGAACACCCCGTCACGCTTTCTTTGCTTTGGCATGTTTCCCCCTTTTCGCTTTCCTGCCGGACAGATGATGACCGGCTTTCTTTCTTTCAGCCCATGACCACCGTTGCCATGTACAGGCGGCGGAACACCGTGTCTTGCTCTTATTCTTACTGCGATCCACGAACCACTTCCCGCAAACGGGGCACTTTTTCAGCCTCTTTAAGTCAAGATGGCGATAGAAAACTTCCCATAGCAGCCATAGAATCCTGTCCGCCACGCGGTTCCCTTCCGTCCACTCCCCTATGACTTGATCGCTAATTGCGAGGTTTTCTTTCATCAACAGGGGAACGGGAAGCGGGATGTGAGTAGCACAAACTTCGATATTGCCGCTTGCTCCCTCAAGTCCCTCAATTCGGAGGATGCAGGGATTCCATTCCAAAAACTTGTTCAGGACGTACAAAGGCGATCCCGGGGCCGGGGCACATGGAGTAGGGCCGATTATCAGAGACGCCTGTTTCACCCATTCCTGTTTTGACGGCGGGATGGTGACTAGCTTTTCGATCATCTCCGCTATGGCATGATCGGGAGAACTGGGCGACACGTCGTTTAGGACGGATGCCAGAACCTCCAGCTTATACAGGTCGTCGTGCCCGTAGAGAAACAGCCGCGCAACAGAGGCAAGTCCCGGTTCCTCCCCTACAATTCTCTCCACAAGTTTTTTCATTTTCCCATTCGGTTTGGTTCGCTTCATACGCGGCCTTTCCGTTTCCTACAAAGCTAACGAGTTTGACTATAGTGCACCATTGCGGTAAGGTCAAGAAGATTTTTGAATATTACGGATAGGGAGTGACTATGGAGCAAGCGAAGCAGGTAATCGAAAAAGAGCTCTACAGCATCCGGGAGCTTTGCCAGAAGACGGGCAAGTGCTACCGGACCATTCATCGGGCGATCAAGGACGGCAAGATCAAGGATATTCGCTTGGGCGGCTCTGTGATGATCCCGCGCCGCGAGGTCGAGCGCATCTTGGCGAAGGGGTTCTAATGAGTGCAGACCTGTCATGTGAAGCCGTGGCCCGCGCGTGCATGGGGGCAACGAGCCTGGCGCCAGATGTGGCGGAGTTTCTAACCCACTTTTTTCAGGGCACAGAGCATCAAGTGGAATTACGGGCGCTGCCGTGCAAGGCGCGAGTGTTCACACGCACCCCCAAGGTGGTGGAAGATTTCGTAAAGCGTAATTCCGAAAAGAATAACATTTACTTCGGAGTTGCGACCCGCGAAGGACACGGAGGCACCAAGGAAGACTGCCGCGAAATACCCGCGTTTTGGGTTGACGTGGATTTCAAGGATACAGCGGAGGCGGAGGCTGAGCAAAATCTGGCGGACTTCAAACTGCCCCCATCGGTGGTGGTGGCGAGTGGTGGCGGTCTGCATGTTTATTGGCTGCTCAAAACCCCTCTGCCCGCGGAAAACGAACAGGTAGAGGCGATTTTGCGAGGCTTGGCACAAACGCTTGGCGCAGACCGGGCGGCGGCTGAGAAGGCCCGCGTCCTACGGCTACCCGGCACCTTGAATTACAAATATGCTCCCCCGCGAAAAGTGGAATTGTGGGCTTCTCCGGCGGAGTGGGAGCGGCGCTATTTTCTCGAGGATTTTTTGCCATTCGCAGACTCACGGCCAACGCACACGGCAAGCGCGCCGGCCCGGGCACACGGCAAGATCCCGGAGGGCCAGCGCAACAGTCACCTGACTTCACTGGCGGGAACCATGAGACGGCCTGGGATGTCTCAAGACGCCATCCTTGCGGCGCTGTTGGCTGAGAATGCAAAGTGTTGTGAACCTCCATTGCCGGAAGCCGAAGTCCGGGCAATCGCCAAGAGCATCGGGCGGAAGGGGCCTTCTGAGAAGCCCCCGGAAGAAACGCGGACACTTGCGGAGGTACGGCGATTTTCGGACATCAACCCGGAGCCCTTGCGCTGGCTTTGGGCGCGGCGAATCCCCCTTGGCAAACTAACCTTGATTGCCGGTGATCCTGGGTTGGGTAAAAGTCTTCTCACTCTCGACATTGCGGCGCGGGTGTCCAAGGGCAGCAAGTTCCCTGACGGGGCGCCGTGCGACACGGGAAGCGTAGTTATCCTCAGCGCCGAAGATGACGCATCGGACACAATCCGACCGCGCTTGGATGCGGCGGGAGCGGATGTGTCCCGCGTCCATTTACTTGAGTCTGTGCGCGTGGTGACGGCAGACGGCAAGAGCACAGAAACCACCTTCACCCTTGAGCGGGATATCCCGGCCCTGGAGGATGCGTTAATCCGAACCGGCGCGCGGGCGGTGATAGTAGACCCGGTATCTGCCTATGTCGGAAGCGCAGATTCGAACGCAAACGCGGAAGTTCGAGGCTTGCTCAAACCCCTGGTGGCGCTAGCGGCCAAGTATGGGGCGGCGGTAATTCTCATCACTCACCTTCGGAAATCTGGGGGCCCGGCAATCTATCGCGCCATGGGGAGCTTGGCGTTTTCGGCGGCGGCCCGCGCCCATTGGGGAGTGGTGGCGGACCCGGACAACAAAGCGCGGCGGCTATTTCTCCAAGTGAAGCAGAATTTGGCGCCCGATACGGACGGTCTGGCCTACTCGATAGCGGCCCCTGAAGGTGTGGCCCGCGTCGCCTGGGAGTATGAGCCGGTGAAAGTGAACACTGATGCGGTCATGGGCGGACTCGAATCACGTGAGGAATATTCCGCGCGCAAAGAAGCTGAGGAATGGCTTAGGGGTGAGTTGTCTGGCGGCCCTGTGCCGCAAAAGGAGGTTGCCAGTCATTCCCGTTCGGAAGGTCACCGATGGGGCACTGTGCGCCGGGCGGCCGATTCAATCGGGGTGGTCAAGGAAAAAACAGGCGGCCGTGGCAAAGGGTGGGAATGGTCACTTCCCAAAGGCGACAGTTCAAAGATGCTCAACCCTACACATTCTCAAATGAGCACCTTGAGCACCTTTGATAATCGCACAGAAAATAAAGGGGATGGCACAGCAAGTAATTTAAAGATGCTCACCACCACGTGTATGAGCACCTTTGAGGAAGGTGAGGCATGACTGCAAGCCCGGTTGATCGAATCCGCGAGCTAGGCGGCGAGTTGTTTCTTGTGGGTGACCGCCTGAAGTATCGCATCCCGGCTGGCAACCTGGAAGCCCGGCAACTCATTGCCAAGATTCGGCGGGACCGTGCGGCGGTCATTGCCATGCTTCGGGACCACGAAAGCAAACCGCCGTCCCTTGAGGAAGTCAAGGCCGCGCTGCCCGCTGGCGTCCGCCTATTCAGTTGGAATCTCAAAGACCCGCCCGTGGCTATCGAGACGTGCGCTGTAGTTACCGATCCAGCCCTTTTCGCCCGGAGCACGCTCGAACAGTTGAGGGTAGCCCTTGAGAATCCCAAGCGATGGGTCGGATGGAGCGTGCCGCAGTTGATAGACCGACTCGCACAGGTGGGAGCTATCGTGGCACTCAAATGAGCGCCAGAGCCAAAGGCCGTGCTTCCAGCGGGGTTCGGCCTGCCCATCAGAATGCTAGGCATGAGTGAGGTTTATCGCTCATCTTGAACGAAGAGCAAATGTCATCTCGGAATTTCTTCAGATGATCCACATCCATTTCCAGAAGGCTCACACTAGGTTTCAGGATGTCTACATCGCGCTGGAGACTGTCCACGCTAAGTTGGACGTCGGCCACGGCAGCGCTCTGAACGCCTCGTGGATACGGCGCTGCCGCAGTTATATAGTCGCCCAGCTCTTTCGCCATTTCCCAGTTCGGAATCTGCTTGCCCGTGGCAGGATCGGTAGTCACTGCGCCTATGCTTTTCAGGAATTCAGGGGTTACAAGCGCATGGTATTGCGCATTGTAATCGTCCTTATAGACGCTATTCGGCGCGTGGAAAGCGTCGTACATCTTGTTGAGCGCAACGTTCAGATTTTGCGTTGCTGCGAGAGCGGTAAGTTTTGCATTGGTTTCTTCCGCTTTCGCAAGCAACTGATTCACCTGTCCCTGGTCTAGCCCGGAAGGTTCTTGGTGTGCAGGAGCTTGCGCAGGGGCCGCGACAGAACTCAATAGCACCAACAGCAGCAAGGCCGGGACAATGAACGCCGCAAAAGCAAGTTGCTTGAATCGGCGGTTCTGCTTTTCCAGTTTGTCAATGCGGATTACGAGGGCTTGAACTTTCGAGTTCGCAATTGCCATAATTTGCCTCCCCAGGGCTGGAATACCAACAATGGCCGCACTTCGGATTGAGGGATGGATTCTACTACTCCCGGCCAGATCGTGCCCCAGAATCGTTCCTATGCGCGGGAAAGGGCATTTGTGGAAGCGCCCACAAAGCGTCAAATTATACACTACTCGGACTCGCGCCTGAGCATTGACGCCACTTCCAACAACACCTGCACGTTGATGCCAGTCGCCCGGCAGCGAATGAGGCGAGCCTTATCCTCCAGGATCGCGGCTGCCGTGACCAAAGACGGCGCGGAGCTTTTTGGGAGTTCCCTGTCAGTGACGCAACTAACCCCGCGAAGCCAGCCGGAGTCACGGAAACCCGCATTATTGGCTGAAAATAGCGATTTTCCAGATCAAGCCTTAAAGAAAGGGAATTGTATACTTGACTCCCCTTCATAAACATTCGACTAGAGAGGCCGCATAAATCCGCGCTTAACCCAATTTACAAGAAAAAGAATCAGATAAGCCAATCCCCAGCCTACAGGAACAGGAATGAGCGCGACGGACGCTGATACTTTTAACGCACGGCGCGGAATGATTGTGGCATAGTCCTCCACCAACACCTGGCACTCCGGGCACAGTTCACCATTGCCGTCCGTCAGATCCCGATACTCATCCCACGGCCCGTGTCGATCTTCCCGTAGGTAGTCCTCCCACACCTCGGGTCCATTTTCCAGTAAGTAGTTCTCCAACAGCACGGGTCCATTTTCCCCTAGGTAGTTCTTCCATACCTCGTCGCATAGCACGGCGTATTTCTTCGCTTCGTAGTCCTTCACAGCCCTATAGGTGAAAATGCCCGCACCAAGAATCCAGACAACTGAAGCGATAATCCCTATCCTCTTCTGTCCGTTTAGCCTCACCATTTGGCATCTCCTCGAAGGGAATCAAGTATATAGTTCCCTAAAGAAAGCCTTCAAGACACGATGCACGTTGCTTGGACAACAGCCGACATAGCGCGCGATCTGTAATTCGCTCATCTCCGGGTATTTCATCTTGGTTTTGCGGATCAACGCGGCGCGCACGCCTTTAGGCGGCACGGCGATTAATCCTCTCAGCGCCAATCGAGTGCTCCAACTGGGCTTGATTGAGCGGCGCGGCATACACTCACTATAGCAGCCCAGTGCAAATGTTTTAGCGAAAAATTGCCGGAGTCGCATGGATGACGGACAAGGCGGGGTATGCCTGCGGGGGGGGCTGGGGGTGCGGCGGAAAGCATGCTTCGACGACGGGCGCGTTCCAGCGAATTCTGACGCGAACTGGTGTCAGTACGGACAACGGCCTGGGATGCCGCGCCGTGAAGCCCAGAAGCGCCAGGACGGGCCGGAAAGAAGGGGGCAGGGCAATCCCCCCCCCCATCCTACGCTTGCCCAAGGGCGGTGACGATGCGGTGACTTAGCGGTGACGAACGATGCGAGAAACGGGTCAAACCGTGTCTATAGCTGTCATCGTGGCACCCGCATGAATGGCCGCTAAACCCTTGTGGGCGTTATGCAAGTCATACACTGTCTATTCTTGTCATTACCTACTTTTGGGACTTTCACGGCGGTAACGCGGGTTCAAATCCCGCCGGGGACGCCACCTCGTTTCAACGATTTACGCGAGTTTTGCCTGAAACTCGCCGTCCAACGACAGTACAAGTTGGTTTCAGCCTGATCATACCCACAACCTTCCACTGGGCGGCCCGCTGGTCTGGACTCAGAGCTTGGGTGTAGGTGTCCAAGGTCATTCTCGAGGTTGCATGACGCAACTCCTGCACGACTTTGACATCTTCACCATTAGCCTTGAGGATCGAGGAAAACGTGTGGCGAAGGGTGTGCCATATTTCGGTGACGGCTGCTGGGCCAAGGTGGGAAAGGGGAGCGCCAGAGATCAGGGTGGAGAGACCAGGCCCAGCGCATGAGCTCCTTGGAGCGCCATGCGGTTATGGGGATCCAGCGCCAGCGCGTGCTGGAATGCTTCACGTGCGCCGGCGTTGTCGCCACTGTCGTGGCGGGCAGCGCCGAGCAGGGCGTAGGCCTGCGCCTGGCGCGGATCGAGTTGAATAGCCGCCTTCATCAGCCGTTCGACTTCCGTGAAGCGTCCCAACTTTAGGCATACGAAGCCAAGGTTGAGCATCACCGTAAGGTCTCGCCTGGCGGGCTCGGCATCGAGGACGCGCTGAAGGAGAGTGGCGGCCTCCTGGTAGTGCTGTTGCAGCGCTGCCGCCTCGCCGAGAGCGGCGAGCGCAAACACATCGCCCGGGTCGAGCTGGAGCGCCTGGCGAAGCATTTCCTCAGCCGGCCCGATCTGGCCGTCAGCAAGCAAAAGTGTGCCGAGCTCGCGCGGCGGGCGAGGGTTGGAAGGATCGGCCTGCGTGGCGAGACGGTAGAGCCGTTCGGCTTCGCTGCGGTTGCCTAGCAGAGCTTCCACATGGCCCAACTGAATGTAGGCTGTCGAGTAGTATGGCGCCGCTTGAACCAGACGTTTGTAGGTGGCGCGCGCCCCCTCCAGATCGTGGCGCAAGAACTGAATGGTACCCAGGTAATCGAGTGCGTGTGGCTGCTGCGGGTCCTGGCGCAACACGTCCTCGAGGATGCGGGCCGCCACATCGTACTTAAGCGCCTGATACGCGTGTGCGGCGCGCAGCAGTTGTTCGTTTTCGCTAATGCAGTCTTTCGGATCGCGCCGGGAAGTCGTCCACTCCGGGTCCGGCGCCCCGGCCGCGGCGAGGTAGCCGAGGCTGGCAAATAACTCCGCCGTCTTCGCGCTCACCGGCCCGCGCCCTGGCGGAGGCCTGGCCGGCGCGTGCGCCTTAACGAAGGCCTCGAGTTGCTCGCGCCGTGCTGCCGCCTCCGCCGGGCTCGAGGAACACTTGTTGCGCTTCTCTCCAGGATCGCTACCCAGGTCGTAGAGTTCCGGATGCGGCGCCTGGATATACTTTTCCACCTGCCGCCCAGGTATCTCTGAGACGAGCGCCCGCAGCGGATTCCAACCCAGATGCAAAAGTGGATACATCGTCTCCGCGTACACAGGATGCGGCCGAGGCTCCTCTCCGGCCAGTATGCTTCCGCTGAAATCCGTGCCTTGCATGCTCGCCGGGACTTTAATCCCCACCAGACGAAGCAGCGTGGGGGCTAAGTCAACAAGGCTTACGGGCGTCTTGACGTCTGTGGGATGGGCTGCTTCGAAGGCCGGGGCTTGCCCCCGCCTGTCGGTCCCAAGGAACTGCCGCACCCCCGACACTTCACCAGCCGCTTTCACCAGGAGCGGCACGTGCAGAGTCGAGTCGTAGATGAAATAGCCATGTGTCAACTCGCCGTGGTCCCCCAATCCTTCGCCATGGTCGGCGGTCAACGCAATCACCGTCGATTCAAACAATCCGCGTCTGCGCAGACCTGCAAAGAGCGTGGCCAAGGCCGAGTCAGTGTAGGCGATTTCGCCGTCGTAGGGGCGATCAGCAAAGTGGCTGCGAAACGGCTCAGGGGCGACATAGGGCATGTGCGGATCATAAAAGTGGAGCCACAAAAAGAAGGGCTTGTCCGCGGGCTTCGCGTCGAGCCAAGCCAGCCCCAGCCGCACCACGGTTTCAGCCGGCCGCTTGGTGTCCGAGAAGACCGCTTCCAGTTCCTCGGTCGAAGCACCAAAGTGATCGTCGTATTCGTCGAACCCCCGGCTCAAGCCGAAGCGCTGGGAGAGCACCGGTGAGCCCAGCACGGCCGCAGTCGCGTAACCGGTCCGAGCGAAATATTCAGCCAACGTGGGGATCTTGTCCGACAGACGAAAGCCCGGTTGGTCTCGCACGCCGTTGTAGAACGGATAGGTGCCGGTGAGCAGCGCGGCGTGAGAAGGCAACGTCAACGGAACAGCGGAAAAAGCGTGTTCGAACTTCGTCGCTTGCTTTGCCAGGGCGTCGATTGTCGGGGTCGCGCCGCGGCGGTATCCGTAGCAACCAAGATGGTCGGCGCGCAGTGTGTCGATGGTAATCAGCAGAACGCTGCCGGACGGTGCAGCCTGCCGGGCACTGGAATCTGCAGTGGCTTCCCCAGTTGGAGCCCCGGCCCACGCTGCATGCACACCCAGGAACATGACAAACGTGTAGACCACTGCGGGAAGAATTCGACACCGGCGCATCCGCACCATGGTACAACATTCCGTCGTCCGTTGGGTAATTCCTCGCTTGCCCCCAGGGGAAATTCCGGTTGTGTCATTTTGGGGCAAGGAAATGTGGTGCACATTTTGGTGCACACCACGATCAAGAACCACCGCCCATGGCCGCTGTCCAGTCCCTGAGCAAATAGCGAGCCATGCTGCGCACATCGCGGGTTCCAGCAAACCGCCGTTATCTGCGCGGCAATGACTATTCACCCGTCGCTGTTGCAGTCTTCTTGATTTACGATCAAGAAAGGATTCCCCCCGGATATTGCGAACCTGGAGCGAGTTGGTCTGGAAAGCGGAGCTGCCCTCTCGGGCACTACCCAGGCTGAAAACATCGGCATTGAAAAGCTCATTGGTTACGTCGTCGCCAAGGGTAACAGGGGCGGCAACGATCAGTGCTGCGCCCCCTTCCGCTGAGGAGTTTAACAACCTACAGGGGCTGGAGTCACGCTGCCGGACTGTCAGCGTCGGAAGTTTGTCCTGACGCCGCCTCGAGCAGGGAATCGGGATTTCTTGCGGTGGGAGGGGAGAAACTCGCGGCTGATGGCCTTGAGGAAGCCGCGCCCCCAGAGGCCGATTAGCAGCAAGGCCCCGAAAAGCAACACGGCGTCGAGGCTGGCGCGGTCCCGGGTCCAGTAAACGCCTTCCTGCACGTTCAGCCAGATCGAGAATTCGTCCAGAGTGAGGGCAGCGCCGACACCGTAGAGCAAGGACATCAATCGGCTGGCAAGGAGAGAGGACGACTTGCTGCCGGTACCTACTTCGATCAGCCAGCCAAACCCCACAGCCAGCAGGAGGAGAATCCCCCAGACCAAATGATGCACATGCGTGCCGCCTATGTAAAGGTACCGAAACGGACCGATGTTGCGGGAGGCCAAGAACGCCAGCGAGCGGGCCAGGGTGAAGGTGGTAAAGAACCCGACCGCAGCGAGGAAAAGACGACGTCTGGGGCGGTCGGGGACATGCTGGTGGAAAAGCTCACCCACGCGCGGAACGTACAGAATCAGCAGGACGGCAGCAGTGGCGACGATAATCGAAATCGCGAGCAGCCAGGTTGTGGGCGACATAAGCGCTGCATCTCCTATACAGCTTGGCCAAGCACGTTCTCTGCGTCATAGGGCAAGAACCTGCAACACGGCTGGGAACCCGGTGGTGACGGCGAGTCCAGCGATGACAGCCGCCAAAACCAAGTCACGGCAGCAGAGCGTTCAACGCGAGCGAGATTGTACCATGCAATCCCTACTGCCGGGGAGAAACGGTGCCAGGGGAAAAACGTTGTCTGGTGCCGTTCCCGCCTTCCCCGGACGGCATACTACACTGGCCCCTTTTCTGATAAGGATACCTGACACTGTTTCTGGTGTCAGGAAAGAGGCCGCCCTGTGATCTGCGCCTATTACTTAGGGCATTCGACCTAGCCATGCTTAGAAGCTGCTTTGAGGAGTATCCCCCAGCCTTTGTGACGAGAACGACGCGCTAAGCAGGCCGTGGAGGTCCCTTGGGATCCGCCGAAAACGGTGCCCCCCCTCACCCTTGTTTGCTGGTATCACCTGGGACGTGAGCCCAGTGGAAGAAGGCAGCGACGACTTTCGGGTCAAACTGAGTTCCTGAGCAACTGCGTAGTTCGGCGACGGCATTCTCGAACGTGCGAGCACTTTTGTATCGCTGGTCGTTGACCATAACGTCGAAAGCCTCAGCGAGGGCCACAATTCGCGCTCCCAGGGGGATGCTGTCACCTTGAGATGGCCAGGGTAACCCTTGCCGATATCGTGAACCAGGCCCGCCAGTCGGATTTCTTCAATTACATCCTCCGATAAACCCATCTGTAGGGCGGTTCTGGCTGCAAGCCTGGAAACATTTGCACAATGGCCCCGCGTCACCAAGCCTTTGGTTTCTAGCGCGGAAACGCAGGCCGCAATCGCTTCCCAGAGCGGCGTCCCTGGCTCAACCGTCGGTAGCCATATGGCGGCTTCTCCGAGCTGTTTGAGACGCTCCTCGTGCTGTTTGAATCAGGTCGAGACGGGGAGTCTGATGCAGAGTCGCCGGCGAGCAGTTTCATCACCGCGCGGGCGCCGTCGCGCGCGGAGTGGGGCCGCGCCAACTCGCGAACCCGGTTGCGAAGACCTTCAAGCTTCGAAGGCTCCGTCAACAATGAGGTAATGATCGGTGCCAGATCCTCGGGTTTCTTAATCCAGATTCCTGCTTCCCATTTTTCAATCCAAAATGGACTTACTCTCTTCCATAAGACCCTCCTTTTGCACTCGGTTTCTGGGATAGAGTTGAGATGCTACCGCGACTCGGCGACTCTTGCACGCCTTCCCGATTGGGGCTAAGGAAGAGCCATAGGCGGTGGGTAGAAGAGCGAGGACTCGGCGCTGGGGGCTCCGTTGCCGACCCCTTGACCGCGAACGCGGCCAACATCACGCAGACTCGGTTTGGAGTCTATACGTTCTTGCAAGCCTCTGTTGAAACCGGGGGAAGGCGACTCGGGGAAGAAAGGAAACCTGCGGCTCGACAGGCGGATTGTTGCTGGGCGGTGCAGCGGTTCCTGCCAGATTCCTACGCCAACCCTGGGAATGTCTGCTCAGCTTGGGCGGGAGCCCCCCTCGCCCTCCGGCTTCTCACGCAGATGCAAGATGGCCTCGGCGGCGATCCGTGCGGCATCCGGATGAGCATGCCGTAGCGCGTTACTGCGTAATTGCTCACGTTCTTCCGGCTGTCGAAGCAGGTGGTCGATCCGAGTTGCGAGCTCACCGGGCCGCTTTACCCAATAACCTGTATGCCAGCATTCCTCAATCAATTGGCAGAATCGGCGCTCGTTGCCGGGAGGAGGATCGAATACCAATAACGGCAATCCGCTGTTGAGAGACTCCGCCACAATGCCGCCCCCGGCACGGCTGACCAGCAAGTCGGCCGCCGCCATCCACTCGTGCATGTTTTCGACCCAGCTCAAGACCCGTGCGTGGGCCATCCCGGCGCTAAGTCGCAGAAGTTCTTTGCGAAGGCCTTCATCACGCCGTGAGATGAAGACTACCTGGAAGGGCTGCCGGACGTTCCGGAGCTCGGATACGACCTCCCGCGGTTTGTTTTTCCCCGACCCGCCGAAATTGACCAGGAGCACAGGAAGATCATGCCCAAGGCCGAGGCGCGCGCGCAGAGCTGACCGATTGGGACACAAACTGAACGCCGGGTCCACGGGGACTCCGCATTCGAGGATCCTTTCCGGAGGCACACCCAAGCTTCGGATCTGGGCAGCAACTTCGCCGGGATGGGATACGAACAGATCAACCTCCGGTTGTGCCCACGGCCGCTCATAGGCGAAAGTTTCTATGCCGACCAAGGAATATTGGGCCCCGAATGCACGCTTGTGGATAACGGCGATCTCCCCCAGACCGACTTCGGTGGCAGCGACCACGTCGGGCGCGAAAGCTTCGATGTATCGGAACAACGGGCGGGCGCCCCACCGGTAAAGCCACCACGGCCCACTGGTTTCACCCTCATACTGGCGCCTTTCAATGTAATCCCAAAGTCCTGGCCAGTATTTCAGTGGGATCTCGTACGAGTTGTAATAGGCCCGGAACCACGGCTCGCAATGCGCCAGCGCATCCACCACCTCCACTTTGAGGTTTGGGCGCAAGTGGAGAAGAGCCTTTTCGAGTGCGCGCGAGATCCGCAAGTGAGTTGACCCATGGTGCAGCGTGAGAATAAGAACCCGAGGGCGTTGACCGTCGGCAGCTTTGAGCATTAAGGTGGCCTTGCTTACATGATCTCCCGGCCCGTGGCACTCTACCGCGTTCTCGGGAGCTTCGCAATGGAATTGCTTAATAGTTCGACCCGGCCCAACTCCCCTCGCTTAGGAGCCATCAGCGAACAAAGAGATCATGCCCGAGCATGAGAGGGAAGAACATCCTTGTCCCGGTCCCCTTCCCCGGAGGAGACAACGGGAAACTCGAAAGCCCTTGCAGGATCCGGTCCGGGCTCCAGATTCTGTGCCGCCGAACTGGCACCCGCGGCGCTTTACATTCTGTGCTCGACCGCTTACCATCGCGGATTACTGATATGGAACTCTTCATCCTTGGCGCCGGCATGGGAATCGTGGGAGGAATGTTTCCCAACCCCTTGCACATGATCGCTCTGACCCAGGTGGCCTTGAGCCGATGGGGGCGTGCGATTTTCGTGCTGCTGGGGCCGCCACTGGTTGTTGATGGAGCCTTTCTTCTCGTCACTTTGTTTTTCTACCGTTGGATCCCCTTTGGCATCGTCCACTATATCGCCTACGTGGGGGGGGCAGTCGTGATTGGCTTTGCGACCTACGCCCTCTGGGGAATGCGCCGCACAACGGAGGAAGCGATGGCGAATTCCGCAGTTTACACCTTCACGGGGGTCACCGTAGCCACGCTGGCAGAGGTGGCGGCTCCTGGAACCTGGGTTTATTGGATCACCATCGCCGGACCGATTCTCGCCGAGGGCCGGGCGCGCGGTTATGAGCACGTCGTGCCTTTCTTCGTCGGCAGTGTGGTCGGATACTACGGGGCGGCGATATTCTCCACGGCGGTCATGGCGTGGGGCGCAGGCCTGCACAAAGGCTTTAAACAGCATCTAATCCTGGCAGCCAACATTCTGCTTTTGCTGATGGGTGTTTCCTACCTTTTGCGCGCCTATTTGAGGTAGTGCGTGCCCATCCCTTGTCTTCCTGAGCGGACGTGGGCTTCACAGTCTGCGGAAAAACCATGGAACGCTGTCATTCTGAGCGAAGCGAAGAATCCCCGCAGTTGTTGTATCAAGGAACTGCGGAGATCCTTCGTCGCCTGCGACTCCTCAGGATGACAGCAGTTTATGCATCGGCCCCGCAACACTTCTTGTATTTCTTTCCGCTGCCGCAGGGACAGGGGTCATTCCGGCCCGGGCGCGAGCACGGTTCCGCCGCCTGTCCACGCTGCCGCAACATCTGCATGACATTCGCCGGTGCGCGGCCTTGCCTGAGTTCGGACGCCATGAACTGCATGTAAGGATCGATATGTTTAAAGAAGAGCTTATATCCTGTACACAAATAATTGAGGCCCCACTCGCCCTCGGGCGTTCTCGTGAACCGGTGCTTGGGGCATTCCCCGTTGCACGCAAAGCGGACTTCGCACTCCCGGCAGTATCGCGGCAAGCTGTCGCGCTTATCCAAGCCGAAGCGGCGTTGTTGCTCGGAGTTAACCAGGGTGGCAAGTGCCCGCTCCCTGATGTTCCCCAGCCGGTTCTCCGGATATACGTAATGATCGCACGAGTATAAGTCGCCGTTATGCTCAATGGCCATGCTCTCGCCGCAGGTCTCGCGAAATACGCATAGGCTTTGCGGCATCCCCAGCCAGCTTTCCAACGCGACATCGAAGATTTGGACGAAATGCCGCGCCACGTCGCGACGCACCCATTCGTCGAAAATCTCGCACAAGAACTTGCCGAACTGCACCGGCTCCACGGACCATTCGGAGACCTCGGCCTCCGCCTGGTAGCGAGGACCGATCAAAACCAGGCCGCGAGGATCGGGCGTTTTGGCCACCCTTTCTACGATGGGTATGAACTGCATGTACGTGCTTCCCACTTCCCTTAAAAACCGGTAGACCTCGCGGGGGTTGCGGGAGTTCCGGCGGTGCACCACGGTAAGCGTGTTGAATTCGACTCCATGCTTCTTGAGATTTTCGAGGCCCCGTAGAACCGCGCCAAAAGTGGGCTGATCCCCTTTGTTGACGCGATAGCAGTCGTGAAGCTCAGCCGGGCCGTCAATGGAAAGTCCCACCAGGAAGTGGTTTTTCACCAGGAACTCGGCCCACGTATCGTCCAGCAGGATGCCGTTGGTCTGGAAGGCGTTTTCGATTCGCTTGCCGTTCGCATACTGCTTCTCCAGTTCGACGACCTTGCGGAAGTAATCCACACCCAGCAGGGTAGGTTCTCCGCCTTGCCACGCGAAGCTGATCGTGGGCGCGTCCTGCGCCTCGATATATTGGCGGACGTAGCCCTCCAGCACGTCATCCGGCATGCCCCACGAAGCGGTGGCAGGATAGAGATTCTCCTTTTCGAGGTAAAAGCAATATCTGCAATTCAAGTTGCAGATTGGCCCCACCGGCTTGGCCATGATGTGAAAGCCCGGCGAGCGTTGAGGTTCTGTTGACTCCGCTCCGGCGGGGGAGTCTGGTTGGTTCGCTATGTTTTCCAAATCAGTCAACATTTGTTGGCCGTGGAGCGGGCGTCCCGCCCGCTGGGGCACGGGCATCCTGCCCGTGCGCGGGAGCGGGACGCTCCCGCGACCGCGGGCGAGACGCCCGCGCCACGATTTTCAGGGCAGAGAATCGTCCCTTCGTTCTTAGCCCTCGGTGCCTCTGTGCCTCACTGGTGCGAGAATTCTTCACAGCTTGGCGTCACTGTCGTGGTCGCCAGTCTCTTTGCGAAGCTCACGGATCCGTTGGCGAAGGTCCCGAGTCAGAGTTGCGTACCAGGTTTCGCCGTGGAGGTTGTGCAGTTCGCCCGGATCTTCCTGAAGGTCGTAAAGCTCGAATTCCTCCGGCGGCTCATAGTAGTGGATCAGCTTGTACCGCTCGGTCCGCACGCCGCGGTTCTTGCGGACATCGTGCGGCCCCGGGTACTCGTAGTACTCGTAGAGCCAGTCTTTGCGCCACGACTGCGGTTCCTCTCCCCTGAGCATGGGCACCAGGCTTCGGCCCTGGACTCTTTCCGGGATGCGCACTCCTGCCAGTTCAAGGAAAGTCGGCGCGATATCCGTATTCAGCACCATCGGCCGCGCGCTTGAGCCGGGTTGGATCAAGCGGGGGTAGCGAACGAGCATGGGCGTACGAATCGAGGGCTCGTGCATGAATCGCTTGTCGTACATTCGCCATTCGCCCAGAAAGAAGCCGTGATCCGAGCTAAACATCATCACCGTGTCATCAAGCTGGCCCAGATCGCTCAAAGCCTGGAAGAGCTTGCCAAGGTTCTCATCGACGTCCGCGATTCCCGCGTAATAATCCTTGACAATCTCCTCGAGGGACCTGGCGCAGTTATCCTTTGTGTCACTGTGCTTGGTGTACGGCCCGCCGATTTTGTTATCCGCGTCCGCAAAGGCTCGGGGCTTTCCGGGGTAGCCTTTCAAATCGTCATCGAAGGTGGCGGGCTTGGGAATGGTGACGCCGCTGTACAAATCAAGATATCGCCGTGCCCGGAAAAAGGGAGCGTGCGGGGACTGAAACCACAGGATCATGCAGAACGGCTTTTCACGCTTCCGCTTGAGCCAGCGCATGGCGCGTTCCGCCACCACATCGTCAACGTATCCTTCATAAACCTCGTTTGACTCAACCTTGCCGCGCGCACCCGCTTGAATCCGCGGCCAGAAATAGTCTGCCGCTGCTCCGGGAAAGCCGAAGTACTCGTCCCACTGCCGCTCTCCGAGCCGGCTAACGTGCGCTTTTCCAAACAGCCCCACCTCGTAGCCCGCCTCCCGCAACAAATCCGTGAACATCGGGACGTCGGCGGGAATCGCGCGGCTGTCCTTGTTGTCGATGCACCCCGTGGTGTGAGAATAGAGCCCGGTGAGCGTGGAGGCCCGGGACGGCAAACAGAGGGCGTTCACTACGAAGGAATTATGAAACTGAATTCCCTCGCGCCCGATCCGGTCAATGTCGGGGGTCTGGAGAATGCTGTTGCCGTTCAGGCTAAGAGCGTCGGGACGGTGCCCATCAGTAGTGATGAAGATGAAATTTGGGCGGGGCGTTTGCGCCACGGCCCCCGCGGCGTTTTGTGGCGTAGCGGATCCCAGTGCGAGCGCACCCACGGCCCCCGCTCCAGCCTTTAAGAACGCCCGCCGCGATGACTTGCCTTCGTCGTCGTCCATGCCTCCTCCAGTCATCCTGGCCCGCACCGAGCCCCAGACGGAGCAACCCCTGCCTTCAGCTTATAACACGAAGGCGAGTTCAGGAACTTGATTATCGGAAGAGCTGAGAGATCACTTCTCCGCGAAGGCCATCGACACTCAATGTGCCGGCCTGCCGAAACACCTACGAAAAATGGGAACCGCTGCCTCTCGTAATCGGGTGGCTTCTGCAACCCTCCAATCAAACTTAGAGAAAGCTCCGCGCGGCTCCTTCGCATTTTTCTCTTGACAAGCTCAGGGACCTATGATAGCCTATCGCTGTGTTCGTATGGCGGGCACATTGTCGCAGGCAGGTGCGGACGCGCCGGCGCGCCCGACGGAACAGAGTGCTCCCGGCAAAGGAAAAAAGAGAGAATTGCAGAAAAATACCGAAAAAGTGGAAACGAAGCTAAGAAGTTGTTGAAAACAAAGGACATGACTTTTTTGAATGCTGCGAATAAGGCGCGTTTTACACGCAAATCAGCACAAATTAGAGCTTAAGAGGAGCGAAAACAGCACGTTTTGTGAAAACGAACCGAAGCCATGAGCCGAAAAACACGATCTGTAAAGTGACAAACAGTCGGCTACAGCAGCTTCAGATTTGCATCGCTGGCCCCGCGCTCAGTTCCGGTCTCCCCGGGCATCGCCTCATCGTGCATTCGGGTCACGCTGGGACAGTGCCGAACCGACGCCTTGGCGACAAGGAGTAGAGCGGACAATCATGTTTCATCAAGAGCCCGTCGGAGCGGAACCCGGGACGAGTCTTGCGCGTACCTTTCTACAAAGCGACGCAGGATAAACTGATCTAGTGTAACGTAACATTTAATAATTGACCACAAAGGGTCAATATTGTATGCTGGGTGGATGTTGAGCCCAAGCACGGTTATCACCATCAACGGCGAGGTTAAGACTACTTTGGAAACCCTGGCGCGGGCCGGAAGTACGACGCAACGAGTGGCTCGCCGCTGCCGAGTGATTCTGCTGGCGGCGCAAGGAACTCCCAATCGGGTGATTGCCCGGCAAGTGGGTGTTTCTCGTCCCACTGTCTTGTCCGTCCGCAGCGCCTTTGCCCAGGGCGGAGTGGAAGCCCTTCGACGGGACCCCATACGCCAGCGCTCGCGCCGCAAGCTGAGGCCCGCCCTGGAGAAGCAGTTGATCGAGACGACGCTGCACACCCCGCCGCCCCACGCCACCCACTGGAGCACCCGCACCCTGGCCCGGCAACTGGGAGTGTCCCACATGTCCGTTCACCGGGCTTGGCAACGCTACGATCTGCAACCCCATCGGGTGGAGAAATTCAAACTCTCCAACGACCCCCAGTTTGAGACCAAAGTGCGCGACGTGGTGGGACTGTATATGAATCCCCCGGATCGCGCCCTGGTGCTCTGCGTCGATGAAAAGAGCCAGATCCAGGCCCTGGATCGAACGGCACCGATCCTGCCCCTGCGGCCCGGCTTGCCCGAGCGCCAGACGCACGACTATATCCGGCACGGCACCACCACGTTGTTTGCTGCCTTTAACATCCTCACCGGCAAAGTCATCGGTCAGTGCCTGCCCCGGCATCGAGGCCGCGAGTTTGTGATCTTCCTCCGCCAGCTGGAGCAAGCGGTACCGCCGGATTTGGAAGTCCACCTGATCTTGGATAACTACAGCACTCATAAGTGCCCACCCGTTCAGCGCTGGCTGAAGCCCCAGAAGCGGCAGCGCTTTCATTTCCACTTCACCCCCACCAGCAGTTCTTGGCTCAATCAGGTGGAACGTTGGTTTGCCGAAATCACCCGCCAACAGATCCGACGGGGAAGTTTCCACAGTGTTAAAGAACTCGAAACAACCATCTACCAGTACTTGGCGGCCTGGAACCAAACTCCCAGGCCGTTCGTCTGGTTAGCCACGGCGGACATCATTCTTGAGAAGGTCCGACGCTGTAAAGAATTAAATGTTACACAACACTAGGGAGGAAGGTCTATGGGCAGTTGGGCACAGCATCTCCGGCTTGCCAGGCGCCAGTTGCAGCGCAATCCCGGCTTTACGGCCACCGTAATCGTCACCTTGGCCTTGTCCGTGGGCGCGAACACGGCGATCTTCTCCCTGGTGAATGCGCTCATGCTGAAGAGCCTGCCTTACCCGCATCCGGAGCGGATGGGGACGATTTACACCCGAGTCACCGGCCCCAGAGCTTCTGATGAGCGGCACCATCTGGATGGGGAGCAATGGGAGTTGCTGCGCGACAATGTCCCCGCTTTGATCACTGCTGTTTCGGGATTCAGCTCGGGCGTGAACCTGCAAGCCGGTGCGCGCGCGCAGTACGTTCACGAGGGGCGTGTCTCGGCGCACTACTTCGACGTATTGGCTCTTCAGCCCCTCATCGGCCGCAATTTCTCCGAGGAGGAGGACCGTCCCCACGGGCCCAAGGCCGCAATTCTCAGCTACAACGTGTGGCGCGATCTCGGCGCGGACTCGAACCTACTCGGGAAGGTCATCCTGCTGAGGAGCGAGCCCTACACGGTAATCGGCGTGCTGCCGCAAGGCGCCACGACACCCTTGAACGCCGACGTTTACACCCCGCTGCAGCCCAGCCGCGCGGGCGAAGGAGGGGGAACGAACTTTGACCTCATCACCCGGCTGCGCAATGGAGCGACCTGGCAGGAGGCGGATGCCGAGATCAACCGCGCCTGGGCCTTCCGCAAGGACCGCTATGAAGTGCAGAACAACCCAGGCGCACAAGTGACCTACTATTCGGTGCCGCTCCAAAAGGGGCAGACGGACTCGCTGCGCCCGCAAGTGCTGGCGCTAATGCTGGCCGCCGGCTTCATCCTGCTCATCGCCTGCGCGAATCTTGCGGGCTTGACGCTCGTGCGCATTCTGCGCCGCGTTCCGGAAGTGGCCACACGGTTGGCGCTGGGAGCCTCGAGTTGGCAGATTCAGAAGCAGTTTTGGATGGAAAACCTGCTCCTGGCCCTGGTGGGCGGGGCGGTCGCTATCGGCGTGGGAATTATCGCCCTGCGCGGCCTCCTGCTGCTGTTGCCCGAACATTTTCTTCCCGTCTCGAGCGTACCCCTCGACGGCCGAGTGATGACCTTCACGCTCATGGTTTCGGTCTTGACCAGCCTGCTGTTCGGCATGCTCCCGGCGCTCGCCACGCGCAAGGTTGACTTGCGCTCGTCGATGGCCGGCCGCGGCGGGGCGAGAGTCGGCAGCGTGTTCTATCGCCAGGCGCTGATTGCCGGCGAGGTCGCTCTCACGGTGTTGCTGCTGGCCGCTTCCGGCCTGCTCATCCGCAGCTTGATTCATCTCGAAACGCTGCCGCCGGGATTCAATCCCAACGGCGTGATGGTCGCCAAGGCCTCACTGGACGACGCGCGCTACCATGATCCAGCGGCCTTCCGAAAGCTGCTAGATGACAGCATGGCCGCGATGCGGCAGATTCCCGGCGTGAAAGACGCCGCAGTTGGATTGAGCCTGCCCTTCGAGCGCGCCCTGAACGACGGGGTCACCCTCAGCGACGGCAAAGAGGCCGGGCGACAGGATGGGACCGATCTGGTCTACGTTACGCCCGGATTCTTCGACACCTTGCAAATGCCAGTGCTTGCGGGCCGCACCTTTAACGATGCTGACGGCCCGAACACCCAGCGAGTGGCCGTGGTGAACCAGGCCTTCGCCCGGAAATTCTACGGCGGAAGCAATCCCGTAGGCCGCTATGTGAATAAGGACACGCTAATCGTGGGCGAAGTATCCGATACTTGGGTCGTCTCCGGTCTCTACGAGGGTGCTCCGCTCATGAGCGAGCAGGCGATGTACATTCCTGCCGCGCAACTGCCTCCTCAGTACCTCTCACTGGTGCACGTGTGGTTTCAACCCGATTGGGTGGTGCGCCTGGCGGGCCCGGTGGAGGGATTGACGGCTTCGATGCAGCGCGCCCTCGCGAGCGCAGATCCCAACCTGCCGGCCTCCGGTTTCTACGGCATGAAAGATCTCCTCCGAAGGACACTGGCAACGCAGCGGATCGAAGTGGCGCTGCTGGGCGCCATGGCGGCGCTGGCGCTGGTACTGAGCGCGGTCGGCATCTTCGCACTGGTGACTAACATGGTTGTGCAGCGGACACGCGAGATTGGCATCCGCATGGCGCTGGGGTCGACCCTCGGCCAGGCCATGCTCCAGATCGGCCGCGCCGGCGCGGGCGCCTCGCTGTTGGGTGTGGTTCTGGGAATGGCTCTTTCCGTCGGAGCGCTACGTGTGATGCGCAGCGTAATCTATGGAGTAAGCGTCTACGATGCGACAACCCTGGCCAGCGTGGTGTTCACCCTTTTCCTGGTGACGCTCCTGGCTACGGCCCTGCCGACCCTGAAGATTGCCAAGATCGATCCGGCCCAAACGTTGCGCGAGGAGTAGAATGGACTTGAAGATAATCTCCGACCTCTGGACGTGCAAAATGAATCGAACCGCAAGCGTTTTGCTTCTTGTTGCGTTCGCTGGACTGCTCTTGAGCAACACCGGCCGCGCTCAGGAATCGGCGAAGGCATGGGCTTCTTTCGAATACCTTACTGGTGACTGGGTGGGCGAAGGCGGAGGACAGCCGGGCCAGGGTACCGGCGGGTTCACATTTCTGTCTGATCTTCAAAACCACATTCTGGTGCGTAAGAATCACGCGGCATATCCGGCGACGAAAGACCGGCCGGCTTTCACACATGACGATTTGATGGTGGTCTATCGAGACTCGGATGATGCGCCTCCTCGAGCTGTTTATTTTGACAGCGAAGGGCACGTAATCCACTACTCGGTTACGGTCTCCGCCGACCACAAAACGATTGAGTTTGTGAGCGAGGTGTTGCCTTCCAGTCCCAGGTATCGTTTGACTTATTTTATGACCGGCGGCGATGCTTTGACGCTCAAATTCGAAGTCGCACCTCCAGGCAAGCCGGACGCCTTCTCAACTTATATTGAAGCCAAAGCCAAGCGAAAGTAAGGACACCGGCAAACTCCGCTTGACAGAACTGGTGTTGTTTGAGACTATCTAAGTTCGATACCGAATCAGGGCATCGAAAACCAATATGGATGACAAGAGCCTTTACTCAGGGCTGATCCGTCTGCATATTCTTCACCACGCCGCCCAAGAGCCTCTTTACGGAATTGGGATCGCCGAGGAACTGTGGCGGCACGGCTACAAGCTCAGCGCCGGCACCCTTTACCCGATTCTCCACGGTTTGGAGAGCAAGGGCTATTTGCGCTCCCACGAGGAGCGCAACGGCAAAGTGGCGAGGCGGGTTTACACCATAACGCCGCTCGGCAGAAAGGCGCTGCGCGTAGCCAGGAAACGCGTGCACGAGTTGTTTGGAGAAATGTTCGGTGTGAAGGGTTGAGAGCCATATCAGTCTGTCTTCTGAGGTGAAAACTTTATGCGCCGGAGATTCAGTCCGGAGTTATCCGCCTTGGTTCTGATATTAGTTCTAGGGCGAGGCCTCGTGGCACAGGTGGGCGGGCCGCCTGCGCATGCCCTGACTCTCCGGGACGCGCTGGACTACGCTCTCCAGCACTACCCTGCCGTCCGCGCTTCGCTCGAACAAGCGGCGGCGGCGCGCGCCGGTATTCCGCTGGCACGAACCCAATATCTTCCCTATTTAAGCGGAGTCTACCAGGACGGCCGCGCCACGCAGAACCAAGTGGCCGGCATTTGGCTTCCTACATCCATCACGCCCACGGTTGAAGGGCCCGTCGGCGGGTCTTCCAGCGGGCAGAGCTATTGGAACAGTCAAGCCGCAGTGCTTTTCTCCTGGGAGCCAATCGACTTCGGCCTGCGCGCGGCTGTCGTGGGAGGAGCGAAATCCGCAGCGGACAAGTCAACTGCGGACGTGGCGGTGACGAAACTCCAGGTGGCGACAGCGGTCGGCGATTATTTTCTAAGCGCTCTGGCGAGGCATCAGGCGGCCGTGGCAGCGCAGGCCAATGTGGACCGCTGGCAGGTTTTCGTCAAGTCCGTTCACACGCTGGTCGACAACGCCTTGAAGCCGGGGGCCGATGCCTCACGTGCCGACGCTCAACTCGCTCTTGCCAAGACCCAGTTGTATCAGGCGCAGGCGGGAGAACAAGCGGCTTTGGCCACGCTTGCGGCGCTTATGGGCATGGCCGGCACTGAGGTCCAAACGGAGGCAGGGAATCTGGTTCAACTGCCGCCCGTGGACGCGTTGCCGCGCGCAGCACCGGCCGATAACCCACTGGCGCGGGATCAAATGGCCGCGGTGCGGCAGGTGGAGGCGCAGGAAAAGGTGCTGAACCGGACGGACTACCCACGGATTTTTCTCGGAGCTGAGGCTTTCGGACGAGGCAGCGAGATTCCTAATAACGGATCGATCGCCGGCAATTGGGATGGGTTGGCGCCCGGACGGGGAAATTGGGTGACGGGGCTGACGATTACCTTCCCAAATGTCTTCGATTTTAAAACCGTGAGTGCACAAAAGCAGATCGCCAAGGCGAATGAGCGATCGCAGCGGGCGCTTTATGACAGAACCATTCAGGACGTAACCGGCCGGCTCCAAGCGGCGCTGGCTGAACTGAAGAGCGCTCAACTGGTGGCGCAGCAAACGCCCGTTGAGCTGGCTGCGGCGCGCGCGTCGGAGACTCAATCGCGTGCGCGTTACGCGGCGAGCCTGGCAACCCTGGTTGAAGTGGCTGACGCCGAGAGTCTCCTGGCTCAAGCGGAGATGGACGATGCGGTTGCCCGGCTGAATGTGTGGCACAGCCTTTTCAATGTGGCCTCTGCGCAGGGCGACTTGCAGCCATTCTTAAGTGTGTTGCGAGGTTCTAATCCGTGAAAGGATCGGGAGATCGGGAAATCGGGTGAACAAAAGCATCGGATGATCTTCAGCTTGAGCAGACCATGAACACATTCCACGCGCCTTGCTCTTTGTTCACCAGATCACCCGATCTCCCGATCTCCCGATTTCTTCGGCGGAGGCCCTAATTATGTGGCTGATTCGCGCGGCATTGAGACGCCCGATTGCCACCTTGGTGGTGGTGATCAGTGTAGCGCTCTGCTCCGTTCTGGCCGTCACGCGGATGCGCATCGATATCTTCCCTAACCTGAATTTCCCGGTGATCTACGTCGCGCAGCCCTATGGGGGGATGAGTCCGGCGCAGATGGAAGGCTATCTCGTCTACTACTACGAATATCACTTCCTTTACATCAACGGGATTCAGAGCGTCGAGGACAAGTCCATTCAAGGCAACGGCATTTTGAAATTGACCTTCTATCCCGGCACGGACATGAGCCAGGCCTTGGCGCAGACCATATCCTACGTGAATCGCGCCCGCGCATTCATGCCGCCCGGAACAGTGGCGCCGTTCGTGATCCGCTTCGACGCCGGCACCGTGCCGGTCGGGTATATCGTGTTTTCCAGCGAGACTCGC
The DNA here is from genome assembly GCA_963842495.1 of uncultured Acidobacteriota bacterium. Taxonomy (GTDB): domain Bacteria; phylum Acidobacteriota; class Terriglobia; order UBA7540; family UBA7540; genus CAVROP01. Next base: position 28,763 of record CAWJHY010000038.1, read on the forward strand.
ACCCTCGGCCAAATCCAGGACTTGGCTCTTAACCGCGTGCGGCCGGCCTTCGCCACGCTTCCCGGCGTTACCTCGCCGCCACCCTTCGGCGGCAACCAACGCACCATTGTCGTCACGGTGAATCCGGATCGCCTGCGATCCTACAACATGTCGCCCGACGAAGTCGTGCAGGCCATCAATAATGGTAATACTCTCCAGCCCGCCGGAAATGTGCGCACCGGCAGTCTGCTTCGCATCGCTCAGAGCGATGCTATTACACCCAACATCCAGACTCTTGCGGACCTGCCAATACGGACCGGCGCCGGCCCCACCGTCTACCTTCACGACGTTGGCGTAATCCAGGACAGCACGGACATCCCCACAGGATACGCACTCGTTAACAGCCGCCGTGCGGTCTACATCCCCGTTACCAAGCGTCCCGACGCGTCAACGGTCGCGGTGGTGAATGAAGTCAAGAAGAGCCTGCCGTATTTCCAATCTCTGGTTCCCGAGGATATCAAGGTCACTTACGAGCTCGACCAGTCTCAGTACGTCACGACCGCGCTGAGCGCCGTGGTCCGAGAAGGACTGTTCGGAGCCCTCCTGACCGGCCTTGTAGTTCTGTTGTTTCTCGGCGATTGGAAGAGTTCGTTTATCGTCATGACCACCATCCCGTTTGCGCTTTTAACTTCGGTGGTGGCCTTATGGCTTACGGGCCAAACCATCAACGTCATGACGCTGGGAGGGCTGGCTCTGGCGGTCGGTATCCTCGTTGACGAAGGTGTCGTCGAAATCGAGAACATTGATAGCACGCTTCAGCAGGAGCCTAACCTGCCGCCCGCCCGCAGCGTGCTCCACGCGACACAGAGAACCGTCTTGCCCCGCTTTCTATCCATGCTCTCTGTGGTTGCGGTTTTTGTTCCCTCATTTCTAATGTCCGGCGTTGCGCAAAACCTGTTCGTGCCTCTTTCGCTTGCTGTGGCCTTTGCGATGATTGCCTCCTTCCTGCTTTCGAGTTCCTTGCTGCCCGTGTTATTCCTTTGGGTACATCGCAACCTTGAAAGGGGCCGCAAGGCCCTTATCGCGGGGCGATGGGACTTTGATAGGGTTCGAGATCGCTGGGGTGCGTTCCTCACTCAGGTTGGAAAGCTTCGCTGGCCGGTTCTGGTAGTTTACGCCGGGATGGTGCTCGCTATTATTCTCCTGCTGGGTCCGCAGCTCGCCCAGGAACTGTTCCCCAGCGTGGGCGCCACCCAGTTCCGACTGCGTTTCGATGCCCCCACGGGCACGCGAGCGGAGGAGACGGAGCGGCTGGTGACGGGAGTTCTGGATGAAATCCGCCAGGCAGCCGGAGGGCAGAATGTGCTTATCACTCTGGGCTATGTCGGAACGCAGGGGGCAAGCTATCCGATCAACACGGTGTTCCTTTGGACGAGCGGGCCGCACGAAGCGGTCATTAACGTTGCGCTTCGGCCTGAGGCTCATATCGACCTGGGCGACTTCGAAGAACAACTCCGCCGCATCCTGCCGCCGAAATTTCCGGGATCGACGTTTTCCTTCGAACCGGGAAACCTGGTTGACCAGATCATGAACTTTGGGGCGCCCACTCCTGTCGAGCTGGCAGTGGCTGGACCGAACCTGTCTGCCAGCCGTGCCTACACGGAGCGATTGCGAAATGAAATGGCAGAGATCGCCGACGTGCGGGACTTGAAATACGAACTACCCCTCGATTATCCGAGTGTAAATGTAAAGGTCGACCGCCAACTGGCGGGGCAGTTCGGTGTAACGACAGCGCAGGTGGCCCGGTCGCTCTCGGAGGCGACTTTTTCGAGCCGTTTCACCAGCCCGAATTACTGGGCTGATCCGAATTCCGGCATTGCCTATCAATTGCAGGTTCAGTACCCCCAATCAAGAATTACATCGCTCGAAGATGTCCAAAATATCCCGGTCATGCCGGGGCAGTTCCAGCACCCGTTGATCGGCGATCTGGCCAGAGTCGAAGACGGCACGATCATGGGCGAATACGACCGGCGCAACGGCTTTCGCATGTTGACCCTTTCAGCGAATATGGCAGGTCACGACCTGGGAAAGCTGGCGAAAAACCTCGATGCCGCCGTTCGGCGCGCTGGAGCGCCCCCACGCGGCACCACCGTTCAGATGCGAGGCCAGATTGCGCCCATGCGAGAGACATTCACCAACCTTGCGGTTGGCGTGGGGCTGGCAGCCTTGGTCATCTTCCTGTTGTTGGCTGCGAACTACGAGTCTTTGCGCCTCGCCTTGGTTTTGCTGACGACGGCGCCCGCCGCGATCGCCGGAGTAATCTTGATGCTTCTGGCCACCCATACTACGCTGAGTATCGAGTCCTACATGGGTGCCATCATGGCTGTGGGAGTGGGTACCGCCAACGCGATCTTGCTCGTGACCTTTGCGGATCAGCACCGCCGGAGCGGCGCGTCCTCGCTCGCTTCGGGGATTGAGGGCGTGAGGGAGCGAATGCGCCCCATCTTGATGACCAGCGCCGCCATGATTGCCGGAATGATCCCCATGGCGCTGGCAAGAGAGGTCACGGCTCCCTTGGGTAAGGCGGTAATCGGCGGTCTCCTCGCTGCGACTTTGGCCAACTTAACTGTGCTGCCCTTCGTATTCTCTGTCGTCCAGCAGCGGGCCGCGACCGGTTCTCCCTCGCTCGACCCCGACGACCCGGAAAGCCGCTACGCGAAGGGCTAGGAACAAGCTGGACCACGAAGACAGGAAGACACAAAGGAAGGAGATAACGAAAATGCGGGAGAGGGCAGGACGCACGTTTCGAGTTGAGACTGTCTTGTTTTCCTGGTGCCTTGTTGTCTCCATGGTGGCGTCGTCCTGCCGCCAGGACACCAGCGGTTCCGCATCCGCCGCACCACCGACGACGCCACAGTTGGAAGTAACGACGGTGAAGTCTGCGAAGCTGAACACTACGGAGCGTTTACCGGCTGAGCTCACACCCTATGAACGCGTCGAGGTTTTTGCTAAAGAGACCGGTTTTGTGAAATCGATCGCGGTCGACCGCGGCTCCAGAGTGAAGCAAGGGGAACTCATGGCTGAGCTGGAGGCGCCGGAATTGGTGGCCCGGCAAGCCCAAGCTAACGCCGCGTACGAAAGCGCTCAATCGCGACTCGC
>CAWJHY010000039.1:0-17033 GCA_963842495.1 uncultured Acidobacteriota bacterium
AGGTATTTGCGAATACGCCTTGGCGCGTGTAGATGACGCGTCAGTAGTGTGGCCGGCGCGGCGTTCAATGCCAGCCTGCCGCAGAAATTTGTCAACTAGTCGCGGAACCAGCCACTCGCGTGTAACCGAGCGCAGGGTTGCAAGGTCTGGCTCGCCAGCAGGGAGCGTAAGCCGCACCTCGTCCCGCCGACTTGCGGGGTGAATCTCGCGCCGCGACTTGGTCGCCTCACAAGTGACCTTCGCTGCCCGTTTCGTGTGCTTTCGTTTCTTGTTCACCGTGCGTTCTCCTCAGCTAATGCCGTTATGGGTAAGGTTGTCGCTCATAGACCGAGAGCCGATTCAGACAGCGTTACCGCGTCTATGTTACCGACGATGCTCTTTTCCTCCCGGCGGTGACGCTGCGCCACCCGGGCGACATCCTGACCGTGGAGAACAACGGTCCAAGCTGCCGCTCCTGCTCCTTCCTGTCCCTCTCCGGCGTAACCCCAACAGCCGACAGGACCTTTGGCACATCCTCACTGCGGAACTTGATCCGTAGCTTACATCTCATAGGCCATTCTCCTTATGATGGACATGGGTTTGCGGCCCTTTCCTTTCCACTCTGTGCCTTCTTGCTGACTATCTTGCTTTCTACCTTATTTGCCATAGGTGCTTTCTCCTCCGATACATTGGTTTTTTGGAGTTCGATTTTTCTTTCCCTCCATCTATAGAATACATTCGCGATCAGGATTTCCTTGGATTATTTTGCCCAGGCTCCTGGCCTAGATACGCACAGGCCCCCGGGGCGGCCGAAGAGAGACGGAATCATGAAGAAGTGTGCACGCTCACGTTCTCAGAAGTTCGGCTGCCATTTGGCCACACTGACTTGGCCGCAAGCATATGTAGCGCTGGCTGCCCGATCCCGACCTTTCAATCCGCCGGGAAGCGATCGGGGTAAGTCAAGGCTATCTCTCGTCGGCGGAACGCGGGGAGCCCGAGATCGGCACCGAAATACTTCACCGCATCGCGCACGAATTCGACAAATCCATTGAATGGATACTTTTCGGTGAATGACGGGTTGAATAAGGGCCGGAATTCTTCGCCTCGTATCGCGGAAGCGGCGCGGAGGAGACTTTGCGTCTCCTACCCAAAATGGGGAGGCGCAAACTCGGCCAGCGACCCCGTAGTTGCAGGACGGGATGCTATCCTCGAAGGAACGGTGTGAGTGTCCCGTGCTCCCGCAAAGACCGCCACCAGCTTCGGTTTGGGCGTATAGCTCGCCGCTTCTACAGCTTTGCTCATCTCCTGGCTCGTCAAATCAACGTCCGCAAGATATTTCTGTGTGGTCGCCAGGCTCTTGTGACCTAACCGTTTCTGGAGCACGTGGAGTGGGACTCCCGCCAAGGCCAGCCGGGTGGCCCAAGTCTTTCTCAGTTTATGGAGTTCTGTGTGGATTGCGCTGCCCTTGGTCAACGCCTGAAGGTCCCGCAAGAGATGTTGGTTCGGCTTGCCCTCACCGTTCGGAAAAATAAGGCCCGGCTTCCCGTTTCCACGCTCACGGGTGGCATCGGCGAGCGATTGCGTCACCAGCACCTTGCGACAGTGGTGTTGCTTAGGATGCCAGCGAAGGTGCGGCTTGCGCTTCACTTCCAGAACGTTTCCCACCAGGTCGTTATATTCGGCATGGGCAAGCTCGCCGTCACGGAAACCGCTTCCGAGGGCGAAGTCCAAGAGGAAGCGCTGCTCGGCGTCGGCATGTGAATAAAGGAAGTCAAGCTCTTCTTCGGTGTGGGCGGTCACTGCCTTCTCCTCGTACTGCGGGTAGTCGGACCTCTTGAGCAGCCTTTCACGGCCGAAGGCTTTCAGGAAAATCGTCACGTGGCTGACCTTGTTGTAGTAGGTCCGCTCGGGGTTCCCATTCTTGCGCTGCGGCGCGGGCTGCCTGCGCAGCCAGCCCATGAAGTCGGTGACATCCTGTTTCGTGATCTCTTCCACGCAGGCCTTCTTGCACTGGCTCACGAATGGATCGACGGCGGAGCGGTAGGTGCGGATGGTCTTCGCGTCCTTCCCTTGGGCCTCCAAGTTGGAAAAGTACCTTTCCACCGCCACGCCGAGAGACGTGCCGATTGGGGTCTCTGGTAGCTTCTCTCCCGTCTGCCGTTCGTAGACCTGCCTTGCCAGCCTCTTCCTCTGCGCATCCTGCGCTTCCCCGGCAGTCGTGCCGGCCTTCTCCCACTGACCGTCCACATTGAGGTAGTACATCCCCTCCGGGTGCGTCTCTTCCCTGCCGCCCACGAGGACCACGTTGGGCTTGAGTTTGTTGTTCTTTCCCCAGGCGGGCTTACAGTACCGCCAGCCCTTGGCGGTCTTGCAATATTTGTAGATAGTGTAGCGGGGCAATCCCACAGTTTCCCCCTTCAAAATAAAGACTTGATAGTCGGGAAACCTACGGGATGTCTTAGGATGATTTTAGGATGGCATCTAACCCACTCATTCTAAAGGTCTGGCGGAGAGGGTGGGATTCGAACCCACGTTGGAGTTTCCCCCAAACACGCTTTCCAAGCGTGCTCCTTCAGCCACTCGGACACCTCTCCGGAGCGGCAACGACAGTTAGTATAGCACGGAGGGGAATAGGGATTAGGGATTAGGGGTTAGGGGTTGGGGATTAGGGGATGGTGTTGAGAATTAGCTGCTTTTGGTTCCCGGTTCTCTATTCGCAGTTGAGTGTTCCCTATCCCCTTCCCTTGTCCCATCTTCCCCGTTCCCTGTTCCCTGATCCCTAGCCCCTAATCACTATTCCCTGCTATTTAAATCGCCGCCGGAATCTCAGTTCCACTCCCACAATGCCGTTGGGGTCGCGGACGCCGAGGAGCGAGACGTTTTCACCGAAGGCATACTCAAACTGGATAATCTGGTATTGTGAAGAGGCAGTATTGGTAATATAGGTGAGAGTCAAATCCTTCGTCACCTGCTGCTCAACGGTGATGCGCTCTCCGTTGTTGAAGCCGGGCAGTCCGACATTGGGATCGATCTGGATGCGGCTCACTCCAAAAAGCCGCTGGATGCGGCCGCCGACCTGCGTGGAGAGGGCTTGAGAAAGCAGGGCGCTTTCTCCCACGGATTGGGTGGCGTTACCGGCGGCGAAGGAGCTGACTATTCCCGATGTGGAGCCTTGCTGTTGCTGGGGCGCATAGCCCAGCGCCAGCAGCGAGAAGACTTCTTCCGTGGGGAGCGGCGGATCAGAACGGTAAGTGATCTTCAACCGCCCCGGCGGGCCCGCCACATTGACTGTGAGGTCATACTGCTGGACGCGCGTCTGAGCTTCCAAATCGAGTGTGGTCTGGGTTCGCAGGGGATTGGTCATACTGAGGTCACCCCGCGTGAGGGTGAAGCGATTGCCGCGCACAACTGCTTCGCCATTCAGGAAGTGCACGGCGCCCAGATCCACGGGGTTCGCCAAGCTCCCTTGCAAGCGCACGTCAACGTCGGCGGTGAGCCGGAGATCCTGTATTTGTAATCGCACCGGCGTGGGGGTGGCTACTCGAACATTCAGTTGAATGGAGTTGGCCAGGGAAGAAGTCGCGGCCGAGGCCGGAGCCTCGAAAGGGCTCGCGGACTGCATAAACTGGTTGAGCCAGGGCTTGCTCCCGCTCGCGAGCACCTGGCTGAGAGCCAAGTCGCCGCGGAGTTGCGACCGTTCCGACGTTCCCTCCAAACGCAGAGTCCCGCTGAGGATGGAAGTGAAGTCAGCCGGGTAGCGCACCCTGACTTGGTCGAGTCGCACGCGCAAATCGAAGCGGGGCGGCAAGGCCAGGGTCACAAAGCCATCCAAAGTGACCGGGCCGCCGCCGCTGACGCCGCGCAAAGACTTCACGGTCGCCCGCTCTCCCTCCAGTTGGACTTCGCCGTTCAGCCCACTCAGGCGAAAGGGCAGTCCCGGGTAGGCGAGGCCCACGTCGCGAATCTCGACCGTCCCGTTCATCTGAGGGCTGCCGGGCGAACCCGAGACGCTCAACTTGATTCGCGACTGCCCGGAGGCCTCTAAGCCGGGCTCAACCAGGCTGAGGATTGTGGCATCGGCAACACCTTGAACGTTTAAGTCAAGCGCGGGCGGGCCCGCCAGGAGAAGAGAGCCATCAACGACCAGGCTCGTCGAGGGGCCCTGCATGCGAAAGGGCTGGGCGGAGAGCCGGTTGTCCGCGTAGCGAACTTCCACGGGATGCTCGTTCCACCACTTCAGAGCGGGAAAGCTCACCTCCAGGGTCTGGATCTTACTATGCACATCGAACTTCGAAGCCTCACGAAGAGCGCCGGTTCCCTGGAAAGAGCCGCTGGCGGTGACCTGAGCGTCGAACTTGTTCTTCGCGAACAGGCGGGCCCATGGATCCAGGCGAAGAGACGTGTATTGACCTTGCAATTGAAGCGGCCAGTCTCCCGCGGCCTGGGCATCGCCCTCCAGGCTGAACAGGCCCGCGGGTCCGGAAGCCACACCTCGAAACTGAACGTCCCGGCCTTCGCCGCTCACTTGCAGGCGGAGGTCGCCGACTGGAACGCCGCCCATACGGATGTCCTTGACGAGGCCCGTGGAGTGAAAGTGAAGATGGCCAGGGGCGCCGCTGCCTTCCAGGTCAAAGCTGGCCTGGCCTTCCAGTGGGTTTGACGGGTGGGACTCCTGGCCGCCCTGGGCAGGCACAAGGCCTGGCCCTACGAGTGGTTCCAGGCGCTTGAAGTCGGCAAGAGAAAAGTTCGTTCCGTGAAGTTGGCACGACACGGCGCGAGTGGAAATATCGGCCTGCGCTTTACCCGTAATCCTGCCGCGGCCTTTCACCGCCTCGAGCGAGCTGAGGTCCACGGAGGACCCGCGGATTCGGATTTTGGCCGAAACGGAATTGAAGTTCTCGCCCGCGATGTCGGCGTTTTCCAGCTTGAAATCGCCGTCACCCAGGAGATTCGAGGCTGTCCCCGCAAAGTTAACCTTGCCGCTCACCTCACCGGAGACGGGGTAGTCAAGGCCCAATGCAGCGTTAAGGCCTTCCAAGGGCGTGCGCTGTGCTTGGGCGGATAAACGCACTCGAGAAGATTCGGAAATCCCCCACTCCTCCAGCCGGGCGGAGGCCTCGATACTAAGCAAGCTGCGTCCGCGTGAAAGCTGTCCGGAAGACACTTGCAGGGAGTCCGGCGAAACGGCGATGTTAGCCTTCAGGCCGTCCCAGGCTCCACCGCGATACTCGAACCGGCCTACGCGCACCGAGCCGCGCACTTCGGGACTCCGCATCGAGCCCAAGACTTCTCCCTCAACGGCTGCCCGCGATCCGAGTGTGAGTGGAAGGCGAAAATCTGACACAAATTGCGCTCCCAGCAAGGTACGCCATTCCTGAAGTTGCGTCGTCTCGAATTGGATTTGCAGGCGGCCCGGCGGTTCGCCGGGTCCCACGGACTCGACCAGCGTTCCCTTGGCTTTGAGGAGCGAATGAGGAGTCTCGAAACTCGAACTCTCAAGGCTGACTGAAAAGCCGCGGTTGATTTCCAATGATCCTTGCAGGCCGCCGCTGATGGGAAGGGCGCCCGAAGGAGGGGCGGCGAGAGGCAACAAATGGAGATCGAATCTCGACTTGAGGATTTCGAATTTGCCGGCCGAGGTCAGATCCACGATCCCCTCGACGCGCGCGGCAGGGCGGAGCTGTGCGATCAGCCGAGGTTGCCTTTGGGAACTCTGAAGCAACGCCCCCAGATTCATATCATGCAGGCGAGCGCGCAAGGTGACCTGAGGCACGGCGCCGGTGAGACGGACTTGGCCATCGCCCTGCGCGCTGCCGCCCCAGCCGGCCACCTTCAAATTGGAAACCGTCACTCGCGACTGGTCCAGGGAGTAGTCAGCCGAGGCCTCGACCGGCCCGGAATCGAACTGTGCGTCCCGGTAGAGGACTTGATGCGACTGGAGTCTGCCTCGCGCCGAGAGTTGCCCTTCGCGGTAGATCCCTTGACCTTCGAGCCGCACCATCCCCGTCTGCAAACCGGGAAGGCGCAGCAGCGGCTTGAGCGCCGCCACGTCCAGACTGGTTTGAAAAGAGAAGTAGGCTTGAGGCGCCGGAAGCGGGTGAAACGTGAACGACCCTTGTCCCGCCATGCCGTGAAATTGCCAGGCCAGGGACTGCACCGCAAACTCCTTTTGCGACAATCCGAAGCGAGCTGAAAATGCCAAGGCGGGCAGCACGCGTCCCGGCATACGCACATTCACGGCCGAGGCCGCCAGACTTCCCTCGTAGCGAGGCCCGCTTCGCAGGTGGAGGAGCAGCGCCACGTCTCGGGCGCTCAGATCCATTGCGAGCGCCCGGGTGTCCCAGAAGAATGTGGAGTGGGCCAGCGTCACCCTGCCAATGCGCAGATCGAGCAATTGCCCCATGACCTGGCCGGGATCAAGGCGGGTCAGGGGACCGGGGATGTTCGTCGAGCCGTCCGGGTTCGTGGTGAGGTGCAGTTCGGCTCCATCCCAATCCAGCGTCATGATGCGGATTTCGCGATGCAGTAAATTGGCGGGGCTGAGACGAATCACGATGGTGCGGGCAGAAAAGAGAGGAGGCGCTTGGGACGGCTCGCTGCCATGCAGGACAACCCCCTGAAAGACCGCTTGCAAGGCGAGGGGGTGAAAGCGGAAGCTCTGAACTTCCGCCCTCCCCCCGGTCGCGTCCTGGAGCGCCACAATCAGGCGGCGCTCCAGGGCTTGGCGAAACCATGAAGTGCTCATGACAGCAATCGCCACCGAGACCAGCGCGACCGCCATCAAGATAAAAGCGAGCGTGATCCGAAAAGGCTTCGACATAGAATAACCACAGTGACGAGTGACGAGCAAAAGCGCTAGTGCGCAACGCTCGCTGCCAGGATCGGAGCCCGGCTCGTCACTCGTCACTCGTCACTGATCCGTAAAACCGCACCCGGCGGCTGGGTCTTAACTCCGCCAACCAAGCGGCGAGGAGTTGGTCGATCTTCTTCTGCACCAGAATTTCCTGGATCTGCCCTTGCACGTCCGCCAAGGGTGGTACGGGCTGCCCGCGCGCGCTCTTATATTCAGGGACAAACACGTCGCGGTAGTAGGATTCAACTGCGGGAGTAGCCGGCGCCGCCTCCGGCCGCAGCCGATCTTCAATAACTCGCAAAATTCTTTGCTGATCGATAAGGGTTGTGAGAACCTGTTTCTCGTCCATGCGCAGAGAGCTGAGAGCAGCCTGGTAATCCTTCTCAGACGCGAAGCGCCGGCGCACTCCGGCCAGTTCCTCGGCGGCCGTCTTTTCCAGCGCCGGTTCATGGGAGAGGTCCTGATTTTCTTCCTCGAGCAGAAGCTTCTGGTAGGTCAACCGCTCACGAGCCGTGTCCAGCGCTTTACCGTCGGGGGCCGGAGGCGGCCATTGCCCGTCGAGGAAACGCTCCAGGCGGTATTCACGCTCGACGTCGCTCCGGGTAATGGCGACCTCGCCGATCGAGGCCACCACCCGATCCAGCACTACGGCCCGGGAGAACGAGGCGCACAACGCTATCAACAGGACCGCCAGTGATCCGCTCGAGAGCCACGGTGTGCCACCCGTGTTATTCCGCACAGGAACGGCTAGAAGCTCTGCCCGACGCTTAAGAAAAACTGAAAGCGAGCTAATTGTTGCACCCCCAATACCCCGTTGGTCGTCACGTTGTACCGCGGGGGGTTAAGATTGTAGCCAACATCGAAACTTAAGGGCCCCACAGGTGTCTTGTATCGGAGACCGATCCCTATCGCGTCCGAGTCGTAATCAAGTGTATCAACGTCGGCAAGGGGGCGGGTCTGGCTGAATTTCAGCAAACGCATGCGCCGGATGGTGGTGAAGACATTTCCCGTATCGTTGAAAAGAACCAGGCCTAGCCTTTGTTCCGCCATCCGAATACGAAGCTCGACCGAATTGAAGAACAAGGCATTGCCGCCGATCGGATAACCCGTCACCGGGTCTCGCGGTCCCGCCTGATTGATCGAAAAACCGCGATCTGAATCGCTGCCGCCCATGAACAGCCTTTCGGGCAACGGAAGGCTGTCGGTGTAGATGTATTGGTTCGGCCCGACGGAGATCCTTTCCAGGCTGCCGTAAGGAGATTCCATACCGACCCGCGTGTTGCGCGCAAAAACCAGGTGCGAGTTCACTTGATAGTAGGTCGCGTTTTGGCCCATCAGGCGAACGAAATTGGCCTCCGAACCAAAGCCCTTATACACGATTCCGGCGTCGGCCAGGGTGTAAGAGCCGCGGGCGGCATCCAAGGGATCGTCGCGACGGTCGCGGATAAAACTGCCGCCGAAACCTCCCACGCGCGCCGGCTTGCTGAGCAACTGGGCCTCGTCCGGCGAGATGCGGCCCGAAAGGTCGAGAGCCTGAACGTAAGAGAAGTTATAGCGCGCCGAGATGGCCGTAGAAGCGCTGTAGCGCTTTTCGAGCGTGAGGGCGGCGCCTTCCTGTTTATCCGTGAAAGTGAGCACGTCGCGACTGACGTCGGCGATTCCGTTGATGCGCAAGCTCAGGTCGCGTCGATTAAGCAGGTTAGGAATCACGTAAGTCGTTCCCGCGCCGGTCTCGAGGTACGAGAGCCGGCCCCACAAAGTATAGGTTTGATCGCGCCCGCCGACATCGATGCGGCGAAGGTCCAGCGAGAGGCGGGGGCTGGCTTTGAAGGTACCCTGGGGGTTATTACTGCCCAACCTTTGGACTTCAAGCCCTCCGCCGTACCCCAAGGTCCATCGCCGCGTCTCGGCGACGGCCACCAGAACGGTCTTCTCCGTCTCCGAGCTGGGCAGGTCCTGAGGCGCAATCTGCACCTGGTTGAACATCCCCAACTCATATAGATGGCTTTGCGACTCGGCGACGTTGTCCTGGCTCAGGGGTTGACCCGTGCGGATCGCGAGCTCGCGGCGAATGACTCCCGCGCGGGTGTGCTGGTTTCCAAGCAACACGATGCGCCGGATTCGCTCCTGTCTCCCCAGTTCCACTCTGAAGTCCACATCAACCTGGTGTTGTTCGCTCAGCGGCGAGGCGCGCCAGTTCACCTCCGCCTGAACATACCCGAGGTTGGCAAGGTAATCCGAGATGACATCGCGGTCTGACGCGGCCCGGCCGGGCGAATACGGCTGGTTGGGCTTGGTCTGCAAGGAAGGCCAGAGGGCTTTTTGCATGTCCGCAGAGATTCCTTCGAGATCGAGTTGGCGAACGGTTGTTTGGAGTCCCTCTTCAATCCGGAAGGTGACAAACCAATGACCGGACTGATCCCGGTGATGATCATTGATGAGTGGAGAAACCCTCACCTCCAGAAAGCCTCTGGATTGATAGAGCGCGGTCAGCGCGTTGACCTTGTTCTCAACCAGGGTGCGATTGTAGAGCGGCGTGCGCGTGAGGAGTCCCTGCGCGGGGCGGGAAACCGCGGCCATGAGCTGCGCCGTGGGAATGGCCTTGTTGCCTTCGAAGCCATATCCATCAAACTCTCCCTGCCGGCCGCGATTCACTTGAAAAGTAAGGTCCAGCGTCCGAGACTCGGCATGAAACTCCTGCTTTGCCGTCACGGCAGCGGAAAAGTACCCTTTCTGCTCGAAATGGTCTTCCAGAATCCTGTTGCTGCGGTCGAGAGACGGCCCATCCACCACTCCGTCGTGATAGACAGGCAGGAGGGACTTGAGTCGGGAGCGTGAAATTCTGGCGCCCTGAATATGCACCTGCACCCAGGGCCCGGTTTCAACTTTCACCAGCAGCTTTTCGGTGTTGAGATTGGAATCGTATTGGCGATTGAGGACGCTTACGGTTGCCTGAAGGCGATTGCGCGACACGTAGTACTGGCGGAGCTTAAACACTCCCCTCTCGACGCGCGCTGAAGTGAGCTGGACTCCGTGCTTCCAGCCGGCCACCTTGGCAAGCTTGGAAGTTGGGAATCCGGGCTGGCCCTGAAATTCCACTCCACTGACTCGGGCGGGCTTGCCCGGAAATATCAGGTAGATCACACCCGCCTCCAGGGTTGCCGGGTCAGAACGAAGCCGGTATCGGACGGTCGCGCGATAATACCCGTTGGAGGCGAGCGCCTCCGAGATGTGCCGCTGGGCCGCGACAAGAATCTCCTCCGATACGGGCTCTCCCAACCGCAGGCGGGTGGAAGTGAGCAGGATTCGAGGCTCCACGGTGCCGGGAGTCCCTTCCACTTGCACTACCCCCACAAAATACTGCGCCCGCCCAACGAAAAATAAGTGAACACCGTTTTGGCCGGGTTCTCCCTCCGCGCGCAGCTCGGTAAAGCGCCCGGTTGCGTAAAGCCGTTTCAGACTGTCGCTCACTTTCGAAGGGTCGAGAGGCTGACCGGTCTCCTGGGTAACAACTCCTGGGAAGTCGGTCATCGAGAGGTTCGCGTCACAACGCAGCCGGATGTCCAACACCGGCTGGCCCCAGAGTTTGACTTCAGATTCGGAGGTCTGCGCCGTGAGGCAGGCGGGAAAGGCAAGCCAAAGCGCAATGGGGAGGGTGACCCAAAGTGCGAGGCAGAAAACTGCACCCTCGACTGTTATCTCCCTCCGGTAACGCCAAGGGTTTGCAGGCAAAGTGACAGGGTCGGCTGACAATCTCAGATTCTCGTGCGATGGATTTGGCCCGAGGCCGGAAATTCCGAGTCATTTCCACAACAACTCGTCATCCTTCCCGTCTCGGAAGGAATGGCTACCAACTGAACTCCAGCCGTCTAGCATATTATACTTCTCTTCTCCTGATAATCGAGTCACCCAGCAGCGCGCTTAACTTGTCGTCCGATGGGAAGCCCTGCCCAAGATGCTGGCGAAATCCCTCCGCCCACTCGAAACCGGCGAGCGCTCCCGTCCAGGCGGCCATTTTTCGCATGTTGTCGACAGGACCCGTCATCCCTTGTTGCGACTTCAACCATGCCTGCTGGCTCTCATGGCAGGCCAACATCCGCTGCTTGCGCTCCAGGGACGAGCCGATGTTGACGCAGAGGCTCGGCATGACCCCTTTCCCAAGAATATCAGTGCCTCCGGCAGGCTGAGCGTAATAAAGATGGGGGATCGCCCGCAGCGGCTTTGACGGTTTCCTTGCGCCGGTACGGAAATTGGGCGCCATGGCGCCGAAGCAAGCCGTTTGGCACAAGCGGCTCACGATTTCGTGATCGAGCATGTAGTCCGACGGCGAGTGAGTGAGCACCAGGGAAGGGTCCACGCGGCGGACCAATTCCATGACTTTGCGTAATGTCGGCCGATCGTAAAGGACCAGCAGGTCTTTCTCCTTCAAAGAGGTGAATTGTGCTCCCAGCAGGGCTGCGGCCCGCTGGCCTTCCTTCAAGCGAACTCGCGAAATCTCCGCTGACGGCAGAATAGTGCTTCCGCAATCGCCCGCCGTCAGTGTGGCGACGTGAATGGCCGCGCCGCGATCAGCCAGGAGAAACAACGTGCCGGCGCAAAGAAATTCTGTGTCGTCAGGGTGGGCGAAGAGCGCCAGCACACGAAGTGGTTCAGACATGTCAGGCTCCGGTGAATTGAGAAGTCGAGAGTAAAGAGTCAAGAGCCGCGAGTCAAGAGCCGCGGAGGTGTGAAAAGCACAGGCGCTCTCTGCGCCGCAGCAACTCTGCGGTGAGGACTCCCTCGCCGATTCCTTGAGCTGAACGGTGTGAATGGGCGGCTGCGAGATGACGCCTACGCAGGCTTGAGCGAGGTCGTAAGCCGCATTTTTCCCCAGGCGATCTCGAGAACACCCGACCCGCCTTGGTCGGTGAGTTTCAGGGTGACCATTTCGTCGGAGTCGTTAGCTTCCTCGAACGTCAACGGAACTTCCGCTATTTTGGCGCTTGCCTCGTACTGGAAGACAGACTTGCTTGAAAACACCAGGGTCCATTTTCCCGGCTCGACCAACTTCGCCAGCAGGATGTGCTTGCCCTTCGGAACGATGGTCCCGCCGAAGTCCAGATCTTTGTCCGATTCAAGAGTGGTCGGCGAATCCGCGCCGATTCGCCAGAGCTGACCCGGCTTGAGTTGCCCAAGCATGTCGCGGCCCCGAAGCATTGGGCGGCCATAATCGATGGTAATGTGCGCGCCGTTGATGGTGGCCTTCACGCTGCCCCGTTCGGCCCCGTGAGCGACGCCTGCATGGGTGGTTAAGAACACCAGTGCCGCCGTAGCGATGGCGATCAGAAATGGGCGAATCTTCGTCATAACCTTGTCTCCTTTAGTGAGCCGTCAAGCTGGCTTTCTCGGCCTGCGTGAATACCTTGGATTCGAACTCGAGAGAGAAGTGCATGTACTCGTGGAGGTAGTCCCAGCCGTGACCTCCGGGGCGGAGGGCAAAGGTGTGCGGGAAGTTCTTCTGGGAAAGGACGTGGTCCAGCAGCTCGGCCCCTTCGTTGAAGCCATACCGGTCGTGGTCGCCGCAATCGAAGTAAATCGCCAGGTGGGAGAAGCGCTCGGGATGCTCGGCTAAGGTAAGAGGATTGTTGGCATCGAAATAGCTCTCATTGAGCGGCGAGCCGAAAGGCCCCTGCAGCACGCGCGCGTAAAAGCCCCAGCGGCCCTCCGTGGGAAGCGGGTCGGGGAACTTCGGGAGCAAAGCCGCGCTGTGTGCGCTGGCGGAGCCGAATACGTCCGGATGACGCATGGCCACATGCAGAGCGCCATAGCCGCCCATAGACACTCCGCTGATGCCGCGTTCGCTCGCGACGGCCCGGGTGCGATACTTGCGGTCGATTTCGGGCACCAATTCCTGAATGAAAAAATCCTCGTAACGGTCGCGGCCGTCTTGGGAGTTGACGTAGAAAGTCCGCCCTCCGGCCGGCAGCACCACAATGAAATTCCCGATCGCGCCCTGCTCCGAGAGGGTTTCCCAAATCTGCTCACCACCCCGGTCCAGCCAACTGCGCTCGTCTTCAAAAAGCCCGTGGAGGAAGTAAAGGGTTGGGTAGCGCTTGCCGGATGACGCGTCGTAGCCGGGAGGGAACGCTACGCAATAATCTACCGAGCGCCCTAGAATGGCGCTGGAAATGGATGCGCACTCGGTTTTTGGGGAGGTTTCCGGCCGGGGCGAGGCGCAGAATGCTTGCGTACTGCCCCAATTGACGTAGAAAGTCCGCCCTCCGGCAGGCAGGACCACAATGAAATTCCCGATCGCGCCCTGCTCCGTGAGGGTTTCCCAAATCTGCTCACCACCTCGGTCCAGCCAACTGCGCTCGTCTTCGAAAAGCCCGTGGAGGAAGTAAAGGATCGGATACCGCTTGTTGGAGAGAACCGTCGTAGCCAGGCGGAAATGCAACACAGTAATCCACGGAGCGCCCTAGAATGGCGCTGGAAATGGATGCGCACTCGGTTTTGGCGGAAGTCTCCGGATGCGGCGAAGCGCCAAAGGCTCCCGCGCCCGCGAAGACTAACACGGCCGCAAGACAATGCGCGGCCGCTTTCAGGTGATTGCACCGAAGGAGACTGGTCATTTTTTCAAGCCTTATGCCCTATAGGAGGTCTCAAGCACTCCAGAGAATATTCTGACGCCTTAAATGAAGGGAGTCAAGTTGAACGGCGGCCTGGCAAACCTGTGGAGCCGACCTTCAAGTCGGCGAGGCTCTCTCCACCTGTCATTTTGAGCAAAGCGAAGAACCTCTGTAGTTGTGGAAGGAAGGAACTGCTGTGATCCTTCGCTACGCTCAGGATGCCACGGGGGAGGGCGACAGGAGTGATTCAAGATTCCCCGCCGCATCAAACTCAGCGGAATGAACTCCCTCGAGCAGTCCCCAGCTTTCGAGGTCCGCGGCCTGGCGCGCCAGAGGCGCTGAGATGGCAATCCTGTCGAGGCTGAGCGTGTTCCGAATCCACACGATGCGCTGTTCGGCGGGCTCCGGACTTCCCAAGTGGCCGAGGGTCAGGTCAAATGCCTGGCGGTCCGTCGGCAAGTGAATGGGTAACCGCCCCCCGCGAGGGCTCAGGGCGGTGAGCGCATTGAGGTAGGTTTTCTCGAAGTCGATCTTGCGGAAGAAACGATCATGGATGACATCCGCGGAGCCCATGCCCACCGCATTGCCGCCGCTCGCGGATGTGAGGTCGCGAACGTAGATCATGGAAATCTCGGGAGCTTCGCCGCGCGGCAGTTCCACGCCACGCCCAATCACTTTGGTATCCATTCCCGTGCCGCTGATGTTCTTCCCCATTTCATCCACCACGAGCATTTGGAACTCCGTGAACGGAAGGCGCGGCACCAAGGTGCGGGCCAGCTTGAGCGTGCTTTCCTCCTGCTCGACGAGGCCTTCGGGCAGCGCGGCGCGGACCGCGGCGATCTGGTGCAACTCGTTCTCGACCGCGGCCACCCCGAACAGGATTTTGCCACTGGCGAGGACCTTGGCGGAAACGCTGCGAATGGTCGTCTCGAACCCATACCTCCAACTTCGCCGATGACCCTCGCGGGCCCCCTCGAGTTTTGCCATGCCGATGGTGATCATCTTCAACACGCCGCTTTCGATCTTCCCTGAAAAATCCGTGTGGGGCTTAATGCGATTCACCACCACCACACCGTCGGATTCCCAGGCATTCCGATCCATGTAGGCGTTGAACCCTTCCGGGGTTGTTCCAATCAGCACGGCTTCCATCGAAGAGCGAATTTCTACCCCCAGCGCAGCCTCGGTAACGCCGTAACCCTCGAGGATTTTGCGCTGCCCCTCCGCGGTTCCTCCTCCGTGGCTCCCCATGGCCGGGAAGACAAACGGCTGCGCGCTTTGCGCCTTCAGCCAACCGCACACAGCGCCTACAATCTCTTGCAAGCTGGCAATGCCGCGGCTACCCACGGCAACGGCGATGCGCTTGCCGCGCAACTTCTCGGCCGGTACGCCCAACCCATTCAGGATTCCCAGGATTGAGCCCTTCAGATCTTCCAGTTTCGGAAGACCCGGCCGGGTCCGTTCCAGAAGATAAAAGCTGGCAAGAGGAAGGTGACCGTTGGTTTTGTTATCCATAGAATGAAAGTTAACGCTGCGTTTGACATTCGTCAAGCCGGGGTCGCGGAGCCTATCATTCACCGCCCCCGGCCCCTCGTCAAGTGAGGAGGCGAGTTCGCGGTTCCCATGGCTCGGAGGACGGGTTCGCGATTCCCCTCCTTGGTTAAGCAGGGGTCAGGGGTGGTTCCCCCGACTGTGCTATCATGTTCCCACTCGCTCATGACCCAGACGACGGAGAAGCCGGTTCTCGTCAGTGTGCAGAATCTGCACAAGCATTATGGGGATTTGGCGGCAGTGCGCGGCCTGAGCTTTGACATCTTTCAAGGCGAAGTTTTTGGCCTCTTGGGCCCCAACGGAGCGGGCAAGACCACCACCATCGAAATCATTGAAGGCCTGCGCCAAGCCGACAGCGGCTCGGTGCGGGTTTGCGGCCTCGACCCTGCCCAGGAGAGCATGTCGCTCAAAGAGCGCATCGGGGCGCAACTTCAGTCCACGGTACTGCCGGATAAAATGCGCGTGGATGAGGCCCTCCGCTTGTTTGCGGGCTTTTATCGACGCTCCGCCTCGGTCGAGACGCTCCTCGAGCAGTTCGGCCTCACGGAAAAGCGTCACACTTACTTCGAGAAGCTTTCCGGCGGACAAAAGCAGCGCCTGGCACTCGCCCTGGCGCTGGTGAATGATCCCGAACTGGTTCTGCTGGACGAACCCACGGTGGGCCTCGATCCGCAATTGCGGCGCGATATTTACGCCCTCATCGAGCGTTTTCGAGGTGAGGGGCGGACTGTGCTCCTGACCACCCATTACATTGAGGAAGCCGAACGGCTCTGCGACCGCGTGGCCATCATGGATCGCGGCCAATTGGTGGCCCTCGGCACCCCGCGGGAGTTGATCACGCGCTCCGGCCAGGGCACGCGGCTGGAGCTTCGCCTGGCCAAGCCGGTCGGCCTCGAGCGCTTAAGGGTGATTGACGGCGTAATTGATTGCCACGAGGCGGAGGGCGCCTATTTTCTTCGCGCCCAACCCCCGGCCGTGACCATTGCCGCCTTGGTCCGCTTTCTGGAGTCTGATGACAACGCCTTGCTCGATCTGCACATCGCCCAGCCCAGCCTGGAAGACGTCTTTGTGGAAATGACCGGGAGAAGGATGGAGCACTGACCATGGCCGCCGTCCGCATTGCGCTGCTGACCATCCGCTTGGTGATGCGCACCAAGGTGGCCCTGTTTTTCACTTTCATTTTTCCCCTGGTCTTCCTCTTCGCTTATGCCGGACTGATCGCTCACGGCAAGCCCGAGGTGGTGGCTTACATGTTTGGGCCCGTGGTTACGCTGAACATCATGGGCAGCGGCTTTTTTGGACTGGGCATACAATCCGTGATGCAGCGCGAGCGCGGCAGCCTGCGGCGCTACCGTCTGGCCCCCTTGGGCCCGCGCACCATGCTGCTGAGCAACCTTCTGGCGAATTACCTGCTTCAACTTCCCACTCTCGGTCTGTTGCTCTTCTGCGCGGTGGTCATCTTCCACATGCCGATGAAGATCGGATGGGCAACGCTGCTGATTCTGGTTACCGTTGGGACGTTCGCCTTCGCGGGCTTCGGACTGACCATTGCCAGCGTAGCGAACACCATGCAAGAGGCCCAGGTTTACAACAACATCGTCTGGTTTGCGTTGCTGTTTCTCTCCGGCGTCACGTTTCCCCTGGCCACGCTTCCCCGCACGATTCAGCGGCTCGCCATGTTTTTCCCTTCCACCTATCTCGTCAGCACCTTTCAAAGCATCACGGCGCAATCCGAACCCCTGCTGAAGCACTGGCCGGAGATGCTGGTCCTGGTGATCTCGGGGTTCTTCGGATTGCTCTTTGCCATGAAGCTCTTTCGTTGGGAAAAAGAGGAGCGGATATCAACCCGGGCCAAACTCTGGTCTGGCGTTTTTGTGCTGCCGTTCCTGGTGATGGGCGTGTGGATGAATACGCGCGCCAACCCCACGGCCACGTGGTCCCGCTCGTACAACGCGATGGAGCAGGACTCCTCTGCTGGTCCGAGCTCCCAAAGCGGCGAAACTGAATTTGATCGAAGACTTCGAAGGTATTCAGACTTCCGAAGA
>CAWJHY010000040.1:0-103365 GCA_963842495.1 uncultured Acidobacteriota bacterium
CTATACGTATAGCAAATCTCTCGACTTGTCATCCAGCCTGGCCGAGCCGGTGAACCCCGTCGATCCCAACCTGAGCAGGGCTGTATCGGCATTCGATATGCGCCACAATTTTGTGGCAAGTTACAAATACGAACTGCCCGTTCACCATCTCCTTCACCGCCGGAACCGGCTGACGGAGGGTTGGAGCCTCTCGGGTATTACGCGATTCAGTACTGGCTTTCCCGTGACTCTTTACAACAACAACGACACTTCGCTGCTGGGGACGATACCCAACGGGATTAACAACAACGGCGTGGACACCCCCAACCTCAGCCCCGGCAACATGGAAATCAACACCGACCCTCGAAACGGCAGACCCGCCTTTAATACTTCGCTGTTCAGCCTTCCCGCGCTCGGCCAGATGGGTACGGCGGGGCGGCGCTTTTTCTACGGCCCCGGCATCGCCAATTCCGACCTTGCCCTTTTGAAGAGCCTCCGTCTCACGGAGTCGAAATTGGTGCAATTCCGGCTGGAGGCCTTTAATGTTACCAACCATGCACAGTTTTATGGGGCCGCCGCCGTCAACGGCAACATCAGCAGCCCTTCGTTCGGGAGGGTCGTGAGCGCAGCCGCTCCCCGTCTCCTTCAGGTAGCTGTCAAATTCTATTTCTGAGTAAGTCTGGCCGAACAGGTGCCACGATCGCATCTGCGGCCCGTGTTGCTGGCCACAGGTCGCAAGCGTGCTTTCGGGCCGACGCGCGCGGTCTATGGCCAGCTCCCAACGGCGGCTTCACACCGTCAAATTTATTCCGGTTGTGGCGAGGGAAACCCATCGCCACACCGCCATTGGCGTGGGGGAGTAACAGGCTGGGGCCGGAGGTAAGAAGGCCCTGGATAAGGTTGTGTAGGTTGTCAGAATTAAAGGAATCACACCTATTGATATGAAAGGCATTACGGTCATCTTTGCCAGAATTGTTGACAAATCGTGTCGCCATTCCTGGCAAGATCCTATGTCTTTGTTACAGTTGGTGGCATAAACCTACCACTCGAAGGGCCTGCTCTGCCGACTCGTTTCAGCCCCGGCACCCATGGTCTCGTAATGCCCGTTCCATACGGAGACTTTGATCGAGCATAAGGCGAAGAAAGGAAAAAAATAAAGTCACCGACGCACTGGCAGCCTCTATCTCGGGCTGCGCAAACCAACCCCCAATGCACCCAAGTAGGATTTTGCCATGAACTCTGGCGAGTTTTGTCATTAATGCTGGCAAGAATAGTCACGAATTCTGTCAACCTACAGGTTGCAAAATCTGCAAGTTCAGACCGACGGAAGGAGGAGAACCAAAAATGTTTGGACAAATGCAAGTCACTCGCACGTTCACATTGAGCAAGATGGAAACCGTGGACGAGGCCGTTGCCAAGCTGTTGGAGTTCGCCGAGTACCCCCAGATCCTTCGCTGGTTCCAGTTCCCCACGGCCCTGGTGGTTTTTGTCGCCCATGCTGACTCCCCCGAGTGTGGAGCGGTCTACGTCTATGACCGCAAAAAGTGTGTCTGGCTTTGGGTGGATTTCGACGACCAGAACTACGGCGGGTACAGCCCGTCAGAGTTCGATGTCCTGATCAACCAATGCCACTTCTTCAGCCTTGCGGTATCCCCTGCTTTGCTTACGTCGCCCGGCCAATGGCTGGTCACGCCCGGCCAGACACCGACGGGCCTCGGAAGGCTCCCAGTCTGAAGACTGTTCCGACCGACAGAGTCAGACAGTGAACCAAACCTACCTCGTTGTAAATCATTGAAAGCAAGGTAACGGCCCAACTGCCCATCGGCTCATTTGACTGAAAATATTTCTCGTTTTATCACCAGTGAGTATGGACCTATGGCGCCCACCGGGTTTCACGGAGGAGAAGATGCAGCGGCTTCGTCTGAAAGCGCCGGCTGACGTGGTGGAGGACTATTTCCGCCTCTTCGTGAACCGGCGGGCGTACACCCTCCAGTCCGACCGGCCGCACCCGGAAAGCGGCCGGCACTACTACTACCGGCCCACAAACAAGACGACCGGCGAAGGCCTCCACCTGACCTCAGACACGATCCGGCGCCACATCGAGGGCGAAATCACGATCGGCCTCTATGCCATCAACCCGGCCACACAGCGGTGCAAGTGGGTCGCCATCGACGCGGATTACAAGGGCGCCATGGAGGACCTCGTGAAGCTCCAGTACTACCTGAGCGAAGACCAAATCCAGGCGGCCCTGGAGATGAGCCAGCGGGGCGGGCATTTATGGATCTTCTTGGAAACGCCACTCCTGGCCCGAGACTGCCGTATCTACATCCACAACTTGGCGTCGCGCCTTGGCGTGCCGGTAAAGGGCAACGGACTGGCCGAAGGAATCGAAATCTTCCCCAAGCACGATGAACTCGGGCCGGGGGAGTTCGGGAACGCCATCCGAGGGCCGCTGGGAATTCATCGCGGGGCCAGTCGCCGGTTCTGGTTCTACGGGGCTGAATACGATCCGGAGAGGCAGATGGCCTATCTGAAGCAATTGAGAAAGGTCAGTGAGGAAGAGATGAGGCGTTTCATTGCGGGGAAAACGCTGCCTGCGGAAGCGGTCCGCCGCCCGCGCTGCCCCGAGCCGGCAGCCCCGCGCGCCAACTCCGGGGGGCCAGAATTCCGCATTCTCGAGCACGTAGGGAAGGTTCGCAAGGTCGGCCGGAACTACGTCACTCGCTGCCCCTCCTGCGCACAGGCAGGACATGACCGTAGCGGTGACAACCTGGCAATTCGGATCGACGATCCGCGGTTTTACAAGTGCTGGGCAGGTTGTACGAAGGAGATGATCCGCGAGGCGGTCGGTTGCCCGATACGCGTGCCGCAGGAGACCTGAGGCGTCGTGACGCGAATAGGGCTTGATACGGAGGCCAAGAGATGAAAGGCGGAAGTCAGAGTGCGTCGCCCAAAGGTCTCACCTTGCCCGGGCCAGTCCGCAGGCAGTTACGGCAGGTTGGAATTCTTGCTCGGGCGGAAGTGGGTTTGGAGCACCAACACCTGGCGCGGCGGTACGTGATTCGGGGAGTGGAATCGGGCGGCGCTATCCGCGAGATGGGTCACTACGTGACCTTCTCCGGCGAAGATGGCGAACCTTTAGCTTACCTCCATCCCATCGATGCCATCGGGGTGAATGGAGTTCATGCCGTCGTGGTCGCCCCCGTCCTGTGGCGGGTGGAAATGCTGCGGACGGGGCGCACGTACGAACTCCTCATCACGTGCTACCGCATTGGCGAAGCTGAAAACGGCCGTCGCCCGCCCCTGGATAGTCAAGTTTTGTTCCGGGGAGTGCATGGCTACCTGGAGCTCGAGCTCTGGGGAAAGGACAAGGAGAGAGCCGGGTCAGTCGTGCCAGCTTTCTACTCACGCGGAGGAGAACTTATTGAAGTGCCCGCGAAGTGCCGAGCGGTAACACAAGCCGTTACGAATGCCGTGAATTGTTGTCCATGTTCGCACTGTCATTACCTGGTAGCCGCACCCGCTACCCCTTCAGTCAAAGTACTCCCGGAGGGACAGGCGTGACACCCATCGGAGATGTCGAAATTGAAATCGTTTTCCGGATTGCGGTACGCGGGCGAACGGGTGATCTTTCGCGCCTACTGGAGGCAATCAGTAACGCAGAAGCGGTTGCAATCGGAATCGTCGAGAAGCTTACCGCTACGGAAGAGCAGTGCCAAAAGGGTGTAACAACAACGGTGGGAGGTTTTTCTGAATGAGAGTCGGAACCAAGAGCGTGATTTTTGGGGTGCATGCGATCCTGGTCCACCCCTTTTTCGTTGCTTGGGCGTGGTCAAGGTTATACGGCTTCCCCTGGGACCCCAGGCTGTGGTTAGCCTTCCTTGTCCACGACGTAGGCTACGTTGGAAAAGCCAACATGGAGGGCTCTGAGGGGCAGCAGCATGTTGTCCTGGGAGGCCGGATCATGGGCTGGCTTTGTGGCGCCGAATGGCGCGACTTTGTCCTGGGCCATTCCAGGCATTGGGCGGAGAGAGTTGGGAAGAAGTACTCGAAGCTATGCCTGGCGGACAAGCTGGCATTCGTCTTGACCCCTGCGTGGCTTTACATCCCCATGGCACGGTTGAGTGGCGAGCTTCAGGAGTACATGCGTGTGCCGAGCGCACGGCAGTTGGGTGGCAGGGTCAGTAATTTTGAACTGAGCCTGCTCAAATCCCGCAATCCGCAGGTATGGTTGGAAGGCCTAAAGCTCTATACGCGACGCTGGATCGAGCAGCATCAAAATGACTCTCGAAACTGCTGGACCGAAGCGTGCCCGCAGCACCTTCAAGGTCAGGTTGTCGAAACGCGGAGCTGAGCGTCTAAATCCCGGCCACGGAGGCGCTCCACCAAAAATGAAGGGAATTCGAGGTTCAAGTACGAGAAGACGCCACTGTTGGTCGGGAGCGGAGTTTGAGAGGTCTCTATGCCTGAAATCGAAGAAGCCGCGGCCGCGCAGCCCATCCGGAGGCGCCTACCTGACGAGCGCAAAGCTATAGTCCATCACTTCAACGTAGGCGGGTACGAAGGGTACCTGACCATCGGGTTTTACGAGGACGGGAGCGCTGGAGAAATCTTTATCACTACGGCGAAGGAAGGCTCGACCGTTTCCGGGCTTATGGATTGTTTTGCCACCTCAGTTTCTCTCGCCCTTCAATACGGCGTGCCACTCAAAGTACTATGCGACAAGTTTAGCCACACGCGATTCGAACCGAGTGGATGGTCAGGGAACCCGGAAATTGGCTACGCGAAGTCTTTTATGGATTACATCTTCCGTTATTTAAGGCTCAAGTTTCTCCCGCCTAATTCTCCTCCACCAACGGGCGCCGAAGGCGAACTTAAGGCTTTGGCGCCCGCCTCCCTTTTGGGAGATGGATCGGGCAGCGACCCGGATGAGCCGGTATGCAAGCAGTGCGGCGCCATTATGACTCGTAGTGGATCGTGCTACCGCTGCGCAAACTGTGGGAGCACAAGCGGGTGTTCGTGATCAGGTACCCGGCGGTCGGCCTATCTGGGGTGAGGTAACGGCCCAATGCTAATTTGGCGGAGAACGGAATGAACAGGGCCACCAAAGCGGCCGTGGGTCTGATTCTGGTTGGCATCGCGGCCACCGCTGCTTTCGAGATCGGGCACTACCGCGCTCGCGCAACTGTTCTGGCTGGGGTAGCCGGATTCTGTGGAGAGCGAGCCTTTAATGATCTGAGCCAACTCGTGCAGTTCGGGCCTCGACCTGCCGGCTCCGTGAACTTGGAGCGGACACGCGCATACATCGAGCATCAGTTATCCTCCGCCGGTGCGGAGATTTGGGATGACCCCTTCCTGCCCAAGACGCCTGTGGGTGAGATCCCCATGACCAACGTGATCGGTGTAATTCATGGAGAGAACCCGACCGTGGTCATTCTCGCCGGCCACTACGACACCGCCACGATCAACGGCGTGAGGTTCGTGGGAGCGAACGATGGCGGATCCAGCGCCGCGTTCCTTTTGGAAATAGCCCGAGTTCTGAGCAAACGGAAGAACACGTTCACCTACTGGGTCGTGTTTTTCGACGGCGAGGAGGCTCTCAAGCAGTGGTCAGCCAGCGACAGTCTATACGGCAGCCGGCACCTGGCCGAAAAACTGTCCCGTGAAGGGAAGTTGGGGCAGATCAAGGCGTTGATTCTTGTGGACATGGTCGCGGACCGGCATTTAAGCATCCTGCGCGATTCGAAATCGACTGGGTGGTTGAGTGACGCGATGTTCAGAAGCGCGCACACACTGGGTTACGGAAGGTTGTTCACCGGTGGCACGTTTCCTGTTGAGGATGATCATTTGCCGTTCCTTGCCAGGGGCATTCCTTCAGTTGACATCATCGATCTGACGCCGTTCAGAAGCTATCATCACACCGCGCAGGATTCGATTGATAAGTGTAGCCCTGAAAGTCTGGCAGTGGTGGGCCGAGTGGTGCTCGCGACCCTCGCGGACCTGGAGCGGACGGGTTAGCTCCATCCCGTGGCGTCAGCGTCCCCTTAGCACGTCGCTTACCAACTTTTTTTCACGGGTCGACAATTGTGAGAACCGAAGCGTGCAGTTCCGACCCTCCTTTTATTGATCCTTCCGCCACCCCCCAATTGTGTTCTTGTCGTTCTGTGTGAAAGGAAATCACCATGAAAGCATCCGCGGTATCTGGCGCTTTGCGCGTTCTTGTGTCAGCTCGGCAACCTGTCTTTATTTGGGGAGGACCTGGAGTAGGGAAGAGTGCCATTGTCCGTCAACTTGCCGAAGCTTTGAAAATCACGCTCCAGGACGTGCGGGCACTCTTGCTCGATCCGGTCGACCTAAGGGGTCTACCGTTCCTTGGCAGCGACGGCCGATCGAAATGGGCGACGCCGGAGTTCTTGCCGCAGGACGGAACGGGGATTCTCTTCCTGGACGAGCTGAATGCGGCGCCGGCCATGGTACAGGCCAGTTGCTATCAGTTGGTCCTGGATCGCAAGCTCGGGGAATACGCCTTGCCGGAAGGGTGGGCCATTATCGCTGCCGGGAACCGCGATTCGGACCGGGCCGTGACGACACGGATGCCGACTCCGCTCCGGAATCGTTTCGTGCATTTGGAGTTTGAGGTAGATGTACAGGAATGGTCCGAATGGGCGATTCAGGCGGGGATTCGTCCTGAGGTAATCGCTTTTCTTCGTTTCCGGCCGGAGTTACTAAGCGCTTTCGACCGTGACGCCAACGCTTTCCCATCACCACGCTCGTGGGAGTTTGTCTCGCGTATTCTCGATTCCCTCGACTCGCAAGCGAACCCAGCCATCGAGCACGAAGTCATAGCAGGGGCGGTGGGCACGGGCGCGGCCACTGAATTCTCGGCGTTTTTGCGGATGTTCCGGGAATTGCCCAATATTGACGCCATTCTGTTGAACCCTCTCAAGGAGCCCGTGCCGGAAAACGCAGCCGCGCAATACGCGGTGGCTTCCGCGCTGGCCCGCTGCGCTTCCGATACCAACTTCGACCGCATCTGCCTGTACCTGAATCGCCTGCCGACTGAGTTTCGGGTGCTCTGCGTGTGCGACGCCACGCTGCGGGCGCCAGCCGTTCGGTGCACTGCTGGGTACACGAAGTGGGCCGTGGAGAATCATCACGCTATTGCCTAGCGACAGTCTACACTACGGCATTGATCGCGGGTTTTCGCCAAAAAAAGAGGCCCCACTCGCCACCATGCACGAGCGCTCTCGTGGATGTGCTATTCAATAGATGGGCAACAGTGGAAGATCTATTTTCCTGTCGGTAGCCGATAGTCTAGAAATTCTGATATCTGCTGCGCCGCCGGGGGATCCAGGTTTGCCAGCACCGCAACGGCGTAGCCGGACTTGGGGTATATCCTTAAATCGCCGTTCATACCTGGGGCGCCACCTCCGTGGCCCACCCAGCCGTTTCCATCCTTGTCCCGGTGATCTTCAAACCCATACGCATATTTGCCGCCGCCCCCGGCCTCCACTTTCCCGGTAAACAGTAATTCCGTAGAGCCGGCGTTCAGCAATTTGTTGCTCAACAGCGCATTGGCAAACCGCAGCAGATCCCCAACCGTTGAGTAACCGCCACCAGCCGAGGTTCCGCGATAGGGCAGCGTATCGGTGTTCGGGACCCACCCACCGGTTCCCTGCGATCTCATGTATCCGATGGAACGGTTGGCAACCACTTGATCTTCAGGCAGTGATCCGGAGAATGTCATTCCGGCAGGTTTGTAAATGTGATCCTGCACGTACTCATAGTAGCTTTGGCCGGTCACTCTCTCGATCACAACTCCGAGCAGCAACATGCCGTAATTGCTGTAGCTCCATCGGCCACCGGGCTCAAACTGCGGGCCGCGCTTGCCATACAGGGTTACATAGTCATTGAGCGTGCGGAGTTCCTTGCGATGCGTGTCGAACTCCGGGCCAAAAATATCGCCGGTACCTCCGGTGTGCGTCAGCAACTCATGAATCGTGACCTTGGTAGCGACGTCCTGATTGGGATAATTGGTGATGTACTTCCCGAGCGGATCAGTGAGCTTGATCTTGCCGTTCTCGACCAGTTGCAGGACCGCAACCGCAGTAAACATCTTATTCATCGACCCAATGCGAAAACGCGTGTCGAGCGTGTTGGGAGTCTTCTTTTCGCGGTCCGCCAATCCATAGGCGCCGCTGAAAAGCACCTCACCGTTCTTCGCCACCTCCACTGTGCCGGCGAACCGGTCTGCGTTAGCATTCTTTTCCACCTGTGCCTTGACGGCAGCCACGGCCTCACTCTCTGTGAGCCGCGGAATAGGAAATGCGGCCGGGCGAGGGACAGCCATGAGGCCCAACGAAACAATATGGTGCGGCTGGGCGGATTCCACTGCCAGCGTGAATCGGGCGAACTGATCCGAATCGCGCTCCTGAACCAGTCCGCGAACCTCGGTGGCTGACGCCTGCTCCAGCTTCCGGAACTCGAATCCGCCCGTGCGTGCACGAAAGTTCGTATCCTGATCAAGGCCCGACACTCGAGTTGGGAAGTTGTTCTCCAGGAACTGCCGATACTGCGCCCGGTCGCCGGTATTGAAAGCGGCGAGCCAGGCGGAGAATTGGTGAAAGGAAGGTTGCGCCCGGGCTGCCGCAGATTCGGCGTCAGTCAATTCGCGCGGCGGCGGGCCCATGCTCGTTGGCTGGAGCAAGATTGAGGCGATCCGGTGCGGCTCCGCAGCATCCACCTCCACGCTGATCCGGAGGGACTGCCCGCTGGCACGCGCTTGCGCGAGCACGACGAATCGGACATCCGTCGACTCCTCTACTTTCTGGAAATCGAAACCGCCAAACTGAATCCGCATCTGGATTGTCTGCTCGACGAAGTTCGAGGGTGTACCGGGAGGCATGACCTTATCGACGAAGGACTGAATGACGGCCCGATCGCCCCTGTTGAACGCAGCTAGCCATGCCTGGAGTTGCTTGGCCGCAATCGTGTCTGGGAACATGAAGTGGGTTTGTGCGATGGGTACCTGGGCTTCGAGCCACGACACGTTCAGCACTTCTAACCCCATGGGGGCCGTCATCCCAACGATCAATGTCATTACCGAGAGGAACCGTTTCAATGCCATGTGACCTTTCGCCGAATTCCTGCTCATGCATTGCTCCCTTCCGATCGACTTTGTTGGTTAATTTCCGATTTGCTGGGCCTCGTAAAAGCCCTCGTAGACTGCCGAGTAGTGGGTCCGTTTCCGAGTCGTTGACCATCCGGCAGGAGGATGTCCACTGCATGAAGCTATCGCGGCGATCAGGTTGAGGTGACCACTCCTACGCGTAGGCCGTAATAGTCCAAGTGGAGCGGGATCTTCAACGACCGTGGTTTAAGCGTAATCGTCTTTTCTTATGGCAAGGGCTGTCTTCGCCAGCTATCAGTAAACACTGGCCGACACGTTAGTAATCGACCACCCGAGCGTATCATTCAATTAGCGATTCTTTCCGGATGCCCGATCCGGGAGTGCGAATTACGTTGCTGAAGGCCGAGTTCTCGCGGCTGATCTACGCGTTCGGACGATTGCTCCGCCAATAACGACCGCAAGCGAAAAAACGCAGTGCCATGGCAACTGCCACAGCATCGAATCTTGCCCTCTGGCCAGCCACACCAACGAAGCAGTGCCAGCCATCGAACAAAGGACGAGACCGAGCGTCATGGTGGCAACCATCTCCCTTCCTTTGGCCGCCAACCCGACGATGCACCCAACGACCATCGCCGTGAGGACCATTACGATCTCAATCCACTTACTCCCATCGTTCGCAAAGAATACATAAGCGTTGAAATGATGTTCGAAAACTCCGTATCTCTCAAGAACTGCTTCTATTGCGTGCTCAGGCAACTTGAATCCGAACCTGATCAGTAAAAACCCTCCGACTACAGCGGCAGCGGTCGACCACGGAGTGACACGGAATCCGGAGCCGAAGAGATGCGCGATGGTTTTCACAGTTTGTCGCCAGTACCAGCTTCGGGCGAAAGCAACTCCCGATTTCGACGCAAGGTGGGAGAATTCCTCAAGCAAGTCTCCTAGGATCGATTCTGCTTCTTCGACAGGGGCGAACAGGTTGACGAGCCAGACGGCAATGCGCGGCGGCTGAACGAAGTCTGATTGAGAAGTCATGAGTAACTCCGAATGAGGTCGAGGCCTTCGGCCATGCTCTGGAGTGTGCGTTGTGTGCGGTTCACGGCCTCCACTCCCTTAGCGCTGACACGAAAGAAGCGTTTCGAACGTCCGCCGCGTTCTGGCGTAGGATCGCCACGGTGGGACTTGACGTACCCCTTGGTCTCCAGACGATCAAGGGTGGCATAGACTGCGCCGATTGACACCTCACGGTTAGTGCGGAATTGGATCTCCTGTCGCACAGTGACTCCATAGGCTCGATCACCCAGTCGTAGAAGTGCCAGGACAATGATGTGCTCGAATTCACCGAGGTAATCGCGGCTGAACATTATCTATACAATATAGAAGAAATCTTTGTTTTTCAAGTGATTTCACTCTGAGATTTATAACTTACAACAGGCGATTAGGAGTCCTCTGCTCTGTACAGTGCTTAACGATTCGCGCCGGCATCACGGGTCGGAGATCGAGGGCGATTCCCCTGCGGACCAAGTGAACGCCGGCCTCCCGGCGTGCGCTACCCGCGAAAGACACCCAAGGGTTCGAAGTCGCTAAGCTCCTGGATCGTGGCACGCACCAACAGTAAGACCGTGTCGGGTTTCAGATCCGGCGTGCACCCACATGCATGTATCCCCGGCCACTCCTGGAAGCAGCAATGGGGCACCGGTGGCGCGTGCGGAGATCTCACCTCACCAGTCCCGTCCATATCGTCCCACATGGAAAGAATGCTTCATCATGGGTGCCGGTTTTGTGGGCGATCGGCACGACCGTAATTGCCATCCAAAACCTTCCAAAAGAACCCAGGAGATATTGCCATGAGCTCCATCTCGACACCAGAACCATCTCTGTCCTCACGAGCTATGCTGTGCTCGCTGTCGATCAGCATGTGGTCGGCGCGAAAACACGATCCCGAAGCATCCGAGGAAATCGCCCAGCGGCACGGCGCGCAGCCCGATGCCGGCCGCTATCACAAAGTGCTTCTCCCCAAAGCGGCGCTCGCCGAGGTACAAAAGATCGTCAGCGAGGCCCGTCAGGATCACTACTTCATGACCCTGCCCTGGGATGATAACGGCTATCGTGTGCTCCCAGCCGCAGCTTACATGGACCACACGGAGAGAATGCGGCAGTTATCGAACCAGTTCACACCGGCCATCGATACCCTGACACAGCAGTTCGGACAGCTCGTGGAGGAGGCCAGGGTGCGACTTGGCGGTCTGTTTCGTTCGGAGGATTATCCGGCTCCCGAAGAACTCCGTTCCAAGTTCTCTTTCGAAACCAAAGTGATGCCTCTGCCGGATGCAGGCGACTTCCGAGTCACACTGGGCGAAGAGGAGAAAGAGCGAATCAAACGTCAGATCACCGCCGCCGTCGAGGCATCGCTTCAGGTCGCGAGTCGTGAGCTTTGGCAGCGGCTGTACGAGGCTGTCAGCCACCTGGCCGAACGCCTCCAGGCCTACAAAGTGACGGGGGAGAGGGTGGAACATCCCTTCCGCGATTCCGTCGTCACAAACCTAGTGAAACTCGTCGATGTTCTGCCCAAGCTGAACGTCACAGGGGACCCGGAACTCGAACGCCTGGCCACCCAGGTGCGCGCCTCACTGCTAGTCGATCCCCAAGAGTTGCGGAAGTCGGAGTCGACTCGTAGCGAGACCGCGAAGAGGGCCGCAGCGATTTGCGACCGCATGGCCGCGTTTATGGCTGGCTATTCAGCCCCTGCGCCAGACGAAGGGAGGGCGGCGTGAAGCATTCTCACACCACCACGGCACAAAAGCTAACCCGCGGCCGCGTTCAGCTTATCTTGAAGCAGCCTTTCTTTGGCACACTCAGCTTGAGGTTGAAACTGATACCTGGAACTCTGCCAACGATGGCGACTGACGGCTCGCGGATCGTCTACAACCCGTCTTTCGTGGATCAACTGAAGCCAGCGGAACTCGAGGGAACGCTCGCCCATGAAGTCCTACACTGCGCACTGGCGCACCAGTGTCGCCGTGGCCAGCGTGATCCGGAGCTTTGGAATGTAGCAGCGGACTTCGCCATCAACCCTATTCTGATCGGAAACGGTTTCGTCCTTCCGGCTGGAGCGCTCATCGAACCTGCCTTCAGCAACTTGAGCGCGGAAGAAATCTACGCCCGATTGCTGCGGAAGAGAAGCGAGGAAGACGGCGCAACAAAGCCGAAAAAGCAGACGAATGGCGGCGAGGGGACCGCTACGGGTCCGCAACAGACAGACGGCACTATGCCCTCCACTCCGAAGCCAGACCCCTCGCCTCAGCCGGTTTCAGATCAACGTGGGCGGACGACGGGTGAGGCTGTGGGGCCAGCGTCGGTGCGGCCCGGAGGGTTCGGCGAGGTCTGGGACGCGAGAGACGAGCACGGGCAAACGGCTTCGCCAGCCGAGCAGCGTCGCCAGGAGCACGAATGGAGCATTGCGGCGGAGCAGGCTCAGCGGTCGGCCAAGGCGTGGGGACACGAACCCGCTGGGATCGAAAGGCCACTTAGCGAAAGCCGCCAGGCGCAGCAGGACTGGCGCGCGATCCTGCGTGATTTTGTGGCGGCAACTACGCCCTCTGATTATCGCTGGACGCCACCCAATCGCCGCTACATCGCTTCCGGCCTGTACTTGCCCTCGGTCGAGCGCCAGGGAGTGGGTGAGATCGTGATTGCGGTCGACACCTCGGGTTCAATCGGGAAACTTGAGCTGGAACAATTTGCAGGTGAAATCTCCGCCATTTCTGAGGAAGCACAGCCGGAAGTGATCCATGTGGTCTATTGTGACGCGGCGCTTCAAAGTGCTCAGGAGTTCAGACCCTCGGAACCGGTGCAACTCGAACCCAAGGGCGGTGGGGGCACGGACTTCTGCCCGGTTTTCGAGTGGGTCACTGAAAAGGACCTCGCGCCGGCCTGCCTTATTTATCTCACCGACTTGTGCTGCCATTCGTATCCAGAGGCCCCGGAGTACCCAGTCCTTTGGGTAACCGATTCGAGCAGAAAGGCACCTTTCGGCGAAACGGTTCGGATCGGCCTTGAATAAAGGGACGTATCTCGAACGAGCCCGCCATTCTTTTCATTCTGAACTGGTCATCATAGTCATCCTGCCATGCTGACAATAGCAGCCGCCTAAGCAATTCCCCAAGAACCAAGTTGGCACACAGAGCATGGAGCCGCAGGCTTCACGCTGACGGTGAAATGTTGCCTCCGGACGATGGCAACGAAGCCCAAGGTCGAAAGGCGCTGACCTTTATGGGTCTATTCCAGAGTGACGAAGGTTTCTATGGCAACTCAATCCGTTCCCACTTTTCAGCAACTGAGCAGCTTGACGGCAGTGGCCAATCTTCGCCCTCGCTTGCCGGCGCGACCGTGTCGACCCCTGACTCCTCCTATTTTGCGTCCCAGGAGAAGGCACGAACGAAAGGCCCTCCAGAACAGGGAGAAGCTGTTGGTTGATATGCTTCCATTCGTAAAGCGCGTGGCTCTGACGATTCGCAAACGCCTGCCAGCCCATGTGGAGCTGGATGACCTGTTCTCAGATGGCGTGCTGGGACTGGTCGATGCAGTCACAAAGTTTGATGCGAGCAAGCAGGTGAGCTTGGAGACCTACGCGAGGCACAGGGTTCGCGGAAGCATATTGGACGGCCTCCGTGCTACCGATCCGGCCTCCCGGGACTTACGGCGTAAGAATCAAAGAATCCAAAAGCTCTATCACGAACTGGAGGTAGAGGTCGGCCGCTCCGTCACGGACGAGGAGATGGCTGCGGAGCAGAGAATGAATCTGGCACAGTGGCACCGTGAGCTGAACGAGATTCAGAGTGCGGGGCTTGACTGCGGTGCGCGCACCCTCTCAGCGGCGCCAACCTCCGCACCGGCGTCCATCGAGCCAGCGTTCCTGGCCGGTGATGATCCCAATCCCTTCGACCTCTGCTACCGAAACGAACAACTGGAAATCCTTGATCGTGCCGTTTCGCGGCTGCAGGAGCGTCAACGCCAAATCGTTGAACTCTACCATCAGCAGGGCCTAACAATGAGACAGGTTGCCGTGCTCATGAGAGTGGATGAATCACGCATTTCGCAGCTCCATGCGGCGGCCTTGGTCCAATTAAAGGCAAATGTGAATTCTTTACTACGCCCAGGCCAAGCTGGAGCCTCAGAAACCGGCATCCAGCCGAGGGCAGCGGCCGTTGGGGCCTAACGCAAGTTCGTCAGTGCGCCCCAACTGTACAGATCGCGAGTTGGCGGAGCCGCCGTCGATGCGCCCCGCAGTCCGAAACCAAAAGGGGGGATGTCTCTTGCCAAGTTTTTTTCGCCGGTCAACTCTTGTGAGAACCAAATGTAGCGGAAGGGGCAAACGTGGCAGGGCATCGGTTGGGCGCAAGCTGACAATCTCCGTTCTAATGGGGGCGAAAGTTTCCGCTGAGTGTGCATCACAATTACGCTGTTGAGAAGGGCAATGCCGCAGTTAGGGCCATCCGATTGATTCGCTTGCATATGCTGGCCTTGTTTCCATGAAAGCTTGATGCGGCGATCCAGTCCGAGAAGGCGTAGTCGCGGTCTGGTCGAGATCACCCAAGAAGGCTGTGAGTTGGTTATGGGCGCAGATAGCCATAAGCATCTCTGCGTGGACTTTGCTAGGGGAAGCTCATGTACGCCTCACGATGCACTTTCTAAACGCTGATTTCTCAGGCGTTTCCATGACGCGACAGGTCCTGCGGTTACGCCCGTTTGACACGAAGACCAATTCATCTTACATATGGCATTGGGATTCCTACATAAACGCCTCCGCGGCTCCGCCCACCAGCCCGACGAACAGAATTAGCATCCGGGGTTGACTAACCCTCCCGATTTGCCTGCGGCCGCAGATCGCATATTCAAAGGGAGCATTGCGGGGCGCAAGGTCTCACACGTCCTGGGCCGATTTGTTTCACGAACCAGAACCCTGAACTGGAAGGCCGCTTTTGGAGGAAGCATGACTGAAGAACAGACACGGGCTCCTGAGAGCGCTCATTGGGAGAGTAATGGAAAAGACGAAGGAAATGGAGGAGGTGGGTTAGCAGAAAGTGTCCCTCCAGCAAAAGTGCAGCCGGTGCCTCCTGGTTCGAGTCTATCTAGGAGCGACCAACCGTCTTTCGAACCTGTTCTTGACAGTGAGGAGGCAGCTGGGCTTCTGCGCATTCATCCAAAGACCCTTCAGAGATTGGCTCGGAACGGCGACATCCCTGGTTTCCGGATTGGAAAGCTCTGGGGTTTCCGGGCTTCAGCGTTGAATCAGTGGCTTGAAAGCAAAGCGTCGAACTGATGGCGCGGTTTCTGGCGGAGCCTCGACTTACGGTTGGCGATTGCAGTAGTCTGTACGGAGCCATCCGTGCCGCCTAACTGAAAGGAGAAAAGATGTTCAGGCGAGCACGACACCAAAGAGGAAGTTTGAAGCGCGTAAAGCGTAAGTCTGGTAAGACGGTATGGATTTTCAGGTGGTACGAAACCGAAATCGACGGAAGCAAGAGATACCGCAAGGTAGTGGTTGGTTCGGCGGAAGAGTTCAAAACCGAAGCCAGCGCCCAACAAGCGGTAGACGCTTTGCGTTTGAGTATCAACCAACAAACCCCTCGTCAGCAGCTTCAGACCATCAGTTTCGAAACCCTCGTTCACCACTACCGGGAACACGAAATGCCGGATGTTTTCAACAAAAGGCAGCCGGAGAACGGCAGTTGCGTCGAGGCAGAGGGCCGGAAATCCTATGCAACACAGGCAACCTACGAGGGCTACTTGAAGAAGTGGATTCTTCCGCGCTGGCGTTCATATTGCATTTCCGATGTGAAAGCTGTGCAGGTAGAAGAGTGGTTGCGTTCGCTACCACTAGCGCCCGGCAGCAAAGCCAAAATCCGAAACATCATGAGTGCCTTGTACAGTCACGCGATCCGCTGGGACTGGATTCGCCACAATCCCATCACTGCTGTTCGTCAGAGTGCGAAACGTTCCAAGATACCAACTGTCCTTGCAATCGAGGAGATTCAGGCTCTGTTGGAGCACCTAGGAGAGCCGTGTCGCACCATGGTTCTGCTGGATGCCGCCACCGGCCTGCGAGTCGGAGAATTGCTCGGCCTCAAGTGGGCGGACGTAGATTTCGAGAAGCTGGAGATCAACATAACCCGGTCCGTGGTCAAGCAAAGGATCGGGCCCTGCAAGACAGAAGCCTCCCAGAAACCCATGCCACTCGACGCGGAATTAGGAGAACAGGTGTGGAACTGGAGGCTGAAGACTCCCTACAACAGGCCGGAAGACTGGGTGTTCGCCAGCCCACACAAGCGTGGCACGCAACCGTACTGGCCTGGCTCGCTTTTTCGAGCGCATCTACAACCTGCACTCCGAGCAGCCGGGATCAGCGGCAAGGTGGGTTGGCACACTCTACGGCACACATTCGGAACACTCATGAAGGCGAATGGCGAAGACATCAAGACCATTCAGGAGTTGCTACGTCACGCCAATTATCGGGTGACCGCAGACGTTTACACGCAGGCGATGACTACGGCGAAGCGCGAAGCGCAGGCCAAAGTCGTCAGAATGATTCTGCCAGGAAAGGCCGCCCAAAAGGTGAGCTGAATCCAGCGTTCCTTCCTTATCGAACCCTTTCGAACCCTCGGACTAAAGGCTCAATCTCAATAACCACTTTAGAATGTTGGCGTCCCCGGCGGGATTTGAACCCGCGTTACCGCCGTGAAAGGGCGATGTCCTAGGCCGGGCTAGACGACGGGGACCTCAAGAGTCTGAAGGCAGAAAGCAGAAGGCAGAAAGCAGAAAGTACAAGCAACTGCAAACGCAAAATCCATCCCTCTGCCACTCGGGCTGCTAGGCTTAAAACATGCTATCAGTGAGAGTTGGATACTGTCAATTACTCTTCCGCGCGGATTCTTCGGAGCCGCCTGGATTGCCTGACGCAAATAGAAGGTCGGACTGCTTGGGCAGGGTGAAGGGTGTTTCCGGTGCGGCGATTTTCTCCAACTCCGGATAGGACTCGAGCATGGTTTCGGGTACGCGGACGCGCTGGTTTCTGAGCAGCGCGATTAACTGGAGGGCGTTAGCGATGGCTTTCCCCTCGAAATGGTTATTGGTAATAACGAAAGTCAACTCGGCATTGCGGGCGACATTCTGGATGCGCGCCGCCCACGGTTCCAATTCAGTTTGGCTATACAAGTAATTATAACGTTCCTCGGGATGCTCGTTGGACGTGAACCAGTGATCGTAGTTGCGGCCGTGCAGGCGGACATATCCCACCGGGGCGGTCGCGTAGGCGCTAGGAGCGATCGACTGTCCGATGACCGGCTGATCGATGTTGCAGAAGCCCACTCCCAGCCCGGCCAGCCATTCAAAGACCTCCGGCTTGTTCCATGAGCCATGGCGCACTTCCAGCACCAACGGGTATTCCATGAATTGCATGATGAGTCCGCTCAGGTACTCATGGTTTTCCGGCGTGTTCTTGAATGACCAAGGCAGTTGCAGCAAAAGGGCCCCCAACCGGCCGTCGTTCGCGAGCGGCGCCAGTCCGTGCTTGAATTCCTTCTCGTCCTGGAGGTTGGCGTTGCATTCGTGCGTGAAGCGTTTCCACAGCTTAGCGCTGAACTTGAAGTTGGGGTTAAAGGCGATTTTTGCCGCCCAAGCTTTCACGATCTCGGCGCGCGGGGGAGAATAAAAGGAAGTGTTGATTTCGATGGTGTCAAAGAACTGGGCAAGGTACGCGGCCTCGTGAAAACCCCGCGGCTTGTGGTGCGGGTAAACGATTCCCGCCCAATCGGTGTACGACCAGCCGGCAGGGCCCACCAGGATGGCGCTCTTGGATGTGGCACCCATATTCGCCTTTTCTTCGTCACCTACAAAGTTAACCCATGCGCGACGTTTTGTCAAGGGGCTTTTGCTTTGCCAAGATCGGGCGTCTCTTCTCGATCTAGCCAGCCGAAAGCCAGCCTAGTTGAAGAGCCGATTTTTCGGCTTACTTGAATGCGGTGCGGATGGCTTCCAGGTTCACGTCGGTAAACCCCGACGCGACCCAATCGGCGTGTTGGAGGTCGGCTTGGTGGCGGCTGTGGGCCAGGGCCAGGCACTTCATTCCGGCGGCCTGCGCGGCCACAACTCCGAGAGGGGCGTCCTCGATAGCCAGGCACTCGATCGGTTCGAGCGCCGGTTCGTGCAATTTGGGAAGCTCTCGCAGGCGGCTGAGGGCTTTCAGATACACTTCCGGGTCAGGTTTCGAGCGCTCGCAGTCGTCCGCCGTCGCCACCACGGCGAACTTCTCACGCAAGCCCAACCTCCGAAGAAGGTGCTCGATTTCCGCCCTCAGACTTCCACTGGCGATCGCCAACGGGAAGCGCTTGGCGGCGTCCAGGACGAACTCCGCTGCCCCGGGAATGGCCGGCAGGCCATCATGAATGATTTTCTCATAGGCGTTTGCCTTCCAGGCCAACAGTTCGTTGCGGCGGGGGATGCTCAGGGGGCGTCCGTGAGTGCGCCAGAGGTGCTCGATGACTCCGCGGTCATCCAGAGCGAGGTAGTCGCCAAAGTACTCATCTTCGGTGAGGACCCAACCTTCGCGGGCCGCCATCTCCTGGATGAGCTTCATGATAAGCGGTTCGCTGTCGACGAGGATCCCGTCAAAATCGAAGATGATCGCGCGAAGCAAGAGTTGCGGACCCCGGTCGTCTCCCTAATCCTGACTCCACAGACTGTCGTCATGATACACTTGAGGGGTCGGGAAGTCGAGGCGGCTGGAGTCGAGGAGTTAAAGAGGCGAAAAGGTCGCGGCGCCTGAACGTTTCGACTTCTCAATTCCTTGACTCCTTGACTTTTCGACTGCTGTCCGCATCCATTAGATTGGAGCCGCGTCGCGAGGCAGGCTGAAACCATGACTCATGAATTGAGCATCCCGATTGCGTTGCTGGCGGGTCTGGTGTCTTTTCTTTCCCCCTGCGTTTTGCCCCTGGTGCCGGGCTATATCTCGATGCTTTCCGGGGCGACCATCGAGGAGTTGCGGACCGCGACGAGCCCAGCGCTCATGGGCCGCATATTGCGCAATTCGATTGCTTTCGTAGTGGGCTTCTCGGTCGTCTTTGTGGCTCTGGGTGCGTCGGCAACGGCAGTGGGCAAATTTCTGCTGGCACAGCGCACCACTTTTAACCTGGTGGCCGGCATTGTGGTGATCGTGTTCGGATTGCATCTTACTGGATTGGTGAAGATACCGCTGCTCTACCGCCAGGCCAAGCTCGACACCGGTGAGCCGGGACGGGGACTAGTGGGCGCGTTTCTTCTCGGCTTCGCATTCGCCTTCGGATGGACGCCCTGCATCGGTCCTATCCTGACTGCGATTCTGGCGCTGGCGGCCCAGCGGCACACGGTGTTCCAGGGGATGTTTCTTCTGGCCATCTACTCAGCGGGGCTGGCGATCCCGTTCCTTTTGACCAGCCTCGGTTTGGGCCAGTTCTTGAAGCTTTACGGCGGCTTCCGGAAGCACCTGCAGACGGTCGAGATAAGTTCCGGCGTCCTCCTGATTGCTCTCGGCGTCCTGATGGCGACCAATAAGTTCACGGTGATCTCGCGGTATTTCTCGTTCCTGAACCGCTTCACGCTGTAAAGAAGCTGTCAGCTTTCAGCTCTCAGCTTTCAGGCCGCAGGCACTAAGGAGCTGAGAGCTGATGGCTGATAGCTGATAGCTTGTTTTTGGAGTTACTTTGCACCCC
The DNA here is from genome assembly GCA_963842495.1 of uncultured Acidobacteriota bacterium. Lineage (GTDB taxonomy): Bacteria > Acidobacteriota > Terriglobia > UBA7540 > UBA7540 > CAVROP01. Next base: position 19,858 of record CAWJHY010000040.1, read on the forward strand.
ATTCTGTTCAGCATTGGTTCGTTTCATTTCCCCACTTACGGGGCGATGATGGTATTGGCCATGCTGGCGGCGATTTGCACCATACTCCGTCTGGGCAGGCGGGAGGGAATGGATAGAGGGCTTTTGCTCGACTTCAGCACCTGGCTGCTGCTCGTGGCGCTGGTGGGCGCGAAGGTGTTGATGGTGATTTCCAATTGGGGTTACTACCGGGAGTATCCGGGGGAAATCTTCAGTCGGGATACGTTCTTGGCGGGCGGGGTTTTTTACGGTGGATTTATCGCTGCGATGTTGTTTGCGGTTTGGTATATCCGGCTGCATCATCTTCCAGCCTGGAAGGTGATTGACGTTTACGCTCCGGCCATCTCGCTGGGACTTGGCCTTGGCCGCATTGGCTGCTTTGCAGCCGGGTGTGATTACGGCAAGCCCACCACCTCCGCGTGGGGCGTGGTGTTCACAGACCCTCTGGCCCACCAGGTGGCTGGAACACCGTTGAACATTCCAATCTACCCCACTCAGCCCATCATGTGTTTAGCCTCGCTCTCCATCTTTGCAATCCTGATTTGGAGATATCCGAGGAAAACCCGCGATGGCGAGATTTTCGTGCTTTATCTTGCTCTTTATGCCGGAGCCCGCTATTTCATCGAGTTCCTGCGCGGCGATGAGGACCGTGGGTTCGTCTTTAATCATCTTTTGTCAACATCGCAATTCATTGCCATTCTGGCCCTCGCCGCGGCGGTATGGCTAGCGCTTATTCTCCGCCGTAAGCCCGCGCTGCGGAGACCGGTCAAAGCCGTCGCCACGGAGGATTCAGGGAGTATCAAACCCGCCAACAAGAGAGTGGGTGGCCAGTTGGCGCCCGCGGCAAGGGTCAAGGCCGCTTCGATGCCTCATGCGGAGAGGAAGGGATAGGAGTTAAGGGAGAGGATATGGACTTGAATCAACCTGAAAGTTCTGCGAACGGAGGGACGCCTGCTCCACTCGACCCTGGCGCCCAGCCGGCTCGACCCGTGAGCCGAGGCAAACTGCTGGCCGGTGCGGTCTTGGCGGTAATCGTCGTCGCGGGGTTGTACCTTGTCAACCGGTACTGGATCCATCCTGCTGTGATGATCCAGGCCAACGGCGGCAGCGAACATCCCGACGCTCCGGGGATTTCACTGACTGACATCGAGGGCAAAAGGCTGGACTTGGCCGACTACAAAGGCAAAGTGGTGGTGCTGGATTTCTGGGCGACTTGGTGCGGGCCTTGCCGGGCAGAGATTCCGGGATTCGTTGTCATGCAGGAGAAGTACGCCAGCCAGGGCTTTTCCATGATCGGCATCTCGATGGACGACGAGCCCGGGCCGGTTGTGGATTTCTACAAGGAGTTCAGGATGAACTATCCGGTGGCGGTCGGCAACCAGCGGATCGGGGAACTTTACGGAGGAATTCTTGGGTTGCCAACCACCTTCTTGATCGGGCGTGACGGCCGCATTTATGCCAAGCACACCGGCGGGATCAATCCCGCCATCATCGAGGAAGAAGTGCAGCAACTGCTGGCCATGAGTCCGACCGCGGAGAAATCGGATTTCAGGCCGGCCATGGTGGTGGGAACCGAAACCAAAATCGCGCTGGGCGATCCCGCCACCATCGATTCGGAAATCCCCGGCTTGAACTTGAGCAAGCTGACCGCCGAGCAGAAAGAGACTTTGAAGAAGCAACTCGGCGATCAGCATTGCCCGTGCGGCTGTAATTTGACGTTGTTGAAATGCCGCCAGGTGGACCGGGCCTGCCCAGTCAGCTTGAAGCTGGCGCGGGCGCAGATGGAGAAGTTGCTGAAGTCGGGATCGTGAACGGGGTCGGGTGATCTGGAGATCGGGAGACTGGTCGATCAGACTAAGAAGGCGGCCTCCCGATCTCCCGATTTCCCGATCAAGGGAATTCGAAAAAGGCGACTATGAAGACTTTTGTTGCGCTCGTTTTCTCATTCGCTCTGGTCTGTGCGGCGGTTTGCGCCCAGGCGCCGGAGCAGGTGGTCAAAGCCAAGGTCGCGATGGCGCCTGGAGCGGCGCGACCCGATTCTGTCGTGAAGGCGACGGTGGTGGCGGAAGTTCTTCCCGGCTACCATATCAATGATCATCATCCTACTCTCGACTATCTGATTCCTACAGAAGTCAAGCTCGAGCCGAATAAAGCAGTCACCCGGAATGATATTACTTACCCGAAAGGGGAACCGAGGAAGTTCGCCTTTTCGGACACGCCCCTTTCCGTTTACGAGGGAACGGTTCGGGTTGATGTCGCCTTTCAACTCGATCCCAAAGCGCCGCCCGGCGACTACGAGGTCAAGGGGAAGTTCGCGTATCAGGCCTGCAACGACCACGCCTGCCTTCCGCCCACCAGTGTGCCGATATCGTTCCCGTTGAAAGTGGCGCGCCGCGGGGCTTCTGCAAGCCGCACGGAATAGTGGTAGCGTCTCAGTTTGACGTAGAGGCGGCTTTACGCCGCCACGCGGCGAGGTAAACTCGCCGCTACAACTACGGGAATAGTATGCCGACGGACAAAACGAGCTCCAAGGAGTTGGGAAATCCCCGCCCGCCGGACACCTCGCGCGGACCGGCGATTTATCTTATCGTCACTCTGGTGGCGCTGGCTGCCTTGGTTTGGGAGTTGAAGCCGGACCGGCCGAACGTCCAGCCCGCTCCCTTGCAGCCTCAAGGCACGACCTGTCCGCTAGTGGCCGGCCCATTCACCCCTACCAATATCACCGACCTCCCCGGCCTCGATCTGGCCTCGCTGAGCAAAGAGCGAAGGAACCACGTGCTGCTGCGGCTGAACATGGAGCCCTGTTCGTGCGGCTGTAATGCAAGCATAGCCTTCTGCCTGGTCAGCCATGCGCGTTGCGGGGAATGCAGGCAACGGGCCAAAGAAATCTTCGCGGAAGAGCAGGGAACAAACCGATGAAGATCGGTGTGGTTTCGGACACGCACGGTTTCTTTGACGCGCGTCTGGCGGAGTTGTGGGCGGGCGTCGAGCTGATCCTGCACGCTGGAGACGTGGGAAATCTGGAAGTGTTGGAGGAACTGGAAAGAATCGCTCCCGTGCTCGCGGTGAAGGGAAACGTCAACTCACTTCTGGCTGGTCTTCCCCTGAGCTTGAGCTTAAGCCTGGGCGGAACAGCTCGGCGCGGCGCTTCGCGGGACGCCGTCCAAGTAGAAATGCTTCATGAGTTGCCGGCGGCGCAAACCGAACTGGAAAAATGGGCTAACCAGGCGCGGACCGAGGCGCTCGCGCCGCGAGGACGGGATGCCTTCCTGCGGGCTTTCGAACAAAACACGCGCGTCGTGATTTTCGGCCACAGCCACCTGCCGTGCGCCGTCACGCTGTGCGGCAGGCTGTTCTTCAATCCCGGCAGCGCCGGCAAGCAGCGCTTTTCCCTGCCACGATGTTGTGGGCTGTTGGATTTGTCGGCGAAACGGGTAGAAGCGACAATACTCAGCTTGCAACAGTATAATAGGAAGCTGCCGGAAAAGGTGGTGATACAGCTCGATCGAGGGGCGGCATTACACGGCCAACAGGTTAGTGCTTAGCAGAATTAGTGAGCGACCTTATCCGTCGGAAGCGGAAGGGCGGGGCTTTAGCCCCGCCGCTGATCAGGGGAGGTGAGTAAGGGGCTTTAGCCCCTGAAGGATTTGGAAAGGCCCTTCCAACCCTGGACTCCTACGCGGTGGGGCTAAAGCCCCGCCCTTCCGAAGGCCATTCGAAATTGCGCCGATTAAACCAGCTAGGCACAAGGTAAAATCGCCCCGATTTAACTGAGTTGCAGCACCAGACTGGGGTAGTTGACCCTCGGAGGTTAACACCGATGCGGAAATTCCTGAAGATCTTGAGAAATACGAGGGAAGTTCTCGTCACCGTGGGGGCGGTGCTTGCCGCGGCCATCGTCGCGGTTGAGACCTACGAAACGCTGCGCAAGAAAATCGACACAGCACGTCATTCCTCGTAGGCCCAGCAATCGTCAATCGACAACCTCAGGGGGCTGCGCGCAGATGCGCCGCGCCTCGATGCAGCCGGTCCGCGACCCGGCTTTGCCCTAAAGCCAGCATCACCTCGAACAGGCCCGGAGCAACCGCCTGGCCGGTGAGCGCCACACGCGCAGCATTAATCAGCAGGCCCGCCTTGACGCCTTTCTCTTCCGCAAGCGCCCGCAGCGTGGCTTCTGTCCCTGCGAGATCAAAGGATTTCGAATCCGCAAGCCGCCATCCCAGCTCGTCGAGCAGCTCCGGCAATCTTGCATCTTTCCAGAATTTCTTCTGCGCTTCGGCGTCGTACTCGAACTCGTCGCTGAAAAAAGCGCGTCCCGACACTGAGAAATCTTTGATGCTCCGCGCGCGAGTTTGCAGCAGGCGGGTGGAAACCTGGAAGCGTTCTTTTTCGGCGCCAGTGAACGTTTCCTTCCAGAGCCCCGCAGATTTCAACTCCTCTTCAGCGAGTGTGAGCAGGCGTTCCGCGGGCAGGTGCCGGAGATACTCACTGTTCATCCAGGCAAGCTTTTCCGGGTCGAAGACGGCATTCGATTTGGAAACGGCCGTGAGCTCGAACTGCTTCACCATCTCTTCGAGTGGGACGATCTCCTGCTGATCGCCTGGTGTCCAGCCCAGCAGGGCGAGGAAATTCACCAAGGCTTCCGGCAGGATTCCCATCTCGCGATAGGCGCCCACGGAGGTTGCGCCGTGCCGCTTGCTCAGCCGTTGTTTGTCCGGGCCGAGGATCAAGGGTAAATGCGCGAATAGCGGTTCCGGCGCGCCCAGAGCCCTGTACACCAGGATCTGCTTGGGCGTGTTCGAAAGGTGATCGGCGCCGCGCACCACATGCGTAATACCCATGTCGAGATCGTCGGCTACGACGCCGAGGTGGTAAGTGGGGTGACCATCCGAGCGGAGCAGCACGAAATCCTCAATTTCATAGTTTTCAAGTTCGACGTGCCCAAAGACCTGGTCGTCAAAACTGGTTTGACCCGTGGCCGGGACACGAAACCGGAGCGCGCAAGGATGGCTTTCCGCTCGCCGCCGTTGGCGCTCCTGCTCTGAAATGTTGCGACAAACGCCATCGTACTTCCACGGCCTCTTCTGCGCTTCGGCCTGTGCGCGCTTGGCCTGCAGTTCTTCCGGGAGGCAGAAACACGGGTAGGCGTGATCGCGCTCTTCCAGTTCGGCGGCCATATCGCGATAGCGCTCCAGCCGCTGGGATTGGTAGAACGGCCCCTCATCCCAATCGAGTCCCAGCCATTTCAGGCTCTCGAGAATCGCCTGGCTGAGTTCGGGCTTGGAACGGTCTGCGTCCGTGTCTTCGATGCGCAGAATGAACGCGCCGCCGTGGTGCCGCGCAAAAAGCCAGTTGTAAAGAGCCGTGCGCGCTCCGCCTACATGCAGGTAACCTGTCGGTGAAGGTGCAAAACGAACTCGGATGTTGGACATAGCGATGATGTTAACATGATGCTGGAGCAGACCCTAGCGACACCTCGAGCTTTTCTTGAAATCTGGAATTTGAAATTTTTAATGTCTGCTGCGGACTATTCACTGCCCACTGCCCACTGCCCACTGCCCACTGCCCACTGCCCACTGCCCACTGCCCACTGCCTTCCTCTTAGGAGGGTGCCTTGGCGGCCAGCGTCAATTATCAACTGAGCCCATCATTCCTTTTCGTACACGCTCTCCGCCAAGGGCTCGGCGTCGCAGTGGCGAGGGACGTATCGCGTCGCCGGCAGGAGTTGTCGTTTGTTCCTTCTATCGGCACGCCCCGGCAAAACTTGAATTCGGGCCCTGGAGTGCGGCAGCGGAAGTTTATAGGGTGAAGGCTAAAGGGTAAAGGCTAAAGGCTAAAGGCTAAAGGCTAAAGGCTAACGAACAGAGCCTAGGGGCTTACGGTAAGCCGCCCGGATCGGCCCCTACCAGCTTTTACCCTCCATCCTTTAACCCTTAACCTTTCCAAGCCGCTTGCAGCGCAGCGACGCATCGGGTCTAATAGAATGCATGGACGCCAAGCGGCAAGCCGCTGTGGATATTCTCCGGAGGTTGCGCAGTGAAGGCTTTCAAGCCTTCCTGGTGGGTGGCTGTGTGCGCGACCTGGTGATGGGCTTGACGCCAAAGGACTACGACATCTCCACGGACGCCACACCCGAGCAAGTGACTCGACTGTTTCCGGAAAGCATTGGCGTGGGCGCGCAATTTGGCGTGATGTTAGTGCCGCGCCCCGAAGGCAACGTGGAGGTGGCCACGTTCCGCAGTGACGGACGCTACAGCGATGGGCGCCACCCGAGTGAAGTTCGCTACTCAAAAACTCCCCAGCAGGACGTGTTGCGGCGCGACTTCACCATCAACGGCCTTCTTTACGATCCGGTGAAGGAGCAGGTGCTTGATTATGTGGGCGGTCAGGCCGACATCAATGCGCGGCGGGTGCGTGCCATCGGCAATCCTTACGAACGCTTCAGCGAAGACCGCCTGCGGATGCTGCGGGCGGTTCGCTTTGCGGCGCGCCTGGCGTTCACTCTTGACGCGAGTGCGGCGGAAGCCGTTCGAACGCAAGCGGCGGAGATCCGCCAGGTGAGTTCGGAGCGCGTGCGCGGCGAGATCCTGAAGATCCTCACCGAAGGCCATCCCCGGCAGGGCTTTGAGCTCCTTGACGCTACAAAGCTTCTTCCGGAGGTGCTGCCGGAAGTCAAGCGAATGCAAGGGGTGGCCCAGCCTCCGGAGTTTCACCCCGAGGGAGATGTATGGGTCCACACCATGATGATGCTGGACGGCCTGCGCTCGCCCACGCCCACTCTGGCCCTGGGGGTTCTTCTTCACGATGTGGGCAAGCCCCCCACATTCTCCGTGCGCGAACGAATCCGCTTCGATCATCACGTCGAGGTAGGAGCCAAGATGGCGGAGGAAATCTTGGGTCGCCTGCGACTTCCTTCTCGCGACACGGAGCGAGTCGTTGAACTGGTTCGACACCACTTGCGCTTCATGGATTTTCCACGCATGCGCCTTTCAACCCAACTGCGTTTCCTGCGCTTGCCCGGCTTTGCCGAGCACCTCGAACTGCATCGCCTGGATTGCCTGGCCAGTCACGGCGATCTGAGCACTTATGAGATGGCTAAGCGTCTCCTGGAGGAGACCCCGCCGGAGACAGTCCGTCCCGCGCCTCTCCTGCGGGGCGATGACCTGATCGCGCAGGGGTACTCCCCCGGGCCGATTTTTAAGGAAATCCTTCAGGCGGTGGAAGATGCGCAATTAGAGGGCAGAGTACACACCCCCACTCAGGCTCTAAGCCTGGTGGTTGACCGATTTCCCCTGCCGCCTCAAACTTCTAGTGCGCTGAATAAAACGCAAAGAGGTAAACCACACCTCCCAGGACAACGAATGCCGCTAGAAAAAGGCCGATCTTCTCGAGCAGCACCTTCCGGTCCTTGGGCTCCCCTTTATCCTCGTTGACCATCTCGAACATGCCGGCCTCCTTACTGCGTCTCGGCGCGACCGCTGCGTCGAGGCGAAATCGTAGAGGTTAAACAAGGCCGCACTGATCGGTCTCCGGAGGGGATCTGCAAGGTCGTCAGGTGTGAACGCGTGGTCTCTGCACCGCGTCCCGAACTGACCGACACTGCGGCGCGACCGAATCACTCGTCTTGCGTCTGGTGGGGATTGTACCACAAGCCGGAAGCTTTTTCACTTCGTCTAAATAATATTCTGCTATGATCCCCGGAGCAGGGGCGGTTCGCGAACCACCGCTATGAGTAGACGCATGGTTGTGCGCGCGCATCGAAGTAACATGATGTTATTGGGCAGCACGTAAAGGCGGTTCGCGAACCGCCTCTGCCCGACGAGGAGAATTCATGAATATGAAGCTATGTATAAAGCTCACGTCTTTGCTTGGCCTGCCGGCCTTGGCGATGCTGGCTTTGCCCGCCTCGGCCCCGGCACAGGACTTGGTGAAGGAAGCGTTGAACGGATTTCCCACCCAGACGATCCGCCTGGAGTTTTCCAGCCCCGCGAAACTGCGTGGGCTCCCTAATTACGCCAGCCTGCGCCAACGTTACATAGGACCGAAGCTGCGCAAGCTGGTTGACGAGTTGGGGCAACTGGGAATTCGCGAAACGGATATTTCAGGGCTGGTCCTCGGGTGGCAGCCCGGCAGCGCGGAAATGGCGTTGTACGGTTTCGCGACAGGCAACTTCAGCGCCCAGGCGATTGCGGAGAGCGCCCAGGAGCGGAATATGGCGCCCAATGCCATAGCCGGGAAGCAGGCCTACTGCCTCGAGGCGGGAATAGCCGGTACCTGTGTTGTGGTGCTCCAGGACTCCGTCGGCGCCTTTGGTTCCCTTACAGCGCTCACCGCGATGCTCGAGGCGCGAGGCGGCCAGACCCCCAGCATCGGCTCAGACAGCCGCATGGCGGGCCTGGTGGCAAGCGCCGAGAAGGACGCGCCCATTTGGGGCGTGGCCGTGGGTCCTGCCATAGCCGATTGGTTTCGAGGCTGGATGCCGAATCAAGGGAGCGTGAAATTGGATTGGCAGAAAGTCTTTGGCGATGTCAGCTCCCTCACCTACAGCGTGGCCGCCGCCGATAACGTCACCCTGGGCTTGAAGATGGATTGCAAGTCTTCGGATTCCGCCGCGAGCCTGCGCCAAGTCTTCGATGGGCTGAAGTTGGTCCAGCAGATGGCCTGGGACAGCCAGAACCCGGGCAAGCCAAACCCGTTCCAGGCAATGACTGTGGGGCTGCAAGGCAACCAGGTCTCTATGAGCCTCACCACAGGGTATAGCGAACTGGAGCTTGCGAGCGGAGCCACCAATTAGGTTGGGGGAGAATCCGCATCTCTATCAAAAAAGCTCGACGATGTGTCTTGGCCCTCGCCCCCTTGGGGGAGAGGGCGCCCGAGGTACGAGGGCGGATGAGGGGGCGTTCGTCACTGCAATCTGCGAGGCTTATTAGTTGGTGTGCCGCCGGCAACGATCTCGGACAATCCGTCCTTCCCTTCCGCATTTTCCGCTTGACAACCTCACGGACTTGTGATAGCCTATCATGGTGGTCTTGTTCTGGACACAATGTCGCAAACGGGCGCTAGGGCGCGCCGAGGCGCCAGAGAAAGCGGAAGGGTCCCGGCTATGTGGGAATGTGGGGAACTACAAAAAATGAAAAATAGTGGGAACGAAGCTAAGAAGTACTTGAAAACAAAGGACATCACTTTTTTGAGTGGTGCGAATTATGCGCGTTTTGCACGCAATTTAGCACGATTTAGAGCCTGAAAGGAGCAAAAACCGCACATTTTGCTCAAAACGAACCGAAACCCCCGGGCCGCGAGGCAGGGCGGGCAAGTGACAAGAAGTCGGCTACAGGCGGGGACCGTCAACGAAGTTATCAGGGGCCTGCGGCACCTTACCTCTTCCTTCACCTGTCTAATTGTTCGGCGCGGGACGCGGGGGCCAGCGGCCGGGAGGGGAAGGCTCTCGGTGGGGTGGGACACGCGTCAACAGTTTCTGCGTGCAGTGCGCAAGGTCGCTTGGAGAGTAAATGGCGCAAACCGTCCCGTCCAGACGTTTCGTAAGACTACTCAAAGCGTCCGGGAGATGACTGAACTGGAGGCTGCCGGGAAAGTACTCGAAGTAGAAGAAGCGCGGATTGGGGGTTTCGCGCTCCTTAAGCCCTGCACGGGGAACGATTGCGTAGTAGCGCGTCCGCGGCCCCAGAATTACGACGGCATCTGCCGGATCCCGGGCAGTTAACTCCTGATTGGCGTAATTCAACAATAGCTCGAGCCCGCCTTGCCGCTGTTGCAGCACGCGGTAGGAGACTGTTCCCAGTTCCAGCGTGCGGAGTGATCCGGCGAGCTGCACGAACCCTGCGTCATCGAATTCGTCCTCATGGAACAATTCTCTTTGCTGATCGAGATTGAAGGCCCTCAATCGAACCGAGGCACAGGGGATCTGCTTCAGCAAGCTGGACAGCGAACCCAGCAAGAAGGCTCGATCCCAGGCGCGCAGGGCCGGCGTTCGGGGATTCAGGGGCTCGGCATCCAGCAGGACCGTCAGGCGCAAGCCTTTGCCGCTCTTGTCTAATGTGATGGGCCACGGCCGAGCTCCCATGGGGATGACGGACCCGGGGGAGACGGCCACTTGCACAGCCTGCTTGCTGCCGGCATGGCCCACCTGCGCCAGCCAGTTCTTGCGCGCCGTGCGGCCCGTTTGCTGGTCCATGACCAGAACTTCCACTTGATAAAGTCCCTCCCCTACTGCCGCTCCTCCGCTCATCTGAAAGTCCTGTTTCAGTTGGCTGGATTTTGTCACCTCAGTTGCCTCCGGCACCCGGTAGTCCTCGCCGAACAGAACGGGCAGGCCGCCGTGCGGCGTAATTCGAGCGAAGACGACGACGTCACTTGCGCGCCCTTCGAAGGCGGAAAGCGAGCAACTGATGATGTACCCAAGATCGAACCGAAACGCAAAGTCGAGCATGGGCCGTTGCGTTTGGATTGAACAATGCAGTGGGGTAGGAGAGCGTTCGAGGTCGAAAACACGTCCGACCCGCTCCGCATCGGCAGCGCTCAAGGGTTCTTGCCCTTTGGCGGGCGAGACCGTAAGCAGCCAGATTGACAGGCCGGTCAGCAGCAGTCGGCTTTTAACAGGAACGGAAGGCATAGAAGCCGGCGTTTCCGTTTTGACCTCGGTACAAGGCAGGTATATACCCACCCCGCCACCGCGTCAACCCGGAGGTTTGGCGCGGCAGCGAAACTGCGGGTGAGCGGCGTATCGGATGTGGAGTGGCCCATCACGTCGGCCAAGTAAGGGCCTCTGCTGCGGTGAAAGGGAGCGGTCGCGCGCCGGGAGCGACAGCACGAAAGTACTATGGATCGCGGAAATAAGTGGCCGTATACATTGTGGTGTCCCGGCGTACAGCCTAAGATATTGTATGAATCACCGAAGATAATGGGAAAAGCACCTAAGAAACTCGGAAGAATCCCCTATAAACCCCTCAAATACCTGTTGACAGCACAGGAGCCCAGGGCGTATATGCATAGACCCAGGGGAGTGCAATTATCCCTTTGCCTGAGAGGCTCGACTTCCGAAGCCATCAGTGAAAGAACTCAATTTGCGGGGTTCAGCGTATGGTAGAAACCAGAGAGGTTATGGACATCCGGGAAGCGTCGGAATACTTGGGGGTCTCCCGCGAAACGCTGTACAAGTACGTTTTTGATGAGAGGATCCCCGCCTTCAAACTAGGGAACAGGTGGAAGTTCAAGAAAACGCTTCTGGACCGCTGGATGGAGATGCAGAGCACACAATCCAATCACCGTTCGACGCGTAGAAAACGCCTTATGGATCAGTAGGGAGCAAAGCGGATGTTTGGAATGGGGAAAGGGAAGGGCTTGGTGGGGTTGGATATCGGGTCGAGCGCCGTCAAGGCCGTGGAGCTCAAGAAGCATGGAGATGCCTACGAACTGGTCAACTTCGGCTTAGAGCTTCTGGGACAGGACACGGTGGTGGACGGCGCGATCATGGATGCCCTAACGGTCTCGGCCGCTATCGAAAGGATTTTCGAGGGCAACAAAATCAAAACCCGGAATGTGGCGACTGCGGTTTCCGGGCACTCGGTGATCGTGAAGCGAATCACGGTCCACGCGGCCAGCGACGAGGACCTGAGTGAGGTCATGCCGTACGAGGCCCAGCAGCACATTCCGTTTGACATTTCGGATGTGAACCTGAGCTACCAGCCGCTGGGGGATTCTCCCTCGGGAGAGGGAACTGACGTCATGCTGGTGGCGGCAAAACGCGAGAAGATTCTCAACCACACGAATGTGGTGAACCAGGCGAATAAGACCCCCTTTGTCGTGGACTACGACGGTTTTGCCGTGTTCAATGCCTTCGGTGCAAACTACGACGCCCCTCCCGACATGATCCTCGCCCTGCTCAACATCGGCGCCAGCATCACCAACATTGTTGTGGGACGGGGAGAATTTCCCCTGTTTGCGCGGGATGTCTCGGTCGGCGGCAATCAGTATACGGATATTCTGCAGAAAGAACTCGACCTGAATTACGAAGATGCGGAGAAGCTGAAGCAGGGTCAGCAAGTTGGTGGCATAACGCGCGAACAGACGCTTCCTCATCTTCGTTCCGTCTCGGAGATCCTGATGCTGGAAGTTCAGAAGACTTTCGACTACTTCCGGCAGGCCGCCTCTGCGGATAACACCCAGGCGATTTACCTGGCCGGAGGGACGGCCACGATCGATGGCTTGGTGGAGCAATTGAAAGAGGAATTCCGTGTTCCGGTCGAAATCATCGATCCTTTTCGAAAGGTCAAAGTAGATTCGGGAAAGTTCGACGAGGCTTTGCTGCAAGACATTGCTCCCAGTCTATGCGTGGCGACAGGGCTGGCGCTGAGGAGCTTTGATTAACCATGTCATTCATTAAAATCAACCTGCTGGGGTTGGCGGCGCCGAAGCCGAAGGCTAAGCCTGCTGCAGCGCCTGGACAGAAGTCGATGCTGCCGGTGTGGATTTTTCTGGGCGCCTTGCTGGTGAGTTTTGGGATCGTGGGTCTCTTGTACTTGATTTGGAACGGGTCGATTGCCAAGCTGAACGTGGAACTGAAGAAACAGCAGGTCGAGCAGACCCGCCTGGTGGCCATCCGGCAGGAGAACGCCAGATACGAAGGCACGCGGGCGCAACTGGAGCAGCGAGTCAAAGCCGTGCAACTGCTTCAAACCAACCGCCTGGGCCCGACGGAATTCATGAGCGTCCTGGGCGATGTGGTTGCCAAAACTCCCACGGACCTCTTTTTTGCCTCGGTGACTCATGAGGGTGGCCGGGTGACGATCCAGGGGCAAGCGGGGTCTGCTAATTCGGTTGCAACCCTGCTGGCTTTATTGAAGAGTTGCGGGTATTTCGATGACGTTCAGCTCCGACAATTCTACGAAGACGACAAGCTGAATCTAGTTAACTACAAGTTTAATCTGGACTGTTCCTATAAACCGCCTTCAGGGGCCACGACGCTCACCCAGGCTAGCGCCGGGGCGGCCACCCCTCAGCGGCCAGGAATGTGAACAGAGTAGGGGCGGCTCGCGAGCCGCCCCTACGAGATTGCCAAGGGGACTGTAAGCGGACTAGCGCAATGGCGATGCCCAAAACGTTCGGTGAGCTTCCGGCGCTTGTGCAAGGCGGGGTTTTTGCTTTGATCGCGGTAATTCTGGCAGGAGCGGTTTTCTATTTCCTGGTGCTCCCCGTCCAGGAAACGCGAGATACCCTGCACGCCAAACTGGAGAAGCTCAAGGTCGAGAACTTGCGCAACGGGACGATCGAACGAGAACGGACCGAGTACCTGAATCGTATTGCGGCGCTGGAGAAGCAGCTCGAAACGCTCAAGTCGATCGTCCCGGAAGAGCAGGCTACGCATGATTTCCTGAGGATGGTGTTCGCCGACGCCAAAGCCGCCGGCGTCAACATCCGCACTTTTATACCGCAGAATCTGGTGCACAAGGATATTTACACAGAGATGCCGTTCAACCTGCGGCTGGACGGAACTTACTACGGACTACTGGCTTTCTTCGATCACTTGTCTCATGAACAGCGCATCGTAAGCGTTTCCGGTCTTACTTTAGGCCCCCCGGCAGGGGGTGGTATGGGGTCGTTCAAAATCAGTGCCGACGAAACGGTGGGTGCGAATTGCGTGCTGACCAGCTACTTCAGCGCGGCTTCCAACACAGCCCCGGCAGCACCCAAGAGATAGGTCAGGACGAGGACTATGTCTAACGGCAGACTTGAGCTCAGGCGCGCGACCCTGGCGGTCTGTGTGTTTGGACTGATGGGGGCAATAGCGGGGGTTTGCCCAGGGCAGGCCCCGTCTGAAAAGACGCCCGCGACCAACATGCCTGCCCCCAAAGCCGCGTCCTCACCTGCCAAGGCCGGCGGCAGCACCTCATCGCCGGGGGCGGCGTCCCAATCCACCGAAAAGGCAGGGCAGGCCGGATCGCCAAAGACTCCATCTGCCTCCGGAACCCACAATTCGGTGGCGCCTGCAAAGTCAGGAGCCGCTTCCGGAGGAGGGCGGGGAGTAGCTGCCCGGCCACCCAAGCGGGCGACTCCGAGCGAGTCGTCTTCTGCGGCCGGGCGCCGGGATCCATTCAAGGCCTGGGTGGCGCCGAGCGCGGCGGACCACTCGGCATTCGAGCCTGGACGGCTGCCGGCTGGCACGCGCGGACTGGTGATCTCGAGCCTGCGACTCGAGGGGATCGTACGCCAGCAGCCCGCCGACGAAATGATCGCGGTAGTTACGAATGATACGAGAAGGGCTTACTTCCTGAGAGTCAACGATACCGTTTACAACGGCGTGGTTAGCAAGATCACTCCAGCGGCTATTTGCTTTAAGGAGAATACACTCGACTCTCAGGGCCGGGTGGTTATGCGCGAAGTGGAAATCAAACTGGGTTCAGTTGTTGGAGAAGGAAGATGAGACGACTATTCACCCTATGGTTGGCGGCGACATGGCTGTTGGTGGCAACGCCGCGCGCGCCCGAGAGCCACCCAATAGAGGTTTCGGACGCGGGGGCGACCCAGTCGATTGCTCTCGCTGAGGCGGCCAAAAAGCCGTCAGTTTCTGAGATCTTGGTCACCCCCAAGCCGGCGGGGGACGTCACAATTGATGTGGCTACGACGCAGCCCGCGAAATTCCAAGTCTACCGATTTGATCATCCGGACCGGCTGGTGGTGGACGTCGAGGGGACGACCAACGCAGTTGCTAGGAAATTCATTCCTGTGACCTCGGCAATTGTGAAGGATGTGAGAGTGAGCCAGTACCGAGCGGAGGATCCCGAAGTGGTTCGCATTGTCGCCGATCTGTCGGGGAACCCGTCATTTGAGGCGCGATCCTCCGACGGTGGTCTACGCCTTGAGGTCAAGCCGCGTACCACGCCCAACTCTCCAGTGGCTGCCGCGGCGGCTTCAACGCACGAAACCGGTGTCACTGGGGCAACGGCTCCGGAAGCGGCGTCATCCCACGGAACTGCCGTCCCTGCCCGCGCCGCCCTGGCGGCGGCACTGAAGAAGGAGGCGGGCGAGAATCGCGCCACTCAGCCGCCGGCGCCGACGCACAAGAAAGCTGGGAAGCCTGCCGTTACTTCACCCCCGGCAGCGACACACACCACTCCCGCCTCCCTGGTGAGGGCTTCGGAACCGCCAACCGTTGAAACGGCTGCCAAGCGTGATGAACCGGGACCTGGCTACGACACTCCGCTCCCGGTTTCGGAGAGCCGCCGCGACTTTGCCGCGGCCCCCCGGCAGGCACCTCGGAACCCCACACCGGAGGCTCTTAAGGCAGACAAAGCTGCGCAAGTGCTCAGCGCAGGGAACGCCTCCAACCCACCTGTAAACCCTGGGGCCGCTCCGGCAGCGCCAGCCCCGGCTGGTGAGGAGACACCCGCTTACACGGGTGAACAGATTTCGCTCAACCTCAAGGACGTTGACCTGAAAGATTTCTTCCGCCTTATTCACGAGATCAGTGGGCTGAACATACTTGTGGATCCCAATGTGTCGGGTTCTGTGACTATGGTTCTGGACAACGTGCCTTGGGACCAGGCACTGGAGATCGTTCTCAAAGACAATGGATTGGGCAAGGTCCTGGAAGGAAATGTTCTCCGCATCGCCCGGCTTGATACCCTTATGGCGGAGCAGGAGACGGCCAACAGGTTGGCTCGCGAGCGGCTGAAGGCGGCCCCGCTGGTCACGATTTTTCGTCCCGTGAATTATGCCAACGCTAACGACCTCATGACTCTCTTCAGGACCTGGTCCGGGAACGCCGGAAGGACCGGGAGCGACTCCGGCGCAGGGCCGCTGACGGCGCGTGGTACGGTGCTTGTGGACAAACGCACCAACACGCTCATTATCTCCGATGTGGCCTCTCAGATCCCAAAGATCGAGGAGGCGATCGCCAAACTTGATACGAAGACCAAGCAAGTAGCCATCGAGGCCAGGATCGTCCTGGCCAACTCGACCTTTCAGCGCACCTTGTCGGCCGCCTTGGTGGGATCGTCCGCCAATACTTCTGGTTCGACAAGTGGCGTCGTGCAGACAGGGACGGGGGCCAGCATTACTCCCCCAACCCCGGGCACGCCAACGTATACCGTTCCGGCAAACGCTACTACCGGCTTCGGCGTGGTGGCGATTACCAACTTCTCGGAGCGTTACCTGATTGATGCGGTGATTTCGGCGGCGGAGATTCGCAGCCAAGCGAAAACCATCTCACGCCCGAGCATCATCACGCAGAATAACGCTGAAGGGACGGTCCAGCAAGGCACGCAGCTTCCCGTCCAAACCAGTATCAACAACACCATTTCAGTGCAATATGTGAACGCGACGTTACAGCTCACCGTCACCCCGCAGGTCACCGAGGACGGGCATATCTTCTTGAAGATTAACGTGCAAAACGCCAGTCCTGGCAACATCGTCACCAATGCGGCAGTGAGCATTAATATGCAGCAAGCCACCACCCAGGTGCTCGTTCCGGATGGTGGGACAGTGGTGTTCGGCGGAATCACGGTGACGCAACGCCAGAACTCCGTCACGCAGATCCCGTTGCTTGGCAACATCCCCCTGCTCGGGTATCTTTTCAAGTTGACGAATGTGCAGGACTCGGACCAGGAGTTGCTCTTCTTTGTTTCTCCCAGGATCCTGACGCCCGGCTAGTGTTGCGTTCGGAAAGTGCGTTTACCTGTAGCGCCGAGCTTTAGAGCCTGCCCTGAGCGCAGCGAAGGGTCGGCAACTGCCGAGCTCAAGCTCGGCGCTACGACGATTTGACGGTTCTCGAATCAGACACCCATCTTCCCTAACGCATCATTCGAAGGGAAGCGGGGCCTTCGCGTCCTCCCAAGTGACCGCGAGCGGAAGTCTCAGAGCTTAGAGAGATCAGGCAAGCAGGCAACACGACTCCAAGGGACAGGCAAGCCGTCCTCCTGCAGGACGCGGGAGCAGGGTTTACCATACCCTTTCAATGGCACTTCTCCATGAACAACACGTATGCTAAAAGGCAACACGCTCTCCGGGCGGTGCTGGAAGAGCACCGGTTCCCTTTCTTCCTGATCACAAATCTGACCAACATCGCATACTTGACAGGCTTTCGAGGGACTGCGGGAATTGCGTTTTTCAACTTGCGTGAAGGAATTCTCTGGGTGGACCCGCGCTACACGCTCGAGGCCCGCGAGGAGGCTCGGGGAGTAGAAGTGATTGAGGAGAGGAAAGGCCTTCACAAGGCGGTTGCGTCATGGCTGAAAGCGCATAAAGTTCGCCGGATTGGTTACGAACAGGCGCACCTGAGTTGTGCTGACTTTTCACGGCTCGAGAAGGACGCCGGCCGTTGTGTCGAGTTTCTCCCGGCGCAAGGATTGGTCGAGCAACTCCGGGCTGTCAAGGACGAGGAAGAAGTGGCCAGGATTCGTGATGCCGGGAAAATCACCGCTGAGGTTTTTGTGAAAGTCCTTGAGATCACCAAGCCGGGAGTCAGCGAGTGCGACCTGGGGGCAGAGATTGAGTATCTGATGCGAAAGCGAGGCGCGGAGGGCGCGGCCTTCGAGACCATTGTGGCCTCTGGCCCGCGCGCGGCGCTTCCTCACGCCCGTCCGTCTCGCAAGTTATTGACCGAAAATGAATTGGTTATCTTCGACCTCGGTGCTATACTTGGCAACTACACTGCTGATATGACTCGAACGGTGCACCTGGGGCCGCCGTCCCGGCGTGTGCGGCGAGTCTTCAACGCTGTGGCCGAGGCTCAGGAAAGGGCTGCCAGGTCGGTGCTGCCGGGAGTTCGCACCGGTGAAGTCGACGCGATGGCAAGGCGGACCCTGGCGGCGCATGGGTTGGCCAGCTTTTTCACTCACAGCACTGGACACGGCGTAGGCATGGAGACCCACGAACTGCCCCGTCTGGGACGGGGAGAAAAGACTCGCCTTCAGGCAGGCCAAGTGGTCACCGTGGAGCCCGGAGTTTATTTGAAAGGCTGGGGTGGAATTCGCATCGAGGATACTATCTTGGTTGGCCCTGATGGTCCGGAAGTGTTGACCCCTGCCCCCAAGGATCGCTGGATTATCGCGGTGTAGGGGCGGGTCGCGAACCGCCCATGCTGAACGGTTCGGAGAATGACGAAAATGGCTGGGAAGAAACCGAGGCGCGGGGTCGCAGGCCGCGAGAAGGTTTGGGGACTCGAGGAAATCGAGCAGCTCATCGACGCTCTGATTGAGCGTCAGGTGACGGAGTTTGAATTAGAGCAGAACGGCGCAAAGATTCGGGTGAAGCGCGGGACCTCTGTGGCTTCGAGCGTGGGTGCCGGAGAAGTTTATCTCCCGGAACCTGCGGCGCCCCCACTTACGCCGTTGCCTGCGGCGCCTGCCCCTCCGCTGAGCGCACCGCTTCCGGCGGAAGAGCCCCCCGCCCCCGAAACACCCGCAGAATCCGCCGAGGATCTGTACGTCATGAAGTCCCCCATCGTGGGCACATTTTACGCTGCCCCTTCGGCTAATGCCCCGCCCTTCGTCAATGTCGGTGACACCGTGCAATTGGGTCAGGTCCTCTGCATCATTGAAGCCATGAAGCTGATGAATGAACTGGAAGCGGAGGTGGCGGGAGAAATCGCTCGCATTTACGTGGAGTCCGGTCAACCCGTGGAATACGGCCAATCCCTGTTTGCCATCAAGCCCTCGCGGGGAAAGTGACGGAAACCGGAAACTGGAAATTGGAAAATGGAAACTGGAAGATGGAAACTGGAAAACGTGCCCTGGCGTCTTAAGCGGTGAGTGATGGTGGGTTCTTCCGATTTTCATTTTCCAGTTTCTATTTTCCATTTTCCAGTTTCCATTTTCGAGTTCGGGTATGTTCAAGAAGATCCTCATTGCCAATCGCGGCGAAATCGCCCTGCGAGTGATCTGCGCATGCAAGGAGCTGGGCATTGATACGGTGGCCGTCTATTCCGAAGCCGACCGTTACTCGCTCCACGTGCGCTTCGCGGATGAGGCGGTGTGCATCGGTCCTCCGCGCAGCGCCGACAGCTACCTGAACGTTGCGAGCATCATTTCGGCGGCGGAAATCACCGGCGCCGAGGCGATACATCCGGGGTATGGGTTCCTGGCGGAGAGCGCTTACTTCGCCGAAGTCTGCGAAGCCTCCAACCTGGTCTTCATCGGTCCGCGTCCGGACGTCATGCGAATGATGGGGGACAAGAACCAGGCGCGCCGGGCGATGGCGGAGTTGGGCCTGCCCATTCTTCCCGGCTCCGACGTGATCCGATCGGAGGCGATGGCGCTGGAAGAAGCAGAGCGCGCGGGATATCCCGTCATGGTGAAAGCGTCGGCGGGCGGCGGCGGGCGCGGCATGCGCATTGTACGGACGCCCGACGAGCTGCCGCGCGCCATTCAAACTGCCCAGAATGAGGCGGCGGCCTCGTTTGGCACCCCGGACGTTTATCTGGAGAAGCACATTCAATCGCCTCGCCATATCGAGTTCCAAGTGATGGGCGACCAACACGGCAAGGTGGTGCATTTCGGCGAACGGGAGTGCACCATCCAGCGCCGGCACCAGAAGTTGGTGGAGGAATCTCCTTCCACCCAGCTTGACCAGGAGACTCGGGAACGAGTGGGGTTACAAGTCGTTGAGGCCTTGCAGAAGATTGGCTACACGAGTGCCGGCACGGTCGAATTCCTGATGGACGAGAATCGCAACCTCCAGTTCATGGAAATGAACACCCGCATTCAGGTCGAACATGCGGTCACCGAGATGGTGACGGGAGTCGACTTGGTTAAAATGCAGATTAACATTGCGGCAGGTGGTCATCTGAATTTTGGAGGGAAGGCGATAGGGCTGTTGGGGCATGCGATTGAGTGCAGAATTTGCGCTGAGAATCCGGAAACCTTCGCTCCTTCTGCCGGAAAGGTCACGGCCTTCCATGCCCCAGGCGGCACTGGCGTGCGTGTGGATACTGCCGCCTACGCCGAGTCCGTCATCCCCCCCTTTTACGATTCTCTGATTGCCAAACTGGTGGTGTGCGGCAATGACCGCTCAGAGGCTATAACCCGCATGGCCCGGGCTCTCGAAATGTTCATCATCGAAGGCGTTGCTACCGGCATTCCCATACACCAGAAGATTATGGCTGATACGGATTTTCGCTCAGGGGAGTTTGACACGCATTTCCTGCGCCGCTTCATCAAGAACAGCGATGATATCATTTAGTGTTCCGGGGTAGGGCAAGCCCTACCCCTACAACCTGTAGGGGGATGGCTTGGCGTCCCCGGCGTGTATGCTTGCCGATTCGTTATTGCCCATGGGTGTCTCGATTCCACGCCTCTACGCCATAATCGACCCGGCACGGTTGGGCGGCCGGGCGCCGGCGGCGGCAGCGAGAGCGCTCATTTCGGCGGACGTGCGGCTTATACAATACCGTGACAAGCACGCTTCGTCTCGTCAACTCTACGAGACTTGCACAGAACTGCGGCGGCTCCTTCACGCCGCCGGCTGTCGCCTGATTGTAAACGATCGCGCCGATGTGGCGCGGACGGCAGAAGCGGACGGCGTTCACTTGGGGCAGACCGACTTGCCGGTTGAGTTGGCGCGCCGGGTTCTCGCCACCGGGCAGTGGCTAGGGTGTTCCACTCACTCGCTGGAGCAAGTCGTCGAAGCGGACGGTACCACGGCGGATTACATTGCCTTCGGCCCTGTCTTTCCGACCGCCAGCAAGGAAAACCCGGACCCGGTGGTTGGGTTGGAGGGGCTGCGGCAAGCGCGACGCGCTACGAGGAAGCCCTTGGTGGCGATCGGCGGCATCAGCTTACAGAACGCCCGCGAGGTGTTTGCCGCGGGCGCAGATTCGGTGGCAGTGATTGGCGGGCTTCTCGATGCGCCGGACCTCGAACAACGGGCGCGAGAGTTCTTGAGCACCCTGGACCGTTAGAGCGCGCCATGCCATGAAACCGTGTCCGCGCTCTCTATATAATCGCAGGTGAGCTTCTTCACGGGGCGCTTTAATTCTCCTCCGGGGAATCCGCTCAAGGCGCCGGTTCTGGAATTTGAAATCCGGAATTCGGAAATGCGGCTCCGCCGCGCTGCTCTTTTCGTGGTGAATTTGGCCTGACATGTCAGCATACACGTCCCAAGCCGCGACTTCCCAGGCCTCGTCCTCGGAACTCGTCAAGGGCCTCCGCCTTTACGATTGCACTACCATCGTCATGGGCTCGATGATTGGCTCGGGGATTTTCATTGTGGCCGCTGACATTGCGCGCCAAGTGCAGTCCCCGGGCCTCCTTCTGCTTTGTTGGCTGGTCAGCGGAGTGATGACTGTTGCGGCGGCGGTGACTTACGGCGAATTGGCAGGCATGATGCCGACCGCCGGCGGGCAGTACATTTACTTGCGCGAGGCTTTCGGGCCGCTTTTCGGATTTCTTTACGGCTGGACCCTTTTCCTGATAATTCAGACCGGGACGATGGCCGCGGTGGCGGTGGCCTTCGGGAAGTTCCTGGGGGTTTTGGTGCCCTGGGTCTCAACCCAGAATCTCCTTATCAATCTCGGGCGGATTGCGGTTTTTCATCACACGGTTTCGTTAACGCTCTCCTCACAGCAACTGGTGGCGGTTGTTGCATTGCTTTTTCTCAGCGTCCTGAACGTATTCGGGCTGCGGCTCGGGGCTTGGGTGCAGAATGTTTTTACGACTCTCAAGGTGGCCACGCTATTGGGGTTGGTAGCGTTGGGGGTCTGGTGGTCGAATCTTCACCCAGCGGCAGCTACACACCCGGCGGGACTTTGGAGTGGCGTGCATTGGAATCTGGCGACGTTGACCGTCGTTTCCGTAGCTTTGGTGGGCCCGTTGTTTTCGTCCGATGCCTGGAACAACGTTACGTTTACGGGCAGCGAGATTGTCAATCCCCGGCGTAACTTGCCGCTGGCGCTGTTTATGGGCACCGTCACTATTTGCTGCCTTTACGTGGCGTGCAACTGGATCTATCTCCGCGTCCTGCCTTTCTCCGGCATCCAGCACGCCGCCGAAGACAGGGTTGCGACGGCGGCGGCACAGGTCATGCTCGGGGGCAGAGGCGCTACCCTGATGGCCGCAGCGATCATGATTTCGACCTTCGGGTGCATGAACGGTCTGATCCTGACCGGCGCCCGCGTCTACTATGCCATGGCGAAGGATGGCCTGTTCTTTCCTTCCGTGGCCAAAGTGCACCCGACACACCACACCCCGGCAGTTTCCCTCGGCGTGCAAGCAGTGTGGGCAGCACTGTTGACTTTGAGCGGGACCTATAGCGAATTGCTAGATTACGTGATTTTCGCCGTGGTTTTGTTCTATGCTTTGACTCTGGCGGGTGTCTTCCAGCTTCGGCGGACTCGCCCCCTCGCGCCGCGACCATACCGGGCCTGGGGGTACCCCGTGGTCCCCGCGATTTACATCGCCTTTGCCTCGTTTGTGGAGTGGGCGCTGCTCACGCACAAGCCCGGACGCAGCCTTGCAGGCCTCAGTATTGTGGCACTCGGAGTGCCCGTTTATTTTCTTTGGCGCAGAAGAGCAGTGACGAGTGACAAGTGATGAGTGACGAGCCGGAAAAGCAGGCGTCAGGGTCGGCTGTAGGCGGCGGGGAAGGGTGGCGGCAAGTAACAATTGATGAGTGAAGCACTGGCCAATGAATTCCTATCGCTTGCTCGGCACTCGTCACTTGTCACTCGTCACTGAAGGCAGTTGGGTGGCACAGACCTGCTCGTCAAGGTCTGTGGCTTTTGTGCGCGACGTCAGCGTGGTTCTTGCTGATGACTGAGAGCTGATGGCTGATAGCTGCAAAGGGAGATGGAATGCCAAGCATCTGGGCAAAAAAGAGCATTGAGGAGTTGAGGAAAGAGGCGGTCGAAGACGAGCACGGCCTACGGCGCGCCCTGGGGCCGATCAACCTGCTGACGCTCGGCATTGGAGCGATTATCGGCGCAGGGATTTTCGTAATTACCGGCCAGGCTGCGGCGCAGTTTGCCGGGCCCGCGATCCTGCTCTCGTTCATCCTGGCGGGAATCGCCTGTGCCTTCGCCGGCTTGTGTTACGCTGAGTTCGCTTCCATGATCCCGATCGCGGGCAGCGCGTATACCTACTCCTATGCCACGCTGGGAGAGTTGGTTGCGTGGATCATTGGCTGGGACTTGATTCTGGAATATGCCTTCGGGGCGGCCACGGTCGCAGTGGGCTGGAGCGGGCACCTGCGGGCTTTTCTCAAGGATATTGGTTTGGGCCTGCCGCCCATGCCGCATACCGATTTCGTGCTCTTCGGCAGAAACATGCATTTGACCTATGACTTCATTGGTTTTCTGGTGATCGTGGCGATTTCCGCGATTCTGGTGATCGGCATAAAAGAATCGGCCAACTTCACCACGGCCATTGTGATCCTCAAAGTTGCGGTGGTATGCCTGTTCATCGGGCTGGCAGCCGCATTTCTATTCGCCCACAAGGCGTGGCCGAATTACTGGCATCCGTTCATCCCGCCCAATACGGGGGAGCAGGGGCACTTCGGGTGGTCGGGCGTCTTACGCGGGGCAGGGGTCGTGTTTTTTGCTTATATCGGCTTTGACGCAGTTTCCACGGCTGCTCAAGAGGCCAAGAATCCGAAGAAGGACATGCCGTTTGGCATTCTGGGCTCGCTCGTGATCTGCACCGTCCTCTATATCCTGGTCTCAGGACTGCTGACGCGCCTTGTTCCTTACACCCAACTGAACGTGCCCGACCCGGTCGTGGTGGGAATTCGAGCCACTGGCCATCAGTGGGCGACGTTTCTGGTGGAACTTGGGGCTCTGGGCGGGCTGGCCACCGTCATGCTGGTGATGCTGCTGGGGCAGTCGCGAGTCTTCTATTCGATGTCGCGCGACGGGTTGCTGTGGCCCTGGGCGAGCGCCATTCATCCTCGCTTTCGCACGCCGTACAAAAGCTCTATCGTCGCGGGCCTCTTCGTGGCGATGCTGGCCACGCTGGTTCCGCTGAGCGTCCTGGACGAGATGACCAGCGTGGGAACGCTGCTCGCGTTCATGCTGGTGAGCGCGGGCGTGTGGGTCCTGAGGAGGACGCGTCCCGAATTGAGCCGTCCGTTCCGAACGCCCATGGTGCCGCTGGTGCCGATCCTGGCAATCCTGTTTTCGGGCGCTCTGATCATCGGCCTCTCCCCGATGACGAAACTTCGTCTGGTTGTGTGGCTGGTGATCGGCTTGGTGATTTACTTCAGTTACGGGCGGCGGCGCAGTGTTCTGCAAAACCAGGCAGCTCCTAAAGAAAACGCGTCGGTCCATTCCTGATGTTAAACGCACTGCTCAAGACTTTCCTGCGAGAATATCGCACACACCGCATGGCCCGTTTTACTGTCTGGGTGTTAGCCTGCGGTGCTGTCCTGGCGAGTGTGGACCGGCTTGCCGGCGGCGTTCCAGCGACGTTCTGGATCCTGTATGGGCTCGTGGCCGCCATTTGCCTGTTTTACTATCTGGGCCGGCTCGTGGCATTGATCCGGCCGTGGCATCTTCGCCGGCGGTTAATCGTTGCCTACGTGTTTATCGCCATTGTCCCGATCCTTCTCATCGTACTGCTGGTGGGTCTGGGCATGTTCATCGTGGGTGGCCAATTCGCCGCGCTTCTCGTAACCGCAGATCTGCGCGAGCGCCTCAGCGCGCTTCAGCAACTCAATCGCGCTGTGGCTCACGAGGCACGCTTGAATG
The DNA here is from genome assembly GCA_963842495.1 of uncultured Acidobacteriota bacterium. Classification (GTDB taxonomy): domain Bacteria; phylum Acidobacteriota; class Terriglobia; order UBA7540; family UBA7540; genus CAVROP01. The sequence continues at coordinate 44,567 of CAWJHY010000040.1, forward strand.
CCTCCGCAAAACCGGACCAGGTTTTCGATCGGCTCCAGACTTTCTACGTAAACGAACTCAAGGAGCATGCTGCCAACTACCCTGGGCTCGAAATAACGCTGCGGATTGGATCGCAAGACAGGGCGTTTCGTTTGCAGGGAACCAAGATTCAATCCCCTTTGACGACTCCAGCCTGGTTCAATGAGGAGGAGTTCTCAGGGATTGTGACGGACAGGGGCCAACTTGCCTTACGTTCCATCGCGCGTGTGCCTGCAGCAGCGGGAAATCTGGTTACTATTCTTTCCCAGCCTTTCACACCCGAGCTGCTCGACATGGCGGGCGAGGGCATTGGGCCGGTTGGTATCATGACCACGCGGTCCACGCATGGCGAAGCCCTGCCGTTAAACTCGAGGATGCAGGCTCAGTTCGAAACCGCCCAGGGATCCTTCTATCAATTAGCGAGCCTTCACTCAAAGAGAATAAGGCTTCCGGAACCCACCAACCGGTTCGATTTCACGGTGGTTGGCGCGTCGTCGCTGGATCCCGTTTCCTGGCAAGGGGACACCAAACAGAAGCTGTTTGCAGCGGCAGTCGTGTATGTGAGTTCGAGGGTCATGGCTCTCGACCGGCGCCTGCTGGAAACGCAGGGAGAATATTCCGACGTCTACGTCATGCTGTTCAAAGTCGTCGCCGTAATCCTTCTCATTATCGAAGGCATCGCACTTCTTATCGGCGTGCGCTTGACGCGCTCCATTACGCAGGCCGTGGACAAGCTTTATGAGGCTACGGAGCAGGTGAAGAAAGGGGATTTTTCTTACCGCATCGGCGTTCCTGCCCACGACCAGCTCAGCGCGCTCGGCGAAGCTTTCGACAGCATGACCGCCTCGGTAGAGCGCCTGCTGCGAGAGTCCGAAGAGAAACTGCGTATGCAGAGCGAGCTTGACATCGCGCGCGAAGTTCAAACCCAGTTGTTTCCCCGCTCGGCGCCGGAAGTTCCCGGCTTGGCGCTCTATGGAGTTTGCAAGGCAGCGCGCACCGTCAGCGGCGATTATTACGATTTCCTCAATTTGGGTGAGAACAGAGTTTGCCTCGTCCTCGGGGATGTCAGCGGCAAGGGCATTTCGGCCGCCCTGCTGATGGCCGCCATCCAGTCGGCTTTGCGCGCCCAGTTCTACGATGGCCTCGTGCCCACCGGCGGATCGCCGGCAAAGGCTCTCTCCACCGCCGAGGTCGTCAGCAGGCTGAACGTGCAACTTTACGAGAGTACGCCGCGGGAAAAATACGTGACCTTCTTTTTTGCAGTCTACGATGCTGCCTCCCGCTCCCTGACGTACACTAATGCGGGCCACCTGCCTCCTGTGTTGCTCCGTCGCGGCAAAGTCGAGAGGCTTAACGTGGGGGGTACGGTGGTAGGTCTTTTCTCCCCCATGACCTATGAGCAAGCGGAAGTTCAAATTCAGCCCGGCGACTTGCTGGTGGCGTTCACGGATGGCATCACCGAGCCTGAGAATATCTACGGCGAGGAGTTTGGAGAAGAACGGCTGCTGCAAGTGGTAAGGCGCGCGCGCAGCGTTTCGGCACAGACTCTCACGGAAGAAATCTACCGCAGTGTAAGCGATTGGACCGGAAGCCCGGAACTTCAAGATGATATGACCATGGTGGTCGCAAAGGCGTCGGAGTGAAGCGGGGTCGAAAGTCAAGAGTCAAGAGTCTACAGTTTAAGATCGAAAACCTCTGGACTTCCCGACTCCTCAACTCTTGACTCTCGACTTTAGACTTCGTTAGACTGCATCAAGTGATCACAGTTCAGGGAGCTTCAGTTTGTCTCTGCGGAATCGAGTAGCCTTAGTCACCGGCGCCTCGCGTGGCATCGGAAAAGAGATTGCGCTCACTTTGGGCCGAGCGGGAGTGCGTGTAGCGATCAGCTACAGAACCAATAGAATGGGCGCCCAGAAGGTGGCCGACGAACTGCGCAACGTGGCCGCCGAAGGCGCTGTCTTCCCGACCGACGTTACAGATCCCAAGCGCGTGGCGGAATTGATTGAAGCCATCGTGCGCCGATTCGGCGGCCTGGATATCCTGGTCAACAGCGTGGGGGTTTTCGAATGGAAGCCGCTGGTGGATTCGACCCTGGAGGAATGGCACTCCGTTCTTGCCTCAAACCTCTATAGTGTCTTTTATACGACGAAATTCTCCGTGCCCATAATGCGGCAGAAGCGCTGGGGGCGCATAATTAACCTGGGAGCGGTGGGAGCGGAACGCGCTTTCGGGCAAGCCAAGATCTCCGCTTACTCGGCTGCCAAGGCCGGACTGGTTGCCTTTTCGCGCTCCGTAGCGCTGGAAGAAGCACGCCACGGGATTACCGTGAACGTTGTTAATCCCCCGGTAATTGACGAAAAGGCACTATCGCTCGAGGAAGCAGAGAAGCTGATCGACGCCAGGTTTCCAGTGGGCCGCCCTGCAACCGGCCGCGACATCGCAGAGGCGGTGAAATTCTTTGCTTCCGACGAGGCCGCCTTCATTACCGGCCAGGTTCTTAACGTGAGCGGCGGGTGGATGCTCTAGGAGTTGTCAGTTCTCAGTCATCAGTTATCAGTACCCACTACTCGGCTGCCAACGGTAATACCTGACCACGCTCGACTGGCGACTGATGACTGACACCTGATGACTGACAACTAATGAGATGAAAATACTCACCGCCTCACAAATGCAGCGCATCGACCGCTTGACCACCGAGCGCTACGGTGTGCCTGGCCTGACGCTGATGGAGAATGCGGGACGCAAGGTGGTGGAGTTTCTCTCGGAGCGTTTTGCCCCGCTCGCAAGGCAGCGGATCGCGATTCTATGCGGCCGCGGAAACAACGGCGGCGACGGACTGGTAGTGGTTCGCATGTTGCGTGAGCAAGGTCTGAGGCCAAGAGTTCTCCTGTTCGCAGATCCTGCAAAGGTAAGCGGCGATGCGGCGGTGAACCTCGGGCGACTGGCGGATTCCGGCATGCCCGAAGTAATCGAAAGTCCTGAAGCGTGGCAGACGATCAAGGCGAGCCTGCGAGGAACCAGCTTGGTGGTCGACGCGCTTCTGGGAACCGGGCTTACCAAGCCCCTCGGTGGCCTGCTGCTGCAAGTGGTCCGAGAAGTCAACAAGGAGTTGGCCTCCGCGCAGGTGGTGGCGGTGGACCTGCCGTCCGGCATCTCCGCCGACTCCGGTGATTTGATCGGAGAGCACGTGCGGGCGGATTTCTCCGTCACTTTCACGGCCCCCAAGATCGCGCATGTCTTTCCACCTGCCAGTGAGCATGTGGGAGAATGGGTCGTCAGGCAAATCGGAACGCCGCCCGAGGCGCTTGAAAGCGATCCGGACCTCTTCTTGAATTTGTCCTGCCGCGAGGACTTTGCATGGTTGGCTCGGCCTCGCAAGCCCGACTCCCATAAAGGGAGTTACGGCCATGTCCTGATTCTGGCCGGGTCGGTCGGGAAGACAGGCGCAGCCGCTCTTGCGGCCAAGGCTGCTCTGCGCGCCGGGGCGGGTTTGGTGACCGTGGCGACCGCGGAAAGCGCCCTACCGACCGTCGCATCGCTGGGCATGGAATACATGACGGAGCCGCTGCCGCAAACCGAGGCTGGCACGATTTCGCTGCGCGCCCTCGATTACGGGCGGCTGGATAAGTTACTTGATGGCAAGACGGTGCTGGCCATCGGGCCGGGAATTGGCACTGTTCCTGAAACTGCCGAATTGGTTCGCACCCTGGTAAACGCCCGCCGTCTCCCCGTCGTCTTGGACGCCGACGGCCTGAACGCCTTCGACGGCCGCATGGATCAGTTTCAATCCGGGGGAGACTTGGCAGACGCCATATTGACACCGCACCCCGGTGAATTGAGCCGCTTGCTCGGCGTGAATACAGCGGAAATTCAAGCGCGCCGCCTCGAGAGCGCGCGTGACTTTGCCCGCAAGCATCAAGTAAACCTCGTCTTGAAAGGCTTTCGGACGCTTACGGCTGCGCCCGATGGGAAGGTTTGGGTGAATCCAACCGGCAACCCCGGCATGGCCACCGGGGGGACCGGCGATGTTCTGACGGGCATGACGGCAGGGCTTGTGGCACAATATCGCCATAGGCCGATCAGCGAGGTTGCGGCAGCCGCGGCCTTCCTGCACGGCTTGGCGGGCGACCTGGCGGCAAAAGAAACCGGACAGGCTTCACTCATCGCAGGCGATTTGATCGAAGCGTTGCCAAAGGCGTACAGAGCGGTGACAAGTGACGAGCGACGAGTGACGAGCCGGAGAAGCAGTGACGAGTGACGAGTGACAAGAGTGATGAGTAACGAGCCGACCAAAGCACAGCCGACGTTTTCCGCTCGTCACTCGTCACTCGTCACTCGTCACTTTTCTATCATCACTCGTTCGCCCGAAGAAACGGTCGCCTTCGGACGCGAGTTGGCGAAAGAGGTTCAGCCGCCTTGCACGGTGTTGTTGGAAGGGGAACTGGGAAGCGGCAAGACGACCCTCGTGAAAGGGATTTTGGCGAGCCTGGCTTCTGTCCCCGAGGACGAGGTGACAAGCCCCACGTTCACCTTGGTGCACGAGTACGGTCCCGAAGGCAGGGTTTATCACGTGGACCTCTATCGCATCGAGGGCGCGCGTGACTTGGCGACGCTCGGCCTTGACGATTTGCTGAACCGGGAAGCGACCGTTCTGATCGAGTGGGGTGAAAAGTTTGGTGAGGAGGCGCCGCGGCCCTGCCTGCGGGTTCGCTTCCAGCACCTGGGTCGCGATGAGCGACGAATTACGGTCGAGCGCCTGACTTGATTGCCGATTGACGATGGTCGATGGTCGATTGCCGATTGGAATGGTACCCGGCCATGGTCAATCAGCAATCGTCCATCGACAATCATCAATCGACAATACTTTGGTTTTGGAGAAAAATATGACCGACGCAGGACCTACGCCCTGGGCGTTGATTATTGGTTCATCGAGTGGATTCGGCGCCGCAACCAGCCTTGCGCTGGCGCGCGCGGGGCTGAACATTTTCGGGGTGCATTTTGATCGGCGCTCGAATATGCCTCAGGTCGAGCAGGTAATCACCGGCATTCAGCAGGCGGGACGCGACGTCCAGTTCTATAACCTCAATGCCGCGGACCCCGCCAAGCGCACGGATGCTCTGGACCGCATGCAGGAACACTGGCGCAACCAGGGCGGCAGCCCTTTCGTAAAGTTGGTCCTCCATTCGGTCGCCTTCGGGTCACTGAAGCCGTACCTGGCCGATTCACCCCAAGATGAACTGACTCAATTGCAGATGGACATGACCGTGGACGTGATGGGGAACAACCTCGTCTATTGGGTCCAGGACGTGTTTCGCCGCAAAATGCTGGCGCGCGGCAGCCGCGTTTACGCCATGACCAGCGCCGGCGGGCACAGCGTGATTCCTAATTACGGTCCTGTTTCCGCTGCCAAGGCGGTCCTCGAATCGCACATCCGCCAACTGGCCTACGAACTGATGCCGCACGGAATCACCGCCAACGCCATTCAGGCGGGCGTCACCATAACCCCGGGATCGAGCAAGATCCCTGGCATCGATAAGTTGGCGGAGTTCGCCCGGATGCGGAATCCGGGAGGGCGGCTGACGACGCCTGAAGACGTTGCCTCCGCCATCGTGGCTTTGATGGACGACCGCACCTATTGGATCACGGGAAACGTCATCCGTGTGGACGGCGGCGAGGATATCGTCACCTGATTGGCCTGGATCTTTGGTGGACTCGACGCCGTAATCGTTCTGCCGTGTCATTCCGAGCGCAGCGAGGAATCTCGCCCTGGCTCTGGCATGCTTTCCCAGAAGCACAAATCAGAGCGAGATTCCTCGCTGCGCTCGGAATGACAGCGGCGTAAATCCGCCTCCACTTCAAACTGAGACACTCCCGAGTTTTGATGCGCTTTTGACCCACTTCCAGTAATCTGTTAGCATGAAAGCGCACGAGGAACCAGTCCTTTCGAAGAGGGCAAAAGAAGAAGTGGCAATGAAGCTCAGGAAGTTGCTGCTCGCCAAGCCGCGCGGATTCTGCGCAGGCGTGGATCGAGCTATCGATGTTGTTCACATGGCCCTCGAGCTTTTCGCCGCGCCGGTGTACGTCCGCCGCGAGATTGTCCACAACAAGTACGTCATCCAGTCTCTTGCCGCCAAGGGCGCTGTTTTTGTAGACGAGATCGAGCAGGTCCCGGCGGGAGGCGTGGTCGTTTTCAGCGCCCACGGAGTTTCCCCGGAAGTCCGAACCCAGGCCGCGGAGAAGCGCTTGCGAGTCATTGACGCCACATGTCCGCTGGTCACGAAAGTTCATACCGAGGCAGTGCGCTTTGCAAAAGAGAGCCGGTCCATCATCCTTGTCGGGCACGCGGGGCATGACGAGATTATTGGGACCATGGGTGAAGCTCCGGACTGCACTCAATTGGTCAGCAGTGTGGAAGACGCGGAAAGAGTCCAGGTTTCGGATCCCGAGCGGGTTGCCGTTACCACCCAAACCACCCTCGGCGTTGACGACACGCGAGAGATTATCGAAGTGTTGCGCCGCCGCTTTCCCAAAGTGGTGACCCCTACCAGCGACGATATCTGCTACGCCACTCAGAACCGTCAAATGGCGGTAAAACTTCTCGCTAAGGAAGCAGGTGTGATTCTGGTCTTGGGCTCCCAGAATAGCTCCAACTCGAGACGCCTTCGAGAAGTCGCGGAAATGTCGGGTGTGCGCGCTTTCCTGATCGAAGACGCGACAAAAATCGACCCGGCCTGGCTCGACGACGTTGAGTGTGTGGGTATCACCGCCGGAGCCTCCGCTCCTGAGCATCTGGTTCAAGAGGTTATCGCTTACTTCCAGGCAAGAGGAGTTGGGCAGATCGAGGAAATTGAAGCGGTCGAAGAGAAGGTGACGTTCACTCCTCCGCCGGAGCTTGCCCATGCCATGGCGAAAGGAGAGTCGAGGAGTCAAGAAGTCAAGGAGTCGAGAAGTTAAGAACGCGCCCGATCACCCGCCGGAGTCAGTTTCTAACTCCTCAACTCGCTAAATCCTCGACTCTCTCAGACCGTTTTATCGCGCGCGTCGCAAATCGACTCGAGAGGGCAGTCGGCGCAAAGCGGCTTGCGCGCCTGGCAGATTTTCCTTCCAAACCAGATCACCTGATGGCCGAAGGAGATCCACCGCTCCTGCGGAACCAGCTTGATCAGGTCCTGTTCGACTTTTTCCGGCGTCTTCTGATTGGAGAGTTTCAGCCGATGCGCGATGCGGAACACGTGTGTGTCCACCACGACCCCCGTGGGGATACCGTAGGCTGTCCCTAGCACCACGTTCGCCGTCTTTCGCGCTACTCCCGGCAAAGTCAGCATTTCCTCCATCGTTCGGGGAACCTGGCCGCCGAAATCCGCGACCAGCTTCTTGGCCATTCCGATAAGGTTCTTGGCTTTGTTGCGGAAGAACCCGGTGGAGCGGATTTCCCCTTCCAGAACGGGCTGCGCCAATGCGGCAAAATCCGGCGGCGTGGGGAATTTCTGAAACAGTCCGGGCGTGACCTTGTTCACTCTCTCATCGGTACACTGAGCGGAGAGGATGGTAGCCGCCAGAAGTTGGAAAGCGTTATCGTGGCGCAGAGCACACTCGGCTTGGGGAAAGAGTTTGTCCAAGGCCGCGAAGATTTTCTGCAAGCGCTCCGGCGAGGTATAGGCGGTCTTCGGTTTGCCCTTGGGTCGTGGCGCGGGCGTCTCGCCCGCGGTCGCGTGGGCATCTTGCCCGCGCCCACGGGCGGGAGCGAGACGCTCCCGGGACAGCGGGCGAGACACCCGCGCTGCATCAACCGGCTTTTTAGTTGACTTGAGTTTGCCAGGCATGGTCGCACCGCCTAACCTCCCAGGAGGTCCAGGACTTCCTTCACTTCGCGATGAATGCAGGTGAAGGTGGGAGTGTCGCGCAGGGTATAACTGGTGGCTTCGCTGTGCCGCAGTTCCATCACCAGGTCGACAAAGTGCTCGGGCTTGTCGCTCTCGAACGCGAGCACGAATTCCTGATCGTCGAGCCCGAAAGAGTAAGTGGTGTTCAGCCGCACGGTGGGATACCGGTGGCCGACTTCGATATGCTCGTCCATCATGCCTTGCCGGGCATGTTTAGTGAGCCGGTACCAGGCTTTGCTTTTCACAAAGGGATATACGAACAGGTACCGGAACTGCCCGGGGACTAGTTTGAGGCGAGTTCCTTCCTGGCCCTCGTGCACGTGCTTGTCGACATAAACCGAGCGCTTGGTCATCGACAAGTAGGAATAGGGAGTGGTCAGGTATTTGCCCAGGTCCGTGGCCAGAAGTTGCGCGCTCATTTCCTGGAGCTTGAGCGCATCGTAGCCAATTCGCCACAGCAGGAAGTCGCAATCTCCCCGAATGCCCACCAGCGAATAGGCGGTCACCAGCACATCCTGTTCCCACTTCCTGACGACTTCCAGGAACTGACACTTCCCCTTCTGGCGCTCCTCTGCGGGCAGGCGGCGCCACGCGGGGTCCACCTTGTAGAATGCGAAATTAACATACTGCCGGCGGTCGTCGCCGCTTGCTGCTTTTTCTTTTTGTTCCATGAGCTTTCAATATAGCATGAAACGCCGTGCCGCGGGTTCGTTGCGCGGCGCTGCTTTGCTTCTCACCATGGCCGGAGCGGACCGGAAGGGCGGGGCTTCAGCCCCGCCGACATCGCGGTTGCCACTCTTTGTTCAATCCCGCGCCCCGCGCAGCCCCGAGGCCTCGGGGCTGCGCGGGGCGCGAGATGGGGAAATCATCAGCAAGGCCCTCGGGCGGCGGGGCTAAAGCCCCGCCCTTCCCAAGGCGTGGTGAGAATTCCGGGCTAAAACTCGCTGTGCAGCACATTCTCCCCGCGCCGGAAGATCTCCCGCGCGTAATTAGTCCATGCTCCCTGTCCCCAATAACGGAAGTCGCTCGATTCCAGCAGGAGGTTGTAAAGCAAGGCGCGGCGATACCGCGGCTGTTGGGTAAGGTTGTCTTTCGACACCAGTGGGTCCACCCTCTGATGAAACAGCGCGCTCAGTTGAGCCATCGGAGTCAGCACATTCTCATACCCCTTTACCCAGCTACGATCGTTGGTCCACGAGCTGCCTTCCATGTGGAAGTTGGGATTCTCCCGCTTCAATTGTTTGATGGCTTCCTCCACCGCTCCGGGATTGAGCTTCCCGGAGGGAAGACGCTGCCAGAGCTTATGCTGGCCGACGGGTTGGCAAGGAGGATAGCTCTCGCGAGAGCATCCGGCCGCCTCGATGAGTTCCAGGTATTCGGTGCCCGTCAGCCCCACAACTCCCCGCGTCCCGCCTCCCGCCTGTGCCATTTCCTGCCAGGCTTTCCAGAACGCCGGAATGAATTCATTCATCATGACGCCGCCGTTTTCGCCGTCGCCAATCTGGGACACAAGCGGCGGAATCGCAATTCCTCCCAGATTTTGGCGCGACAGAGTCTTGGCTTCGTAGTAGGGCTGCATCTGGGCCACCAGTTTCGTGTCGGACCCCTGGGTCTTGATCAAGGCGGTGAGGGCAAGTGTCTCGCCTTTTGAATTGCGCGCCACCAGCCGGTGCGGAACGTGTTTGTAGCCTAAAGCCTGCCCCGAGGGAGTTTCCACCGAGTGCTCCTGAACCATGATCCAGCGGTATCCGCATTGCTTGAGCGCCTTGATATATTCATAAAGAGTCTCGGGATGATTGGGCAAGGCCATCTCAGGGGGCGAAAATCCCTTCACGCGCGCCAGGGCGTCCCAACCGAAAACTGCCGCGAAATAGTGTTGCCACGCCAGGATTTGGAGTTTGAGGTCCGGAATCGGCGTCGAGGGGGCGACGGCATGGCCCCACATCGTGCCGAGCCATTCAACATAAGGTTGATAGCGAGGATCACACGTAATACGCTTCAGATTATCCAGAATGTCTCCGCGCCCCATCTGGCGCAGTCCCCAAAGCAAAGCGCCCGAGTAATCCAACATGACTCGCGGATTCAAGCCTTGATTGACCTGCTCCGGGATGATGTCCCCCATCCGCTTGTAGCAGTTGGCAAAAGGTCCCGCATCGTGATTGTCTCCTTCGTTCGGGTGCTCAAACATATGTTGCAGATTGCTGATGAGCTGCCCATCGTGTCCGGCAGGGATGATCGGCTGGTGCATGTGCAAGGCCACGGCAAACGCCGAGCTGATCTGGTCGAGGTGAATATTGGTGGCCGAAAGGAAAACCGGCCTTTCGTCTTCGACCACTTGCAAAACGTCGCTTTCCCAGCCCGAGAAGTTCGGTAACCCGTCCAGCACTTCAGGCAGCGCGGGTAGTTTACTCCTCTCGATCGTAACGGTCATCGTGCTTACCTCCAGTTCGAAGCCCTGATATACTTTTGCCCCCATTCCCATCATACCCTCTCCGGCGGATTCGATCCAAGCACGGCAATTGTCGGCGGTAGAACAATTTAATATTGTGGTAACAATCTCGCCTCTAACTTATCGTCCACATAAATGAAATCTTGTTATAAGGCAGGAGCGCTCCTCGCGGAATGCGCGAAAAGCTGGGATTCCCACAAAACTTTTTCACTTGCGGAGTCATCATATAAAGTGTTGGTAAAATCAGGGGAAAGCTCAGACGCATACTTTTTAGCTGATGCTCGCTCAATGTATACCAGTGCCTCCGAAAAATCCGGCCATCATTTTCATGCTGAAAACCGAGCAAAGCCCCCTTTCCCAAATAAGCTAAAAGCTGGTGGTGTGGCGTGAACTGCGGCACACATTTGTGACGGAAGATCCACCTGGCTTTAATACTCCAGACGCTGAATCCATGCGAGTTTAAGGAATTCGCGGCTGCGCCATCACCGGCATGCCAAAAGGCTGAGGACGGCTTCCACAGAATCAGGGCAAGGGCAAGTTTAATCTTAGCTGGGAGGAAGTGGTAATGCGTATCGCACTATTATCCTGGGAATCCCTGCATTCGATTTCCGTGGGTGGAGTTGCCGCCCACGTCACGGAGTTGGGAGCGGCTCTGGAAAGGAAGGGACACGACGTTCACGTATTCACCCGCTTAGGTCCCGGCCAATCGCACTATCAGCTCATTCATGGCGTGCATTACCACCGCTGCCCGTTCGCGTTGCACCCGAACTTTGTCGAGGAAGTCAATAACATGTGCCGCTCTTTCGTCCATTACGTCTTTGCGACGGAGAATCTCCTGGGGCCGTTTGACATCGTGCACGCCCACGACTGGCTGGCCGCTAACGCCATGATCTGGATTAAACAAGGCCGCCGCCGCAAGTCAGTTTTGACCTTCCACTCGACGGAGTACGGACGCTGTGGTAACCACTTTTATAACGGCCAGCCCGCCCGAGTTCGTTATCAGGAACGGGCTGCGACTGACTGGGCGGATCGTGTCATCACCGTTTCAAAATCCTTGAAGAAAGAAATCATGTGGATGTATGAAGTTCCGGAGTGGAAAGTCCGTCCGATTTACAACGCTGTGAACCCGCATCATTTTGAGGGCTGGCTGAATCCCGGTGAGGTGAAGGCACGCTACGGAATTGGACCCATGGATCCCATGGTCCTGTTTGTAGGACGCCTGGAATTTCAAAAGGGGCCCGATCTTCTTGTGGAAACCATTCCCGGGCTTCTGAAGTATTATCCCAGAGCCAAGTTCGTCTTTGCCGGAGATGGAGAGATGCGGCGGGGCCTCGAACGTCGCGCCTGGCAACTGGGTGTGGCGCATGCCACGCGCTTCCTGGGATTCAAGAATGGCCGCGAACTCCCCGAACTTTACAAGGCCTGCGACGTGGTGTGCGTGCCAAGCCGCAACGAGCCGTTTGGTATTGTCGTGCTCGAAGGCTGGAGCGCCGGCAAGCCGGTGGTGGTGAGCAAAAACGGTGGGCCGGATGAATATGTGTGGCATGAGGTGAACGGCCTGAAGATCTCCCCTAACCCGCAGTCGGTCGGCTGGGGACTCGGCACGCTCTTCACCAACTTCGATTGGGCTCGCTGGATGGGACGCAACGGGAGGGTTGCGGTCGAGTCCGGCTTCACTTGGGATCACGTCGCCGACCGGGTCCTGGATGTTTACTGCCATTAATCGTGGTGTGGGCGTCCCGCCCGCGTTGCGTGGGCATTCCTTGGCAGTGCTGAGGACAGGCTCTGCCCGTGTGCGACGGCGGGCGGGACGCCCGCACCACAACCCCAGCCAGGGTACTAGTACTACCCTGGCCTATTCGCAGAAACTATTTGACTTGACAAATTCGCCCTATACTGATAGCCTATAAGTACCCCACCCCGTTCCGGGGGGAGGTTGCTTCCCCCGGCTATCTAATCCTCTGCCCTAGGAGGGCCTATGTCTATCCGCAATTCGCCTCAGCTTTCCTCTCAGTTGCTCGACGCCGCCCGCTCGAACGGCCGGCGCTCCCACGGTCCGCGCACCGCGGCCGGAAAGCAGAACTGCAAAATGAACGGCGTCAAACACGGCGAACGTTCCGACCCCGAGAATTTCCATGAAGTGATGCGCGCCCTGGGCGAAGACCCGGCCCGGTTCGAAGCTCTGAAGCAGGAGCTCAGCGATTCCTTCGGCCCCGGCGACGCCTTCTTCGACAAGCAGCTCGACGACCTGGCCCGGCTCTACTGGCGGCGCGACCGCCTGGAGCGCTCCCAGACCGGCCTGATGCGCCGCGCCTTGCTGGCGGTGGAAGAGCAGCAGCACCGCCGCCGGAAGGAAATCGAGGGCGCCACGATCGAGGTCGGCCAGGCCATCAACATCTCGATGCAGGCGCCCTCCGACCCCGCCGCGCGCCTGCGCTTGCTGCTTTCCTTTCTGGGCGTGATTCGCGTGCAGGTGCACACCCGCTCCTTCCTGGCCTGGCAGGCGGCCGCACTCCAAGGCTTTTACGGGAAGAAGGGAGGCTGGCGGGCGGCGCGCCTCGGCCATCTGCTATCGCTCTTCGCCGAGGCTGCCGTAGGGGCGCCCCTTGTGGGCGCCCAGGCCGACGGAGAGGGTGATGTAGCGACGCCCCTGGTGGCTGCCCAGGTCGAAGATGCGGATGATGTAGGCGCATCCCTTGTGGGCGCCGAGGCCGACGGAGAGGGCGCCCATAAGGGCTGCCCCTACGCCGCAACCGAACCGGCGGATGAACTGCGGTACAACGAACTGGTCCTGCTGCTCGAGGAAGAGATGGCGAGCGTCGAGGAGGAGTTCGAGTATGAGGAGAAGCTGAGCGAGGAGAGAGCGGCGATCGAGCGCGACGCCTGCCTGGCTCCGGCGGGCGAAGAGTGGCGGATGATGTTGCGGCGGGAAGAGTCGCTGGACCGCGCGATCGACCGGAAGGTCAAGTTGTTGCTGAACCTGCGGAAGAGTGGCACAGGCACTCTTGCCTGTGCCGGTGTCAGCACCGCAGGGGGCTTGGAGACAGGCCAGAGTGCCTGTCCCACTCCCGAAGAAATGGACGCGAGTGGAACCGGCACGCCTGCCTGTCCAGAAGAAAGCATGGCAGGGAGCCAGGATATAGGGGCCCCCGCCCCGATTAACGAACAGCCCTCTCCCGAGGGGAGAGGGTGTCCGGCTCCGGCGGTGTCATCAGTCCGTCAGTTGACGGAGTGAGGGGTTTTTCCCTCGCCCAGAGCCAAAGCGTCTGCTAACCGCGCCGCGATTGCGGCGGGAGGGAGAGGCACGACAAAATTCTGGCCGCGACGAGAAGAATCAGGGAAAGAATGTCCATGGGAAACATAACTAGCCCATCGCCCGGCCCGCCCGCCTCGCGAACGCGCGCCCGCGGGCCATTATCTCCCCAGGGAGAGGGCTTCTTGACCGGGATTTTGTCCGGAGAGAACGAAAAAGCAAAGGCCGCGGCCCTGCTGCCTTATCGAGGCATTGGGATTCTCGAGTGGGCCAGCCTTTGTTTTCATCAACATTCCCGGGTCGTTCGTTGGTTTTTTCCAAACCGGCGAAGTGTGGGGGCAGGGCTTGCCCTACCCTCGTCCGGACCGGCGGAAATGCGGGGACGGCAAGCCGTCCCCCTACAGCGGGATGGTTATTGAGGGATCGATGCGGAGCCATGGTCGCGTCAAAGTCGACCGCGCAGCTTTGGAGTGCGGCGGCTTGCCGCCGCTTTCCCGCAGGCCAGCTTGCTGGCCGGGCTGTCTGCGCCCACCTCCGCAAGCAAGCTCGCGGAAACAAAGCGGCGGCAAGCCGCCGCACTCCAAAGCTGCGCTAGGTCGTCCGCTTCAATCGTACTCTCCTGCGACTTTGACGCCGCCCTGGATGCGGAGCGCCGCTGGTTGCGGCCGCAGCCCACGATGTACTACTATAATCAGGTATATTCTCGGCGCGCGAAGATGCTCCGCCTGAGGACTCGCACTGACCGTAGCTCCCGGAATTTGAAATCTGGCTGCTGGGTGAGCTCAAGTGCTCAAGAAGGAGACTATTCTTCATGAAGTGTTGGTTTTGTGAACAAGAGGCAAGAGGAGTCTGTGCTGCCTGTGGCCGTGCGCTCTGTCATCAGCACGCACACATTCATGACGAGATGACGCTTGCCAAATCCGATACGAGCACGGGTTACAGCACCTACTATAACGTCTACGGAGCGCTGAAATGCGGGGATTGTCGCTTGGAGTGGAAGTCCCTCGGGCCAGGCAAGTAAGTGGCATTCGCCGATGGTTGGGCAGAGCTGAAGCACCCTGATCGAGAGGCTACCGTGGACAAGAATCAGGAGGAATCGAAGCTACTCCCTCGGGACCGTCCATTACCTGACGTGATTCCGGACGAAGCGGAATCCGGCGTCGAGCGGGACACCGAGGAGCTTTACGCGCGCGCGCCATTGGAAGACGAGGAAATCCCAGGCGGCGAGGAAGAAACAGAGGTAGTCCTGCTGCCTGTCAATCCGCACCTCCTCTATGTTTACTGGGAGTTTTCGGCTCGTGACCTGGAAGAAGTGGGCAGGGTGTTCAGCCGGCTTGGTCCGCGGGCTCGACCGGTGCTGAGGTTTTACGAGACCACTCAGGCGAACTCTGACAGCTTGAATTCCGCGAGCTGTTTTGAGGTTGCCATTGCCCTGGGCGCCGGAAAATGGTACGTCCGCCTGGAGCATCCTGCCAATTCCTACCGCCTCGATTTAGGGCTGTGCCTGGGTCAAGGTTCGTTCCGTTTGCTGGCGCGGTCCAACGTTGCGGAGATGCCCAAGGCTTGCCCGTCGGACAAGACGGAAGAGCGCTATCTCCGTGTGGAGGGCAACCACTCCTGCGCAGAAGTGGTTGCCGCTACGGCTGAGGGCAGGAGCGCATCGCAAAGCGCTCCTTCGGAGGACAAGACGCAGGCCCCGCCGAGGCGATTGCTGAGATTTGGGGAGGCTTTGCGAACCGCGCCGGCCTGCGCCGAACCGCCAGGCCAGGACGTGAATGGGCCGGAACACAGGGGCGCTTGGGGACCGGTCCCTGCGTCCGCCGGACATCCGGGCGAGGAAGCGAAGTTGGCTGCACATCCGAGCGCCTCCCACAGCCGCTCGTTATATGACGAGTCCGAGGACGCCGGCGGGATTGACCAGGAACTCGAGCGGACGAGGTTATCACGCGACGCGCCGGACGAAGAGACGCCACGGCAACTCACGGAGTTTTGCCAGCAGCGAAACTGGGACTGGGCCTGGTGGTCGCCAGGAGCGGAAGAAAGGGAAAAATCCCAAGCCGCATCGGAGTTGCGCACCGACCTCACCGATTTGAGCGAAAGAAGCTTTCGCGCGGGTTTGTCGTCGGGGCAGAAGTCGTCATAAGGGATATTGCAAGCAAGGAAATGTCAAAGGGTTATCTCAGCGTCATCTTTCACGCCCACCTGCCGTTCGTCCGGCATCCCGAGCATCAGGACTCACTCGAGGAGAACTGGTTACATGAAGCCCTAACGGAAGTCTATCTTCCTTTGCTCTCTGTTCTCGAGGGCCTCGTTGAGGACGGGGTGGATTTTCGCCTGACGTTTTCCTTTACGCCCACTCTCCTCTCGATGCTCCTCGATCCGCTTCTGCAATCCCGTTATTTGCAGCGCCTTGAGCGCCTGATTGCGCTAGTTGAAAAGGAGACGGAGCGAACGGCCCAGCAGCCGGAATTTCACCGCTTGGCTCAACTGTATCACCAGCGCTTCCTCAACCTTCGAGATGCTTTCGCTAACCGCTATGGTCGCAATCTGGTGGAGGCTTTCCGGAAGTTTCAAGAGTTGGGAAAGATAGAGATTTTGGGCAGCGCCGCCACTCATGCCTATCTGCCTTTGCTATCGCTGAATCCCTCCGCAGTGCGAGCGCAGATGCAAACGGGAGTCGCCTATGGCGAGCAGGTGTTCGGTCGAAGGCCTGAGGGTTTCTGGCTGCCCGAATGCGGTTATTGTCCGGAAGTGGGCCGAATGCTGAGCGATGAAGGCATCCGTTTCACCATCCTGGAAACCCACGGCGTCACGCGCGCCGAGCCTCGGCCGAAGCAGGGTGTGTACGCGCCGATTTACTCCCCCTCGGGGCTGGCGGCCTTCGGGCGCGATCCGGAATCGTCGCGCCAAGTCTGGAGTTCTGTAGAAGGATATCCCGGAGATTACGATTATCGCGAGTTCTATCGTGATATTGCGTATGACCTGGATATTGAATATCTACGTCCATACATTCATCGGGATGGCATCCGACTCGACACGGGGATCAAGTACTATCGTGTCACGGGAAAGACCAACCGCAAGCAGCCGTACGTTCCGGAGCGGGCGGAAAACAAGGCTGAGATCCACGCCGGCAATTTCATCTTCAACCGCCAGAGGCAGGTTGAGTATCTGGCTTCGGTCATGGACCGAAAGCCGTTGATTGTGGCTCCTTACGACGCGGAGCTGTTCGGCCACTGGTGGTATGAGGGGCCGGCTTGGGTGAATCACCTGGTACGCAAGATCGCAAGCGGCCAGGGATCCCTGCGCCTGATAACCCTTTCCGAATACCTCGAGGAATATCCGATCAACCAGGTCGCAGCGCCGGCTATCTCGAGCTGGGGGTACGAAGGTTTCAACGACGTGTGGCTGAACGGCAGCAATGACTGGATCTACCCTCATTTGCACCGGGCGGCCCGGCTCATGGAAAAACTATCGGACGGGCAGTGTCGCCCAGGGCCGTTGGCCGAGCGTGCGCTGGCCCAGGCCAGAAGGGAACTGTTCCTGGCCCAGGCCAGCGACTGGGCGTTCATGATCAATTCCGGGGCCATGACGGAATACGCTACCCGCAGGACCAAGCGTCATCTTTCTCGCTTCTTTCGGCTTGGCGAACAAATCCAAAACAATGCCATTGACGAGAGCCTGCTCCAGGGTTGGGAGGTGCAAGACAATATCTTCTCGTCACTGCTCTAAGGAAAATTCATTGCAAGACACGCGTAGTGTCAGGACATCCTGTACCAACAGGCCATCCTTGTGAGACACTGTCTTCACGGGGTAGGTCATGGGGCAACAAGTTTTCATCAGCTATTCGTCTGCTGACAAGGCTACGGCCGAGCGCATTTGCGGCGCGCTCGAGGAAGCCGGAATGGCGTGTTGGATCGCTCCCAGGAACATCGAGCCGGGGGTCGACTATCCGACTGCGCTGGTGGAAGCGATTCGTTCGGTTTGTGTTCTGGTGCTGATTCTAACGGAGCAGGCGGCGGCCTCGCCGCATATCCTCAGCGAAGTCGGGCACGCCTTCAATGACAGGAAGCGGATCATACCCTTCCGCATTTCACAGAAAGCCGTGCCGGAGGATCTCGAGTACTTCCTCTCGATGACGCAGTGGCTGGATGCTCCGGAGGGCTGCACCGAGCAGAATCTGAAGCGGCTGATCGAAGCTACCCGAGCGGCGCTGGCGGGAGAGCCGATTCCGCACCTCACGACGCCGCCCCAGAACCGGGCAAGATGGCTTGCGGCAGCGGCGTTGACGCTGGCATTAATCGCCGGGGGATTCCTCTTCGTGAAATTACGCCAACCGGCCGTTCGCAACATTCCCCCACCCAAGACCGGAGACTTGACGAACTCGACTCTTCGCACTCCGCAGACCACTTCTCAACCAAAGACTTGGACCAATCCGGCGGATGGGCTGAGCTACGCCTGGATACCTCCTGGAACTTTCATGATGGGGTGCTCGGAGCAGGACAGCGAATGCAAGGACGACGAGAAACCGGCTCATCAAGTGGTTATCGAGAAGGGCTTCTGGATGGGGCAGACCGAAGTGACGATCGCGGCCTACAAGAAATTCAATCCCAAATTCGTTCCGCATGATCCAACCAGTGCCGGAGATATTCCTGTTTGCGGCGTGAGCTGGACCCACGCAAAGAACTATTGCGCCGCGACAGGTGGACGCCTGCCGACGGAGGCGGAGTGGGAATATGCAGCGCGAGCGGGCAGCCCTCTACCTTACTACGGGGTGATCTCCGAAATCGCCTGGTATGCAAAGAACAGCGAAGATGCGCCCCACGCAGTGGGAAAGAAGCGGCCGAACGCCTTCGGCCTTTACGACATGCTGGGGAACGTCTCGGAATGGGTTCTGGACCGCTACTTCGACAAATACTACGATGACACGATAGCAACCGGCCCCGATGTTGAGCAGCCCCTCGCTCCAAATGCTACCGCAGTGGCGCGGGGGGGATTCTGGGAGAGCGAGGCCGTGGGTCTTCGCGTTTCACATCGTCTAGAGCAGGAAGTGGAGGGAAACGATATCCCCATCGGCTTCCGCTGCGCGAGAGATCATCCCTGAAGCAGCGCGTTCACGGCTCGTTATCCAGATACTCCTCGGGGACGTCGTCTTCCGGGACCTCGTGCGTCCTAATTTCTCCCTGATCGGCATCGGGAGCGTCCTCCACGCCCGCGACGACTCCGGCCTCAAAAGCGTTTCCCTCCTCGATCAGTTCGTCCACGCTTTCAGAAGCCGCCTCGGGGAGATCGGAGAGGCCCTGTAAGCTCCCTGACTGGCCCGCGGAGCGCCCTTGGCTTTCCTCATGATCCAACGCCGCCGCCTTTTCCGCCTGGGGTGGCTTGAGGATCGGCAGGTCGGGTTCGAGACTCGCGTGCAGTCTTGGAGCATCGGCCGCGGGGTTCGGCTTCGTCGCGGACTTGACTCGGACCGCGCTCTTGCTGGTTCTCTTCGTGGTTTTCGTCCGCTGCTTTGTGTTCTGTTTTTTGGTCGCCATCGTCACCTTGGTTGAAACGTTCGACTCGGGCGCCAAGGCCGCGGCTCTCGAGACTGCGGTACCCGGCTGCCTCTCTGCATTAGATGCGAGTAGATACGGGCCGAGGTGCAGATTTTTGGCCTCCTGCCTTCTGCTGTCATCCCCTATCGCATTAAATGGGGACGATTCTCGAGCCTTCGCGGACGAGGTGTCCCGTATAGCCGAGCTTCACCAACTGCCGGCGCCATACTTTGCGACACGCGGATCGTGGCTGCCGAAGACCAGGATGCAGTCCGCCGGCGTGAGCGTTTGGTTCAACTTCATGTAGTCCCAGACGCTCTTCGCGAGGGCGTCGATGCGTTTCGAATTCATGGCTGTGCAGCACGGCGCAGGTTCTCGAGTTTCACAATCTCCGCTGCGCCGGAATCTCGGCGTCGAGAGAAGACCTGTGCCTGTGTAGTTGACCGCACGAGCTTGTCTGCTCGGCACTGCCTGGTTGCTCTGCGGCCGCCGAGGCGAAAGTCAGCAGAGCCGCCGTGAGAAACGGTTTTAGCTTACGCACGGTGAGAGAGTCTAGCTCATCCGTTGGTATCACGCCATACGGCAGCGATTAAGCCAGCGACTTCGGAATGCCAACGGGTGGGGGCGGGCGGAGAGCAGGAAGGGCGCGGGTTGGGCGTGTCCGGTCGGTTGACTCGAAGCGGCGTCTATTTTCCAGAACGCTTCACCGACGCGGCGGGAGGACACCGATGGGAGGCCGGGTTGCGGAGGGGCCGAGCAGGAGGGCAAGCATGCCGCTAACTGGTATCCTCGGCGATGGGGCGCGACAAGCTCAGCATGAGAAGTTGCCAGAGGTCGATGGCTGCGCGGATGGGATGGGTACCACGATGCAGGAAACGAATGCGATAGAGCCGCTCGATGGTGAGAGCCAAGGCGGTGAGCAGCCAAACCAACAGTAAGCTGTTGGCCTGATGATGGCAGAGGTGCTCGAAGTCATGGCGGTTCTTGGCGTCATTGAAGCCTTCGTTCTCGATTTCCCAGCGGCTCTTGGCCATCTGAAACAGGGTTCTGGAGCTGACCTGGGAGGAGCGGAAATCAGTGAGCCAATAAGCTTCGACCACCTCGCCGGTCGGCTTGTGCTGGCGATAGCGAATGACGCGCACGGTTTCCCAACGTAGCGTGTCCCAGGGATCAAAGTCATCGGCGTCCCAGATTTCGACGCGGTCCTGACCGTGCCAGAAGACTTGGTTGGGGGGCTGGCTGCGAAACCGTTTCTCGGCGGCTGCTAACAGCTCGGGAAGATTGCCCTTGAGTCGAGCCACGCTGCGAAGTCCTAGATCGCCGACCTCGTGAAGGAAGGGAGCGCGGGCAAACTCCCCATCGATCACCACGTACTGAGCAAAGCGCCGACCCAGGTTACCCACCACGCGACGCAGCAAGCGGCGCCCGGCGTTGTACTCGCTATCCTTGGGGCCGTAGGGTTCCACATCCAAGGGCAACGTCAAACCGGCCCCTACGATGCTGACCATGACCACTTGGTGGTGATAGCCGAGGATCTCTGCTTTCTGGTTGCGGTAAGGACGACACCAACGGCAGACTTTCCGGCGCGAGCGCGCCACGCCCGTTCCATCCACCGCCAGCCCGATGAAGCGGCAGTTATCAAAGGTCTTGTTGCGCTTGGCTTGGCGCACTGCGGTGACCGCCGCTTGCCGCGTGACCTTGGGGCTGGCCCGCTCGGTGAAGTAGCCCAGGGAGTCATCGCCGAAACGGCGGGAAACCGCGAGAGCACGACGGGCGGAAGAACACACCAAGGCTTCAATGCCGGCGAAGCTGGAACGGCGAAGAAACTGCCCCATCAACAAAGCCCACAGCAGAGCCGCCGCCGGAAGGCGCGGTTGGGTGCGACCATCACCCGGAGAGCCGAGATACGATTTCAGACGCAGACACTTCTCCGCGTACTTCTTGAGGTGACGCGGCGAGGGTTCGCTCACCGCTGCCTCTGCTTTCGCCACAGGGCCAGCAGCTGGGCGTTGGCGGCGAAGACCTCTGCCACCGCCTCTTTAAACTCCCGGCCCGCCTCCACTAAACGTTGAACTTCCTCGACCCACTCCTTGGGGATGTGCTCCACCCGTTTCTTGCCGCCCACCATAAAAGTGAGCGACCAGACGGGATGCCCCTGCTTGTCCTTGGCGCAATGACAACGGGGCTGCCCACAGCGGCGGTGGGTGAGGGAGAGAGAACCGGGAAGCAGGTCGGGCGGGATGGGGAAGCGACGGAGAAGTTCGAACTTGCGCTGGCGGAGTCGTGCGGCTTGAGGACCTTGAGGTGCGATTTTCATACTGAGTGTAATAATACACTCAGATTAGCGATGTCAAGTTATTTTTTTGCGAATGCGAAAATAGGAGTGGATCAAGAGAAGACGAGCCGACTGCCCAGCAGCGGCACCGCCCTTAGCTCAGGCTGGAAGGTACCATTCGCTCTTTCCGAAGCTGCTGCGATTAAGCCGACAAGCTTCTGCGGTAATACTTTTTAAGCCACCACCCGGCGTCGGGTCTCAATTGACAACTACTGACACGGTCGCAGATACTGCAATCTGCGCATGTAGGATGCAACGGCACGTCGCCGAAGGGCAATGCCCAGCTACGATCTCATCGTGGAGGCCCACATGCCCAATCTAGAAAACCTCAAAAAGCAAGCCAAGCTCATATTGCGGTGGCATCGCGAACGCTACTATCCCGTCGCCGCACAAATCCGCGGGTATTTGCCCCGTTTCCTGAATATGCCCGACTCCGAGATTCTTGCGGCGAGCTTTAAGCTCGGCGATGCGCAAGAAATGGTCGCAAGACAGCACGGCTTCGATAGTTTGCAAGCCCTGAAAACCGGACTTTCGACCACGCCGCTCAAGGTGAAGTCGTCGCCCTCCAAAGCAACGATTGTCGGTGCAGAGCCGCAACTGTTGGTCACCGATATCCAGAGATCATGCGAATTTTTCTGTGAAAAGTTAGGCTTTTCGCTTGTATTCAGTTACGGCAAACCTCCCTACTATGCACAGGTGGGTCGCGACGCGGCGCGTCTCAATCTAAGGTGTGCCGAGCGACCGGTAATCGAGTCGACGGTCCGCGACCGGGAGGAACTGTTGTCGGTATCTATGACCGTCGCTACAGCGGACGAGATCAAGCTGCTGTTTCTTGAGTTTCAGTCCGCTGGCGTTGCCTTTCACCAGACGCTGAAAAAGCAGCCTTGGGGCGCCAAGAATTTCGTCGTCAAGGATCCGGATGGGAATCTGCTGCTGTTTGCTGGACCCGCAAGCTAACAGCTACCAAGCCGAATTGTGCTGATCGAGCATGCATAGTCGGCAACTCGGAAGTAATCCAAGTGAGCGGTAAGTTACGCGCACCCTGAAGGTCGTCATTCCCGCGAAAGCGGGAATCCACCGCTCGGACTCGTCCAGTGTCTGAATCGGCTACTGAGTTGCAGTTCTGAGTTGCAGTCCTTGACACTCCCGACAAAATGTCCTATGCTGGGATTATCAACGTGGGAAATAGCCTCCAACTCGCCGCGCTCGAGGGTTGTGGTAGATCCTTGAGGCTGGCGTGTGGGTCCTGCGCTTAGCAGGGAGCCAAAGAGAATACCTGCATCCCAACCCACCGTCGGGCCCAATCCGCCGGCGGGTTGTTTTGTTTTTGCGTACGGGTTGAAGGGCAGCAAGCTAACGGAAACTTGAGACGATTGCTTCTCGCAAACGGCTGAGCAAGAACATGCCGGGGGGCGCGGGAGGCGGAGAGCCCGTGTATCGGGGTGGAGACAAATGAGCATGCGACCCATCACCCCCTTACGGTTTGAAGCAGAAGCAACAGGAGCGGGGTATGTCCTAGCCTCTGGCCGGGGAGGGCGAGCCGTCCCCCTACAGATCGTGGTCGTCCTCGCGCTTCTTGCCCTTGGCACGACCCGATTCAGCTTTGGCCAAGCTGTTTCCGGCAGCATCTTCGGCACCGTGACTGACCCCAGCGGGGCGGCAGTTCCGGGCGCGGCCGTGACCATCCGGGATCTGGACCGTGGGATCGACTACTGACGGGTGGCGCATACGTCACGACGTTTTATGTCGGGATCTATGCGCCCTTCGGTTTACCCGCTACCACAATGGGGCGCAGACATGCCGAAGGGCGGCACGTCTGCGCCACCCTCGTGGACTCCCTGGGCAACCACGAGGGTTGCCACTACAGTCTACACATCAGGATGAATGAAAAATTCCCAGCGCCGATCTACGATGAAACTGTCTTGGCGGTCAATTTCGAGGACGCCAAGAGGTATTTTCTCGACTCCTTGCTGGAGATTCACAGCGCACACACCCTGATGCTTTGCCGGCAGCGAATCATCCGGCGCCCGGAAGCGAAGGCGTGCCTGGAGGCTCTGGCTCGTCTTGACCGCGACAAGCTCGCCCAGGCCAAGCGCGAACGATCCTGCGAGGACCTGTTCTTTCATGTTGAGCAATGCTTGGAACGAGAATGCGGGTGTGACATCGCGGGCAGGATTCACACCGCCCGCAGCCGCAATGACATCGATGTCACGATGTACCGTATGGTATTGCGGCGAGAAATTCTCAAACTTGTGGCCGCTGTCGTGGATGCCTCGCGGGTTCTTCTGGAGTGCGCGAGCGATAACGTCGCCACGCTGATGCCCGCCTACACGCACACCCAACCGGCTCAGCCCACGACCCTCGCTCATTACCTGATGGCCGCTGTCGAGTTTCTCGGACGCGACGCGGCGCGGCTGCGCGCGCTTTTCGATCGCGTCAACCGGAGCCCGCTGGGCGCTTGCGCCATCACCACCACAGGCTTTCCCATCGATCGTGATTACACTGCTCAACTGCTGGGTTTTGATGGGGTGCAGCTCAACTCGTACGGCGCGATTGCCGCCGTCGATTACCTGACCGAGTCCGCCGCGGCCATGGCCGTGGCAATGATCAACCTGGGACGACTGGTACAAGACCTGCTGCTGTGGTGTTCAGCCGAGTTTGGTTTCCTGCGCCTCGACGATGCGTTTGTGCAGGTGAGCAGTATCATGCCGCAAAAACGCAATCCCGTGGCGCTCGAGCACACGCGCGTCCTGGCCAGCAAGGCGCTGGGCCAGGCTCAGGCGGTTCTGACCTGCGCGCACAACACGCCGTTTGGCGACACTGTGGACGCTGAAGATGACCTGCAACCCTTGATCCTCTCGATGTTCTATGACGGCTTGAGGGCTTTACGATTGTTCGAGGGAGTGATGTCTTCGGCCGAGGTTGATAAAGAACGTTTGCGCCGCAGCGTCTCGGATAAGCCTCTGACGGTGACGGAATTGGCGGACACGCTGGTGCGGAAGGAGGGCATAAGTTTCCGCCAGGCGCACCAGCTTGTTTCACAGGCCGTGGAAGAGGTGGCAAGCGCCTACACGCATCAGGGGCTGGTTGCCGCGCTGAAACGGCTGGCTCCCCAAGTGATCGAGCGCCGACTGAGGATCTCTGACCGGGAATGTATGACGGCTCTCGACCCCAGGCACTTCGTGGAAGTCAGAACCGTTGAGGGAGGGCCCGCGCCCAGCCGGATGCCAGCGGCCATCGCGCGATCCCGAAAGGTCATGGCGTCAAACCAGGCCTGGGTGAAGAGAAAGCAGCAGTTGCTGCGAAGTTATCCGAAGCGCATCGGCCAGGCCGTAGTCGCGATTAATGCGACGGCGTAATAGGTCGGGGGGAACACTTCCTCGCGATGCCGTGATTGCCGGAACACGCGCGGATCCGTAATGTTGACAGCGACGGTGCGGCGTCATAGGATGATTGTGTGGGTGCAACGATTACTGCTCCGGTTGAATGGGTGGAGGCGGTGGGAAACCTCCATCTCCCGGCGAAGGCGGACCACCGCCTTCAGGAACTTATGGACCGCAACAACGAGGGCCTTTTGCTTGAGTCCGAAAGGGGAGAGCTCGAGGCCTTGGTTGAATTAAGTGAGCGACTGTCGCTTGTACGTGCCGAGGCGTTGCAGATCCTGGGCAAGCAGCCGTAATGGGCGTACCTGAGGAACTTTCGCGCGAAGTTCGGGCGCGCGCCCGTGCGCGATGCCAGTATTGCCTGATGCACGAGAGCCTCCAGGGAGCCACTTTCCACATCGAACACATCGTTCCGCAATCCGAGGGCGGAATTTCCGATATGGAGAATCTCGCACTGGCATGCCCGGGCTGCAATCTGCATAAAGCCGGTAAAACTACGGCCGTCGACCCAGCCAGCGGCAAGGAGGTGCGATTATTCCACCCCGTCCAGCAACTATGGCCGGAGCACTTCCGATTCAAGGCATTCCAAATTGAGGGCCTGACGGCCGTCGGCAGGGCTGCTGTGGAAGCATTAATCTTGAATCACGCCCGCAGGCAGCGCATCCGGCAGGTCGAAGAGGCATTTGGACTGTTCCCGCCAGCACGTTGAGAGATCGTTTCGGCATGAATAACACTTGGCTTGCCGCCAATTCATTTGCCCAGTCAGCATCTCACAAAAAAGCCGGTCGATTCAGTTGGTTTTTCGAATGCTGGCTGTGTCGTTGTCTTTAATCAGGGTACCGCGAGCCATCTTAAGAGTCAGGAGCGAATAGAGAGAGGGTGAAAAACCATGCCATACGAGAACATCTGCTTCGATATCGAAGGACCGTTGGCGATTGTTACGTTGAACCGGCCCAACCGCCGCAACGCGCTGTCGCTCGAACTCATGCTGGAACTCATCGACTGCTTGACGCATATTGGCGGCGACTCGAGTTTGCGCGCCGTCATCCTGGCGGCCGCAGGCAAGGTGTTTTGCTCCGGCCATGACCTGGGCCAAATGGTGGGGCGCGACATCAATGAGTACCGGCGCATCTTCGACGTCTGCACGGAATTAATGACGAAGGTGCAGTCGATACCGCAGCCGGTCATTGCCCAGGTGCAGGGAATCGCGACCGCCGCGGGGTGTCAGTTGGTGGCGACCTGCGATCTGGCGGTGGCATCGGACCAGGCATCCTTCGCCACACCGGGCGTGAAGATCGGGTTATTCTGCACCACCCCCATGGTGGCATTGAGCCGCGCCGTAGGCCGCAAGAGGGCCCTCCAGATGTTATTGACGGGCGATCCGATCGACGCCGGCACCGCTGCCGAGTGGGGCCTGATCAACAAAGTCGTCGCAGATGCTGATTTGGCACGAACAACCCGCGAGCTCGCCGCCAAGATCGCGGCAGCTAGCAACCTCACGGTGACGCTGGGCAAACAGGCGTTCTATGCCCAAGTCAACTTGGATCAGCCCAAGGCGTACGCCTATGCCAAAGAGATCATGAGCATGAACTCGCTTGCTGCCGATGCCCAGGAAGGCATTTCGGCCTTCTTAGGCAAGCGGCAAGCTTGCTGGACCGGTAAATAATGGAACTCAGGGAAGCGCGTTTTGCCGGGCTGGCGCAGACCTCGGGGTTGGAGGTCTGCGATGCCCCGAAGGGGCAGGGGTTTCGGCCGGCCCGTGATTCGCACGGCGGCAGGGAAGTAACCCCCCACCCGTCGCGCTCCGACTGATGAAAATGCCGGAGCACGACACCCTCTCCCCAAGGGAGAGGGCTGTCGTTCGACATGGCGTGCCGATACCATCTTGTTCTTTTTGGAACTCAGGGTAGCGTTTTCTCGTTTTGGTCAGTAGGGGCTTCTCAATTGACGAGAGTCTCCGACAAAACGGGAGGACGCTTCCAATGCAAACGCTCTGGCAAGACATCCGCTACGGCCTGCGCACGCTGGTGAGCAACGCCGGCTTCACGATTGTTGCCGTCCTGACGCTGACCCTCGGCATCGGCGCCAACACCGCCATCTTCAGCGTGATCAACGGGGTACTCCTTCAGCCGCTCCCATACCATGATCCCAGCCAGCTCATGATCCTGGGAGAGAAGACGCCGGAGTTCGACAACATGGCCATCTCCCTCCCCAACTTGCAGGATTGGCAGAAGGAGAACCGGTCCTTTGAGAGTCTCGCTGGACACCGTTGGACCAATTATGACCTTACCGGCAGTGGGACGCCAGAACACCTGAATGCGAGAATGGTGTCAGCCTCTTTCTTTTCCACGCTTGGAATTAAGCCCGTTCGCGGCCGTGATTTCGAGCCACAGGAGGACCACATCGGCGCGGCCCCCGTGGTGATGCTCGGTGGAGGGCTTTGGAAGCGCCGATTTGGCTCGAGTCCCGACATCATCGGGAAGATGATCACCTTGAGCGGACAAGGCTACACCGTAATCGGCGTGGTTCCGGCTGATTTTCGTCTTTGGGGCTCCGCAGACGTTTTCACGCTGCTCGGCCAATGGGACGACGTGCTTGCGCACTCGCGTGAGGCACATCCCGGGCTGCGCGCCGTGGGACGCCTGAAGCCTGGGCTCACCCGTGAGCAGGCTGCGTCGGATATGAACAGTGTGGCTACGCAACTCGCGCAGGCTTATCCCAAGTCGAATGCCCACCACAGCGTCAACGTGAGGCCGCTGGCGCAGGATATCGTGGGGGATGTGCGGCCCGCTCTGCTGGTGCTGCTGGGCGCGGTGGGCTTTGTGCTGCTGATTGCCTGCGCCAACGTGGCCAACCTGCTCCTGGCCCGCTCCACGTCGCGCCGCAGGGAGATGGCCATCCGCGCCGCTCTGGGCGCGAGCCAGGGCCGCATGATGCGGCAGGTACTCACGGAAGGCGTCTTGATGGCTTTAGCCGGGGGCGCCCTGGGATTGCTCCTCGCTCATTTCGGAACCCAAGCCGTTCTGGCAGCCATCCCCGGCGGCTTACCGCGTATGGAGGACATCGGCGTTGACGGCTGGGTCCTGGTGTTCACTTTGGCGGCTTCAGTGGCCACGGGCGTGATCTTCGCTCTGGCGCCCGCTCTTCAGATGTCGCGACTCGACTTGCAATCCACGCTGCGGGAAGGAAGCCGCGGTTCCACGGGCGGGCAACACCGGCTGCGCTCTGCGCTCATGGTCGTGGAGGTGGGGGCCTCGCTGGTCCTGCTCGTCGGCGCGGGCCTAATGCTGAGAACCATGTGGCACCTCAGCCGGGTGAGCCCGGGCTTCAACCCACGAAACATGCTGACTTTCTCCGTGGGCCTCAGCCCCTCGAATCGTGCCACAGCCGATCGAATCCGGAGTGCTTACCGGGACATCACCCAGAACGTCCTTTCACTACCGGGCGTACAAGCGGCCGGGTTTGTGGACGATGTTCCATTGAGCGGTAACGACGACGAGCTGCCTTTCTGGGTTTCAGGCCGGCCTCGCCCCAGTTCCCAAAGTGAGATGATGTGGGCGCTGCTCTACGACGTGAGCCCTGGGTATCTCCGCGCCATGGATATCCCGTTGCTGCGCGGGCGCTTCGTCAGCGATACGGACGTCAAAGGGTCCGCCCCAGTCGTAGTTATAGACGAGACAATGGCCAAGGGCCTTTTCCCCCACCAGGACCCGATCGGCCAGAGCATCCGGATCGCTGTGCCGGAAGGATTTGGCCCGGGCCTCGACGGGCCCATCGAGATCGTCGGCGTGGTGGGTCACGTCAAGCACTTCGGGCTCGACTCCGACTCCTCATCCAAGATCCAGTACCAGCTTTACCTGCCGCTTACGCAATTGCCGGATCAAATCTTACCGTTGGCGGAGTTGGGCATGAGCATGATGGTGCGGACGAGTGTTGACCCTCTGAGCCTGGTCAGTGCAGTCCGCCGTCGCGTTTCGGAGCGCGATAGAGACCAGCCCGTCTTCGACGTTCAGACGATGGATAGAATCATCTCGGACTCCGTGGCGGGCCGCCGCTTCTCCATGCTGCTGCTCGGCGTCTTCGCGGGCCTGGCTTTGGTGCTGGCTTCGGTAGGGATTTACGGGGTGATATCTTATACGGCCACGCAGCGCACGCACGAGATCGGCATCCGCATGGCGCTGGGCGCCGAGCGCGCGGACGTGCTGCGAATGGTGGTAGCACACGGACTACGGCTGTCATTGATCGGGATTGGCGCAGGGCTTGCTGCCGCCCTGGTTCTGACACGCTTGATGTCGTCCATGCTGTTTGGGGTTCGCCCCACCGACTTCGTGACTTTCGCCGCCGTCTCGCTGCTCCTGGCGGGGGTTGCTGCTTTGGCGAGTTACGTGCCCGCTCGTCGCGCCACGAGGGTCGATCCGATAATCGCGCTGCGATATGAATAACTGGGAACTCAGACCTCGCCCCGCCGTGCCGCGGCAGCGATCTTTTCCGCGGCCCGAAATGCGAGCGCCTGAATCGTCATGGTAGGTTGTCCCCGGCCGGAGGTTACAAAGCTGCTTCCGTCGCAGAGGAAGAGGTTCGGCACATCGTGAGTGCGGTGCTGGGCGTTCACGACTGAGCTTTTCGGGTCATTGCCCAGGCGGCACGTCCCCAGCAGGTGGACGGCGAAGGACTGCTCGTGGACTGGCCGAGTCCAGGCCTTACGGGCCTTGGCGGCGTCCATGAGTTCCAGCGCGCGGTCGTTCAAATAGCTGACGGTCTTCAGATCATCGGGATGATCTTTGTAAGTCATACACATCGCGGGCAGGCCCCAGGCGTCTTTCAAGTCAGAGTCGAGCGAGATGCTGTTGGCTTCCACGGGCAAGGAGGCGGCGTGGCTGGCCACGATCATAGTTCGCGAGTACGACTCGAGCCAGTCCTTGTAAGCCTTACCCCAGCGCGGGACGCCGTTCGGTAGAGCCCCCAGCCCAAAACTAAGAGGCGTCATACCAAACCGCGCGTCGAGCCCGCCCCCGCCGTAAAATCCCAGTTTGGGATCCAATTCATAAAAGTCGTGCAGCACCCGGCTGACCGCGACGCTCTTGTATTCATTGAGCGGCTCATCGAACGTGGCGTAGACTTCGTGGTAGCCGTTAATCATCAGGTGTTTTCCCACCAAGCCGCTCGAGTTCGCGAGGCCTTGGGGAAAACGCGGCGAACTGGAGAGCAGCAGCAAGCGCGGCGTCTCGGCGCCGTTGGCGCTCAGAATGACGGCACGCGCCTTCTGAAACTGCGCTTGCCGTTGCGCATCGAAATAGGTGACCCCCATAGCTCGCCCTTGCGGGTTGGTTTCCACGCGATAGGCGTAGCTCCCGGTGCGAATCTCGCAGCGCCCCGTTTGCTGCGCCACAGGAATGACACTTGCGAGCGAACTGGATTTCGCCCCCACCTCGCACCCAAATCCTTCGCACCGCCCGCAGTGAATGCATCCCGCCCTTCCCCGATAAGATTGGGAGAGAATCGCTAAGGGTGCGGGGAAGGGATGCCATCCCAGCTTCCGGGCGGCGCGCTCAAAAATCACGCCGGAAGATTTCACCGGCATGGGCGGCACAGGGTAAGGCTGGGATCGGGGCGGGTCGAAAGGACTCGAGCCCGCCAGACCGGAGACGCCGACCTCCCATTCCACCTTCGTGTAGTACGGCTCCATCTCCGCATACGTCACCGGCCAGTCCGCGAACCCTGTTCCGGGTATCTCTCCCCGGCGGGTGCGCTACACAAAATCGATCTCGTGAAATCGCCAATAGTTGGCCGTGAAGTGCACTGAACCGCCGCCCACCAGGCGGCCGTAAATCACTCCATTATGTTTCTCCGCCTTGTCTTGGGGAGTTTTCCGGAACGTCTGCGGTTGTTGGCGAGGGTCGTTGGTCAACTGGCGTTCGAAGTACACCTTGATTTCGTCATGAGAAAACTCGTTGGGAGCAATCCACGGCCCTTGCTCCAACACCACCACCTTGAAGCCCGCCGTGGACAGTTCTTTGGCCAGCACTCCGCCCGCCGCGCCGGAACCGACGATGACGAAGTCAACTTCTTCCGACGGATTGTAGGTGACCTGCGGATTCATACGTATCATCGTTGTAGGGGCGGCCCTAGTGCTTAGTTGAATTGGTGAGCGAACTTATTCGTCGGAAGCGGAAGGGCGGGGCTTCAGCCCCGCCGTTAATCTGGCGAGGTCATGCGGGGCTTTAGCCCCTGAAGCGGCTTGGCTTCAGGGCCTAAAGGCCCTTCCAACCCTGCAACCACAGACGGCGGGGCTAAAGCCCCGCCCTTCCGCGGGCCACTTGAAATTGCGCTCATTAAACCAACCAAGTGCTAGTGGCCGCCCGGAGCGCCTGTCCGCCCCCCCTGGATCTTGCGCGGGCGACCACAAGGGTCGCGCCTAAGTCCTGTAGCCGCGGTCGTAATACCCAAACGGCGGAGCGAAGGCCGGGCTGTCATCGAACCCTATCTGTTTCCATCCGACCTTGCCGCGGTTTCCGCCACGCTCCGGAACAGACAGAAAACCCATGACCGTGTGCTCGTAGATCAATTCGAAAATCGGCTGTCCTTCGAGCGCCTTCAGCACCGCATCCTGCTGGTCAGGCGAGGCTTGGGAAAACTTTGGGATGCTCGAGAACATCTCGCGCGTCTTGGCTTGCAAAACCGGCAGCCCCTGCACATAGCCGTCTCGTTGATCGGCGGCAAACGTGGCCAAAGCGCGGTCAATGAAATAGATAACTCCTGCCTCGCGCGCACCCGGCGAGTCATCGGAAGGAATGATACGGCAAGCCGCAGCTTCTATTTCCGCAGCCTCTTCCGCGCTTAGCACCTCCAGTTTGGCGGGTGGGACGGCATCGCGTGCGTGCGCGGCGTGTTGCGCAGCCTCCAGGACGGCGGGCCAATGGACAGACGCCCACGCCCCGCCTGCTCCTCGCAGAGCAGTAAGCAGGAATCTGCGCCGATCGAGGTGATTGGCTGAATTCGGGTTCATAAGCGACGATGCAACTTCTCGGCAGTGGCTTGCGAATTTGCTTGTGCTGCCGGGTTTCGCGACGACTATGGTTTTTCCAGCCTGTGAAAGGACAGTATACACCGGCTGAATCGGGCGCCACCAGACCTGCACGCCCAGGTGGCCGAGGTGCTGGATCGGCTGGTGGATCAGTTTGCTTCTTGACATGAAGTACTTTGTATTGTAAAGTACTTCAATGATTCTGCCACTCACGCCCCCCGCGCAACCTCCGAAGCGCCTTTGGCGCCCGGCGGAGATGACCCGGCCCCCGCTTCTGGACGCCACGATTCCTGCGGGGCCCGTGCGGTCGCGGTATGCGCTCCTGATCAATCCGTTCTACCCGAAAGATCCAAATGCCAGCTTCGGCAAGCACGTTCTTACGCCGACACTGGCCTTGACCAGTTTTGCAGCGACGACACCCGAACCTTGGGAGGTCCGGTATTGGGACGAAAATCTGCTTGACGGGCGGCCGCCTTTTGAGCCGATGCCTGAGGTGGTTGGGATCACGGTCCACCTGACTTTCGCGAAACGGGCATTCGAGCTCGCGCAATGGTACCGCAGCCGCGGAAGCAGGGTCGTGCTCGGCGGACTCCACGTTCTGTCGTGTCCCTCCGAGTGCGCGCCCTACGCGGATGCGCTGGCCGTGGGCGACGGGGTGCAGCTCTGGCCGCGGATTCTCGCGGATGTGGAGTCCGCCTGCCTACAACCGAAGTACACGGCCACCTATGAGAACGACTATCGTCACGACCCCGCTCCAAGAAGGTCGATTCTGCCGCGCAAGAGCTTTCTCACCACCACCAGTTTGATCGCCACTCGCGGTTGTCACAATCGGTGCGGGTTTTGCTATCTGGCAAGTGATGGTTTGCGTATGCCGTATCGAATGCGAGATCCCGCCCAGATCGCCGCGGAGTTCGTGGAGGATGATCAGCCTTACGGCGTTTTCATCGACAACAACCTGGGATCGAACCGAGCGTACCTGGGTGAATTGTGCCAGGCCCTGCGGCCGCTGAACAAAATCTGGAGCGCAGCAGTTTCCCTGGATTTCACGGACGATCCAGCTTTGATCAGAACCATGGCGCTCGCCGGATGTACAGGGGTATTCGTAGGATTCGAGTCACTCACAGATGAGAATCTCGCCGATGCAAGGAAGAAAACACCAAAGGCCGGCGACTATGCGCGGCGGGTCCGCATGCTGCATGAGAACGGCATTCAGGTGAACGGTTCGTTCGTTCTGGGGTTCGATCACGACCGGCACGACGTTTTCGCCCGGACCGCCGACTGGATCGAGGAGAACCGCCTGGAATGCGCGACTTTTCACATTCTTACGCCCTATCCTGCCACGCCGCTCTTCCGAAAAATGGAGTCGGAGGGGCGCTTATTACACCGCGATTGGACTCTGTACGACACCGCGCACGCGGTGTTCCGTCCGAAACATATGTCACCTGAGCAACTGGAACAAGGCTATGCCTGGATGTACCAGCGCCTCTTCTCGCACGCGTCGATTTGGCGACGCCGGCCCGTCGATTGGCGCGCCGTCGTTCCGTATCTGGGGATGTCCTATTTGTACAAGCGCTCCAACCGGTTCTGGCGGCTGCTCATTAAGCACCATCTGGTACACGCTGTGTGGCGACCGTTGGTTGAACTGACGCGACTCCGGCACGTGCGATTCCGGAAAGAACTGGCTGGCGGCGAAGCGCCAGGCAGGCCGACGGCCAGCATCGTTACGG
Source organism: uncultured Acidobacteriota bacterium (assembly GCA_963842495.1). Classification (GTDB taxonomy): domain Bacteria; phylum Acidobacteriota; class Terriglobia; order UBA7540; family UBA7540; genus CAVROP01. The sequence continues at coordinate 78,173 of CAWJHY010000040.1, forward strand.
CCGGAGTGTAGTGGTGGCCGGGGGGCGGCACGTCTAAGCCACGCGCAGACTACGACTCGACGCTAACCCGATCAAGGCCGTTGCTTGCTTTCGATTTGCCGAACCCGTTCCTTCACGATCTTCTTAATCAGGTCTGTGGGCAGAGGCTTGTCTAAGGGGAACTGGATAGTTCCTTTGGAGGTGGAGAAGCTCTTAAGTTCGTTCTTAAACACTTCTAGAACCGAGGCAGTGGGGAACAAACTGCAGTGCTTCGCAAACGCTGCGTACCAAACCAATACGCCTTTGTATTTGAACGCGGGCATCCGATAGCTGATCGTCTCGGTCGCTTGGGTTGGAGCAGCGGACCGGATCGCGTCGCGAATTTTGCTTAACATGTCACGGGCAGGGTCCGTGAGACGGGCCAGGTACTCTTCCACATCTTGCAGCGTACCTTTCCCTTTGGGTGTAGGACTGTGCTTCTCGGTCCGGGTTTTTCTCATGCGTCCAATGCTACAAAACCTGGCTGTGCAAGTCTAGCTATAGAGGTGTTTGAAATTAAGAATGCCGTAATTGCCACCCGCGGCGCCAAAAGGCGGCGGCGAGAAGGCCGGCGGCAAGTATGACGTAGACGCATCCATACTCGACCGTATGCCTGCCGTTGGCGCCACCGGTGAAATCAAGGCCTGGAACCCTGTTCAGCGGTCCGCTATACCAAAGGGCCGTGAAAAGTCCTTCGAACGGGCGGCTGGATTTTGACCAGACCCCAAGCGCTAGCGCCAGGCTGGGGATGAAAAGCGCGCCGGCGAACCAGCCCAAGACACCCTGGTAGTTGGCCGCGACCAGAAGCCTGGCGGCCACTCCCCCACCCGTAACAACCGCAATGAGGACTCCGGCAAGCCACTCAGCGGGGAGTTGCCGGGGCAGGATTCCCGGGCAGGCGAAAACGATCTGCTCGGTGCCGTGGCGAGCTTCGCGCGCGCCCATCGCTGACCACAGCAGGACGGGCCAGATCCAGGCCGCAGTCAGAAGCGGGCCGCGCGACACCTCAAGAGGGGCGGCACACTGCGCCACAAGAAGCCCGCCGGCCACCGCATACCACCACCAGGAATACCCTTTCAACGCCAGCCTTAACTCCGCCCTGAACATTTCAGGCAAGCCCCAGCTTTGGGCGCTGGTTAGCGGAGTCAAGTGAGTGACCGCAGAACTGCGAGGAGACTCAATAGGTGCGATGTAACTCCCCTCCTCTCTGAGGAGGGGACTAAGGGGTGGTGCGGCCTTTTGCCGGGAGCGCCGCCCGGCGCCGGATAGCCTGCGGCCGCGCGCCGGATCGAAACGGTCGAAGAAGAGCGTCGCCAAGAGCACGATCGCCAGAGCTACGCCGATCCATTCCAGGCGCATCCAAAGCTGCGGCAGGTCCCACCGGATTCCAGGCCAGCGAAGGGCGCCGGCCACAAGCGTTTTGCGGCTGACCTCGAGCTGGAATGCGAATTCTCCGTTATATCCAGGGATAGCGGCTCTCGCCGCGCGCGTGATGCTCGTCATCAGCTTAAAAAGGCCGGTGAAATCGAGCCACTCATGACCGGTGATGGCGGGCAACGCGACCATCATGCCCCATCCGAACACCCACGCGACATTGCCGACGCCGCCGCGCAGGACCGGCACAGACTCGAACAGCACCGCCAGGGCCCCCGTCACCACCATCGCCGGCAGAGCCAGCAAGAGGAAAGGGGAGATCAGAGCCCAAAGGTCAACGTGCGGGTCTTCCGCCACCACGAACTGCATGACGATGGAGGCCAGGGCCAGCACGAACACCTGGACGCCAAGAACTGCAGTGTTGCTGAGCCATTTGCCCAGAAGGTAGACGGCGCGTGAAAGCGGCGTGGCAGCCAGAATCTCTCCCACACGGGTGGCGCGATCCCGGTCGATCGCATTTTTCACCACGTAGAAGCCGACCAACGAGATGAAGCACGAGGCCACCATGGCCATGTTGGCGCCGATCCAGGCCGAGGTGTAGACGCCGCGGTAATCGCCAAGCCGCATGGCGATCTTTCCCGTGGCCGCGGCGTAGCCGAGGTAGACGGCGAAGAGCAGCGTCACAAGAAAACTGTACCGCCGCACCCGCTCGAGGAAATCAGCTCGAGCAATTTGGTAGACGGCGCGAAAGTTCACGACGCGCCTCCGAGCGAAGCTGTTTGGCTGCGGCGGGCCGCGAGAGCGCTGAGATAGGCGTCCTCGAGCGTTGGCTCAACAGGGCGCGCCGACGCCGCCGGGGCGTGATCCGCCACGACGCGGGCGTGGACTCCGTCGCTGCGGTGTGCCGTGTTACTGACCAGGTAGCTCTTACGAAGTTCGCTAAGCTCCGAACTAGGTATTACAATCTCCCATACACGGCGATCGACCGATTGCAGGAGCGCCTCCGGGGCGCTATGCACGACGAGCCCGCCATGATCGATTAGCGCAATGTCGGTCGCCACCGCTTCCACATCGGAAACGATGTGGGTCGAGAGAATCACAATGCGCTCTCCGGAAAGCTCCGAGAGCAGGTTGCGAAACCGAACGCGCTCTTCCGGGTCGAGCCCGGCGGTCGGCTCATCGACGATTAGCAACTGCGGGTCGTTCAGCAAGGCCTGGGCAATGCCCACCCGCTGCCGCATGCCTCCGGAAAATCCCCCCAGGGGCCGCCGCGCGGCGTCCGTGAGATTGACCAGTTCGAGCAACTCGGTGATGCGTTTCCGTGCCGCGGAAGCGTCGATGCGCTTTACCGCCGCCAGGTATTCAAGAAACTCCACCGCACTCAGGTTCGGGTACACGCCGAAGTCCTGAGGCAAATAGCCCAGTACGGACCGCACCTTGTCCGGGGACTTCGCGATTTCGGCGCCGTCCCAGATCACTCGGCCTTCCGTCGCTCGCGTGACCGTTGCTAGGATGCGCATGAGAGTGGATTTGCCCGCGCCGTTCGGCCCCAGCAGACCCAACACTCCCCGGCCAAGCGTCAGACTGAATCCACGCAGGCCCCAGACCTTGCCTTTGTAGAGTTTGCCCACGCCCTCGATGATGAGCTGCATTCGCGTCTCCTGATCGGTAACTGATTATACGTGTCTTCATGCCTTTGGGTTCCGGCCAACTGCCACAGGGCCGAGGTGGAGTAAAACTCGTAGCGCCCCGACCTGTCGGGGCACTTGCCGACCTAAACGTCGGCGCTGCGTCCAGCATAAGACAGATGCCGGCGAGCCTTGGCATTGTGAGTCGTCAACAGCGGTGTTATATTGGAATATAATCGAAGGGAATGGCGATGCACAGAACGAATCTACGCAAGGTGGGCGGATCAGTGATGCTGGCCGTGCCGCGCGCCGTCCTGGATGTCCTCCACTGGGCGCCGGGAGCAAGTGTCGGCATCAGGGTAGAACGCGATCGGCTGGTGGTGGAGCCGCACAAGCGTCCCCGCTACACCCTGGACGAACTGCTTGCGCAATGCAACCCCAAGGCCCGGCGCAGCAAAGAAGAGCGGGAATGGCTTCGTAACAAACCTGGGGGCATCGAGTTGATCTAATGCGGCGTGGTGAAATCTGGGTGGTGGGACTTGATCCGGTTGAAGGGCACGAGCAAAAGGGCCGGCGCCCGGTCTTGGTCATCTCGCCGGACGCTTTTAACCGGGTCACCAAAGTGCCCGTGGTCCTCCCCATCACCAGCGGCGGCAGTTTCGTTCGAACCGTCGGGTTTGCGGTCTCCCTGGCCGGGGCTGGCACCAAGACAACCGGAGTTATCCGCTGCGACGAGCCCCGAGCGCTGGATCTCGGCGCTCGCAACCGAAGAAGGCTGGAGCGTGTGCCGGATACCGTCATGGATGAGGTTCTGGCGAAGTTAGCGACCATTCTCGAATGAGTCCAGTGCCTGCCTCCGGCACGCTGCGACGCCTAGCCGATTCGTATGACTTCGCCAGGGTTGACAGAGGCCAAGGCAGCTAATATGGCGGGTACGTGAGGTAGCAGGTCAACCAGTAAGATGTTTCCGGAGGTCCTTCGGCAAGCATTCGTCCAGCAGGATCTTCACCCAATCCTCGTCAAGAGCGAGTCCTTTGCGGACTCAAGTGCCTCGATAGCCATTTCGCGCGTAACAGTGGGGAATTGCTCGAGGAACTGGTCGAGAGAGTCTCCTGCTTCAAGGTAATCCAGGAGGTTCTGAAAGGGCACACGAGTACCGCGGAAACAGGGGATTCCGCCGAGAATCTCCGGGTCGCGAACGATAACGGAAGCGGCCATAAATCATCCCACCCTTAGCCATCCATTGTAGCTCAACTGGCCCTGCGGGGACACGAAGAGTGTATCGAGAACGTATTTATGGGCCATTCATCTCTCGGTCCTGTGGTCGCCACTCTGCGATTGTGAAATCTTCCTCCGCCGACATTTTCCCGTCTCGGAATTCGCCGTAGGTAAGTAGCCGCGATTCGGCTGGCCGACCCGTCGTGATCAGGGTGTCAACAACGATGCGGATCAGCTTCAACCGCTCCTGGGGAGAGAGGTCCTGAATCTCGGCGACGATCTTCTCAACGCTCGTCTGTCCCATAAACCACCTTCAGGCTGATGCACTTCAAAAGCCCTGCCCGTTCCTCAATTATCCCACCGCATTTGTCGAGGCCACTCAACATAGGGTTGTCGTTCACGGGCGGACATGCCAGGATTTAGTATGCCTGGCGCAGCGTCGCCCTCCTCGTCTTGCGTTAGTCCTGCTTCAGGCGGCTAATCATCCGTTCGTAGGCTTCGTTGTAGGCCGGGTTCTGGGGCGCCAGTTGGTGGGCCAACTGGTATTGTTCGAGGGCGGCTTCGTAATCGGCCTGGGCCGTTTTGGGAAGAGCCAGGCTGCCGGGCTGCTTCGAGAAATCGTCACGTGCGTATCCGGCCGAAGCGCCGCGCGCCTCCAGTTGGGCGCCGAGCGTGAAATGGTACTCAGCGTTTTCAGGTTCCAGTTTCACCACTTCCTGGTATTCGAGAATGGCGGCGGCTCGGTCGCCCTTTTGCGCAAGGGCGTCGGCCAGAAGGCGGTGGCCTTTAACTTCGTTCGGCTGCGCTTGAACCGCTTGCCGATACATGCCGATTGCCCCTTCCAAATTCCCCTCGCGCTTGAATATCTCTGCCTGGCGCAGGTCGGTGCCGTAAGACACAGCGGCGTCGTTTGCGGAGGTGAGTGGGACACCCGGGTTGCCTTCGCTTGGAGCGTCCAGGGCAGTGGCTGCAGCCTTGCCTCCGGGAGTCTGGAGACCGTGTTCAGTTCCCGGGTTCGCCATCCCGGCGTTCGCCTGTTGCGACGCTGCGGCGTTCATCATCCTGAGCGTTGGAGTTGATATAAGGCGTTCGAGTTCCTGCTGTTCTGTGGCGAAGAATTCCAGGGCGAGCAGTTGCCCGTGGATGATCGTCACGATGCGCGACACCCAAACAGGTGGAGCGCTGTTTGAGTTGACAAGCTCCATGCGGAGAAACTCCTGGCCGTCTACGGTGAATTCTTCGAAACCGCCTGCCATGGTCACACCCGGCGGCTGGATCGCCTGGGCGCGGGCTTTGACCTGGCCCAGTGTGGGGACGGAGCCTGTCGCAGGCCAAACGGAAATACGGGCGCAGGGAAAGGAGAGTCGTTGCCCATCACCCTGACCGCTCCGGGAGGCATAGAAGACTGCACGGGGGAAATTAAGATGCATTGACCCGCGTTGTTCCGGATGCTGCTCGAGGAACTTCGCCTGCAAATCGGCCTGAGCCTTCTCTGTGACCGCCTGAACGATTTGCGGCGCTGCCGCGGTCCAATTGGGCGGCAGTTGGTAGCTGAAACCCAGTTCCTGGTTCCGATAGACGCCGCTCGAAACAACTCCCGCCGCCGCAGGCGCAGCGGTTTCCGGTGAAGCTGCCGGGAACTTCAGCGCCCCCGGCAGGTTCGTGGCCGGCTCGGGCGCTGGATTCTGGGGTGCGGAAGGCGCGGTGGCTGCGAGGAGTGCGGGGTTGGACGGCCTCTTGAGCGCTGTATTAATTGCCTGCCGTAGTTCCAACTGCAATTCGGGATACCACCCGGCTTGGTTGTATGTGACCACGCCGTCCCGGTCCACCACAACAAAAGTTGGAAACGCATTGATGCCGAACGCTTGGCGCACCGAGCCCGTGGCGTCAAGAAACTCCGGCCAGTCCGTGTGGTTTGAAGCGATGAATTTCTTCCAAGCCCCCTCGTTGCCGTCCGCGCTGACTCCGACGATCTCAAATGGCCGGCCCCTGTACACCCCGTGAATGTTCATCAGGGCGGGGATGGACTCTCGGCAGGGCGGGCACCATGTGGCCCAGAAGTGGAAGAGCACCACTCTTCCCCGCAACGCCTGGTTGGAAATCGCCTCACCACTCTCCGTCACAAAGGAAATATCCGGCGCTACCGGTTCGCGCCCCAGGATGGGATAGGCAATGATGCGGCGCGCTTCAAGCATCGACTTCGCATCCGCGCCTGGCATGGCAAGGTAGCGCTTCAGCTCGACAACGCCTTCGGAGTCGCGTTCCTGCCGGATCAGGATCTTTCCCAGATTAAGCTGTGCGATGGGCAGGTTTGGCGCCAGTTCAAGAACTTCGCGCACTTCCGCTTCTGCTTCCCTCAGCTTCTTGTCGTTCGGCTTCGAAGCCATGCGCGCCAGCAAGGTGCTGCGAACCAGATGCGCCTGCGCAGCCTTCGCCTTGTTGTCCCCGGCCGCCTTGACAGCCTGTTTGGCGTCTTCGAGCGCCGCAGGGAGGTTGCCCAGTTCACGGTTCAACCTGCACATGTCGAGAAAAGCATCGGCGCAGGTGTGATGCGAGAGCTTGTCAGCCTTGCGATAGGCGCTCATGGCTCTGTCGTAATCCCGTTGCTTGTGAAGAGCATCGCCGTCGGCAAGAGCCTTGGCAATGGCGCCGCTCTGCTCCTGGCCCCAGGCCGGCTTCGCGCAAGTCGGAATGATGAATACGAGAAGAAGGCAGAAGAGATAGCGAGGCATGGCACGCTCTCCGTGACGTTCGGCTCTTTATACGCCTTCGCGATGAGCATTACAAGCGACAGAGAGTCATTTTCGATTCATCGAAAGGAGTGGAGTTCAGCGCCGACCGCATTGGAGAAATTGTAATTGCCGCGGCGGTCGTCGTTAATCGTCCAGAACATGGCGCCGATCAAGCTGGGGTACCCGCTGGGTGCATGCAACTTGTACCGGGTTCCTGCGGGAGCCCTGCCGGTGATGAGGTAGTCCATCGCCTCGGTAACTTCGGTTGGCGTCGCGTCTCCGGTAAGGAAACCGACGGCAATCTTGTTGGCCGGCAGTGGTGGAAAGAACTCTTCGCCCCCAACCTTGAACCCTTGCAGCAGAAGTTCGGTCATGCCGGCGTGATAATTCACTGTGCCGGGCTGATAGATTTCACCATCCAGGCCTTCCAGAGGCGGTGTGTTGTAATCCTGCACATCAATGAAGGAGAGAATATCGCGAATGGCATAGGTGATGGGCAGATAAGAGCCGAACTGGCCTCCGTAGCTCGGGTAACCGGAGGGAATCTGAGTCCCTTCCGGCACCAGGCTGATCATGAAGCCAGGCCCGAAATGGTCGCGCAACTGGCGCAGGCCGGCGATGAGATTCACGACGGATGGCGTGGTGGGATTCTTGAAGTTCGTATCTCCGGGGGCGAGGTTGAGAGACGGACTCTCGAAGTCAATATCGATGCCGTCGAAGCCGTAATCAGCGATGATGCGCGTGACCGAGGAAACGAAATTCGAAACGCTTTGGGGGCCGTCGAGCGAGACGTAGACGCCGCCGCCCCCCAGCGAGACCATCACTTTCTTCCCTTGGCTCTTCAGGTAGGCGATGTCGGCTTTGAACTGCTCGGTTTGGTAGCCGCCGGGCGTGTGGAACGTCAGGGTCCCTTCCGGTGCATTCTTTTCCGGCGTGGCAAAAGCCACGATGATTACATCCCACTGCGGCGAGATCGCGCGGAGCGGCAAACCGGATCCAGGACCGCCATAGCCGGCCCAGTATCCAATGAGCCAATGGCCGTTCGGCGAGCTGCTCATCGGGACGGGCGTCGCGGTGGGCTGCGAAGGCGCGCCGGGCCATCGGCCGCGCGCCGGGCACAATTTGGCAGGTTCAGCAAGTGCTTGCGCATCGGGAAAGCTGTAGGTCTTGCCGAGTCCTTCCGCGGCGCCGGTGTACCAGGGAAGCAGGGCAACGTTTTGAAGGTGATAAGCCGCTTTACGTGCCCTGGCGACGAAGGCTTTCGAGGCGGGGAAATTGTTCTTGGGGTTAGTATCGGTCGGTTCGAGCAGGAAGTACGCGGAGGCAATGCCGGAGCCGCCGCAAGGTCCCTCATCGCCGGGACGCATCGAAGCGGGACGCAGCCAGCGAGGGAAGTTGTTTCCTGGACCTTTGCGGTTGTGGAGGCCGAGCAACGAGTCGAACAGCGGGTCGTTGATGAACTCACCAAGTTGTTGCGTCAGCGGCTGCACGTCCTGGTCTTCGACGACACTCGGCGCGGAACTAAGATACGAGCCCAGTACGAAGGAGTTTTGACTGGCGGAGTCGATCCCGTGCGTGCCCCAAGTGCAGCAGACCGTTGCATCCGCATCCGCATAGAACGTGGTGTTATGCGTCACGGCGATCACCAGCTTGCCTTCTTGCTTGGGAATCTGCTTGAACAGCTCTTTCTCGACGAACTCGAGATCCACAACGCCAAACGAGGCGCCGCTCTGCTTCGAGGTGAGAACATAGCCGTAACCGGCGGGAACGGCGATCTTTACCGGATTCACTTCCGGCCTGGCCAGCAACGTGTGCCACCCGCTTGCCGTGGGGAAGGTGGTACGCAGCAGCGCGTCCGCATATTGCGTGTGGCCGCCGGAGGGAAAGTCAAACTTGGAGAAGATGGGCGAGCCAACTAGGCCCGCCACGTCTGGGGCCGCGTCCATGACGAAAGGCTTGCCGCCGGCCATCTTAGTCTCGAAGGAGAGCGTGATCGGAACGAGCACGGTGGGAATGTTGGTGACGTCGCCTTGCGACGGGTCGCGTCCGGCCAAAGTGTAGGTGCCCGTGCCGACCGTGCGCTGGAACGTGGGCACTGTTCCCTGCGCGCGCGCCAAAGGCAGCGGCAGGGCGAGGAGAATGAGTAAAGTGAGGGGTTTAATTCGCATATCCTGGACTCGCGGTGAATGTGGTGCGGGCGTCTCGCCCGCGCTAGGCAGTGTATTCCACGCGCGGCCGCCACGGCAACTGGGTCTCGAAGAGTGTAGGGAGACGGCTTGCCGTCCCCCTTCGTGCGGGCCGGGATCGGGCAAGCCCTACTTCATGACGCTACATTGCCTCCTGCGGCTGCACGGGCACGATCTGCGCCACGCGTTCCATGACTTTCTTGTTTTGGGCCGCCTTCTTCAGGTCGTAATCGGCTTGGAGGCGCATCCAGAACTCGGGAGTGCTGCCCAGTAGGCGCGAGAGCCTCAGGCACATGGTTGCGGACAGGGGCTTCCGCTCGGCAAGGATGTCATGAACCATCTGACGCGACACGCCGAGTGCCTTCGCCGCTGCCGTCACCGTCAGACCAACCTCAGGAAGGATATCTTCCCGGAGAATTTCGCCCGGATGTACAGGTGGCAATCCGTTTCTACGCTCCATTGTTTCCTCCCTAATGGTAGTCTACCTTGGAAAGCAGGTCTGCGCTACGCTTTGACAGCCCAATGCAGGCCGATGCCGCCAAGAACATAAGAGTGTGCGTTCAACACGCGCATACCCCATTCGCTTCAACAAAAGAGAGAAATCCTCGATCGTAATGAAGCCTCGCAGGGAATGCGGAATATAAGTGTACAAGCGAGGGCGGCCGTGCAGCAGCAAGCCCCAGAAAGCGCCCTGGGCATAGAGATAGCCGAGATAGAGCGCGCGCCAAAGGCGATGGGCGGGCAGAAAGAAATCCAGGCTCACCAGCCTGCCGCCCTGCCGGGTGACACGCCGAATCTCTTGAATCGCGTTGTTCAAGTCGGGGAAGTTGCGCAGGCCGTAGCCAACAAAAACGCAATCGAAGCGGTCGTCGGGGAAGGGAAGGACCATAGCGTCGGCGCAGATCGCCTTACAACCGCACCGCCCTCGCGCCGCCTCCAGCATCGCTGGGGTGAGGTCGGCGGCGACGGCCGTTGCGGCCGGCAGCGATTGAAGAACGAGTTGAGAAAAGTCGCCGGTGCCGCACGCCAGATCCAAGACCAACGCGCCACCCGGCAAAGCGGCCTTGCGGACGGCAGTCTGCTTCCATCGGCGATCCATACCGTAAGAGAAGACGCTGGTGACAAAGTTGTACCGGGGAGCAATAGCTCCGAACATTTGGCGCATCAGTCGCCGGTCGGATTTTTCCGCAGGTACGCTCATTTGCTGTAGGAATCGTACCACTGCTGTACAGGCGGTGTCGCAGTCATTCCCGCGAAAGCGGGAATCCACTGCCACAACTGTGCGGAGTGTGTGGATGACGCACTGGATTCCCGCTTTCGCGGGAATGACCGGCGCTGGTGGAGTTGTCAGTGAACGTAGCGCCCCCTCACCCGTCACGCTCCGGCTGATGAAAACGCCGGCAGCGCGACACCCTCTCCCCAAGGGAGAGGGCTGTTCCGCTGCATTGGTTTGCTGAAAGCTGATAGCTGACGGCTGACAGCTTATGCCGTGATTCTTGTCCCCGCCATGCCCTGCAACGCTTCGGGGATGTTCTCGGGAGAGGTGATGATGACCAGCTTGCCTCCGCGCTCGAGGTAGGCCAGCGCGGCCTCGATTTTCGGTCCCATGCTGCCGGCAGGGAACTGGCCTGCGCTGAGGTAGCCGCGAGCCTCGCCGGCGCTCAGCCGTTCGAGTTGTTGCTGGCGGGGCGTGCCGTAGTTCAAGGCCACTTGCGCGACGCCGGTGGAGATGAGAAACAACTCCGCTTCCAGTTCCCATGCCAGCAAGGCCGAGGCGCGGTCCTTGTCGATCACCGCGTCGATTCCCACCAGCCGCTCGCGCCGGAACACGACCGGGATTCCTCCTCCGCCGCAGGCAATCACCAGCGCATCGCTCTCGAGGGCTGCTTGAATGGCGGGTAGTTCCATGATCTCTTTCGGCTCGGGAGAGGGCACCACGCGGCGATATCCCCGGCACGCCTCTTGCCCCATTTGCCAGCCCAGCGTGCGGTGGCGGCGCTCGGCTTCTTCCTGGTTGTAGAACGGGCCGACGGGCTTGCTGGGTTTGCGGAAGGCGGGATCTCGCGGCGAGACCAACACCTCAGTGACCATCGTCACCACGGGCCGCCGCAGGCCGCGGCGCGACAGGGTTTCCTGCAACGTCTGCTGCAGCAGGTATCCGATGCTCCCCTGGGTCTCCGCCACGCAGGCGTCCATGGGCAGCGGTTCCACCTGGCCGGCGGCGAGTTCGGAACGCAGCATGGCGTCGCCCACCTGCGGCCCGTTGCCGTGGGTGACCACCGTGCGGTAACCGGCGGAGAGCACCGCGGCGATGCCCTCACAGGTGGTCTGGAGGTTCGACCGTTGTTCGGTGCTCCTCTCGCCGGGTCTGATCAGGGAGTTGCCGCCAATGGCGACGACCGCGGTGGGCATAGCTGTCTCTCAACAGAGCAGTGCCGCCAGCATTGCCTTCTGAATGTGCAAGCGGTTCTCGGCCTGGTCATAGACAATGGAACGAGGTGAATCCATGACTTCATCCGTCACTTCCTGGCCGCGGCGCGCCGGCAGGCAGTGCATGAAAAGCACCTGAGGCCCCGCGTTGCGCAGCAGTTCGGAGTTTACCTGGTAAGGGCGAAAGACGCGCATCCGCGTGTCGGTTTCGTCCTCCTGGCCCATGCTGATCCAAACATCGGTGTAGACCGCGTCCGCGCCCGCCACGGCCTCGAGGGCATCGTGAGTGAGCGTGATGTCCCCGCCTTCGCGTTTGGCGTCGGCCACCACGGAGCGATCCGGTTCGTAGCCTGCCGGCGTGGCGATGCGCATGCGCACTCCCAGCCTTGCGGCGCCATAGATGAGGGAATGAGCCACATTGTTGCCGTCGCCCACCCAGGCGAGGGTTTTTCCCTCCAAGGGGCCTTTGTGTTCGAGCAGCGTAAAGTAGTCGGCCAGCGCCTGGCAAGGATGCTCGAAGTTCGAGAGAGCATTGATGACCGGGATCGAAGCGTTGGCGGCAAACTCCATCACGGTTTGATGGGCGAAGGCCCGGATCGCCACCGTATCCACCCAGCGCGAGAGATTCTGCGCCACGTCTTTCACCGACTCGCGCTTCCCCAACCCCACTTCCTGCGGACCGAGGTAAAGCGCCTTCCCGCCCAGTTGCTCCATGCCGACCTCGAAGGTCACACGCGTCCGCAGGCTGGGCTTCTCAAAAAGCATCGCCAGGGTCTTGCCCTCCAGCGCGTGCTTGAAACGCCCCGGTTGGGCCTTCACCACCTGGCCCAGCTTGAGCAGGTACTCAGTCTCCCCAGGAGCCAGATCGTGCAACGAGATCACGTGCCGATGGGCGAGCGTGGAAGGCCGTGCAGGCAATGGAATATCCTTATCAGCCTGGGTTACAACCTTGAGTCTGCGCATGGTGAAAATCCTTTCTCCTGCTTTCCAGAACACCGGTGGTGCGGGCGTCCCGCCCGCTGTGGCGCGGGCATTCCTTCGCTGTGCTCAGGACGGGCTCTGCCCGCAGGCGGGAGCGGGACGCTCCCGCGACTGCGGGCGAGACGCCCGCACCACAACTCCTTCACGCCGACTTCGCCTTCCTGGGCGACGCCGCGTGCGCCGCAAATCCCGCCATAATCTCGGCGAAGCCGGGCCTAGTTCGTTCCACAACCTCGTACCCGATTCGCAGGCTCGGTTTGTTCAAATGCAAGAGCCGGGTAAGATCCACCGGAGTCGCCACCAGAACCAGATCGCAGGGAGTACGGTTGATGGTTTCTTCCAGTTCATGGCGCTGCGTTTCGCTGTAGCCCATCGCGGGCAGCAGGCACTCGAGATGCGCGAATCGTTCGAAAGTTGAACGGATCGATCCGACCGCATACGGCTTGGGGTCGGCTTGCCCGGCGGCGCCGTACTTTTGCGCGGCCACCACTCCCGCACCAAAGGCCATCTCCCCGTGGGTCAGCGTCGGCCCATCTTCCACCACCAGCACGCGCCGCCCTTTGATCCGTTCCGGTTCCGCCGCCGTCACCCGGCATTCCGTTTCGATCACCACGGCGCCGGCGTTGATCTTCCGTATGTTCGACCGCACCGCTTCAATGGCTTCCGGGCTCGCCGTATCGACTTTGTTGATCACCAGCACTTCCGCGCGGCGGAAATTCACTTCCCCAGGGTAATAGCTCAGCTCGTGCCCGGCACGGTGAGGATCGACGACCACGATCTCGAGGTCGGAGCAATAGAACGGAGTATCGTTGTTGCCGCCATCCCAGAGGATCACGTCGGCTTCCCGTTCCGCCTGGCGGAGAATCGCCTCGTAATCCACCCCGGCATATACCACCGCGTTTTGCCGGAGGTGAGGCTCGTATTCCTCCATCTCCTCGATCGTGCAGCCGTACCTTTCCAGGTCCTCCAGGGTGGCAAAGCGCTCCAGGCGTTCCGCGGCCAGATCGCCGTAAGGCATGGGATGGCGGATCACCACCGGCCTCAAGCCCTGGGCGCGCAATTCCTGGACTACCCGCCGCGAAACCGGACTCTTGCCGCAGCCGGTGCGTACCGCACAGACGGAGACTACCGGCACCTGCGCCGCCAACTGTGTGCGTTCCGTCCCCAGCAGCCAGAAATCGGCCCCCGCCGCCACCGCCCGCGACGCCAGGTGCATCACCGTCTGGTGCGAGACATCGCTATAAGAAAAAACCACCGCCTCCACACCATATTTGTGAATCGTGTTTTCCAACTCGCCTTCCGGAACTATCGGAATCCCCTCAGGATAGAGCTTCCCGGCGAGTTCCGCGGGATAGGCCCGGTTCTCGATGTTGGGGATTTGCGTGGCCGTGAACGCTACGACTCGGTAGGCCGGATCGTCACGGAACACGACGTTGAAATTGTGGAAGTCCCTGCCGGCTGCACCAAGAATGAGTACCTTTTTCATCGCCTGTGCCTCAAACGTGTCCATCGCCGCTAAATTTCGGCCTTAGGTCAAACGGCTATCTGACTGCTTCCGTGACACCCAACCGCTTCCACCACGAACGTCGGATGGAGCAAGAGGCGGGCCAAGTTTGTAACATTCGCCGAATGGGTAGCGTAACTTGTTAGTTTTAAACGCGTTAAAGGTATAGAGGGAATAGGTTCGAAAGTGTTTATGCCGGGATTTGGGGGTTATTACACTGCTTCTTTATGTCCCCAACTCATTGGATGCAGAGGTCAAAAGCCATCGCCACTCCTCCCGATCGAATTGATTGGCGGGGCCGTCGAGGAACAGTTCATCGTGAGCGGAAGAGCCGGCGGCGCGGAAAGCTCCCTCCCAGCCCTCGCGCGGCCCGCGGGCCCGTGCGATCACCAGACGATGGTTTTCGATCTGAAGTTCAACCGTGTCATGGAAGCCGCACTCCTCGAGGATGGGCTTGGGGATTCGGGTACCTCGTGAATTTCCCACTCGTAGAATTTCAACCTTCATGGCCGTTGGTTACCTCGTGATTACATCGTAGTTACACCAAGGGCCTTTGGCAAGGGGCAGAGACAGAGTGCGCTGCGAAGGGGGGAGAAAGGGTGAGAAAGGGTGTCAGGGGTGAGAAAGGGTGTCAGGGTGCCCTTTTTCCGCCGTCAGCGCTAGTCGTTCAGCTGATTCTCTGTTTTCTTCGCGGCTCGTGATCGAGCCATCTTCGCCTTGACTATTATCGACGCGTAGGCGACAGCAAGTTCGATGCCCTCTGGCCTTTCGGCGAGTCCCATTATGTGCCTGCCTATAGTCGAGGGATCGAAGCTGGACTTTATAGCTTCGTCGCTGAGTTGATCCACCGACTTGATCCGTGAGGGCTCACGAGCACCACTGGTATTTTGCGCAAATGGTCGCGGCTGTTCAGGTGGCGGCGTGAGTATGTAGTCTGCGCCCCGGGGGATAACGGTAAATGCAGCCCGACGAGGAATTGCGTCCGGCATGCTAGTATATGGGAGTCTCATAAGCTTTGCACGTCTCTTAGCGACAATCGACTGTCCGAAATCAAGCCGCAGCCATTGCCAAACCGCGTCCCACTCGTCCCTGCTGCGGCTTCGATACTCCTTTCCGAACGGCTCAGCAAAGCCTAAGCCAGACACCACCCATCTGTGGTTGTTGTCGACCAAGCCGACTGAATCGACCTGCCTGTGTGGGGCTCTCCACTGACCTAGATCGGGATATCCAAAGCTTGTACTTTTTTTTCCGCAACCGATTTCGTAACTGCGCTCTGCCTCGGCCTCGACGTATGGGCGGTCTAGGATTTCATTGACGGGTGGTTGATCAGAAACTGCACCCAACTGAGCCCCGCACATTGTGCCAATGGTGTCAGTATCACTAAGGAAGAGATTGGCCGCCGTCTGCAGGGCCTCGGCAGGATCACCGTTGCGGTACATGAAACTCAGGGCTGCAGCTATCAGTGCCGTTTTCGTCCCCGAACCACGGGTCTCAGCAGAAAAGCCTCCTAATGCCTGGACCATCTCTTTGTAACCATGGGGCGAACCAGAAGCGTAACGCGCGGCGATCTCAATATCGGCGACGCATTCCCTTCTAACGTCCTCAAATGCTTGCTCAATATTTGTCCCAATTCGCTGCTCCCACACGGGTAGCCAGAATGCGGACAGGTCTCCATCAGCACGGATGGCGGCGGCAGCATCCCGGAAGTACTCCAATGCTTGCACCCAGAAATCGGGAGGCGGAATCATACGCTGGTCAAAGGTACCAGCAAGGCAAACAGAATGGAATACGGCTCCAAGAATCCCGTGAGGGTGGCCGTGAGTGCACACCGCGTTCCGAATCACGCTTTCAAGGAAGCTCTTCGGGTTTGCGCGCTGCCGCGAAGACCAGACATGAGGCTGCACTCGCATCGCGGCGCCGTTTCCGCCGTTCTGCATGTAAGCCCCCTCTTGGTAGTCGAAGAAGTTACTGAACCAATTGACATCCTGCCGGGTGAGCGCAACCGCTGCAGCTTTTGTGCCTTTGCCAGCCCCGAGCGAGTAGCATCGCCACACTGGCAACTCTATCTTGGCAAAAGCTTCGGCATCGAAGTGACCATCGCCCCGGATGGCGCGCGATGTGGCGAGGCGTAATTGAGTATCGTCCGAGTAGGTGCCCGCTGGGAGGTTGACTGGTGTCCCAAATCGGCCCCCGACGATCCGCTGCCAAGGGACTGTTACAGTGACCTTTGGAGCCTTGATTCTCCGCCGTAGCCCTTCATCATCTCGGAACTCACTTATAAATCCGAGCGCATCGCCATAGGCCGCCCACAGCGCCGAATTTTTCACGGAATTCAGATCGCGGTCTTCCATGTGCCTCAATACCGTACAGGTTTGAACTTGTCGGGCTCGACAGCTACTTCGACAATGGGGTGGCGAACAGCTGAAAACTGCCCACACACTTCGTCTTGGTGGGTGCCTTCCCCGACATAAATGCGTTGCATATAATCGGTAGAAAGATCTCCAGGATACAACACCTCAGCCTGCTCGCACGTTGTAAAATTCGGCGGCATATTCGCGTAGCGCCTGGCAATCGTGCCGCTCTCGTATTCGGTGACGACGCGGACAAACAACTGCTCGAGTCCCGTTGGTCCTTCTTGCCTAATCGCGACGTGGTACTTGTTGTTCGTTGTCGTAAAAACAACCCCGTCGTGCGTCAGAATCTCAGGACGGAATGACAGAATGCACCACCAGATATCAAGGTCCCGATGCCAGCGACGCGAGGTGGCGAAAAACTGGCTGTTGATCCGGGACAGTGAGAGACTTACATGACCCAACCACTCGACATCCTTCCGGAAGGCAGCGTTTGGCTTAAATATGAATTCTAATCGCTTCTCCTCCGGCAGTCGAGCTGTCGGCTTGACTGCCCGAGAATCTAAGACGCCGACAAGCCCAAGACTCGTCGTAAAGTGGAGCACTTCCGTAATGCCCCGGGCCGCGATGATCTCTTCCACCGTCAAACCGTTATCTCCTTGTACGTCGAGGGATCGAGGTACTGCATCAAATCGCTTGCGTCCTCCGGTTTGTACCCGAGGACCACTGACCTGCGTGCCCGCCCAATCCCCATGGCTAGTGTAACGTAACATTTAATAATTGACCACAAAGGGTCAATATTGTATGCTGGGTGGATGTTGAGCCCAAGCACGGTTATCACCATCAACGGCGAGGTTAAGACTACTTTGGAAACCCTGGCGCGGGCCGGAAGTACGACGCAACGAGTGGCTCGCCGCTGCCGAGTGATTCTGCTGGCGGCGCAAGGAACTCCCAATCGGGTGATTGCCCGGCAAGTGGGTGTTTCTCGTCCCACTGTCTTGTCCGTCCGCAGCGCCTTTGCCCAGGGCGGAGTGGAAGCCCTTCGACGGGACCCCATACGCCAGCGCTCGCGCCGCAAGCTGAGGCCCGCCCTGGAGAAGCAGTTGATCGAGACGACGCTGCACACCCCGCCGCCCCACGCCACCCACTGGAGCACCCGCACCCTGGCCCGGCAACTGGGAGTGTCCCACATGTCCGTTCACCGGGCTTGGCAACGCTACGATCTGCAACCCCATCGGGTGGAGAAATTCAAACTCTCCAACGACCCCCAGTTTGAGACCAAAGTGCGCGACGTGGTGGGACTGTATATGAATCCCCCGGATCGCGCCCTGGTGCTCTGCGTCGATGAAAAGAGCCAGATCCAGGCCCTGGATCGAACGGCACCGATCCTGCCCCTGCGGCCCGGCTTGCCCGAGCGCCAGACGCACGACTATATCCGGCACGGCACCACCACGTTGTTTGCTGCCTTTAACATCCTCACCGGCAAAGTCATCGGTCAGTGCCTGCCCCGGCATCGAGGCCGCGAGTTTGTGATCTTCCTCCGCCAGCTGGAGCAAGCGGTACCGCCGGATTTGGAAGTCCACCTGATCTTGGATAACTACAGCACTCATAAGTGCCCACCCGTTCAGCGCTGGCTGAAGCCCCAGAAGCGGCAGCGCTTTCATTTCCACTTCACCCCCACCAGCAGTTCTTGGCTCAATCAGGTGGAACGTTGGTTTGCCGAAATCACCCGCCAACAGATCCGACGGGGAAGTTTCCACAGTGTTAAAGAACTCGAAACAACCATCTACCAGTACTTGGCGGCCTGGAACCAAACTCCCAGGCCGTTCGTCTGGTTAGCCACGGCGGACATCATTCTTGAGAAGGTCCGACGCTGTAAAGAATTAAATGTTACACAACACTAGCAAGCGGCGAAGGTTGGCGAGGCGGTCGTCCTCTTCTTCGCCGCCATGAGGCGTGATCTCGGCATTTAGCCCGATGATAATCACGTGATCGAACTCTAGGCCCTTCGCAGAGTGAAGTGTGCTCAAGGCAATGTTCTCAGGGCCGCTTGGCCACTCTGATTGGCGTGTTATCTCTGCGAACCCCAAGCACGCCCTCCGGAGGGCCTCACGGGTGTAGTCGAACCACTTCCCCCCAAGCGGATGGAGAATGGCGACCGACTCATTATTCAGATCGGCAGTCCTGCGCAGGTACTGAACTACGTAGCGTACCTGCGCGCTGAACTTACCTTGAAGGACTATCGGTACCGGTCCATGCCTCTCACACTTGGAGAAATCAGGGATCGTCCCGTCATCATCGACGGGAATACCCTGGATTAGCGGCATGGCAAAACGTGCGATCTCTACGGTGTTCCGATAATTCCGCTCCAGCCTCCGGCTATTCTCAGGTCGAACAGTAACGCCGGCCTCCTGCCAGGTGAAACCGCGCGGGTAAATTCGCTGTGCGCTATCGATCACTAGCGTCAAGGAGTGAACTGGTTGCAGCTGATTCTTAATCGCGCGAATCTCGTTAGCGGAGAAGTCCTGGGTCTCGTCAGCGATGATGATATCATAAAGAGGGGTGAACTGCGTTTCAGACAGTGCCACCGCCAGATCGTTCCAGTCCGAGATTCGTTTCGCTTCCTTCCAGGTGCGATATGGTTCAATTACTTCATTCAAGATGCGCTGCCGGATTGCCTGGTCCACTCTCGGAGTTGCACCCCGTCCGTGTCGTCGGGTCGTGACGTAATCCGCTATGTTCTCCGGCAAGAAACGCCCAATCACGTAGTCGACCTCCTCCACCAAGAAGTCGTTGGCTAGGCCTATTGTTTCTCCAAGGGTCCTGATCTCCCAAGCCCGGACTCTGTCGGAGATCATCTTCGGCTTCCCAAGGATGCCCCAGGCCCACTTGCCAAAGGTCGAGATTTCCAACTCCAAGCCTTGGGTTTCTAGAGCTTGTTGTCTCGCAAGCGCCTCGATGTAACCCCTCAACGTCCGGTTGTACGTCAGCACGAGCACACGGACGGGCTCGACGACCTCCTGGCGCCTCTTCCGGTTAACGAACATCCCTATCAAAGAGCGCAGGCGTAGGAGAGCGGTGGTGGTCTTACCGCTGCCTGCAGCACCTCGTATGACCTCCGTACCCGGCCTGTTGCGGGAGACGATAGCAAGTTGTTCTGGAGTGGGCCTTACATCTGCGAGGACGCGCATTGTCTCACACGCCGAAGGGAATGGGCTCGGCTGAGAGTATAGACTTGAATGCCTCCCATGCGCAAATGGAAAACCAGCGGATGTCGTGGCAAACTAAGGTTGAGAATGGTGTCAAGCGCCTTTTTCAGGACGTGGCTGGCGCACAGCGAAGCTGTGCGGGTTGCCGAGCTTTGATACATCAAGGCCGCAGAGTTTCGCTCCCCGCCAGCCGTGCGTCGCTTGGGACGCGACCGACGCCTCAGGTCCGCTGCGCTAGCTGCATCAACCTCTACACCTGTTGCTTTCACTACTCAAGTTCCCCCTCGGCGAATCGCTTTTCAGGCCGTGATGGAGCTTCTTCAGGCCCGCCTTTCCCCTTTTCGCGTTCTTTTGCTTGACAAGCGAGCTGGGCTATGATAGGCTATTAAGATGGCTGATGTTGACGTTTTGTCGCTAGGGAGCGCCGGGATGTTGGGACGGGAAGGCAAAGCGGGGTGGTTGAGGCCAGCAGGTTCCATTTTGGTGTCCCAATCAAAAGTTTACTGGCCACACGGTCACACCACCCCCTGGCCCCCTCCTCAGAGAGGAGGGGAATTGCTGGCTTCGCTCCCCTCCTTGGTTAAGGAGGGGTTGGGGGTGGTTGCGCCACATCGGAATGACACGGACCAACGAACCGGTTTCACGCCAAGCCGCAAAGTTCGCAAAGGTCGCAAAGAACGGCAAAAATATTACGATCGAAGCCAGTATCTTATTGAAAAAAAGGAACGCATTGTCGAAACGAACTAAAACGAACTCACTTTGAGCGTCAGATGTGCGTGTTTAACCCACAAACCGAGCTTTCTTTGCGCACACGCGCGGGTGTGGGAGGACCGCGCCGCGAGCGTACGGCTCGGTTTGATAACGGGCCAACTTGTGGCGCCTCGCAAAGCGCGAGAGAATACAAAAACAGCGGAAACGAAGCCAAGGAGTACTTGAAAACAAAGGACTTTACTTTTTGGGATGCTGCAAATGATGCGCGTTTTGCGCGCAAATCAGACCGAATTGGAGGCAATAAGAAGCAAGAAACGCACACCCTGACTCTACCCGCCGTTGCGCCCGTCCTCGACGAACATTCTGGCCATGGCAGGGAGTTCCTTGGCTTGGGCCTCATGTTCACGGGAGCGCGTCAGCCATTTTTGGAAGGAGTCCAAGTAGGTGTAGTAGACGGGGGTGATGTAGAGCGTGATGAGCTGAGAGACCAAAAGTCCGCCCACCACGGCGAGTCCGAGCGGGCGGCGGGCTTGGGCGCCGGCGCCGAACCCGAGCGCGATGGGAAGCGTGCCCATGAGCGCCGCCATGGTGGTCATCATGATGGGACGAAAGCGGATGAGGCAGCCTTCATAGATGGCCTCGAGCGGGCTCGATCCCTTGCTGCGCTCCGCCACGATGGCAAAGTCGATCATCATAATGGCGTTCTTCTTCACAATGCCGATCAGCATGATGACGCCGACGAAGCCATAGAGGTTCAAGTCCAGATGGAAAAGCTTCAAGGTGACCAGCGCGCCCAGGGCGGCGGAGGGCAAGCCGGAGAGAATGGTAAGGGGGTGAATGAAACTCTCGTAGAGAATGCCCAACACCAGGTAGATCACCAGCACGGTGGCTGCCAGCAGGATTCCGAGACCGGTGAGCGACGACTCATACTGCTGTGCCGTGCCCTTAAAAGTAGCGCTCATGGTGGCGGGCAGGGTGTTGCGGGCCAGGTCTTCGACGCGCGCCACGGCGTCGCTCAGCGAGACGCCCGGCTTGAGGTCGAAGGAAAGGGTCACGGAAGGAAGCTGGCCGGAGTGGTTCACCGCCAGGGGGCCCAGGTCCTGGGTCAGCTTGGAGACCGAACTGAGCGGAACCAGTTGCCCGGTGTTCGACTTGATGTAGAGCATCGAAAGGGCCTGCGGGTCCATCTGGTACTGGGGCATCAGTTCGGCGATCACCCAGTATTCGTTGTTGGGGGCGTAGATGGTGGAGACCTGGCGCGAGCTGTAGGCGGTGGAGAGCGCGTCCTCGATTTGGTAGGCTGACACGCCTAGGGCTAGAGCCTTGTTGCGGTCGATCACCACGTTCACCTGGGGGTTCGCGACTTGCAAGTCGCTGTTCACATCCAGGAGGCCGGGCAGTTGCCGCATCTTGTTTTCGAGTTCGATCGTGTCCTTGTAAAGCTCCCTGGTATCCGAGCCTTCCACGGTGAACTGGTACAGGCTTCGCGTGAGTTGCCCGCCGATCTGGATGGGCGGGGGATTCTGCATGAAGGCGATCACGCCGGGAAGGGAGAGCATGGGCGGACGCAGTTCGTTGATCACGTCGTCCGTGCTGATGTAGCGCAGGTTGGGATCGTGTTGGCGGCCGGGAAGGTGGAAAAAGCGCCGGATGGAATCCATCATATCCTGGCTTGCCGAAGGACGATCCTTCAAGTGGACGAAGAAGAAGCCCGAGTTGCCGCCATAACCCGGCAGCCCCGCGCCTGCGAAAGACATCACGTCAGAGACATTGGGATCGTCGGTGATGATCTTCGTCACCTCGAGCTGGTGCTGCTTCATGGCATCGAAGGAAATGCCCTGTGCCGCCTGGGTGATGCCGAACATTCCTCCCGAATCTTCGCTGGGAAGAAAGCCCTTGGGGATCTGAAGGAACAGTTGGACCGTGAAGATGACGATGACAAAAGAGGCCATCAGCGTCACGAAGCGGTGGCGCAGCACGCCTCTGAGGGTCCAGTCGTAGGCGCTTTGGATCAACTGGAAGCCGCGCTCGAACAGAAGATAAACGTGGCCATGCCTCTGCTCTTTAGGCGGGCGCAGGAAACGGCTGCAAAGCATGGGCGTGAGGGTCAGCGAGACGATGCCGGAGACCACCACCGCGCACATGATGGTCACCGAGAATTCGTGCAGCAGGCGCCCCAACAATCCTCCCATGAAGAGGACCGGGATAAAGACGGCGGCCAGCGAGAGCGTCATGGAAAGGATGGTGAAGCTGATTTCACGCGAGCCGTTGAGCGCCGCTTCGAACACCCCTTCGCCCATTTCCATGTGGCGGACGATGTTCTCGAGCATGACAATGGCGTCGTCCACCACAAACCCCACGGAAAGCACCAAGGCCATCATGGAGAGGTTATCCACGGTGTAACCGAGCAGGTACATCACCGCGAAGGTCCCGATGATGGACATGGGCAGGGCCAGGCTGGGGATGGTGGTGGCGGAGATATTCCGCAGGAAAATAAAGATCACCAACACCACCAGGCCCAGCGTGAGCCAGAGCGTGAATTTCACGTCGTTGATGGAGTCCCGGATGGAGACGGAACGGTCGTAAAGTGTGGCCAACTGAATCGAGGCCGGAATCTCGGAGCGGAAGGTGGGCAGCAGGGCCTTGACGTTGTTCACCACCTCGATGGTATTCGTGCCGGGCTGCCGCTGGATGGCGATCACCTGGGATGGCTTGCCGTTATACCAGTTCGCGGATCTTGTTGTTCTGGAACGTCGTCGAGCACCTGGCCCAGCGAGTCCAGGCGCACCGGCGAGCCATTGCGGTAAGCGACGATGAGAGGCCGGTAACCCGCCGCATCCGTGAGTTGCCCGGTGGCCTGCACAATGAAGGATTTGTGAGTGCCGTAGAGTGTGCCGGTGGGCAGGTTGACGTTGGCCTGCTGGATGGCGGCCATGGCTTCGTCAATGCCGATTTTGCGGGTGGCCAGCGCCTTGGGGTCGAATTGCACGCGCACGGCGTATTTCTGCGCGCCGAAAACCTGCACCTGCGCCACGCCGCTGATCATCGAAATGCGCTGGGCCATCAGCGTGTCCGCGTATTCGTTCACGGTCGAGGCAGGAAGTGTATCGGACCACACGGCCATATAAATGATCGGCTGGTCGGCGGGGTTCACCTTCTGGTACGAGGGCGGGGCGGGCATGCCCGTTGGTAGCTCGCCCTGCGTGTTGGCGATCATCGCCTGGACGTCCTGGGCGGCAGCGTCGATATTGCGGCTGGCGGCGAACTGAAGCGTGATCGAAGTGCCGCCTTGAGTGCTCGATGAGCTCATTGATTCCAGGCCGGCGATGGTGGAGAAATGCCGCTCCAGCGGTGTGGCCACCGCCGAAGCTACGGTCTCCGGGCTGGCGCCCGGAAGGGTGGCGCTGACCTGGATGGTGGGGTAATCCACATTCGGCAGGTCGTTGACCGGCAGATACTTGTAGGCCATCACTCCGAAGAGGAGGATGCCCAGCATGACCAGGGTGGTCATGACGGGCAGGCGGATGAAGAGTTCGGCGAGATTCATGGAAGTGCAGTGACGAGTGACCAGTGACGAGTGACGAGTCGAGAATACAGTGACGAGTGACGAGTGACGAGTGACGAGCAAGAACGCAGGAGCCGGTTGTCAGGTCGCGGATGTCGGGAAAGGAGAATCGAGGCGCTCATAAATCGTAAACCAAGCCGAGGAGATACGGGCAGGAACTCAGGATTCCCGAGACCTATTCTCCGGCTCGTGACTCGTCACTCGTCACTGTTTTCGGATCGCGACTTTCATGCCCGGCACCACACGCATTTGGCCGTCGGTAATCAGTGTTTCACCTGCTGCCACACCTTTCTGGATAACCGTTCTACCGGAAAGCGTGTTGCCGGCAAGCACGGGCCGGAACTCAGCGGTCATATCCCGTTTCACCACAAAGACGTACTGGCCTGCTTGCCCGGTCTGAACCGCTTGTGAAGGGACAACGACCGCGTTGGCTTGAGTCATCAGGGTGAGCGCCACGTTCACGAACTGGCCCGGCCAGAGCCGGTTGTCGGGGTTTTGAAAGGTCGCCTTCAGCTTGATGGTGCCCGTCGTGCTGTGAACGGCGTTGTCGATGAACGATAGCACACCCGTGGAGACGGCCTGCTCCTGATTCGGGGCGCTGGCCTCCACTTTGAGTGGCGTTTCTGCCTGGTAACGTTTGATGTCGGCCAGGTGCTGTTCGGGAACCGAAAACGTAACGTAAATGGGGTGGATCTGATTCAGCACCACCAGCGCTGCATCGTTATCCTTGATGAGATTTCCGGGGTGGACCAGCACGGCGCCGGTCCGGCCATCGATGGGCGACTGGATCGAGCAATAGCTCAAGTCGATGCGCGCTTTGTCAATGGCGGCCTTATCGGCGCGAACGGAAGCCGCAAGGGCATCGGCGTTGGTGCGCATCGAGTCGTACTGCTCTTTCGAAACAATGCCCTCCTGGAAAAGCTCATTGTAGCGGCCCGATTCCGCTGTGGCGTTCTCCAGTTGCGCCTGGTCCTTGGCCAGATTGGCTTCCGCTTGTTGCAGCGCGACGTCAAAAGGACGGCGATCCAGGGTAAAGAGAAGATCGCCCTTGTGCACGTCTCTGCCTTCCGTGAAGTATGCCTTTTCGATCGTTGCCGCCACCTGCGCCTTCACCGAAACTGTTGAGTAGGCCTCGACATTGCCGATGGCATGAACCTGAACAGGCACGGTCGCTAAAGCCGCCGGGGCGACAGTCACCGGCGCTGAGTAGTCGGGCGGTAGCCCATGTGTTTCCGCTTTCTTCGCGGAGCACCCCGTTGAGATGAAGACACAGAGCCCCAACCCAA